>BJUT01000024.1 GCA_007988745.1 Pseudoalteromonas atlantica
ATTATGGCACGTGCCAGACTCTAACTTCGAGTCTGGCTTAGGTTCAAATTTAAGCATCGATCTGTTCTGATACTTCTAACGCATCATCAACTTCTATTCCCAAGTACCTGACAGTGCTCTCTAGTTTTCTATGGCCAAGTAGAAGCTGACAGGCTCTTAAATTTTTAGTTTTTTTGTAAATTAGTGATGGTTTGGTACGTCTCATTGAATGAGTGCCATATTGAGTCTTATCTAACCCAATTGAGGTGACCCAAGAGTCAACTATACGTCCATATTGACGGGTTGAAAGGTGTTCAGAGGAATGAATTCGTGACTTAAACAAGTAATCATAAGAATTGAGAGTAAATTGCTCTATGAGCGCCACAATTGATTTCCTTGTATTTCCAGTAATTTCAAATTGAACAGGCATACCAGTCTTTTTTTGAACGACTATTGCCCGTGATTGGATTGCTTTACCATGTGCAATGTCATTAACTTTTAGTGAAACTAAATCACACCCTCTTAGTTTGCTATCTATGGCTAGATTAAATAGTGCTAGATCTCTTATTTTATGAAAAAGTTCCAGTCGTATTCGGATAGCCCATATTTGCTGTAATTTTAGAGGTAACTTTTGTCCTACAAGCTTATTTTTATTCCAAGGCTCTTTAGGCTGATATATAGTTAACTGGTGCATTAGTTGTACTCCGGTGTTTATGGAGTTTTAAGCTTAGCTCGCTACAAAAGAATTCGGGTATGAGCTATAAGCTGACGGTCGGGTAAACTCGTTGTTGGACAGAAACGTGTTAGATCTGATGGTCTAATACGTTACTGTCAAATTAGGCAAAGTATGTGGATTTCTGTTTGTTAGGCTTTTGTACTGCACAACTGGACTTCCCACAGAAATCATCAAGCATTCTGAGAAACTAACAGCGAAAGATGAGCAAACCCGATTATAAGTTTAACAAGCGCATTAAATCTGACGTCCCACATTGTCCGATTTTTTGCTTAAAAGAAAATGACGCAAAAAAGCGTCCAACATGTTCCGCAGTTTATGCGGGCGTTAGCAGTCGATATGAAATTTCGCATAATTAGAAGCATTGAAGCACATATTATTAAAGAGCGTGTACCAACTGACTACAAGAGCTTAGCGGCAGCTTGTGAATCTCAGTTTTCTGAAAAATGTACTTTGATTACTTTTCCACATGATAGAAAAGATGTGATAAAAAGTTTGGAGAGCCGAGCCAAGATACTTTAATAGTTGTTGGAGGCTGTTTTTCATTAGAATCTGTTGAAAAATTAAAAAAGTACAATGCCGTTTTTCTTGCACTATCGGAATTCTCATGGACAGATGAGCGGCACACGTTAATAAAGGCAGGCGAACCTAGGTAAAGTCAACTGCTAAGAAGTCGTTTAAAAGGACAAAAACAGTTGGCTTTTAACGAGTCGTTACGAACGTCAGGAAATGGCACTCAGCCGACGGTGGTTATTTACACATTGTTGTCTAGGTATTATCCTGATTCTAATTTGATATATTCGAATAGCTTGTTCAATTAAAAAGCCATTTTTGCTACTTTAAATCGGTCATAAATCTCACGCTGTGCAACAATCCCACCTTTTGTGTGTATGATCACCGGTGTAGCCAAACAAAAAAGTGTTTATAGTTTTAAGAATAATGTTTTTAACTGCCGATAAGCAGACTGTTAGCCAAGCCATTAATGTGGCTGCTTTTCCGTTATTTTATTATCCAGTAAAGTCTGCAAAGCATTTATTTTGCCAAGTAATTTAATCGATTTCTTCTTAGCCTGAGTATGATGCTGTTTAAGTTTTTCATATAACTCCGGGTAATGTAATGAAAGACGCTTGTACTCTTTAGCTTCTTCAAGCACTATTTTTAAATCAACCTCGTGCATTGATAAATCTCTTTGAAGCTCTTCTTGGTATTCAATAACCTTAACTTTTTCGGTCGAGACATTTTTGAGGGTATTTATTTCGCTTGTTCTACTTCCTCTTGAAATCGGCACTATTTCCAAGCTCAGAAATAGCTCTGTTTTTGAATAAATAACTTCCTTAACTCCCTTGTTTAATTTGTTGGTTCGTTTTAAAAGTCCTTTTGCAACATTGCGAGTTAATTGACGATATATAAACTTTCGGGTTTCTACCGCATCGGTAAACGTAGGCTGTTCACGTAATAACCCCTCTTTAGCTTCTGTTACAGTAAATTTATCCATCTGCTTGATTACCAAGAGAAAATGTAAAAATACATTCATATTCGCTTTCTTAATCATTGCTAAACCTTACTATCAACCATAAACTTAGGATTCCTAAGTATACATGCTCATGTAAAAGCTAGACAATCATTTAAATGTGAGAGTTACCAAGATGAAGCAACGGTGCAGGTTAAATCCTTTTTTACAGAGCGTCTTAAAGAGGCTCGAAAGCGAATGAAGATAAGCCAAAAAGAGTTAGGTATTAAAATAGGGATGGACCCAAGTTCAGCCAGTGGCAGAATGAACCATTACGAAACGGGTCGCCATATGCCCGACTTAGCTACTCTAAAAAAGCTAGCAACCGAGCTAAATGTTCCCGTAAATTACTTTTTTTGTGAGTCAGAAGAAAGCGCAACTCTTGCGTGTTTAATCGAAAAGCTAGATGAAGAAGGCAAGCGAAAACTAATTCAACTACTAGAATCAGAATAGTAAATCTTGTAATTCGAGAAAAATTTTTAGTTTATTTATCATATGAATAAGGATGTTTATGAGAATTATCCCTTTAATACTAGTTACTTTATTTCTATTGGGCTGTGATAGAAAGCCCGCAACTTATGATGAATGTATTCTTGAGAATATGAAAGGCGTTAAAAGTGATGTTGGCGCTAAGTTAATCCATAGGTCTTGTTACGATAAAAATAAAAAGCAAACGACGCATAAAGAAATTAAACAACTTGAAGTTAAAGAACGGTTAAACTTAACCGGTCGTGCAAGTTTAGGTTATTCAAATTATTATTCCGGCAATATTTACAATGGTAATGAATCAATTACAGTTACAGAATTAAAAGTTAAAATTACAACTACGAATGGAAAAAGCAAAACGTCAAGATATTATATTGATGAGGTTAACATTCCCCCCTTAACAAGCAAAAGCTTTGGTTTTGATATAATTCCAGCTGGAAATGGCTCTGAGTATTCATGGGTCATTTCTTCAGCTAAGGGCTATGAAGAAAAGTAATTTAGTCGCCCATGTGTATTATTTCTACCTAGCAGTAATATTACACCTTTCTTTTTAATACCAATTTATTACTAATTAACGCTCAAAAAACCACGACCTTTGCGGTATGATAAGCCAATAATTTATATTGATATTCTTGCAAAGAGAGACCACATGGACGCTGTATCAAAAAAGCCTGCACCAAAAAAAGCCGCAAAAAAAACACAAGTCGGGTTTGAAGAATCCCTTTGGGACGCCGCCAATAAGCTGCGCGGAAGTGTTGAGTCAGCCGAGTATAAGCACATTGTTTTAAGCTTAATCTTTCTTAAATTTATTAGTGATAAATTTGAAGGGCGTAAAAAAGCCATTGCCAGCGAATATGGCGATGAATACATCGACATGGTCGACTTTTATGCGATGGATAACGTGTTTTATCTCCCAGAAGATGCACGCTGGTCGTACATTCAAGCCAACGCTAAGCAAGGCGATATTGCCGTTAAAATAGATACCGCACTGCACGCGGTAGAAAAAAACAATAAGTCACTCGCCGGCGCATTGCCCGATAACTACTTTTCACGCTTAGGGCTTGATGTGAGTAAGCTCTCAGCGCTTATCGACACCATTAATAATATCGACACTATTGCCAACCAAAACGAAAAAACAGAAGAAGACTTAGTTGGCCGTGTGTACGAATACTTTTTAGGTAAATTTGCCGCCTCTGAAGGTAAAGGCGGGGGCGAGTTCTATACGCCAAAATCAATTGTTACTCTAATAGCCGATATGATAGAACCATTCGAAGGCAAAATTTACGACCCATGTTGTGGTTCGGGCGGTATGTTTGTGCAATCGCTTAAGTTTATAAATAGCCATAACGGTAACCAAAAAAATGTGTCTATTTACGGGCAAGAGTACACTAATACTACCTACAAACTGGCTAAAATGAACCTTGCCGTACGTGGTATTTCGGGCAACTTGGGTGATATAGCAGGCGATACCTTTTTTAAAGATCAACACCCTGACCTAAAAGCCGATTACATTATGGCAAACCCACCATTTAACCAAAAACAGTGGCGCGCCGATAACGAACTAGTCGACGATGCCCGTTGGGCCGGTTACCCAACACCGCCTACCGGTAATGCCAACTATGCGTGGATCATGCATATGATCTCAAAGCTCAGCGAGCATGGCACCGCTGGCTTTGTACTGGCTAATGGCTCAATGAGTTCTAACACCAGTGGCGAGGGCGATATTCGCCAAAAAATAATCGAAAACGATTTAGTCGATTGTATGATAGCCCTACCTGGGCAGCTGTTTTATACCACACAAATTCCGGTGTGTTTATGGTTTATAAGTAAAGACAAACACGGTAATAACGAAAAAGGCCTACTAAAACGCCGCGACCGCCAAGGCGAAACGCTATTTATAGACGCCCGCGAAATGGGCTCTATGGTTAACCGTACCCTAAAAGAGCTAACTAACGACGACATAGTTAAAATAACCGAAACCTACCATATATGGCGCGGCGAAGAGCTAAGCTTAGATACAGATCAAGAGTACCAAGATATCGCCGGTTACTGTAAATCAGCCACCCTTGCCGATATTAAAGCGAACGACTACGTACTTACCCCTGGGCGCTATGTCGGCGCTGCCGATATTGTAGATGACGGCATCCCGTTCGAAACCAAAATGACTGAACTTAGTCAAACCCTTTATAGCCAAATGAACCAAAGCGATGAGCTTGATAAAGCGATTCGTAAGAATTTGGAGGCGTTGGGTTATGGGGAGTGATTGGCCATTTGTTTCAATTGAAGATATTGCAGAAGTTAAAAGTGGAAAAAGATTACCGAAAGGGAATGAGTTAGTTGAGCATCGAACAGAGTTTCCATATATTCGTTTGGTAGATGTTTCGAATGGAAGAGTTGACTCTGAAAATCTAAAGTTTTTACTACCAAAGACTCAGGAAAAAATCAGTCGGTATATTGTAGACACTGATGATATATGTCTTGCTATTGTAGGACATACAATCGGTATGGTGTTTTATATTGATTCGAAATGGAGTGGGGTAAATTTAACTGAAAATGCTGCAAGAATTACTAATGTTAGTTCTGATTTTAATCCACGTTATATTTATTATTATTTAAATTCATCTATTGGACAAAATGAAATAATCTCAAGGAAAGTAGGCTCAGCGCAAGGTAAATTACCACTTTATAATATTAAGTCGCTTGAGATCCCTAAAGTCCCTAGAGCTTACCAAGATAATGTTGTTCAAATTTTGGATAAAATTGATTCTAAAATAGAACTAAACAAAAAAACCAACAACACCTTAGAACAAATGGCGCAGGCGCTATTTAAAAGCTGGTTTGTTGATTTTGATCCTGTGTTCGACAACCTACTTGCGAGCGTTGATTTTAAGTTAGAAAGCCTTGAAAACCGCTTGCCTGACAATTTAAAACTAAAAGCGCAGCGTCGCTTAGCGGTACTGAACAGTTTAGAAAATGCGGCCGAATGCAAAGCGTCACTCATTGCACTCGCTCACGAATTGCAAGCACTCTCACCAACAAAAGAAGCAACACAAGCAGCAGTGCAAATATTAGGTAAAACCGCTGAAACACCCGTTAAAGCAAACGTGAGCGCCAACCCTAAAATATTAGCGCAACACGCCAACACCCACGCCCACTTCCCTAATGAGTTCGAACACAACGAACAACTAGGCTGGATACCAAAGGGGTGGAGTGCATCTTCAGTAGAGGATGAGTTTGTGGTAAAAGGTGGTTCAACACCAAGTACAAAAAATCCAGATTTTTGGGAAGATGGGGAGATACACTGGACCTCACCCAAAGACTTATCAGGTAACACTACAAAAATAATGCTTGATACAAGCCGAAAAATAACTCCTGCGGGATTAAAAAAAATAACATCAGGTTTATTACCTATTGATACTGTTTTAATGTCATCAAGAGCGCCTGTTGGTTATTTGGCGTTGGCGAAAGTACCTGTTGCGATCAACCAAGGTTACATAGCAATTACTGATGCTAAAACATTAAGTTCCGAATATACCATCCAATGGCTAGACTCTGTGATGGATGAAATTAAAGGTATTTCTGGTGGTACAACGTTTGCGGAGATAAGTAAAAAAACATTTAAGAGTATACAGCTAGTTATTCCATCAAAAAAGGCTGTAGAGGCTTATACAGAAGTAACAAAAATGTATTACAAACGTATTACTGCTTGTGTCCAAGAAATTAATACATTGACTGAGACGAGGGATTATTTGCTACCCAAGCTCATCTCAGGCGAATTGCAAATTCCCGATGTAGTCACTGATGAAAAAGTAGTAGATTAAACTTAGCTAGTCGTTTAAAGGCCAATATAAAAAGAATAAGGATGTTTGATGAAATTTACTGAAGCTAAATTAGAACAAGCGGTGGTTGAGTTATTAGGTGAACAAGGCTACCCGCATTTGTTAGGTGGTGAGCTAAGCCGCAATAATAGTGACGTGCTGATAAAAGAAGACTTGCGTGCTTTTTTAACCACGCGCTATGCTAAAAATAATATTACAACGGGTGAAGTAGACTCAATTATTGCAAAGCTTGAAAAGCTGCCAGCCAGTGATTTATACGAGAGCAATAAAACCTTTTGTAAGTGGCTAAGTGACGGCTTTTTACTGAGCCGCGAGCGTGGGAGGGTAGCAGGCAGTGCAGCGCAAAAAGATTTGTATATTCAGCTGCTTGATTACGACAATGTTGAGCAAGGTATTAAAAGTAGCCTAATAGCAGGGAATGCTATGGCAGCTTTGGATAATATGGCTCTCGATAATGTGAATGAAGCAAGCGTTACTTACCTGCAAGACGATAATATTTATCGCTTTGTTACTCAGTTAGAAATAGAAAGCCCCACAAGTTACGACAACATTGAACTGCGTATTCCCGATGGCATTTTATATGTAAATGGCTTGCCATTGGTGGTGTTTGAATTTAAAAGCGCAATACGCGAACAAGCCCCTATTTTTGAAGCGTATGAGCAGTTAACGGTGCGGTACAGGCGCGCTATTCCGCAGTTATTTGTGTTTAATACCTTGTGCGTTATAAGCGATGGCGTAAACAATAAAATGGGTAACTTATTTGCGCCTTATCAGTTTTTTTACTCGTGGGGAAAAGTAACGGGGCAAGAGCTGACAGCGCAGGAGGGTATTAACTCGTTACATACTTTATTGCAGGGCTTGTTTGATAAAGCTCGCCTGCGCGATGTAATGCGCAATTTTGTGTTCTTCCCCGATTCTGATAATAAAAACGCTGGCAAAAAAGAGATAAAAATTGTGCCGCGTTACCCGCAATATTATGCGGCTAATAAGCTATTCGAAAATATAAAACGGCATTTAAAACCACAAGGTGATGGTAAAGGCGGTACCTACTTTGGCGCAACAGGGTGCGGTAAAAGTTACACCATGCAGTTTTTAACACGTTTGTTGATGAAAAGCGTTGAACTTAAAAGCCCCACCATTATTTTAATTACCGACCGAACCGATTTAGACGACCAGCTTTCGCAGCAATTTGGTAATGCTAAAACTTACATTGGCGACGACACGGTAAAAACTGTTACCAGCCGTACTCACTTACGTGAATTACTAGAAGGCCGTAACAGTGGTGGTGTATTTTTAACGACTATTCATAAGTTTACCGAAGACACCCAGCTTTTAACTGATCGCACTAATGTTATTTGTATTTCTGATGAGGCGCATCGTAGCCAAGTTAATCTTGATCAAAAAATTACCATTACAGAAAAGGGGGTGAAAAAGACCTTCGGTTTTGCAAAGTACCTGCACGACTCACTGCCAAACGCCACCTATGTTGGTTTTACTGGCACGCCAGTAGACGCCACGCTGGACGTGTTTGGTGAAGTAGTTGACTCGTACACCATGACTGAGTCGGTTAAAGATGAAATAACCGTACGCATTGTTTACGAAGGCCGCGCCGCTAAGGTGTGTTTAAACAATAGCAAGCTGGCTGAAATTGAAGCTTATTACAAAGAATGCGCCGATGCAGGCAGTAACGAGCTGCAAATAGAAGACAGTAAAAAAGCCACTGCTAACATGAATAGCATTCTAGGCGATCCTGACCGCATTAAAGTGTTAGCAAGGGACTTTGTTGAACATTATGAAAAACGCGTTGAGGAAGGCTCTACGGTCGCAGGAAAGGCGATGTTTGTGTGTAGCTCGCGAGGTATTGCCTATCAGCTGTATCAAGAACTAGAAGAACTACGCCCACATTGGTTTGATGTAGTAGATACTGATGACGCGCAAAAACTATCAGATACCGAGCGAAAGCGCGCTATTAGCGAAGGCCGTATTGCAGCCCCTTCTGAAAAAGTAAAAATGGTGATGACGCGTGGCAAAGACGACGTTGAACGCCTATATAATTTACTTGGCAGTAAAGACGAGCGTAAAGAGCTTGATAAGCAATTTAAAAATAAAAACTCAAACTTTAAAATAGCCATAGTGGTCGATATGTGGTTAACCGGTTTTGACGTGCCATTTTTAGATACCATGTACATAGATAAGCCACTGCAAAAGCACAGCTTAATACAAACTATTTCGCGCGTTAATCGCCAGTTTGAAGGCAAAGATAAAGGCCTAGTGGTTGACTACATTGGCATTAAATCTGAGATGAACAAGGCGTTAGCGCAGTATTCAAAAACTGACGAAACCAACTTTGAAGATATTACCGCCTCGGTTATTGAAGTAAAAAACCACTTAGCACTACTTGCACAGCTATTTCATAAATTTGACAGCAGCCCATACTTTACCGGTGAAGCCGTTGCCCAACTTAATTGTTTAAACCACGCCGCTGAGTTTGCACTTATTACCGAAAAACGCCAAAAGCGCTTTATGGATTTAGTTAAGCGTTTAAAAGCCGCTTACGATGTATGTTGCGGTAGCGAAAAAATAAACGAGAGTGAGCGTAACCACATTCATTTTTACCTTGCCATTCGCTCCATTATTTACAAGTTAACCAAAGGTGAAGCGCCCGATACCGCGCAAATGAACGCCAAAGTACGTGAAATGATAAGCGAAGCCCTACAAAGCGACGGCGTAGAAGAAGTATTTAAACTCGGTAATGAAGACGGCGGTGAAATCGACATTTTTAATGACGACTACATTGCTAAAATAGAAAAAATAAAACTCCCCAATACCAAAATTAAAATACTGCAACAAATGTTAGCTAAAGCCATAGGCGAGCTTAAAAAAGTGAACCAAACTCAAGGTATCGACTTTACTAAACGCTTTGAATCGCTAGTACAGCGCTACAACGAGCGAAAAGAAGATGACGTACTGGTAAGTAGCGTACTTGATGACTTTTCAGAAAGCATGGTTGATATGATTTACAGCGTACGCGACGAAATGAACGCAGGCGACGAGCTAGGTATAGATATTGAAGAAAAAGGCTTTTACGACGCATTAAAAGCACTTGCAGTTAAATACGACTTTGACTACCCCGAAGATAAGCTAATTGAGCTTGCTCAAGCGGTAAAAGTAATTGTAGACGACAAAGTAAAATTTGTTGATTGGAACCACCGCGACGACATTAAATCATCGCTCAAAGTAGAGCTGATTTTAATACTCGCTAAATTTAAATACCCACCAATCAGCCGCGATGAAGTGTATAAAGAAATATTTGAGCAAGCGCAGAGCTTTAAAGCGAACAAAGAGGTTTGATCAGCCAAGATCTCTTCTTAATATTTGCTTTGAGAAATAATAATTAGCCTCAATTTCCTTGATCACGCAAAATTTCACAGAGAAAGCTATTTCTGCTGTTTGAATTGCTAGGTGACTTAGTGATTAGTTTAAAATCAGTTGCTGAGCCTACTAAGTGTATTTCACTCTCAGCACGAGTTATTGCTGTATAAAGCCATGCTCTGTCAACAATTCGACCTTGTTGAAGTGCTATGATTACTCTAGGAAATTGAGAGCCTTGAGCCTTATGGAGGGTGATGGCATAACCAAGCTCCATACAATCGAGTACTGGTTGTGTAATTTCGACTTTATCACCTGTATCTAATGTAACCTCACCAAAGCAGTCACCTGCATTGGTAACTGAAGAAAGCTCTCCAAGAGAGCCATTATTTACTCCTTTGTCATATAAATTCTGAGTAAACAGTATTTGATCATTAACTCTTAATTTTACATAAAATTCGTCCCCTTGAAGGTTAAATTTTAATTGCTCGCCATGTTCATTGACAGTATCTTGAATTTGATTATTGATGTCTTGAACCAATTTTTTTGTTGGTGCCATTACACGGCTATTATACGAAGACTCTAAATATAATTCGCAGCATACATTAGCTATGTGTTGCTTAGGGGTTTCATGAAAATGTACGGCTCCAAAGCTTAAGTTTTCAGGTACTATACCTTGGTTAATATACTTTGAATATTCAGGGATACCTGTTGACCCATCCTGGCGTTTAACAATATCCAGCATCGTATTAGCAATGCTTTGTGATAGAACAATATCGGCTAGGACCTTACCGCAGCCTATCGGTGGAAGTTGATCAGGATCACCAGTGAAGATTATATGAACCGTTGGGTGAACATGATTAACCAAACGGTACATAGTGGGTAAGTCAATCATGCTGGCTTCATCAATAACAAGTAGATGTTTTGGTTGTTCATCACTGGGTTCTATAGGCGCTTCACGAAATAGTTTAGCAATGGTTGAAGTCAAAAACCCGATTGATTCATGAAGCCGCATTGCTGCTCTCCCGCTCAGTGCCACAGCGTGAATTTCATATCCTAATTTATGGTAAGCCCTAAGTGCTGTTCTGAGAACAGTTGTTTTTCCGGTTCCGGCTCCACCTGTTATACAACTTACTGCATTGTCCAAACATGTTGTAATTGCTTCAATTTGTTTTTTTGTTAACGCATAAGGCAGTTGGTTTACGGCAAAGCAATATGCTGAGTTAGTATATTCATCACGTAAATTGTTTTGGCTAGCTAGTTTTATTAGGCGTTTAGCAACGACATTTTCCATCAATAGCTGTGCGGTTGGATGATATGTGCCTAATTTAGGATTTAAAATATACTGAGCTTTATTATGCCCAGCTTTTAATGCTTTTGAGCACAACTCTTGGTTATTCAAAATAGCCATAAGTTTTGGTTTAAGTTCGTTCTGTTTTGTAAAAGTATGGCCCAGTTCTATTTGTTTGCGGATTGCAACTTCTAACGCTGCGCTTAGGCGTTTTGGTTCGTCTTCTTCACGGTCGAGGATGTTAATAGCGAGTCTATCCGCATTTTCAAATGACATGCCAAAACCGATCAATAGATACGGATTATCCTTAATGGCAGTGATTGAGTTTTCGTTATGATACTTAAGCAAACGCTGTTGAATAGAAAAAGGTATATTCTGTTCTGACATCCAGTTACATGCACTTAAATTAGTATATTTAGCATAGCCTTTATAAAGTGCGTTGATGGACACTTCGCTCAGAAGGCCGCTAAACCTACTTCTCGATTCTGTTGTGTCTTTCTTAGCAAGCTGATGAAAATCACTCCCCAACGCATTCCACAACTTCCTGGCTTTACTTTCACCGATACCTATGAAGTCTTTTTCGTTGGCTATGAAGTTGATGAGCTGTTCACCACTTTCAGGAAGAGAGCATTTTACTTCAATCGGTGAGTCAAAAACATGCTGTTTCATGACATAACCATTGTTCTCATACTCACTTAAGGTTTTTACACCTTTAACTTCCCAATGTTGACCAATGGCTGGGTTCACGGGGAGGCTATCGGGACAAGCTTTGACAGAAACGGTGTACTTGCCACTGTTCATTTTATAGCTATTTTTTTTGAGCGGTATGCCCATGAAAATGACATGTTTAGCGTTATCAAACCGTATGCTAGTTACTCGAAAAAACTCTGTATTCATCGTGGCATAAACCCCATTTCATACATGGTGTCGGATAACTCACCAAAACGCTCAAGCTTAGATTCTAACTCTTTAATTTTAGCTTTCAGTTCAATATTCTCGGCTTCAATAACCGAGAGCCTTTTCGACTCAAGATGCCTTTTATGAGTAGTGTTGTCGTATTGCTTGGGTTTGCATGACTCTTCTTTTGCACTTACTGTTAAGGGAGGTAACACACCTTCCTCGCGAAGCCTATCTTCCAAGTTACCAAGAGCTGTTTTAAGCGCTGGGTTCTGATTGAGAGCTGATTTACCACAAACGATGGCTTTGGCTATTTCGCCGCGATTGAGTTGCCCTCTGTAGATTAGCTGAGTGAAATCGTGATTGGATTGAGTCGAAACCCACAGTTCAAAAGCTTCGAGTGTTTGCTGTGCTTTTTGTTGTCCGTTAGCCATGAATTACTGCCTTAGTTTTTCACAATTTTTAAGTTGTGGCTTTTCAGCAAAACCTTAAGCTGAGCATTTTGCTTTTGTAGCTCTATAACTTCATTTTCCAGTTGTGCATTTTTATCTGCAAGAGTTTTTTTTTCACTGTAAATACTATTGTTTAAGAGAGCTGTAAGTATCTTTCCTATATTTTTATCTCTCTCGTTGGCCAGTTCCCTTTTTACTCTTGTCAGCTCTTGTGCTAATTCATTTTTTGTTAACTGAGTGGTCTTGGATTTTCTAGATGTTAGTTTCCATAACCTTTGGATCTCAATATTAAGTTCGCGCACTAAAGCACATAACTCAGGGGTTCTTCTTTCTGTTAGATTACTTTTATCAACTCTGGCGATTTCAGCAACTCTAGAGAGAATAATTTTTCTTTCATTTATTTTTAAATCAATTTTCTTCTCTATTTTACTTATTATTTCGTGATAGGTTTCAAGCACGACGTTCAGGCTTTTAGACTGTTTGTCAGTCGCACTAGATAACCAACTAATTAAGTTGTCTTTAAGTTCGCTTTCAATGAAGTCTGGAAAAGGATCGCTTTTTTCAACATTCCCGGTTTTAGAAATAAAATTATCTAACTGAAATTTACTCATAGTTTAACTCTTCAAGATTAACTTCTAACTCTTCCAGCATATACTCGCAAATTGAAACAATATTTAATGATGCTTCTCTAACAAATGGGTCACTTATGTTGTCAATTAGGTTTTGATGATGAATGCCAATTCTTACAATTTCAGCAGAATCAGAGTCTGGTGATAAATGATGAAGGTCTGTTGTAATAGCCTCATCTTCTAGCCATGAAACTGAATATCCAAATTCATGGCCTGTTATGATTATGGTGTCTAAAGCTTGTTCAGCGATATAGTCACCAACTTCATCTATGGACTTAAAGACATGCTCTTCACTGACTCTTTCTCTAATACGCTTGATAACAGCAGCATAAAACTCGGAATCATCTGAACTAATTTCATTTGCCAGCTCTTTAAAATAACTTGATTCAGTGGCAGATATTATTTCTTCATCGAGTTTATTTTTTACATATGACTTAGTAAAACTTGATTCACTGGAATGGCCAAAATGTCTCCGAATAGATTCTCTAACATTACCTTTAAATCGATAGAGGGCAATGGCAGCAAAAATATGACGCAAGGCATGAGGAGAGCTTGTCTCTGGAATTCCATCAATTTCAGAATTACCTTCAGCCCAACGCTCATAAATACGGGTAATTCTTTTAGCTGTCGTATCAGCGCTTGGTAAATGTCTTTTTTGTTTTTTAAGTGCTTTTTGAATAGAAGGAATATGCGTTGAACTAAATGGCGAGACGTCCTCTTGTGGTGGTAAGTAACTAATATTCGAGGCTATATTAATAGCTTTTAGGGCTTCTTTACTACAAGACCGTTTCCTACCCATGCCATTGTCATTTTTCTTAAGCCTACTGTAAAAGAAAGCTTCATTATTTTTTACTTCCATGCCAGCAAATCTAACTGAGTTTACTTCAGAAATTCTGCCCCCTGATAAAATTGTAAAAACAACAAGGCAAGCTCCTTTAATAACTTGTCCTTCATCAGTAAACATTCCAGGGTAAAAGTGAATATCATCGTTTTCTTGATCCATAAAACCGTGATCAGAGAATAATTTTGCTAATCGATGAATATTGGACTTCGTACTGGCACTAGGGTTACTAACTACTTCCTCTACGGCCACTAGGAATACCTGCTTAAATGCTCCTGGTTTGAAAAAATCACTTACAACAACACTATATTGAGAACGTTGAAACTTAAAATAGTCAACCAAAAAATTAGCCGTAGGCGATTCTATAATTTCCAGCATGTCGTTAAGAAATAAAAGAGCCACATCTATGGGCAAATTATGCCAGGTTCCTCTAGTTAACCATTTGTTGTAGCATACCCCTTTACTTTCAACGTACGCTTTAAGGAAACAGTCGGTTATTTTTTTCTTAGGGAAGTCACAAACTATTCCGTCAGTTATTTTTTCCTGACGAGAATAGTCTTTCATTTGTTTTAGGATGGCAATTACTTGCTCTACCGTTCCTCCAGTCCAGAGTTCTCCATTATGTTTTGTTGCGATATCTTGTACGATCGAAGCAAAATTATTGAGTGACAAGGTTCCAAATAATGTGTCTGGGCCAAATAGTTTCGTCTTGCTATTAAAGATCTTTTTAAGGGCTGAAACCCTATTTTTAATCGTTTTGGTCCGACCATATAGAGGACCAGAAACTCGCACACTGGCTCCATGGAGAGCTCTTAACACCTCCTTAAAGGTGATTTCAGTGTGTCTAGGATAGTTCAAGCTATCCCAATTCAAAGTGGTCTCTTTTAAATTTTCTGAATCATAAAAGTTCCAACTCCTGCATTTCATGGTGTTTATTTCAGCAAACCCATCTTCTGGCAGTAAGTCCTCTTCTTTAATATCACTGACCAGAATTACATTCATGTAATAAATCCTTATTAACAGGTAGTTTTAATGAGTGAGCAATTTCTTCTCCTTCCTTGACTGTTTTGCTATGGAAGCCATCTAAAAGAGAATTAAGATAAATTAAGTGTGTATTTGCAACCTTTACTTTTGGAGAGCCTTTTTCTAGTTGGTTACGAATGTTTTCAATATGTTTTCGTGTTTTTATAATCAGTGCAGCACATAAAGGATGGTCGATAATTATTTTGTCGTTAAAAGTTCTAAGTTCATCAAAAAGACTAACCCCTAATCTACTCTTCTTGGCTATGCTGAGCATTTTGGTTAATTCAGATGAGCCACTTAAATTTTTAACTGATGGTGTCGAAAGCTCTAACTTTTCCATGACCCTAGATCGGTGATAATTAGGCTCATTTCTTTTTAATTCGCCCATTTCTTTCGCTAATTTATATAACTCACCCCCAACCTTGCTGGCAAAATTATGGATATCGGCATCCGTTTTTTGTGATATGTCGGAGCGATCTATATATACGTCTTTATGTGTATCGAGACTATGTGCTGATGATTCAGCTGATACATGCTCGTCATCTGATTCCTCATCCTCCAAAACAGCTCTTGTTTGGGCAATCAAATCCATAGTAATCGATTTATAATCACAAAAGTTGGCTTCCCCAGTTTTTTTATTTTTAATCTTTAAGTACGCTGTTCCTGACTCAGTAGACTGCTCAAGTATCGAAAGGAAAGGTTCAGAATTTGCAACATTCTCTCTACAGAACTTATTGATCTGGGTTCCCTTTAGTCCCAGTGCACAAAGAGGTAAGGCAGTTGTTTGAGATAAAGTGCTCAAAGGTCGGTTGTAAAGCACATTACTTTTTGTAGGCATTGCAAATCCTGGCCTTTCTTGGATTGTAAATATTGACTCTGATTGTATTCTGAGCTGGTATAAATGCATGTATACATCAAAAAGAAAATCTTCACCTTTAGCGTAAATTGGGGATAGGAACTCTCGACTTTTACTCCTTATTTTGGGAAATTTGATTTGCAGTTTTGATGCTGCACCAGACTCATCAACACCATCAAATAAAAAACCATCCTTCAATGTTAATCTATCAAATCCAGATGACTGAACCCTATCTGAAGCCATCAACCAGCTTAACGCTCTTCGCTCTGACAAAGAACTAGTGAACATAAAGCCAATTGGAAAAACTGACTGCCTCATGCCATTAAATGTTTTATTAGGTACAAGAACGGACCTATATCTGGGACGGGTAAAGTTCGTCCTGTCGATATCATTTTGAGCTCTTTTTAAACTACTCTCTGTTGTAAACATTGCTTCTAACTCGCTCTGTACTTGAGCTGGAGTGAAGCGTTCACTTTTAGAGTACCTTCTAGCAAACTCTCTTTGGGACATTAACAACATCTCATTGAGTAATGGATCTTTCATGTCCAACATAGCTCTTAAGTAATAGCCATTAACCCTATTAGCGATAGTATTTCCCAGCCCACCGCTGTTCGTCATCTTCATCACATTATTTTGCCAAACACTCTTACCATCATCACAATCATGGAATATTTGCTTGGCTAAATCTTCGTTTTTTAGTAAAAACTTGGTTCTTATGTCTTTCATATAAAGACAAAACCAAGTCAGTACATGCCTAAGTGACTCGATAATTTCAGTATCAGTAAAGTCAGATTGAAACACCTTCATCAGTGTTGGTTTTGGCTGAGATACAGACTTACCAAATTTTGGAATATCTTGAAAAATAACTTCAAGCCTATCTGCGTCTTTTTTGAAATGAAACTTATGATCGCATGCGTATTTTAGGGCACATTTTACGCGTGAAATGTCTCCTACAGTCGCCTCTCGCGAACGGTTTAGCGTTTTACTTGAATAATATAAATAATGAACAGAAATCACCTTGTCATCACTTGTACTAGCACCATCGTGTTGCTTAAAGAATTCCACTAGGCGATTCAAAGTTGCAGCATACTGCTTTTGACTTGATGCAGATAAATTGATGAAATCCGGAGAGCTTGAGAACAAGCAATATGCGTTAAGTACCACATTGCCTTTCATGTCGGAGGGCAACTCAATTCTTTTAGCTGTCTTTGAATCATTCACTAAAGATTCAGCAATAAATACAAACTCATCAGTCCTTTTTATCGCAGAAACTTTACCTGCATTTTTAATTGCTTCTTTAAGAGAGAATTCCAACATCAATTCCTTGGCTGATATTTTTATTTTTTGTAAATATGCTTTTGTGTTTGACAGACAGTTTTTTAATTAGCGAATGGCGACTATTCAAAACAGCCTCAAAGAAAACATATAAAAGGGTGGTTTCCTTTTTTGCATGACCCATTCTGTCTGGTAATACAGTCCATGGGTCATGGCCATTTTTATGGCATTCAATAACACAGTTAGTTGCAAAGGTATGTCTAAGTGAATGAAATGTTCGAGACTTTAAATATGGCTTTCTAGACGCTGATGCCACTTTTCTAAAAACACTTGATGCGAAACTTTTGTTTAGAGGGCTGCCATCTTTAGCACAGATAAGTAGATTTCCAGGTATTTTTTTTCTTCTACCATCTACAAATGACTGAATTTTTGATTTAAGTTTAGGCGGAACTAAAACTTGACGTAGTTTTTCTCCTTTACCAATAATATCGATTTTATCAACTACAAAGCCCGTATATTTGTTTATAAGTTTTGTTAAGATAAGATTTCTTTTATCAACTACTTCACTAGCTCTTAGCCCCATATGAAAGCCGATGTGAAGAATTAATTCGTTTCTTTCATTGATGAAATCATCACTGGAGTCTACATAACAAAGCAATTCATCAAATCTTTTCCGCGTTAGATAATGTTCAATAAGTTTTATTTTTTTTCTGGTATTAGCTTTTATTTGATAGCCGGTATCGTTATCTGTGACACGATATATAAAATCGTTAGGGCGAGAAGTAAACCCAAACTCATATAGGTATTTAAAGAACCTGGTTAAACAAGCTATATGGCCTTTAATTGATGAAAACTCTAAATCTAAGTGATTGTTTAAATATTTGTTTAAATATATGTCGATATGTAATTGCTCGACATTAATAAAATCTAGCTTTGCATCATCAAGAACCTTGAGAAAATTATCTAACCGATATGAGTAGTTTGAAATTGTTTCTTGAGAATGACCATTAAGAGATAAATTGGCAAGAAATAATGAAGGGGCTATTCGAATATCACCGTTATTATCTATAAGTGCAAACGATTTGAAATTTAAACCACTGTATTGAACCTTTGAAACCTTTATAACAGCCATAAGAGTAATTATAAAATATCACATTTGTTGACAGTGTAGTTGGAGTGATTAAAAGTGTCAACAAAGAAGCGAAATAAGTGAATATTTCATAATCGGTCCAATCTTCAAAGGTAGCTATCCTAAATAGCGTTAACATTGAAATGGATACATCTTGCCAAAGTACCGGGTTAATATCGGCAAACATCATACTGCCCATGGCTGCGTAAATATAAAAAATAACAAACATAAGCAGTGCTATATAGCCCATTTGCGGAATGGCTTTAAGCAAGGAATTAACTAATAAACGCAGCTCTGGGATCATAGATACTAAACGCAGTACCCTAAATATACGCAGCAATCGGGCAAGTAACATAGTTGAGCCTGCAGCTGGGTATAAGCTGCCAAGTACAATAATGGTATCGAATATATTCCAGCCCTTTGAAAAGAAGTCTTTTATTCCTTTACTTGCAATAAAGCGAATAATGAGTTCGATTAAAAAGAAAGCTGTGATCCCTACATCCATCCAATTTAGAATAAATTCTACAGTGGGGTGAAGAGAATATGTATGAGCACCTACGGTGAGGGCAGAAACAACAATGACAGCTATAACAAATGATTGAAATATCTTGCTTTTGTCTATACGCTGAAACAGCTTTTGTAACTGCGACATCATAATTATGGGTCCTATGCAAAGTCAGGTTTTTATGACGCTAATATACAATAATATTGTTGCTTTCGATAACGAAAGTGTAAGGAATTCTAATGTTAATCAGTCAAATAACTAAAAGCGCATTGCTGTTTGTGGGATTTTCGGTACTTGCGGGGTGTAGCTCCGACGCTCGCTTTCACGAAATTCAATCAGCACGTTTAGATGAATGTAATTATAAAGCTGATAAAGAATATTACGAGTGCCTTGAAAATCAAGATAAAAATTTTGAAGAGTATAAAAAACAGCAAAGTGAACAAACACAATAATTTATGACTAAAACACAAAAATTGCGCGATAAACAAATACGCCAAACCCTCACCAACGCCTGTGAGAAAATAAAAGCGACTCATTATGGTTTTGCTTATTTAACTCACACCATTGATTTAAAAAATGAAGCAAAGTCACTAAAAATAAGCTGCTATTTTGAAGATGATATAGCCTATAACGACACCGAAGCGCATTTTTCTCAGCTAGTCGATATTATTCACGCTGAGCTTAGCAAAATAAGCTTACCGGTAGCGGCTAAGCAAATAGCGTTTTTAGTTGATTAACATTGGTTTGCCTAGCTATGGACGTTATAATTACCAAAATTATTTTTAGGATGTAAAGCATGGCTGTTCCATCGCGCTCGCAAATCACACCAGGTACAACCGTAAATATTGTATTAAAAGAAGATCAACGCAGCGGCACATTAACGCAAGGTGTAGTTGAGCGTTTATTAACTAAATCACCTAATCACCCGCATGGTATTAAAGTACGCCTAGAAGATGGTCAAGTCGGCCGAGTAAAAGAGATTTTATAATGACAGCGTTAACAGAGCAGGAATTTTGGGATTTAGTGACCACGCCTGAGTTAGGGCTCGACCCACAAAGCGTAAGCGACAACTTAAAAGCTAAATTGAGCGAGTTAACCGACGAGCAGCTCATTGCTTTTGATAAATTCTTTGGTATTCACATGCGCAAATGTTTTACCTGGGATTTATTTGGTGCCGCATTTGTTATGGCTGGCTGTAACGACGAATACGGTTTTAGCGAATTTAGGTGCTGGCTCATCTCCCGCGGGGAGGCGGTATTTAATAACGCATTAAGCAATGCCGACTCACTTGCACAGTGCTCCCCTGTGTATTATTTAAATGAGCAACCTTACCCTTATATTGATGAATACGACTTAATAGCCGGTTTATTATTTGAAGAGCGCAACGACGACGAATTACCTTTTGTACCCTCAGGCGAGCAACCGGCAGGTAAACGCTTTAAAGACAAACCCAAGTTTTTAAAACAAAGCTATCCGCAATTATTTGCAAAATACTGGCAGTAAAGTCACTCTTAGTGGTTTATTTATTTAGTAAATAAACCACTTTGTTTTATTACTCGTAAAACATAACTACAACACTGCATTACATAATGCTAAGTGCTGCGTCCTTTTTTTAGATTAAATCTCTGTTATAGTTATAAAAATTAGCGCACACGTTACTTATTACGAGGATACGCCCACTTAATGAAAACCTTACTTTGTTTTTTAATTTCGACAACCTTTATTAGTTCATCTGCATTGGCTGCGCCGAGTAATAAAAGCCGTTTTATACCGTTATTAAAAACAATGCTTGGCGATTACCAGGTGGTAACTGCTAACTCCCCACTGTGTGTGGATAGTCAGTTGAGTTTAATTAACCCAGTTTACCCAGACGCGGGTTTTAAATTAGGCGAGCATATTGCGTTTGAAAGTTTACACAACGGCACCCGTACAACTAAAAAGCCAAATTTTTGTTTTGTAACTAGCTCGTATAAATACAAAAGTGATGGTGTTGATAACAGCTTAAAAATGAGCCGCTGTATTGACCCCAATAACGAAAAAACCATCAGACAAAGCATTAAGTTTACCAGTATTACAACGCTCAAATATACGCAGAATACCCCCGCAGTAGAGTGCACATTTACAAGACAAGTTGATTAACTTACTTGCAATGAATTTGCGGTATATCGTGCCAGCGCGTTGTGTATTGGGGCGATAAGTAATCTCTGTTCATATGCCAGCCTTGATTTAGTTTGCTGCTGGCTAGGGTGAGTATGCCTTTTCCGTAGCGGTTGTTTATTGTATCAAGACACTGCATTAATTTAGGGTTATCGGCACTTTGGCTAAATAAATCAGTTTGCTGATACTGCACCGAGGTAAGCTCTAAAGCGCCTACACCACATTTATAAAACCGTACACCTGGCTTGTAAATATGAGTAAATACTTCTGAGACTGCATTTGCCATTACGCAGGTATCGTTAGTGGGGGTGGCAAATTTATATATAAACGACTTTTTACAATAGCGGTCTTCGTGTTTGCCAGTGGCGGCAAATATATAAAGCTGTTTTGCTAATGAGCGCTGCCCTCGTAGTTTACTGGCAACCGTGGTTACGTGGTTAATAAGGGCGGTTTTAAGTGCAGTTGGCTCACTGATCCGCTCACCAAAGCTGCGAGTAGAATATATTTCTCGCTTATCTTGGCGTACATCGTCCCATGTTAAGCACGCAATACCATTTAGCTCACTTACGGTACGCTCTACCACCACACTAAACGCGCGGCGCATGGTTTTAGGGTTTTGCTGTGCCAGATCCCACGCGGTATGTATGTTCATTATATTAAGCTTTTTAGCTAGGCGCTTACCTATGCCCCATACATCGGCGCAGCTCATTCTTTGTAAAATGGCTTGGCGGCTTTGCTCGTTATTTATAACGGCCACCCCATCAAACCCGCTTAGCTTTTTAGCTGCATGGTTAGCGGCTTTTGCCAAAGTAGGAGTTGGGCCAAAACCAACACCCACAGGGAGTTTAGTTTCGCGCCAAACGGTACGCCTTATTGTATGCCCGTACTCGTGCCAGTTTTGTATAAGGGGTGTGTAGCCATGAAAGTGCAAAAACGACTCATCAATACTGTATATGTATTGTGTGTCGCAAAAGCGGCCAATTACGTTCATCATTTTGGCGCTTAAATCGGCGTACAACTCATAGTTACTCGAACGTACAACCACCTTGTGTTGTTCAAGCAGGTGCTTAACTTTAAAGTAAGGGCCAAATTTAGGAATGTTTAAGCGCCGAGCTATCGGGCATACCGCACATACGCAGCCATCATTATTAGTTAAAACCACCACAGGTTTAGAGCGAATAGCGGGGTCGAACACTTTTTCGGCACTGGCATAAAATGCAACGGCATCGACTAAGGCGTACATTTTAATAGCTCAGGGCTTGGGCGGTGCATTCTAATCGATAGTGTAACCACTCCCTCTAACTGAAACTCATCAGCTGAGGTTAGTTGTACCGGCTTATGTAGAGGCGATGCAGAGAGTAATCGTGCATTGGTTTTATCTAATAGCTTACACACAAATAAGCCATTTAAGTTAGCAACAATAACATCGCCGTTATCGGCTTGCTCAGCACGGTCTACAAGCAGTAAGTCGCCCTCAAAAATCCCCACCTCTTGCATGGAATTACCCGAGGCAATACCAATAAAGGTGGCGTCGGGGTGCTTTATTAATAGCTCATCAAGAGAAACACCGAGCTCGGCGTATTGCGCCGCGGGCGATTCAAACCCACACACACCGGCTTCTATATAAACGGGAATAACAAACATAACACAACCTAAAACGCATATACTGTATAAGTGTACAGTATATGCGTTTTGTGTAAGTTATGCCAAGAAATGAAAGACAGATCACGCCATGTTTTTGATCATTTGTTGTGCGGTATCTAAAAAGTCTTTGATTTGCTGCGGGTTTAAGTTTTTACACATTTGATCATTTATTTGCTGCTCAGAGGCTAATAACTTATCAAACAATTTATTGCCTTGTTCGGTGAGCGACAAAATAAAGCAGCGTTTGTCGTACTCACTTGCTTGCTTATTAATAAGGTTT
Organism: Pseudoalteromonas atlantica; assembly: GCA_007988745.1. Lineage (GTDB taxonomy): Bacteria > Pseudomonadota > Gammaproteobacteria > Enterobacterales > Alteromonadaceae > Pseudoalteromonas > Pseudoalteromonas atlantica. The sequence continues at coordinate 22,896 of BJUT01000024.1, forward strand.
AAGGCAATAAGATCTTTAATTAAGCGGGCAATTTGGGCTTTGTCGCGCTGTGTTTTAGTCACAATGTCGTTAGCGGTACAGTTAGTTGTACTGGCAATAATGTGTATACAACGCACGTGCATAGCATTAATACCAAGGTCGCCTGCGTTAATAGCCTCGCGAATTGTTACGCGGTAATTTTGCATCAGCTCAAATAGGGTATTTGATAAAAGCGTGTTCATAAGCTCTCTAATGGTTGACAATATCAATTAGTTTGTTATAGTTGATTTTATCAACCAATGGGGCGTTGTGCAATGCTTGCTTTAAAAAGCAGTTAACTATTTTGTTAAACGAGGTGATTTTAAATGGGTAAACAAGTTCGCAAAGCTACGGTACTAAGTACTGAACAAATAACACCGCATTTACAGCGCATTGTTGTAGGCTCAGATGAGTTTTCGGATTTAACACAAGCGCATATTGGCAGCTATGTAAAAGTGCTTATTCCCCAAAATGGTAAAGTTGATTTTAATTTAAAAACCGCGTGCATGCGCTCTTACACAATAAGAGACGTTGATGATGCAACGGGCGCGTTAACGCTCGACTTTGTAATAAACATGCATCAAGGTCCGGCTACGCACTGGGCTATAACTGCAAAAGTAGGTGACGAGGTTGGCATAGCGGGCCCAGGCCCTAAAAAGCTTGATAATTACCAGCATCCGCATTATGTATTACTAGGCGATTTAACCTCAGTTAATGCAATAAAAGGGTACATGCAGCAGTTACCCGCCAGCGCAAAAATTGACGCGTTTGTGCATGCCCCTACAGAGCAAGACATTATTGATTTACAAACGCAGCGCGATGTTAATTGGTTAATTACAGAAACTCCGGATACCGATATGCTCAGCGCGCTTAACAATTTGCCACACACAAACGAGCCACCTATTGTATTTATGGCATTAGAGGCGGGGTTAGTACGTAAAGCAAAAACCTTACTTACCCAGGATTGTAATATACCGCGTAGTAATATAGTTTCCTCTGGCTATTGGAAAAAAGGCGTAGACTCAGAGGGTTATAAAAAAGAGCGCCAGCAAAGCCCTGAGCTTGCATGAATACCTTAGAGCAAAACAGCCTAACGCTATTTTGCTTTTATCCGTTACCTAACTTGAATTGAATAAATAGCAGACCCATTTAAGTGTTTTATGCTGATGATGAAGCCCATTGTTAGCATGCATTTTAAGGAGCTGCTATTTTGTTATCTTCCATTCCCTTTTCGTTATTAGAGCTTGCCCCCATGATCAAAGGGGACAGCGTTTCTCATACGCTCAATAAAACCACCAAATACGCCCAGCGCGCCGACCAATTAGGGTTTAATCGCTTTTGGCTAGCCGAGCATCACAATATGCCCGGTATAATTTGTGCTGCCACCTCAATATTAGTAGGTCACATTGCAGGTAAAACTCAGCGTATACGGGTTGGCTCTGGCGGAATAATGCTGCCGAATCATTCTCCCTTAGTTGTGGCTGAGCAATTTGGTACGTTAGAGAGTTTATACCCTGGACGAATAGATTTAGGCCTTGGCCGCGCTCCAGGTAGTGATCCAGTAACCAGCCGTGCGCTAAATAATGATATGAGCCGCGCAGAAAACTTCCCAGGGGAGGTAACAGAGCTGCAAACATTATTAGGCCCATACAATGGCACACATCCTATACGTGCTATTCCGGGGGAGGACACAAACGTACCGCTTTGGTTATTAGGCTCAAGTTTGTTTAGCGCCCAATTGGCCGCGCAAAAAGGGTTGCCTTATGTATTTGCAGGGCACTTTGCACCGCGTTTTGTACACGATGCCATCGCACTATATAAGCGAGAATTTAAAGCCTCAAATGTACTCGATAAACCCTATGTAATGCTTGCCTTACCGCTGGTAGCAGCAGAGACCGATGAAGAAGCGCAGTACCTTTCTACCACCTCAAAGCAACGCGTGCTTGAATTAATACGCGGCAAAGAGCTGTGGCTAAAGCCACCAGTAGAGAGTATGGAAGGTTTATGGAGTGAGCAAGAGCGCGCCCACGTAGAAAACTTTTTAAGCTTAAGCGTTGTTGGCGGGCATGTGAGTATAAAACATAAATTACAAATGATAGCGAAAGAGCTAGAAGTGGATGAGTTTATATTTACCAACGATGTTTACGACAGCGAAAAACGCCACCGAGCTCTAGAAATTTTAATGGAAATAAAGCATTAATTAAAAAAGGAAGTGTTTAGTTAAGCAAGCGTACACACAAGTCTTGCTACTATGTAGACATCATTAAAAGTGAATACAAACTTATTAACTTTAAGTGATGTCTGAACAAACGCTATCGATAATTAAACATACTTAGGTTGCCAAGGATAAGGCCCATTTTGCATTATTTATCGTTCTGTTTTTTCAATCAAACTGATTTAAACAATCAATTTTAAGACATCACTTTTATTTTTTATAATGTAGTTATTAACCAAACATCATTAAATTAAAGGAAGGTACACCGTGAACGCTCTAACAACCGCATCGGCTAATTCAGTTACTCATACAGCGCAGCCAAAAGTTGCTCTGATAGCTGAAGGTGGCGGACAACGAGGGATATTCACAGCCGGTGTATTAGATGCATGGTTAGAGCAAAACTACGACCCATTTGATTTATTTATTGGCACCTCTGCCGGCTCGCAAAATTTAACAAGCTATTTAGCGCGCCAAAAAGGTTACGCTAAACGCTTAATTAGAGGGCTTTCGCGTAACAAACGCTTTTTTCAATTAGGGCGTGGTTTAATGGGCAAGCACATTGTTGATTTAGACTGGTACTTTGAAAAAACCACCGAAGTAAACAGAGCCCTTGATTTTAAAACAGCAAAAACCAGCTTAGGCGAGCGTGAGCTGCTTATAACGGCAACCAATGCACGCGACAGAAAAGCCTATTACCTTTCACCTACAGGCGAGGGTAAGCAATGGCGCGATTTGTTAAAAGCATCGAGCGCGTTACCTTTTTTGTATAAACAAGGCGTTAAACTTACTCCTTGGTTAGGTACAAAAGCGGCAAACGAAGTGCATTTAGCTGCAGAGCAATCAAGTGAAGATTTTTATTTAGATGGCGGCTTAGCTGCGCCCTTGCCTGTACGCGAAGCTTATAACCGTGGCGCACGAAAAATCGTAGTAATTAGAACCGTTGATGAGCATTTTCAGGCGCAAACTGCATGGGTTCAAAAGCTTAGAACATTTGCATGTGCATCAGGCTACTGCCCAAAAACACTTGATTACTTGATTCAACACGAGCAAGCATACCTAGACGAGCTAACGTTTATTGCCAACCCGCCTAGTGATGTAGAAATTATACAAATTTTTGCAGACGAAAAGCTACACAGTAAATTATTAGGTAGCTCGAATGATGATTTACGCTTTGATCATAAGCTAGGTGTAAAAGCAGGCCGCGCTTATTTAAAAAGCCAAAACGCACGTATAGTAGATTACGCACACAGCTACGCTATGTAGCTGTGTATTAACGCTTAAACTTAAATTACTACTTAAGTTTAAGCGTTGGTAAAGCGCCGTGGCAAAATTAAAGCTCTGCTTTTTTTAAATTTATCGATGGCTTTTTATTGCTAATCGCCGCACCTATTAAAATAAGCGCTAAAGCAAAAAACACTGACCAACTAAAAGGAGCCTGCGAGGCGAGTATTAAAATAAAAGTAGAAAGCACCGGCGTTAAAAAACTTAACGAGGCTAATAGCGAGCGGTTACCAAATTTTAAACCATAATCCCATAAATAAAATGCACCTCCCACTGGGCCTAATCCTAATAAAATAGCGCCTAACCATTGTGAAACAGACAAACTAGTAACGGTTGTTTCAAAATAAAAATGTGCACAAAGGGCAAGCACAGCCACAATAAGCGAAAGCCAGCCTATGTCATCTACTTGGCTATTAAATTGCGACATTAAATAAGAATAACTAGACCACAATACTGCGCAGCATCCTGCAAAAAAATACCCTAAGTAATACTCACTATTGATAGATAACCCACTGCCATCGGTAATTAAACTAAGCGTGCCTAAAAACCCCAATAATCCGCCCAATATTGCTTTAAATTTAGATCCAGGGGTAGCCACAAATACACCCAGTAATAATGGCCAAAGGTACACAATTAAGCTTACCTCTATTAAAGGGCCGTATTTTAAAGCCATAAAATAACAAAAGTGAAAACCAAATAAGCCGGTAACACCTATTACAATTTGTTTTTTAGAAAGCTTTGGAGGGGTTAATAATGGCTGTTTTGTAGCGACACGTTTTACTAATAAAATAATAAAAGAAAGTGCAAAGCACATAAAAAGTAACTGAAAAGCCGGGAGTGCTTTGGTTAAATTACCTAGTAATGCTAAAAGCCCCCACGAAAATATTGCTAAAAACCCTATGTGTGTTGCCATTAATTACCCTCCGTAAATACTATGTACTGAGTGTATCAATATAGGTTTTTAAAAATGTGCTAAAAAGACGGTGTTATTGTTTGCTCTGACGCTATTTAACCTACGCTCTGCTTGAGCTTGCTTTATTATTTCGTGTTTAGGTTATCTATATTACTGCTTTGCAAACGCTTTAGGTGGCTGTCCAAAATATACATTAAACCGGCGGCTAAACGCAGAGGCATCATTATAACCAATGCGCTCGCCTACTAAAGCAATCGGTAAGTCTGAATGGGTTAAAAGGGCGCGAGCATGTTGCATTCGTAACATGGTTAAATATTGCAACGCACTCATAGTGGTATTTTTTTTAAATACAGTTTTAAACTGCGTTACGCTTAAACAGGCTATACCGGCCAGCTCTTTTAACGTGTAGGGGTAGGCTAAATTTTGCTTTACAGTGGTTATTACATTATCTATTCGCTTATCTATATTAATGTGGCTGCTTTGCTCACAAAGTAATAAGTAAAATAAATCAAAAGTTGAACTTGTAAGCTTTTCACCGCTAACAACGAGCAGTTGCTGCTCTATAAACTGTAAGTAACTTAATAAACGGCTATCTATTGAGATTTTAGGGCATAAAAGGTTAATAAGGTTTTCAGGGAGCGCGTCTAAATCTGCCACAATAAAACGCGCGGCTTCATCGGCTGTAAAGGCATGCACTACGTTTTTCTCTATAACGATACAACTGCCTGTACTCACCGTTGTTTTAAAGTCATTATTTAACGTTATAAAAATTTCCCCGTGTAGGGGTAAAACGAATTGATGGTAATTGTGCTGGTGGCGCTTTATATCTTGCGAATAATACCGAATAGAAAGCTTACTCATTGCCTACTCCAATACCTACTCCAATACCTAATACAGAACCCGAGTATTGCCTAACATACTTTAAGTAAAACATGGCGTTGATTAAACCTAAGTAGATGACAATAATATACTGGTTTCGCTATTTAAAATGCCTTCTATTTCGCGTACTTGCCTGAGTACGCCATCAAACTCACTTAAATTTGCCGCCTGTATTTCAGCCACTAAATCCCAAGCGCCGTTGGTTGTATGTAACTTTGTTAGCTCAGGTATGCCGCGCATGGTTTTAATTACCTGCGATGTAGATTTACCCACCACTTCCACCATCATTATTGCTCTTACAGCTTCGGTTTCTATGTGTTCGTGTACACGCACCGTAAAGCCTAATATAGCGCCCGATGAGACTAAACGGTCTAAGCGGTTTTGCACTGTCCCGCGCGACACTTTTAAAACATCGGCTAGGGCTGAAATAGAAGCGCGGCCATCTTTTCGTAATTCGGCTATTAATGCGTTATCTAATGAGTCGTAAATGTAAGGGGTCATAAAACGCCTTGGGTTATGTGTTTATTACAAATTACTAAATTTGTACTTTAATGCATAGCAATTTGCTAAAAAATAATATTATTTGTATAAACTTTTGGCATTTTAAGTAACACCTCTGGCCTATAAACTTATTTCAATTAATTTATTTAGTCATTAAAGAGGTATTTATGAGTCATTTTATCGCACAACCTAAACAAGGTGTTCCATTTGTTAGCGTACAGGCAATGGCCAAACTTATAAATAAAGTCGGAATAGAAAACGTATTGCTTGAGCTTACTCAAAGATTAGAACACGACTTTGCTCGCTGGGACGAATTTGATAAATCGCCACGTTATGCAGCGCACTCTCCTGATGGCGTAATAGAGCTTATGCCCGTGAGCGACGGTAAAATGTTTAGCTGTAAATATGTAAATGGTCATCCAAAAAACACCTTTAAGGAACTTCAAACCGTGGCCGCGTTTGGTATTTTGTCGGATGTTGATAGCGGTTATCCGGTTATGATCAGCGAAATGTGCTTACTAACAGCCTTACGTACAGCGGCTACATCGGCGCTTGTGGCAAAGTATTTAGCGCCTAAGCACTCAACAACGCTTACATTAATTGGTAATGGTGCACAGTCTGAGTTTCAGGCATTAGCTTTTAAAGCCGTATTAGGTATTACTCACATTCGTTTATACGATATTGATAAAAACGCCTCACAAAAAGCCTACAACAACTTAAGTGGCTACGGCTTAAATATAACTCTATGCAATAGCGCAGAAGAAGCCGTAGAAGGCGCGCACATTATTACCACCTGCACAGCCGATAAAAAAAATGCCACTATTTTAACCAGCGATATGATCCCCCAGGGCGTGCATTTAAATGCCATTGGTGGCGATTGCCCTGGTAAAACAGAGCTTGATTCACAATTATTAACGCGCGCAAATGTGTTTGTAGAGTACGAGCCGCAAACCAGAATAGAGGGCGAAATACAGCAAATGAGCAAAACCTTTGCCGTAACAGAGTTTCATAAAGTAATTAATAAACAAACACCTGGGCGTACAAGTAACAACGAGCTTACTATTTTTGATGGGGTAGGCTTTGCAAGCGAAGACTTTACCGCGCTGGTGTATATTAAAGACGCGCTGGTGGCTGCGGGTGAGTTTGAACTACTTGATTTAATTACACAACAAGCTGATCCGCGTAATTTATTTTCGGTACTTAATAGTACACAACCATCAAAAACACCTAAGCAAGAGCAAGTCGCATGAGCCACATAAAGCAAGCCCCAACAGCGGTGGTGATGGTGCGCCCGCATCACTTTACATCTAACCCACAAACCATGTTAGACAACACGTTTCAAAGTACCTGCAACTCACAAAATCAGAGTCAGCTTGCCTTTGACGAAGTCACTAATGCGGTTAAATTATTACAAAACGAGGGCGTAACGGTTCATCTTTTTGAAGACGAACATACACACACGCCCGATTCTGTGTTTCCAAATAATTGGTTTTCTACCCATCAAAGTGGCGAGCTAGTTATGTACCCAATGTACGCAGAAAACAGAAGGTTAGAATATCGAAAAGATATTATTGATTTTTTGACTAATCACTATAAAGTGTTGTCTGTGACTGATTATTCATTTTTAGCGAAAGAAAATGCATTTCTAGAAGGCACAGGATCGCTTGTTATTGATCACCCCCATAAGCTTGCTTATGCAGTAGAATCTAAGCGCACTACTAAAACCGTGGTTAATACAGTATGCGAGCAATTAAAGCTAAAACCTGTTGTATTTAACGCCTACGATGAGCAAGGTACTGCGGTTTATCATACTAATGTATTAATGTGTGTAGCCACAGAGTTTGCCATGATCAGCTTAAATATGGTGCCAAATAGTCAGCACAAACAATTAACTAGCCATTTTATACAAAGCCATTTAGAAGTAATAAACTTAACTAATGAGCAAATAAGTAGCTTTTGCGGCAACGCAATAGAGTTACAAGGTACAAATGGTCGTATTTTAGCACTCTCACAAACGGCGTTTAATGCACTTACAACCGAGCAAAAAGCAGCAATACAAAAAACAGCTAAACTTGTTCCGTTACCTATACCAACCATAGAGTCGGCGGGAGGTTCGGTTAGATGCATGATTGCTGGCATACACCTGCAAAGTAAATAACCTACCACTAAGTCAACATACTAAGGCAGCTTAGCTGCCTTAATCTATGGCTAACATGCATTATTAAATGCCAATTACTCAACTACACGCTGAGTAAAAACATAATAAATACAAAAGGATTAGCCCATGTTCGATACCGTAGTAAAAAGTGTAAATGGCCTATTATGGGGAGAAGGCCAAATACTAATCTACATACTACTGTTTGCAGGTATTTGGTTTTCGGTACGTTTAAAAGCAATTCAAATAGTAAAATTTAAACACATGTTTAGCCTGTTAAAAGGCAGTAGCAAGTGTAAAAAAGACGACATTTCATCATTTCAAGCATTGTGTACAGGCCTGTGTGCCCGTGTAGGTACCGGTAATTTAGCCGGGGTCGCTGTTGCAATTTCACTAGGCGGAAGCGGCGCCATATTTTGGATGTGGGTTATAGCCATACTCGGCATGGCAACCGGCTTTGCCGAAAGTGTATTAGGGCAAGTGTATAAAGTACGCGATAGTAGTGGCGAATTTAGAGGTGGCCCCGCCTATTATATTCAACAAGGTTTGGGCAGCCGTGCCTTTGCTATTGTGTTTGCCGCGTGTTTATTTTTAGGTTATGGCTTTACTTTTAGTGCTATGCAAACCAATACAATAACCGACGCCCTTAACTATGCTTTTCAAGTACCTACCTTTTATTCTGGATTAGTTATTACCGTATTAGCAGGCTCAATTATATTAGGTGGCTTTAAAGCCATTGCCCGCTTTGCCGAGCGAGTAGTGCCACTAATGGGCATATTATTTGTAGCCGCGGCGGTTATTATTACGATTATGAATTTACCGCAAGTGCCTGCCATGCTTAAAGATGTGTTTTTATCAGCGTTTGGTTTGCAAGAAGCCGGCGCAGGAGCAATGGGCGCTGCCATTAAAAACGGTATACAACGCGGATTATATTCTAACGAAGCCGGCGCAGGTAGTGTGCCGCATGCTGCAGCAAGCGCAAGCCCAATGCCTAATCACCCAGTTACACAAGGGTATATACAAATGCTTGGCGTGTTTTTCGATACAATTGTACTTTGTAGCTGTACCGCGGTAGTTATTTTATTGGCCGATGTAGATATAAGCGGCGAAATGGAAGGCATACGTTTAACCCAAAGCGCCATGACCGCACATTTAGCACAAGGCGGTGTGTACTTTGTTGCGGCAGCCATAACCTTATTTGCTTTTACCTCGGTAGTGGCCAACTATGCTTACGCCGAAAGTAACCTGCATTTATTTAAGCTCGATAACAAAGTAGGGCGCACAATTTATACATTACTTTATTTATCAATGATGCTGTGGGGCGCATCGGCATCTCTAAAAGAAGTCTGGGATTTAGCCGATATAGCATTAGGGTTAATGACAGTGGTTAACGTAATCGCTATTATATTGCTCACGCCAACTATTTTGTCTGTTAATCGCGACTACAACACACAAAGAAAAAAAGGCATAGAGCCCGAATTTAAAGTAAAAGATGTAAAAGTACAGGGTAAATGCGAAAGCGGCATTTGGGATTGATTCCCGTATTTTAAGCAATTTTAACGATAAAAAGCGGTTTTATGGCAACATAAAACCGCTTTTTAATTTTGCATAATTATTCAAATTTAGATAGTGTGAACAGCAATGAAATATAAGAATAACAAGGTAAATTGATTTAATGATCGACATTCACGCAGGTAAAACAGCTGCAAAAATTATTAACGAGCAGGGCTTTAAACCCGAGTTATTTACCTCTTTTTTAGGGGCAAGTGGCGGGCCTAAATGGTTTACATTATTTGGCTTAGACAAATATATTTTTGGTGAATTTTTTAAAAACCGAACCCAACCACTTAACTTAATTGGTTCATCTGCTGGCGCATTTCGTTCAGCCTGTTTTGCACAAAACGACCCCGTTGCTGCCATTGAGCGTTTAGCCAAATCGTATTCGCAAACGCGCTATTCTAGTAATAAACCAACACCTGCTGAAATTACACTAAAAGCCCGCGCATTATTAGATGATGTATTTGGTGAGCACGGCGTAACCGAAATTTTAAATAATCCTATTTTTAAAGCGCATTTTATAGTGGCAAAATCGAATGGGTTTATTGCCAGTGAAAATAAATTAATTCAGCTTTTAGGTTTATCAAAAAGTTATATGCTCAACCGCGTAAACCGAAAATTATTAGGTTCGCAGTACGAGCGATTTATTTTTGGTGCGCCCAACAGCAATTTATCAATAACCGACAGTTATAATTTTAAAACGCAAAACATACCACTTAGCCAAACAAATTTAAAAGATGCTTTACTTGCATCGGGCTCTATACCCCTTGTTATGCAAGGCATAAAAAATATTGCAGGATCGCCACCCGGCATTTATCGCGATGGCGGAATAATTGACTACCACTTTGATTTAAAAATTAATAACCCAGGTTTAATTTTGTATCCGCATTTTAATAGCGAGCCAAAAGCAGGGTGGTTTGATAAAAATTTAAAACGTAAAGTAGCACCACAAAATTACGATAACGTGGTGATGATCTCCCCATCAAAAGAATTTATAGCCGGTTTACCTTACGGAAAAATTCCAGACAGAAATGACTTTACCGATCTTGATGCAGACACACGTATTAAATATTGGGATACCGTTTTTAGTGAAACTGAAAAATTGGCTGAAGCATTTGATAAGAAAAAGGTTAATAAAAATTACAGGTTAAAGACACTAAGCTAGCAGTTATAATTAAAGAAAAACGAATGAAAATCAAGGACGTTAAATTGAAAATTCTATTTTTGAAATCGATGTTTAAATTAGAAAAGTTAGTTATTGAAAAAAACATTAAAAAAGCAAATGTCATAAGAAAAGTCATTATTCAAAAGCTACAAATATATTTGAATGATAATTATAGTGAAGATACGTTTAATGAAAATCTAAAGGTTGCAATGGACGCTGTTAGTAAAACATTATACGAAGAGGAGATTGAAGAAACTGAAAAAACACTTAAGGCAATTTCAATCTTAGAAAACGAAATAGAGAATTTTATTACTGACTATTATTTGGCTATGTCTTATTCATATTCACAAGCAAAAATATCAAACGTATTTAAATTAAGTCAAAATAAAGATATAGAGGAAGACTTTTATAATAAAGCTTTGAATTATAACGCACAGGTGAAAAAGTTTGACGATAAAAGTTTTAAAGACAAAATAAAATCAGTGAATAAGGAGGAAAAAAATTAAGAAAAAGAATAAAAAATGATTTAAAAGAAAAAGTTAGGAATGCCAAATTCACTTTAATCAGTCCTATATCAATAAGCTCTACTCATATAACAATGATTCTGAGTATGTTTTCAACTCTTTTTTTAATCAGTGGCTATTACTTTAATTATCAAATATTGAAGTCATTTGACATAAATAGTGACGATTTTTATACTGTACAAGATTATATATCAACAAGTATTAGTTTGATATTTATGCCATTCCTATACACAGCATTCTATTTACTTTTAAGCTTACTCCGAATAAATGACGATATTTATAAAGAAATTGAAGGAGAAGAGCTCGGGTTAAAAACTAAGGTAGTAAATATACCACTCACTGTTATTTTGATCTTTCTCATATTAAATATTATAAATCTAGTTTCAATTTATAATGGTGGAGAAGGATCTGATAAGACCTTTTATTTAAATATTCTTATCGGAGGCGTGCTTATCTTAAATAAACTTCCCTGGAATTATTTTGAAAAACCAACTGCATCTTTTTTATTTACAACAATGGTGTTTAGTTATTTTGTACATTTTAATATTAAGATAGACGATAAAGTAAAAAATTATAAATCAATTGACTATAAATCTAATTACACAATTTCATTCAAAGATAAGAGAATATCAACAAAAGATGTTGAGTTTATGAGAGTTAATTCTAATTATGTATTTCTAATAAATAAAAAAACCAACAAAGCAGAAATATACCCGAGATTGTCTATTAATAAGATTGAGGTTAATTAATAAAGAATGACTTATGTAGTACAGTACATACTATTGCATTACTACCCATAAATTACGTTATGTTAAATTAGGTAGTTAATAAGAAAGCGAGCGTGATTATACAAACCAGCCCGCTTTTAGGAGAGTAATTAGGTGTTAATTTAGCTCAGAATCTACCCAAAATTTAGTGCCTTTTAGTACTGCTTGAAGTGCAAGGCCATTTTCGGTTAAAGAATATACGGTAACTTGGTCGGCAATGGCTTCTGCAACCAGTGCTCCACCTTTATCTTCGTATTTTGCTGCTGCATCTGCGTTTCCGCCAAAGGCCCAACCGTGTTCAATAAATCTATTTACTGCCGCTTGGTTATGAAAAACCATAACAACGTTAAAATCTTTAACGCCTAAACCAAGCCCTAAACCGGCTTCACCCATATTCATGTAGGTTGATTTACCCGTTAAGTTATTTTTTACTACACCGTACCCGCCACCAAAACTAGCTAAAACGACATTTACGTTTGCGTTATCAAATACGGCGTAACCAGCAGAATTGGCAATTTGTTTTTTAACATCGGGTTTTTGTGCGTATAATTTGTCGAGGGTATTGTTTTTCATGCTTTGTACTAAAGCGCGTTTTTCGCTAGGCGAAGCACTGCCTGTAGTAGCACAACCTGTTAGTAATACACTTATTGTAAGTAGGCCTAAAACTATAAATTTTTTCATAAAACTTTCCTTAATAAGATTCATACCAATACACAACAATGTTTAAATAAATACACTTTCACTATGTCCAATACTAGACAGTATCGGACTTTAACGTTAAGCTGTAAGTCTATTATTTTATTGAATATTTATACATTATGCTTGTCGCTTTAGTTGATACGTTAAAACAATTAAGATACCAAATTGCTCATCTTGACGACGGTACTCTAAACTCAGAATACCCAGAACTTGCATCCTTTATACAGCAAGTTGGCTTGACTGTAACTGAATCAAAGGACGATCTTAAATTTTTATACCAATTTTTATATGTGTACGGCCGAAAATCTGAGGCAACATTTAATCGTTTTCGTAATGAGCTTGAACGATTTTATTTGTGGTCTTGGCTAATTGCCGAAAAATCTGTATTTAGTTTAAAGCGCGAAGACATTGAAGCGTATGTTGATTTTATGGCTGAGCCAGATAAAAAATGGGCATCAACTTCGGTGCAATGGCGTTACAAAGATGAACAAGGTATTCGTCGATTAAATCAAAATTGGCGCCCTTTTATATTAAAAGAATCAATTGCGAGCCAGCAAACATTAGCGGCTATGTTTACCGCGCTAAATGTATTTTATAAGTTTTCTATTTTAGAAGAAAAAACGTTTGCTAACTTTGTACCTGTAGTGAAAAAAAATAGCCCCTATTTGGTAGTTCAATCTCAAATTCAGATCCCAGACACTTTAAGTGACATACAATGGGAATATGTATTTGGCGTAACACGCGATTTATGTGAAAAAAAACCAGAGCTTGAACGTAACCTATTTACGCTCGCGTGTTTAAAAGGGCTATATTTACGTATATCAGAATTATCAGAGCGCCCGCAGTGGTCGCCAGTTATGTCGCACTTTTGGCAAGATAATGACGGCTTTTGGTTTTTACGTATTATGGGCAAAGGTAATAAGCTACGAGATGTTACGTTAAGTGATGATTTTGTTGAGTATTTAAAACGTTACCGATTATACAGAGGGTTACCCGCCCTACCTCGCGTTGATGAATCTGAGCCATTGGTGCATAAAATTCGTGGCCAAGGTGGGATGACAGTTAGGCAAATTAGACGTTTAGTGCAGCAAAGTTTTGATTTAGCTCAGCAATCGTTACTTGATGACGGGTTTAAAGATGATGCAGAACAACTTGAAGCGGCCACTGCCCATTGGCTTCGCCACACGGGTGCAACACATGATGCGCAAACTCGACCGCTAAAACATTTATCGGAAGATTTAGGCCATTCTAAAATTGCGACAACCGATCAAATTTACATTCAAACAAATATTAAAGAGCGAGCAAAATCAGGCGTTAAAAGGAAAATTTAATGGAATACTTAGTAATAGCATTTATTGGTTTTTTATTTTTAGTTTATTCAATTTCAATAAGGCAGTTAGAGCGCACAGAAATAACAGGCCCTATGTTTTTTGTGATTGGCGGCATGTTTTTGGCGTTTTTACTTCCTAATGAAGGCGAAAAATTAAAAACAGGAATAGATTATTTATTACCACTGATAGAGCTAACGCTAAGTATATTTTTATTTTCTGATGCGGCTAAATCTAAGTTAGGTGTATTGAGGCATAGTTTTCAATACCCTAGCCTATTATTATTTGTTGCCCTACCCTTAACTTTATTGTGCGGTATTGGTGTTAGCTTATTTTTATTTGCAGAGTTGTCGTTAATTCAATCGGCACTGCTGGCAATTATACTTACACCAACCGATGCCGCTTTGAGTAAAGGGTTATTGCAAAGTACACAAGTGCCCGAAAAAATTAGAGAAGGTATAAATACCGAAAGCGGATTAAACGATGGCTTATGTGTACCCGTATTTTTAATTTTTATTTTATTAGCTAAAAAGCCTGACTCTGCTATTACTGCTTCACATACATTAGGTGTGTTTTCAAGAGAGCTTGGCTTAGCATTATTGATTGCTGGTTTTTCTATAGCGATATTTATTCCGGCATTAAATTTTGCAATGCAGCGCCATTACTTTGCAAAAAGCACCAGCCCATTTTTACTTTTAGGTTTTGCGATGGCGGTGTTTTCTATCACTCAATATTTTCATGGCAGCGGTTTTATAGCGGTGTTTATTGCGGGTTTGTTATTTGATAAATTTTCTAAAACTGATATTCGCGCTGAGCTAATAGAGGATTCAGAGCACATTGCTGATTTTACTTCGTTAATGATTTGGTGTTTATTTGGATTTGTTTGTGCGTATTTAGTAATCCCCAAATTAAATACAAATATAATTGTGTATGCCTTATTAAGCACTACATTAATTAGAATAATTCCGGTTATGTTATCGTTACAATTTACAGCACTTAATTGGAAGGAACGTTTTACTTTTGCATGGTTTGGGCCACGCGGTTTGGCTTCTATTGTTTTTACTTTAATGGTAATAGACACGCAAATAGAAAATAAATATGATATTGCCACTATTGCAATGACCACTATTTTATTTAGCGTGTTTATACATGGTATAAGTACAAAGCCAATTGCAGATAGCTTCGTTAAAAAATCTAAATAGCGTTTATAAAAATTAGTGAATTTATTGTTTTGCTATAAACACGATTTTTAGCTTTAAAATAGATCACTTAATGAAGCAAGTTGGTATTAATAAAAAAGGCGTAACTTTTTTAAGTTACGCCTTTTTTATTTTTAACTTTTACTAGCTAAGTACCTGTGCGAGCAACTCTATAGGGTGCTTTGGTTTAAATTGCTCAAAACGTTTTACTTGGCTGCGGCACGAAAAACCGGTAGATAAAAGTTGCTCTGGTTTATTTTTATCTACTATTGGTTTCCAACTCATTTCGTACAGTGCACGGGAATTTTCTTGGTTTTGTGCTTCATGGCCATAAGTACCGGCCATGCCACAACACCCGGTATTGGTTGTATTTAGGGTTAAACCAATATCAGTAAAAATTGTTTTCCATACACTTGCCGCTTTTGGTAAAGCGGTTGTTTCTGTACAGTGGCTCAATAATGTAAATTCAGTATCGGTTTTTTGTTTAGCCGATAATGATTTAAACGATTGAGTTTGTAACCATTCATGGGCAAGTTGTACATGAAACTCGCCGCGATTATTTTCTAAAATGGTTTTGTATTCATCGCGATAACACATAACTAACGATGCATCTAAACCAACCAAAGGCGAATTAATATCAGCGAGTTTATTTAAAAAATCTGCGCCATTTTTTGCCGTTACTTTAAACTCATGCAAAAAACCTTTTACGTGTTGGGCTTTACCATTAGGTTTAAACGGTAATAGCATCGGCTTTTTACCCAGCGCGGTGATAAGTGTTATAAAACTTTGCACTAACTCGGCTTCGTAAAAGCTGGTAAACGGGTCTTGCACTATTAGCACATAGTCATTTTGTTCATCACTTGAAAGTGAATTTAATAACTCAAAATTAAATTTATGTGCTTTTGCGACACGTTTTTCAAGTGAAGGCACACTTAATTGGGGGGTATCTACATACCCTACTGTTTTTTTAATTAAACTACTTACTAAGTTTGTTTTAACAATTGGGTTGATCACGCGTGCAAATTTAGACATTACAGGCGCCGAACTTTCAATGTTTGCGACTAAATAATCTTTAAGTGGGCGCGCGTAATAACTGTGATAATAATTTAAAAAGCGTGCTCTAAAAGTAGGTACATCGACTTTAATTGGGCAAGATGTTGTACACGCTTTACACGCTAAACATTCATCCATTGACTCTTTTACTTCGTGAGAAAAATCGTAAACACCTTTGTTTTTTTCACGGCTATGAACAAAACGCTCCCACCAGGTAATAACTTCGCCTTTGTTAAGCTCTTTTTCTACTTCGAGCAAATCAACATTTTTAGACTCTTGAAGTCGTAACCATTCTCGCATTAATGTTGCGCGGCCTTTTGGCGAATGCCTGCGATCGCCGGTTACTTTATATGAAGGACACATGGGAGAATTTTCGTCGTAGTTAAAACAAATGCCGTTACCATTACAGGTCATTGCATTGTTAAAACTTGTTTTTACATCGATAGAAATTTGCTTATCGAAGTACGAACGTTTTTGCCCATCTACACTAACTAGTGAGTCCTCACTTTCTATAGGAGTACATATTTTCCCAGGGTTTATTCTGTTATTAGGGTCGAACGCTGTTTTTATTTTACGTAGTTGTTTAAATAAATGCTCGCCAAAAAACTCAGGGCCGTATTCACTTCGGTAACCTTTACCATGTTCGCCCCACATTAAGCCGCCGTATTTAGCGGTAAGTTTTACAACTTCGTCTGAAATTTTACGAAGCAGTTTTTCTTGTTCTGGGTCGCACATATCTAGCGCCGGGCGTACATGTAAAACACCCGCGTCAACATGGCCGAACATACCGTATTGTAAATTATGGCTATCGAGTAATGCTCTAAATTCTACAATGTAGTCGGCTAAGTTTTCTGGCGGTACGGCGGTATCTTCAGCAAAGGCCAATGGCTTTTGGCTGCCTTTAACATTACCGAGTAATCCGACAGATTTTTTACGCATTGCATAAATTTTTAAAATGTCACTTTTACTGCTGGTTAATTGATAGCCAATAACACCATTGGTTTGATTTGCTACGCACTCATCTAATAATGTGCAAAGTGTGTTTACTTTGTCTTTTATATCTTCAGGTGATACTGCATTAAACTCAACCATGTTGAGTCCTTGCATATCTTTATTTGGTACATCGGTTATTAAGTCCGATACTGAATGCCAAATAATATCTTCGCGAGCCAGGTTTAATACTTTGCTATCGACTGTTTCTACCGATGTTGCACGCGCATCAACTAAAAAGGGAGAGTGGCGAAGTGCCGAATCAAAACTGTCGTATTTAATATTTATCAGTGTTTTAAATTCGGCTATGGGAGTTAAGTTTAATTTAGCTTCAGTAACTATACCAAGCGAGCCTTCTGATCCGGTAATTAGCCTACTCATATCAAAAGTTTGTAAGTCATCACTTAGCACATGCTCTAGGTCGTAGCCTGTTAAAAAGCGATTTAAGCGTGGAAATTTTTCTAAAATAGCTTGGCGCTCATTTAAAGAAATTTCCAATACTGTTTTGTAAAGGCTACCGATTAATGATTCTTGCTCGGCTATTACTTTAGCTTTTTCTATGTCTATTGGTGATGTCACCATTGGGCTGCCATCGACTAAATAGGTAGTAAGTCCTAAAACATGGTCGCTGGTTTTACCGTACACTAATGAACCTTGACCTGATGCATCAGTACTGATCATTCCGCCAATGGTTGCTCGGTTACTGGTTGATAAGTCGGGTGAGAAGAAAAAGCCGTACGGTTTTAAAAAGTCGTTTAATTGATCTTTAATTACACCTGTTTGTACTCTAACCCAACCTTCCTCAACGTTAATTTCGAGTATTTCCCGCATGTAGCGAGACAAATCAACCACTATTCCTGGTGTGAGTGATTGCCCATTAGTACCTGTACCACCACCACGAGGGCCAAAAGTAAGCGACAAAAATGGGTCGCGAGATGCTGTTTGCAATGCCAGTTGAATGTCTTTTTCGGTTTTAGGAAAAATAACACCTTGTGGGATTTGCTGATAAATACTGTTATCGGTAGAGGCGGTTAAACGCGTTGCATAGCTTGCATCGGTGTCTCCACTAAATCCCTGATTTTTAAGTGTACTTAAGTAGTTTGCGACAAGCTCGGTCGCTGCATCTTGCTGTGTAATTGTTGCTATCATGACGGCGATAATTTAAGGCATTTGTGTAATTATATCATGGTGATGGCTAATAGAAATTGAAGATTTTACAGTTTGTAACACTCTTTTTATCGTATTTTGAGGTTCTGTATTTATAATCAAGTTAAACCACAGTGTAGAGCTTTATATGAAAAAATTACTATTACAGATCATAGGTGTGTTGTTTATTTTGCTGGGGCTATTTTTTGCTGTAGTGCCAGGCCCGTCACTAATATTTTTTATGGCGGGGTTACTGTGCTTTTCGTTTTATTACCCAAAAGCGAGGCATTATTTAAAGCTTTGCCAAAAAGCCTTAACTAAATCGTGTAATTATTTAGATAAAAAATTAGCACGGTAATTTAGCCCAGATACAAAAATGCCAGCATAATTGCTGGCATTTTTACTTGTTACGGGTACTGATGATTATTTAGCAAGTTTGTCTGCTAGGTATAACCATGTTTCTAGTACTGTATCTGGATTTAGTGAAACAGAATCAATGCCCTGCTGTACTAACCATGCTGCAAAGTCTTCATGATCTGAAGGACCTTGACCACAAATACCTACATACTTGCCCTTTTCTTTAGCGGTTTTAATTGCCATAGAAAGTAGCTTTTTAATCGCAGGATTACGCTCATCAAATAAATGTGCGATTAGGCCTGAGTCACGGTCAAGACCAAGTGTTAGCTGAGTTAAATCGTTAGAGCCGATAGAAAAACCATCGAACATCTCTAAAAATTCATCGGCAAGTAATGCATTTGAAGGAAGCTCGCACATCATGATAACTTTTAGACCATTTTCACCACGTTTAAGGCCATGCTCTTCTAGTAATTCGATAACACGTTTACCTTCTTCAAGGGTACGTACGAATGGGATCATGATTTCAATGTTGGTCATACCCATGGTGTTTCTTACGCGTTTAATTGCTTCACACTCAAGGGCAAAACAATCACGGAAGTCTTCAGAGATATAACGTGCAGCACCACGAAAACCAATCATTGGGTTTTCTTCTTCAGGTTCGTACTGCTCACCACCTACTAAGTTTGCATATTCGTTTGATTTAAAATCAGACATACGCACAATTACACGCTCTGGTGCAAAGGCACAGCCTAGCGTTGAAATACCTTCTACTAATTTAGAGATATAAAACTCTACCGGCGATTCGTATCCGGCAATAATGTCGGTAATTTCTGCTTGTAACGCAGGTGATTGTGCATCAAAATTTAATAGCGCTTTAGGGTGAACACCAATCATGCGGTTTATTACAAATTCAACACGGGCAAGGCCAACACCTGCATGTGGTAAACGTGCAAAGTCAAACGCGCGGTCTGGATTACCTACGTTCATCATCACTTTCATTGGTAGTTCTGGCATTTTATCAACGCGCGACGTTAATATTTCAAAATCTAAAATACCTTCGTAGATGTAACCTGTATCGCCTTCAGCACATGATACCGTTACTTCTTGGCCTGCTTTAATTAAATCGGTTGCGTTACCACAGCCAACTACCGCAGGAATACCAAGTTCACGGGCAATAATTGCTGCGTGACACGTACGCCCACCACGGTTTGTAACAATAGCCGCGGCGCGCTTCATGATAGGTTCCCAATCTGGGTCTGTCATGTCGGTAACTAAAATGTCGCCTTCTTGTACTTGGTCCATTTCTTTAATTGAATCAAGTACACGAACAACACCACTACCAATTTTATGACCAATTGCGCGGCCTTCAGCAATGACATTGCTTGTGCCATTTAATTGAAAACGCTCCATAATATTGGCATCTTCGTTTGAGCGAACGGTTTCTGGGCGCGCTTGTACTATGTACAATTTGCCATCGTTTCCGTCTTTTGCCCATTCGATGTCCATAGGACGACCGTAGTGCTTTTCGATTATTACAGCTTGTTTTGCAAGTTCTTGCACTTCTTCATCTGTAATTGAAAATTTGTTTGAAAGGCTTGGCTCTACATCAACAATTTCTACTTGTTTGCCGTGTGCCTCATCTGTTGAGTAAATCATTTGAATGGCTTTTGAGCCAATATTACGACGTACTACTGATGGCAACCCTTTTTGTAATGTTGGTTTATGAACATAAAATTCATCAGGGTTTACTGCGCCCTGTACAACCATTTCACCTAAACCGTAGCTTGAAGTAACAAATACAACGTCTTCAAAACCAGACTCTGTATCAATACTAAACATAACACCTGATGCTGATTTATCTGAACGTACCATACGCTGAATACCAGCAGATAGTGCAACACCACGGTGATCGTAACCTTGGTGAACACGGTACGATATGGCGCGGTCGTTAAATAAAGAAGCAAATACGTGTTTAATAGCGACCATTACTGAGTCGATACCACGAACGTTAAGGAAGGTTTCTTGTTGGCCTGCGAATGATGCATCTGGCATATCTTCAGCGGTGGCTGATGAGCGTACTGCAAATGATACATCGGCTGATGTATCGCCATGAAGTTGGCTGTATGCGTCGCGAATGGCTTGGTCTAGGTTAGGTTGGAATGGGGTATCGATAATCCATTGGCGGATATCGGCACCGACTTTAGCGAGTGTATTTACATCATCAACATCAAGCGTATCTAAAATGTCGTGAATTTTTGCATTGAGTCCAGATTGCTCTAAAAACTCATTGAAAGCGTCGGCTGTAGTGGCAAAACCACCCGGAACCTGTACACCTGCGTTAGCGAGGTTTGAAATCATTTCACCCAGTGAGGCATTTTTGCCGCCAACACGAGGAACATCTTGCATACCAAGCTCTTGATACCAGAGAACGTATTCTTGCACGGGTCTTTCTCCAAAAAACAAATTGTAGTTGTAACTGTGAGAGTTAAGAAAGAAAACCTTTTATAAAGGTCACCTTCATTCTACACTGGCATTAGACCTCACGTAAACCGTGAGTAAGCCATTTTAGGGATTAAACGTAATAAAAAGGTTAACTATGAGAACTGCTTTTTATATATCAGACGGCACAGCTATTACCTCCGAAGTGTTTGGTCACGCGACTTTGTCGTTATTTCCGGTTGAATTTAATCATAAAACTATTCCTTTTGTAGAAACAGAAGAAAAAGCAAATGAAATTAAAGCGTTAATAAACGCAACTGCTGCAAAAGAAGGTGAGAAGCCATTTGTATTCTTTACCTTCGTAAATCACAACTTAAGTGAAATTATTAAATCGGCCGATGCAATCGCGTATGATTTTTTGTCTACTTACAGTGAAAAAATAGAAAAAGAGCTTAATGTTGCGCCAGTGCCAAAAATGCATCGTACCCACTCTATTCATGAAAAAAGTTATGACTTTAGAATAGATGCGGTTAACTATGCCCTTATGAATGATGATGGCGGAAATATTAAAAACTTTTCTGAAGCCGATATTATTTTAGTAGGTGTTAGCAGAAGCGGTAAAACACCAACAAGCTTGTACTTAGCCCTACAGTACGGCATTAAGGCTGCAAATTACCCGATAACTGAAGACGACTTAGAGAGTGAGGGACTACCTAAATGTTTACTCCCTTACAAACATAAGTTATTTGGGTTAACTATTGACCCTGAGCGTTTGGCTGCAATTAGACACCGCCGTATGGCAAATTCTAAATACGCATCAATAAGACAATGCCGAATTGAAGTGCGTGAAGTTGAAATGCTTTATAAGCGACATAAAATTGCATACTTTAATTCTACCCATCATTCTGTAGAGGAAATATCTGCAAAAATCTTAATAGACAGTAACCTCGAGCGACGTAAGTACTAACCAACTAATTTACTGTTTTGCTAAAAAAAGCCGCATAATGCGGCTTTAGTTTTTTATTTATTACTTACGAGAGTCTTTTAATAAGTCAGCTACTAAAAAGCCTACCTCTAATACTTGGTCTGCATTTAGACGCGGGTCACATTGTGTTTTGTAACGTTGCGCTAGGTCATCGTCAGATAAACCGTATGCACCACCGGTACACTCTGTAACGTGCTGGCCAGTCATTTCTAAGTGGATACCACCTGCGTATGAACCTTCAGCTTTGTGTACACCAAAAAACTGGCTAATTTCGCGCATGATATTATCGAAGCTACGCGTTTTATAGCCTGATGTCGCTTTTTCAGTGTTACCGTGCATTGGATCCGAGCTCCAAATAACTTTACGGCCTTCTTGCTGAACACGTCTTACAAGTGCTGGAAGTTTTTCTGGCAGTACGTCGGCACCCATACGTGTAATTAGCGTTAAACGACCCGGAATGTTATCTGGGTTTACTGCATCAATTAAACGAATTAGGTCATCTGGGTCCATTCCTGGACCAACTTTAACACCAATAGGGTTTTTAATACCTTTGAAAAACTCAATGTGTGCATGGTCTAATTGGCGTGTACGCTCACCAATCCACACAAAGTGCGCAGAACAGTCGTACCAGTCACCAGATAGGTGATCGCGACGAGTTAGTGCTTCTTCATAGCCTAGCAATAACGCTTCGTGAGACGTGTATAAGTCGGTTTCTTTAAGGCTTGGCGCAATAGTAGAATTAATGCCACATACTTCCATAAATTCAAGTGCGTCTTGAATTTTGTCAGCAAGCTGTTGGAATCGCTCTTTTTGCGGATTAGCGGCTACAAAGCCCATGTTCCAGCGATTCACTTGGTGTAAATCTGCTAAGCCACCTTGTGCAAATGCACGAAGTAAGTTTAATGTAGCAGCACTGTTGTGGTATGCCTTCATTAAACGTTGTGGATCGGGAATACGTGCTTCTTCTGTAAACTCAAAGCTATTTACAATATCACCACGGTAAGATGGTAAAGATACACCGTCAATAGTTTCTAAATCTGCAGAGCGTGGTTTAGCGTATTGACCTGCCATACGTGCAATTTTAACAACTGGGCATTTACCGCCGTATGTTAAAACAACAGCCATTTGTAAAATGGTTTTAAATGTATCGCGAATATTAGCGGCATTAAAGTCGCTAAATGATTCGGCACAGTCGCCACCTTGAAGTAAAAATGCACGACCTTCACATACATCTTCTAATTGTTTAAAGAGGCTTCTTGTTTCTTCTGCGAAAACAAGTGGCGGAGCACTCTTTAACTGGCTTTCTACTGTTTTCAGTTCTTCTTGATCTGGGTACTGTGGCTGCTGCAGTATTGGCAGTTCTCTCCAGCTATTTGGGTTCCACGATTGCATGTTCTTTCCTCATTCCTACTTTACCTGATATAAAGAAATTAACGTATGCATGGCCCTAAGTTCAAGGACTATATTCACTATTTACCAACTAATTTGTTATGAGTTAAATATATATAAGGTTATTTATGATTTTAAGGCTGCTCAGGCTTAGTTTTAAGCGTGTTTTAATTTTACTATTTTTATTTAAATACAATAAGTTGAATATATGAAGGCGTTTTTTTAACCATCCCAAACCAAATTGAATTCAAAGCCTTAAAGTTAACAGTTTCACTAGGAACACATCATACTTAAAGTCGGTTAAATGTAATCTTAACTTTACAGTGGTAATTTAATTAAATCAACCAAGTGACTAGAATTTATCTTGAGTGTGTGCTAAGTGATTCAGGGTTATGTAAAGCTATAATAATAAGTCCACTTTATTCTGTACAACTGTGATCAGGTTGTTAGACGATGCCAGTACTCTAATTAGGGCTACTAAAAACAGTCTGTATGAACGACTACTTTAAATATTAAGTTGTATAGAGTTCATTTTCACGGAGCAGCCTTCCCCCTTACAGGAGCCTAGCGCTGTATTACAAGTATCACTTATAAGTAATTATACAATGAGTGCCCAACACTATCTAAAGTGTCGAACCAAAAAATTGATTGCTGGCCTTAAACTAAAGGCTCAATAACTATTTTACACAGAGCGATAATATATAAAAGTATACATCGCCCTAGCATTTACCTGCGTTACAACAAATTTTTAAATAAACATAAGTGTATTGATCACGCCTGGGTTCGTTAGTTCTTTCTGTTATATGCAAATATTCACGCACCAAATCTCACAAGCATAAGCAAACAACGTAAAAGAACACATCGTACTAAATTTCAATTAAATGTAATCTTAGCATTAGTGAAATAAATAAACTTTAAAAAGACAAAGCAAAGGGTTAAACTTAATAATTACATAAGTAAGATGTGTTCTCAGGGTGGTTATGGTTTCTAAAGTACAAATAAGAAGTCAGTTTGATTTAATGAATGAATTAACATCGTTATTGATTGATGAATTACGTATCTGTGAATATTCAAAGGCTGAGTATTATCAGCTACCAGATATAAATAGTGTTGATGAAAATATTATTCCCGAGTCAATTCCTGTAAAAAAATTAACCGGCGAAATTGCTCATAGGGCAATTTTAAATTCGTTTACTGATATTTATAAAAAAGAAAGTTTAAGTAGTAGAGTACTCAAGCGTCATCCTGGGCTTTTGGTTCTAAAAAATGCAGATGTCGCAGCATTAACTAGCCGAATACAACAAGTTAATAAAGCTAAGGCTGCTTTTAAGGAGTGTGTTTTGGCTATCGATAATAACGATGCTCGATTTGAAGCTGTTCATAACGCGGTTCCAAATTTAATCACTCTTGCAGCCTATCGAAAAATTCATTTTCAAAGTGAGTCCCCTTTTTCAGTGAGATTTACTTGGATGCATAAGCATGCAACTAAAACTCTAACTAAAAAAATGGCACTTGAAATGCTCGATAAATCTGCTGGTTATAGAAATCCAAGAATGATCGACCAACAAAAATGGCAGTCCCTTGTTGCACAAGAGCAAATGCGAGTAGCTAGTTTAGGTGAAAAAGAAAAGTTAAGAATTCGCCGCCCTACCCGAGTAAGCCCCCAAGTTAATGTTAGGTATACCGCAGAAAATAGGTATCACGTAAGTGCTGCATTGCCGTTTATTTTAATTAACCCACAGCCCGATGTTAAGTTAGGTACTTTGCCAGATTATCAAAAACCAGAGTCTCACCCGAGAAAAAAAGAGTATGACTTTTTAGTGGATAGGCTTTACTTAGAACAAGTAGATAATTAATTATGTTAAAAAGGCCACACTGTGTGGCCTTTTTGGTAAGTAGTCTATTATTTTAACCGTTGTTATTTTTCGACTATTTCTTCTATTTTATCTTCATCAATTAAAACTGCGTTTTCGACAATTCGTTTACCACCTTGAATCTCAATACGCTTATTGTGCTTATTGAGCGTGAGTATCTCATCACAAAACTGATCAGAAGGATGCATTTCATAGGTGTAATCAATAATATTACCGGTTTTATCATCTTTTACATTAGTAATGCTGTATTCTGAAATAGCCCCTTTCTCAATCAAGTCTTTCATTGTTGTGGTCATATCACGGCGTAATGCTTTTAATTTGTTTTCTGTGATATCGTCGGTTGAATAAATAGAGCCGTATTTTTCCATAATAGATAGCAATCTAAAATGATACGTTTTACCAGGCGCGGCATAACGCCAAAGGTGGTATAAACGCAGCATCATCCAACGCGATAAACCACGTTTTAACTCTTGCGCACTGTTAAAGTAATATCCTTTGTATTCAAGGTTATCAATCATGTTATGAACAAATGCATTTAAACATGCAACACATTTAACGTTGCCGCCTTGGCCTTTTTTACCACTAAAGTGAAGAGATGATAAAAAGTTCATGTTTGACTCATAAAAAGAGTCATCAATATCTGTATTTTTAGTATCAGTAGCCGAGTATTTAAATGAAAGTTTAGAACCTTGAAGTGCTTCTAATGATTCTTTAATTTGTGGGTATGGCATTGATTGGCCAACCGCTTTAAGTTCTTGGGCTAATTCGTTCATCGAAAAAACCACGGCATATTGAATACCGGACTTAAAATTGATTTTTACGATTTTACCTTTCGATGCAAGGCGAATTAACGCGCGCTCAACTTTTTCTTCTCTATCCGATGGCCACACTAAATATTCTACGTCTTCGCCATCTTTACGCGTGCTTACAACGGCCGGTGTAATTTTTATTTCGCCGTCATATAAAATACCATCTACTTTTTCGGATATTTTACGCGTAATAATTGTTTTTTTAGGTGCTTCTTCCAATGGCAATTTTTTATGCCCAGAACGTACAAAACGCCCCCATAAATCATAGTGGTTAAACGTGTTTGAATAAGCACGTAACCCATGAGCGGCATTTTCGATAGAAATTCGCACATCTTTGTTATCTGTAAATAGTGCTAAACTTTCGTTATCTATTGCACTTTCCACCCCGTGTATTTGGCCCCTAAGTGTATCGGGCAAGTTATCTACCGAGATGTTGACCTTTCGGCTCATTGTTCTGATTTCCATTTTTTATTGCGACAGCTAATAACAACACATTAAGCAACAAAAGTTAAATGTTTAAGTTAGTATAAAACTGATCCGAGTATAAATAAACGTAACGGATCATTATTATACTAAGTAGTGAGTGATAAGCTTAATTTCAGATCACTATTTTACTAAGATAAGCTTCTCAAGCTAAATTTTTACTAACTCAATTTATTTTTTGTCCATTAAAAGCGCTATTTTTAAACTTTTTACACGACAAACGTTAGTAAAATAAATACCTGCTGTGGATAACAGCACTTCGAGTTAGCATAGATCTGATCTGTACTTACTACAGATCAGATCTATACCAATTAAACGCCCTGTTCTTCGTAAGCTTAAGTGTATAACTTTATAATTTACTTAGTAAAAAACTGATCTCACACAGCCATTTTGTACATAACTTATTGAGTAAGTTGTGCATAACTCTAATAATTAAATAAGGCTTAGTAAAAAGCTGATCTGCATGTAGATTAAGATCTGATCTTAACCAAGTATAAAGGTGATCTGCTTTTTTTAACATTATTTATAAATATCATATAGTTATATAGCTATTATACACCCTTAACCTTTATTACCTTATATATTTAACCACCTTTAAACTTCTTTATTTATACTAAGCAATCTTAAAGGTGTAAAAATATTTTTAAATGTCTTGTTATTAAAACGCATGTCGCCTTAAATAGTTGTTTACAGCTATTTGAATGGACATTATACTAACTGCCTAACTTTGAGGAAGAAAGTATGTCTATCAATAATAACGCGCTAAGTACTTACCGGCTTTTAAAAGCAACAGCCGAAGTTGCTGAAAAATCTTTAAAAGGACGCATACAACACTATCGCGCTCATCTTAAATCAGAAGAAAAAGAATTAAGAACTTACACCCAAAAAGCAGCAGCAGATTTATTAGGGTGTAATAATCGTACCTTAAAACGTCGTCATGACAATGGTGACTTTGATGATTTAAATATTAAGCGTGGTGCAAATGGGCACTATGCGTACACGTTAGTTAATATTTTTGCGATGGCCGATATCATGGATATTCAGCCAGATCACCGCACTGCTAACGATAAACTCCAAGTTATTGTTATTAATTCACTTAAAGGTGGCTGTGGTAAAACAACCAGTATGGTTAATATTGCTGCTGCGTTGGCGACGACTAATATCAAACGTTATCGTATCGGTATTATTGATTTAGATCCTCAAGGTTCGTCTTCTAGCTTTTTCCCTTCTAACGATCACGACCCTGTTACGGTAGGCGACTTAATGCGTGATTGTATTGATTTAGACGAAGGCGAAACCTGGCCAGAGTTTGTTTCTAGTGCTTTTGTGACTACGCATATTCCAAATATTCGTGTTTTACCCTCAGGTATGGATGACTTTTACTTTGAACACGAGACCGCAACACTTTTAAAAGACACCTCTAATTACGAACAAACACGTCATTATCACAAGCTTTTAGAAAAGGTTATTGAGCCGGTTAAAGACGAATTTGATATTATTTTAATCGACACAGCTCCTACACTTAACTTTATGTTTTATAATGCTTTAATGGCCTCTACGGCGATGCTTATCCCGGTTCATCCAGAAGCTGTAGATTTTGATGCTAACAATAAATATCTAAAGCGTTTAGGTGAGATTTACCACACAGTAGCGGCACTTGGTCATGAAGGTTGGGACTTTATGCAGTTTTTAGTGACCAATTACGTTAAGGGTAATCATTCACAGCGCGATATTGTTAAAGATGTACGTAGTGCGTTTGGCCGCCAAGTAATGAGCTACCCAATTAATCACAGCTCGGCAATTACGGCTAGTTCATCGTCTTTTAATACCATATTTGATCAAAAAGCATCGGATAGTTTAGCAAGTCGCGAGTCTTTATTACGCGCGCAAGAAAATATTAAAGATGTTGTGGACGAATTAGAAATGCTTATTCGTTCTAATTGGGAGTCAACCCAATCATCACTTAACAACACTAAGTAAGGATGTTACATAAAAATGGCTACAAAACGTAAAAACGACACCCGCTTAGATCCATTTGCAACTGCCGTAGGCAATAGCAGCCTTGATGCATTACTTGAGCAAGCAAGCGCTGGTGATGTAATAAGAATGCCTGCGCCAAGCGACCCTACACGCGAAATAACCTTAGTGTGTAAAGTTATTGCTCATGCAGATATTGAATCTAGCACCACGGTTTACGGTAAAAACCGCCGTGTACAAGCGCTATTAAACGAAAAGTCGGTTTCTGATATTTTACCTGCAATCAGTGAAGATGGACGTAATCAACACCCTGCTTTACTTTGGGATCAGGGAAATACTAACTTAGTACTTGCCGGTTCACGTCGTCGAAAGGCATGTATTTTAGGTAATGCCGATTATTTAGTTTTAAGCTCTCCTGATTTTACCGAGCAAGACGCTAAAATTTTAGCTGTATCTTCAGATCAGTACATAGCTCCAAGCCTTTGGGAGCTAGGGCAAGCTTATCAACAAACTAAAAACGATCTTATTGAGCAAGGTAAAAAAGGCTCTTATCGCGAAATTGCCGCTATTGAAGGTGTATCGCACACCGCAATTGCAGATGCCATTAAAGCGTACGAGCAAATACCCGCTGATGTAATTTCACTTTACCCCACGGCTAATCACGTAGGCAGAGAAGTCGCTAAAAAGCTTGTTAGTGCAAAGGAGCGCGACGAGCAGGCGTTTAATGCCCTAGTTAGCGAATTACATACAGACGATGAGATTAACGCCATTACAAGCGACGACAAGCGCGCAATGGTAATTACTAAACGTTTAACTACCGAGCCTAGCGCGGTTGCTAAACGTGAAGCTGTATTTGAAAACAACTTTATAAACGTACAACGCAATTTAAAAAGTGGTGACGTATCTATTAAAATAGATAATAAAGTGTTGACTGACAAACGCTTAGAACAACTTACTAAGCTGTTAAGCGCGTTTAATTAGCCCCTTATTACTTAGTAAAATAGTGATCTTAAAAGCCTGTTAGGTTAGTTAAATTCTGATCTGATGGGCTTTTTACTTAGTAAAATCCTGATCTTTTTTGCTATTTATAACCCATAAATCCCTCATTTTTGCTCTAAAGATCACATTTTTACTAACTGAATTTAGTTTTTACGACTATTTGATGCTGGATCTTAATTTGTTAGTAAAAAACTGATCTGTAAAGCCCCTGCGTTGTTAATAAATTGTTTGTAACATGTGTATTTGCTGTTTACCTATTCTCATATTGGCAGATAAAGTGCCATAAAGTACGTATAAACCGATTTTTTACTAACCTAGCAGCTCCAACCAGTTTATATAACGTTAATATTGCTTTTGCTGTGCGCAGTTAAAGAATATACTGGCAGAATTATTTTAAAAATTTAATACTTAGAGTGACATGTCTGCTAACTTATCAAAAAATGATTTACTGGCTATTTTTGAAGAAATAAAAAATGAGCAGGCAACCTTGTTCCCTCTTTCTGAGCGCTTTATAAAAAAGCTGTTTAGGCCAAACGTGCTCGATAAAGGCAAAGAGTATTATAAAAACGGCCAAATTAGTTGGTTAGAGCACAGCAGTGATTTTGCTGTTATTGATTCAACGGTACAAGGCGACACCGGATCAGCATTTAACCAACGCATTGAGATCAGTAAAGTACCTACTGGTTACTCTGTTGATACGCATTGTACCTGTAATGCTAAAACCAAATGTAGGCACTTAGCCGCTGTATTATTTAAACTTAAAATAGAGCACTCAGGTGAATACGGAGAAGACTACTTTATTAACGATTGGTTTAGTGAACTAACAGCACTTAAAAGTGTTGATGCTAAAGCTCCTTCGCAAGTTCTTTTATTTGTATTAGACATTGAAAACAATAAAGTATTTTTAACGCCAAAAATTGCCAATTACGACAAAAATAATAATTACACGCTCGGGCGCAATTTAACTGAGCAACAATTAAATAGCTTTGTAACGCCAAACGATTTGCTCGAAAGTGACTTTAGACTCTTTAGTTGGATTCGCTCACAAAATGCAGTGGGTAATTTAGAGCTAAAAGGTCAATGGGGCTTTAGCGCTTTACAACAATTAATTGCCACCGACCGTTTATTTTTACAACGCTCTCGTGTTGCTATTAAAGCGCAAACTGGGCAATCGCTTAACTTTAATTGGCAGCAACAAAACGAGTTATCGCAATTAATTATTGAGCTTGAACACAGTAAAAATTGGGCATTGATAAAAACCACGCCGCCCGCTTATTTAGACCTCGATCACTTTAAAGTCGGCCGGATCAGAACACAGCTTAGCGCCGACGAAATAGCACATTTACAATCAATTCCCGCACTTCACGATGCTAATTTTGATCGCATTTATAAACAACTTGCCGACAATTTTGGGGCCGGTGTTATTCCGCATCCGAATAACGAACAAGTCAATGTTAAGCAACTTGGTAATGCTGTTTTAAAAGCCACTATGGATGAGCAAGGGCTTAAAGTTTCGCTATTATTTAAATATAAAAATAAAAATTATTTAGCGGGAACAGCACCCGCGAGTTTAATAAATAGTGCATTTGAAAACACAGTAACAAATGAGTTAGTAAATTTAGGTTTTGAGTTTTGTAAAGGGGGTTTACAAAGTGAGTTTATATTTAATAAACAATCACCTATACATTTACATTGGCTTGTTTACGAAGTATTCCCTGGCTTTAAAAAGCGTGGCTGGCAGGTAACTCAAACTAAAGTAAATGTAGCCGACCCCCAAGGGCACGTTACACTCGATGTAAACCGTGCTGCAGGTCACCAAATGCATTGTAAAGTGCAATTAAGTGATGCCAAAGCCGCTGTACTTTTTAATACCGATGATGCCACGTATCAATCGTTAAATCGTCAAAGTGAGCTGTTTTATTACTATCCTGTTGGGCGTCAATTTGGTGTTATTAGTAAAGCCGCCATTAATTTACTGACCGAATTTAAACAACGCTTTGAATTTGTAAAAACACGCGATGAATTTAATATCCCGCTTTCTTATTTACCTGAGCTGGTAAAGCATACCGCAGTTACTATAGACCTTCATGATGACTCATTGGAGCGTTATCTTGATGAGTTAAACAACACCGAGCAGGCAATGCCAGTGGTGCCCTTACACGGTTTAAATGAGTCGGTAACACTACGTGAATACCAGCAACAAGGCGTTGATTGGCTTAGCTTTTTAAAGCGCCACCAATTAGGTGGCATACTTGCTGATGACATGGGGCTTGGCAAAACGCTACAAGTTATTGCCTTTTTAGCCAGCAGTTTTAATCGCCCGCAAGCGGGGCCTACTCTTATAGTGTGCCCTACAAGTTTGGTAAGTAATTGGCAAAACGAAATAACCAAATTTGCTAAAAGCCTTAAGGTAACCACTATTTTTGGCTCGCAACGTAATGAGCCTTTACAACATTTAGCGCAAGCGCAATGTATTTTAACTACTTACCCATTATTAAAGCGTGATATTGCTTATTACTCGCCACTTTATTTTGAAAATATTATTTTAGATGAAGCGCAATATATTAAAAACGATACTGCACAAGTCTCGCGCTTAGTTAAGCGTTTAAATGCCGACTTTAAGTTATGTTTAAGCGGTACGCCTATCGAAAATAATTTGTTTGAGCTTAAGTCGTTACTCGACTTTGCAATGCCTTCATTACTTGGCTCGCAAGCGCACTTTAAACAGCACTTTCAAACACCTATTGAGCGCGAAGCCGATTCAGAGCGAGCTGAGCAACTAAAAGCGCTTATTATGCCGTTTATATTACGCCGCACAAAAGCGCAGGTAGCTCAAGAGCTACCACAAAAAACAGAGCTGTTAAAAGAGTTTGAGTTTGAACCTAAGCAAAAAGATATGTACCAAGGTATTACGCGCGCCTTAGAAGAAAAGCTCATCGACTTATTTGCTGAGCAAGGCGCACAAAAAAGTAAGCTCGCATTTTTAGAAGCGCTACTAAAGCTAAGGCAAATTTGTTGTCATCCAAAATTAATTGAGCCAGAAACACAAGCAGGTTCAGCAAAATTAGAATGGCTAACTACGCATTTGCCGTTAATGCTAAGCCTTGGTCGTAAAGTGATTATTTTTAGTCAATTTACCTCTGCGCTCGATTTAATTGCTGAGCGTTTAAACAACATAAATATTAATTTTAGTATGCTAACTGGGCAAACGCGTCATCGCGACAAAGTTATTGATGAGTTTACCAGTGGCAAAACCTCGGTGTTTTTAATCAGTTTAAAAGCAGGCGGTACTGGGCTTAACTTAACTCAAGCCGATACCGTTATTCACTTTGATCCATGGTGGAACCCGGCTGTTGAAAAACAAGCCACCGATCGTGCTTATCGTATTGGCCAAACAAATCCTGTGTTTGTTTATAAATTAATTATGAGTAACTCAATTGAGCAAAAGGTATTTAAAATGCAGCAAGATAAGCAAGCGCTTGTTGATGCATTATTTACCGATAAATCAATGAGCTTTACTTCGTTTGATGAGCAGCAAATGTTATCACTTATAAAAAGCTAATTTTTTTACTCAGCATGTGAACTAATTTAACCAAAC
>BJUT01000025.1 GCA_007988745.1 Pseudoalteromonas atlantica
ATTGGTATTAGAATTGTTTTAACAACGCAAATTAGCTAGTCAGCTAAAAATTCTTTAAATACAGTTTCAAACTTGTGTAACTTAGGCGCAATTAAAATACTACAGTAGCCCTGCTGTGGGTTTTCGTTGTAGTAATCTTGATGATAATGCTCCGCTGGGTAATATGTGGTAGCAGGGCTAACCTCTGTCACTATTGGCTCGCTAATATGGTTTTGTAGCTGAGCTATCAGCTCATTGGTTTGACTTAATTGTGCATCGTTGTGGTAATAAACAACACTTCTATACTGTGTGCCAATATCGTTACCTTGGCGATTTAATTGCGTGGCATCGTGTAACGTAAAAAACATGCTAAGCAGTGTTTCAAAACTCACTACAGCGCTGTCAAATTCCAGTTGCACAACCTCGGCATGGCCTGTTGTACCAGAGCAGACCGATTTATACGTGGGGTTGTCGGTATGGCCGCCGGTGTAACCTGAGCTTACGTTTAGTACACCTTTTACTCGTCTGAATGCAGCGTCTATACACCAAAAACAGCCTCCACCAAATGTTGCTAGTTGTGTTGATGTGCTCATAAGTTGTCCTAATTATGTCTGTTACAGTATTAAGGCGAGCATAAATTGAATACGCCGTAACAGCAAGTTACGGCGCAGTGTAAGCTCAGTTAAATTTCTTCGCTGTCTTTTAGCGGGTGAGAGTCGGCTTGCTTATTTAATTTTTGCTGTAAAAACTCTGGCGACTGTGTGTTGCGGGCTAGGGCATAATACGCCGCAGGCACAACATAAAGCGTTAGCAATGTTGATACAATAACCCCTGTAAATACCACCACACCAATTACCATGCGGCTCTCTGCGCCTGGGCCTGATGCCAATACTAAAGGCACTGCGCTCATTACCGTAGTCAGAGAGGTCATTATTATTGGGCGCAGGCGCTGAGTGGCCGCTTGCAAAATAGCCTCGCTAAATTCTACGCCTTTATCACGCAGTTGGTTGGTAAATTCGACTATTAAAATACCATTTTTAGCGCTTAAACCTATCAGCATTACAATACCAATTTGGCTATAAATATTAAGCGTTAAGCCCGTTGCCCATAGGCCAAACATAGCGCCCATTAGGCCAAGTGGTACTGTTAGCATAATGATAAACGGGTGCATAAAGCTTTCAAATTGCGCAGCTAAAACTAAAAAGGTCACAGTTAGGGCAAGCACAAATACATAGGTCATGGCCGATGCGCCTTCGTAATATAATTGTGATTCACCTTTATAATCTACAGCGCCGTCAATGTCGTTTTCTTCTGCAGCTACTTTGTTTAAAAAGTTAAGTGCTTGTTCAAGTGTATAACCGTCCGCAAGATTAGCGCTTAGTGTGATGGCGCGCATTCGGTTATAACGGTTTAAGCGCGATGCTGTGGCCTCTTCTTTCAAGCTTATAAGGCTATCTAGCGGGACCAGTTCACCACTGCGTGATTTAAGGTAAATATTTGAAATATCAGTAGGGTTTGTAAAGTCTTGTTTAGTGCCTTTTAAAATTACATCGTATTCTTCACCTCGGTCAATAAAGGTGGTAACGCGGCGCTGCCCTAACATGGTTTCAAGCGTGGTGCCTACATCTGATACCGACACACCTAAATCGGCGGCTTTGTTTTTATCTATGCTGACTAAAAATTGTGGAAAGGTTTCTTTATAGTCGTGATCGATTCTTACCAAGCCTGGATTTTTTTCTGCGCGCTCTATAATGCGGTCGCGCCAATCAGCAAGTTGCTCGTAATCGTTACCTTGTAGTACAAACTCAATGGGGCGAGAAGAACCCCCACCGCCAATACCACGGCGCATAATAGCAAAGGCACGTACATCTGTTACTTCGGTCATTTTGGCGCTTATTTCGTCCATAACTTCCCAGGTAGAGCGTTTGCGCTTATCCCAATCGGCCATACCAACGATAGCAACACCGCCACTGCCGCCCCAGCCCGGTACGCGCACTAAAACACGGCTTAATTCGCCAGCTTCTGAGTAAGGAAGCAGGCGCTCTTCTATTTTGGCCATGTTGGCAGCGTTATTTTCATAACTTGCGCCTTCAGGGCCGCTCATCATAATAAAAAAGGTACCGCGGTCTTCTTTTGGCGTAAGCTCAGAGGGCACTTGCAAAAACAACGAGTAGCTAACAAAACCAGCAAGTACTAGGCTTATCATTAGGCCCCATTTTTTGGTCATATTTGAGGTAAGCGATTGGCGGTAACTGTTTTCAACTTTGCTAAAAACACGGTCCATCCATTGGCTAAATTTACTTTCTTTTTCTGACGCTTTTAAAACTTTAGAGCACAGCGCCGGCGAGAGGGTAAGGGCAGTAATACTAGAGAAAAACACCGCGGCACTTACAGCCATTGCAAACTCTGTAAACAAGGCGCCAATTCGCCCATCCATAAATACTAAAGGTACAAACACCGAAATAAGCACAAGCGTTGTCGCAATAATTGCAAAGCCTACTTCGCGGGCACCTCTAAAGGCCGCTAATAAAGGTGGTTCGCCAAGCTCAATACGACGGTGAATATTTTCAAGCATTACAATGGCGTCATCTACGACCAAACCAATCGCTAATACCAGCGCAAGTAAGGTTAATAAGTTGATTGAATAACCCATGGCAAGTAAAAACATAAAGCTGCCAACAAGTGCTACAGGCACAGTAACGGCGGGGATAAGCGTAGCGCGAATATTACCTAAAAAGATAAATATTATTAACACCACTAATCCCATAGAAATGGCAAGCGTGCTATATACTTCGTTGATTGACTCTTTAATAAAAATAGACGAGTCGTAGCTGTCTTGAATAGTGGTGCCCTCTGGCAAATTACGTTTTATTTTTTCAAGTTCACTGCGGGCGTTGTCTACTACTGTTAAGGTGTTTGCTTTAGCTTGCTTTACTATACCAAGGCCAATCATGTTACGGCCGTTACCACGGAACAGGCTTTCATCGTCGGCGGCTTCTAAATGTACATCGGCAACTTCACCTAAACGCACAAGGTAGCCGTCTTCACCGCGTTTAATAACTAAGTTTTGAAAATCACGTTGGTCTTTATAGCTACGCGCTGTTCGTACGGTAAAGTCGCGGTCGATAGATTCAATTTCACCTGCTGGTAGCTCTACGTTTTCACTGCGTAGGGTGTTTTCGATATCACTTGAAGTGATCCCACGAGCAGCCATGGCTTGGCGGTTTAGCCAAATTTTCATGGCGTATTGGCGCTCACCACCAATACGTACATTTGAAACGCCATCTACAACGGCTAATCGGTCGACAATAAAGCGCTGTGCATAATCGCTCAATTGCAGCGAGTTCATGGTTTCACTGTTAAGTACAAACCAAGCAATAGGGCTCTCGTCGCTGTTTGACTTAGATACCTCTGGTGGGCGCACTTGCTCTGGTAGGTTATCTAGAGCGCGGGCTACTCGCTCTCGTACATCGTTTGAGGCTGCGTCAATATCACGGCTTATATCAAACTCAATAACGATATTAGAGCGCCCATTTCTGCTTGAAGAATTAATACTTTTAATACCTTCAATACCCGATATCCGGTTTTCTAATATTTGCGTTATTTTTGTCTCGACTATTTCTGCCGAAGCACCAGTGTAGTCAGTACTAATACTGACAATAGGGGTTTCAATATCTGGGTATTCTCTAAGTGGTAGCATCGAAAAAGCCACCAAGCCAAATGTTAGCAGTAGTAAGTTAATTACTATGGCAAAAACAGGGCGTTTAACACTCGTGTCTGTAATTTTCACCGATTAACCCTCAACACTTACTTTGCTACCAGGGCGAATTTTAATAATGCCTTCGGTAATCACTTGCTCGCCATCGCTAAGGCCTTCATCAATCGCTACCCAGCCGTTATTTCTGCCAGCAACATGCACTTCTACCTTGTTGGCAATACCATCTTTTACTTGGTATACAAAATGTTTATCTTGCAGTGGGATCACGGCTTTTTCTGGCACCATAAGCGCCTGATTACTACTAAGCTCCAAAGCGGTGTTTAAAAGCATCCCAGGGCGTAATAGCCCGGATTTATTAGCAAAGCTTGCGGTTACTTCAACACTGCGAGTAACCGAGTCGATACGAGAACTAATATGGGTCACTTTGCCGGTAAAAGTGCGCCCTGGGTAGGCATCGTTTTGAGTATGTACTTTCATGCCTAGGTTAAGTTGAGATAAATATTTTTCAGGGACTTTAAAGTCAACTTTTATAATACTAATATCATCAAGCGTTGTAATAATTGTATCGCTACTTACATAAGCACCCACCGACACTTCTCGTTTGCCTAATAGGCCAGAAAACGGCGCGGTAATTAGCATTTCATCAAGTTTGGTTTTAGCGCTTTCTAGTTGAGCATGCGTGGCATCTACGCGAGAAAGCTGCTCTTCTAATAATGATTTAGCGGTAGATTGCGTACGAGAAAGCTCAGTAAGGCGGCTTA
Organism: Pseudoalteromonas atlantica; assembly: GCA_007988745.1. Classification (GTDB taxonomy): domain Bacteria; phylum Pseudomonadota; class Gammaproteobacteria; order Enterobacterales; family Alteromonadaceae; genus Pseudoalteromonas; species Pseudoalteromonas atlantica. The sequence continues at coordinate 4,459 of BJUT01000025.1, forward strand.
ACTGACGTTTTTCTTCTTTTAAGTTAATGCCTAGCTCTTTTACAGCGTATTGTTCTTGCTGATTTTGCAGCTGCACAAGGCGTTGGCCTTTACTTACTAAGTCGCCATCTTCAAAATATATGTGTGTAACATAATCGCTTTGTGCGCTTTTTATATAAATTGCTTGGTTTGCGCGTGCACTGCCTATGGCTTCAATCATAACGGTGTTTTCTTGAGACGATACCGTATGAGCCATTACCTGTGTGGGTGTATCACTTGAATTAGATTGTTCGCCATGGCTAGATGGCAAATATAAGTACACACTTAAAATAACAAGAAGCGTAATTAAAAATGGAAAAAGAGCTTTACCTGACTGTTTTGAATACATCGTTTTCATACCTGAAAATAAATTGTAAGTATTGTACGAAATAAGACCGTGAAAAGGCGGTTATGTGTCTCATAAATTTGTGCGTTAGGCGTAAAAATTTATGAGACTAATTACTTGTTCCCATTTAACACTAAAATTATGATAAAACGATGAAGCAACCACCGCAGTGTAAAACCTGTTTAACAATGAGAAAAATAATACTTTGGGGTATTGTTATGTTTTTATTTTATATGGCTTTTTACCAATATGGGTAAGCCAAGTTCAATAATAAAATACAGGGCGCAAGGGGCGCGCAATGGCATTGAAGTACTTACTGTAGGCAGCGTAGGTTTGGTATTTATTATGCTGTTTAATTTACTGCGCCCGGGTGAAATTAGCTTAATAGAAATTTTTTTAGTAAGCATGTGCATAGCTGCTATTTTTATTGGTTTTTTAAAAACACAGGAACCTTATTACAGTTTAGTGCTTAGTGAGTCCTTACTTGTGTATCAGCATAAGTATGGCCAGTGGCAATTACATGTTAGTAACTTACATCACAGCGGTATTCCTAAGGTGGCTGACGGGCTTGAACACCTTGAATTAAACGCAGTAGGTTTAAAACTCAATGATATGGACGAATTTTTAAGCGCTATACACCCACGCATAGCCGGAAAACTACTGATAGAGCAGCGTAATTTATTTATGCAAGCTGTTCAAAAACATTGCAAAAATGGCAATTGCCCATCAGAATGGTTAATAGAAGAGACACAATACACCTCACCTAAAGGATTTAGCTATACTGGACTTATAGCTATGTTTGCTAACAGAGCCAAGCACCTTGAGTTGTTAACGGGATATAATTTACTGTTACCCGCAAGTGTATTAGAGACAGACATTTGGTCGTTCAGTGCCGATTTAAATAAATGGAAACGCGCACCTGAACGGTTTATAGCATCGCAAGTTGGACACTAAATGCGATAGTAGGAAAAATAATGAGCCAAGAAAGATCTTTTATAAAGAGTGGTCGCAATACCATCATCCATAAAGATAAAAAGCTTGATCTAGTCATTGTAAATGCAGAGCAGCACCCACGTATAAAGGTAACTCAAAATGGTTTGGAGCCATTTAAAGAGGACCTACCTAAAAACCGGCGTGATGCCAAAGAGCGTTACCTTGAAATTGTTAATGTAAGTAGCGCTGATATTTTTGGCGAAGAAAAACAGCTGTTGTTTATTCAGGCGCTTGATGGGCGTGAATACAAAGTAGATTACTCAAAAATAGGCACTAAGCTGTTTGTGCGTATTCATCAAGATACGTATATGTAATACCAATCCGCAATAATGCTTAATCATTTTGCGACACGTTTTCCAGCCTCAAAATGGTTCACTTAATTAAGCGAATTGGTATAACTCTAAATGGCACCTTTATTGCTAGTGATTACACTATAGTAATTATTTGACATTATAGGTGCGTTTTATGAAAGCGTTTGCTTTTACTCCCCTTATATCTTGTTTTTTATTGGCTGCCTGTGGCGGTGGAGGCGGCGGTAGTGAAGACTCTGCTGTTGAAACCTCGGTTAATGCCGGAACCGATCTTCAGGTTGTAGAAAAAACAGAGTTTACAATCACCGCACAAGGCTCACCAGCCGACGGTACCTTTACTTGGCAGCGCGTTAGCGGGCCATCTGTGGACGGCTTCCCGCTTGAAGGTGCAGAGCAAACAATTACTGCGCCCGATGTTAAAGCCGATAGTGAACTTGTACTATCTGTAAGCTATCAAACAGATAATGGCAGCTTAGTTAGTGACAACGTGAGCATATTTATTACCTCAAGTAATCAATTACCGCTTGCTGTTGTTAGTCAAACAGCCCCAGAAACACTACCTTCAACCTATAACGACACCGTAACGTTAAGTGCTGAAGAGTCGAGCGACCCTGATGAAAATGGCCAAATTAATAGCTATCAGTGGCAATTAATTTCAGGCCCTGATTTAGATGTAACCGACTTTGACAACTCTACGGTAAGTTTTAGCCACCCGCTGCTTGAATCAAATACTAATTTAATATGGCAATTAAGCGTTACCGACGACGAGGGCGGCGAGGCAAGTACTGAATACAGTATGACATTAAATAAAACAGACGAGCTGGTTGTGGCCAATGCCGGAGATGACCAAAACGTTGAAGAATTTGAGGAAGTGACCTTAGATGCAAGTGAAAGTGACACCCTAACAGATACGTTTTCATGTAGCTGGCAACAATTAACGGGCAATGCCGAAACGCTGGCAAATACTAGCCAATGTACCACGATATTTTTTGCCTCCGACGTTGATTTAGATACCACATTGAGCTTTGAAGTCACTGTTACTGATTCTAAAGGGCGCACTGACACCGATACCGTATTTATTGACGTATCACCAAAAGCATTAGGGTTAATTAACGACAGTGGCCTAGGCGAGTGTTATAACAATACGCAGCGTATCAATTGCCAAAGTAGTGACTTTCCGGGTCAAGATGCAGAGCTTGGTCGAGACAGCTTTGCCAACCAACTCGATAAAGCAGGCCAAGGTAACCTTGCGTTTGACTACACTAAGCTAAATCAGTTTGCTGATGAAGTAGCTGATGATAGTGACGACTTTACTTGTATACGCGACAACGTAACGGGGCTTGTATGGGAAGTGAAAAGTGTAGAATCAGGTACATTACCTAATACCACCTTACGCGATGGCCAAAATCATTACTTTTGGGATTTAGGCACGACAACCTTTACCGATACCAGTACCGCTAATACCACCTGCCCAGATGATACAAGCTGTGGTGTGCAAACCTATATAAATGAAGTGAACGACTTAGATTTTTGCGGCGGTACCAATTGGCGCTTACCAACTTACACTGAGCTGTTGAGCTTAATAGATTATGGCAAGCAGGGCGAAAACGTATTAATTGATGAAGCGTTTTTTCCAAATATGCCAGAAGCAGGCGCTATAGATGATGTGAATTTACCGTACTGGACATCGCAAACTGCAGCCGATGGTACCAGCTTATCGCAAGCGTACATTATCGATATGAGCAACGGGAATGACTTAGCCTACCCGAAAGAAAAATACGCGTATGTACGTTTAGTCAGAAGCCGATAGGGGAAAATCATGAAAACATGCTTACTATTTTCAATGGCTGTATTTAGCGCAAGCTTTCAACTAGCCGCAGCGCAAACGTGTTACGACGGGGCGGATACAACAACACCAACCACACGCTTCACTCTTTATGACGATGGCACAGTGTTAGATTCAGAAACAGGCCTAATGTGGCAACGTTGTAGCTACGGACAAGTTTACGATAGCGACACTGAAACATGTACAGGCTCTTCTCCGTCACTTAATTGGCAAGAAGCACTTAGAGGCGCAGAAAACGACACGACTGCCGAATACGACGATTGGCAGGTGCCTAATATTAAAGAGCTTGCCAGTATTTTAGAGCACAGCTGCACCGAGCCAAGTATTAACGAAGAGGTGTTTTTAGGCACTAAATTGCAAAACTACTGGAGTAATACCTCAGGGGTAAGCACGATGAGCTCAGCATGGGTTTACCAGTTTGATAGCGGGCTTAATAGCTTACATGCTAAAACCAGTGACGTGTATTTACGTTTAGTGCGTTACGAAAACTAAGTAAAGTAAAATAGCCAAGCACTTAGCTTTAATACAAAAGCGCCGCTAAATTTAGCGGCGCTTTTTTGTTTTACATAAATTTACGTTATTTCAATAATAAAGCGCATACAACGTTGTTACTTTGTCGTTTTTTTTGCCATTATAGGCCGAGTTTTAATGACGAAGGAACATTGCGGTGTATTTAAGCTACTTTGGCTTGAGCGAAAAGCCATTTTCGATCTCACCCAACCCCCATTATTTATTTTTAAGCGAACGCCACAAAGAGGCACTTGCCCACTTAACCTATGGATTAGGCGAAGATGGCGGGTTTGTATTGCTAACCGGCGAAGTGGGAACAGGCAAAACCACCATTACCCGCAGTATGTTAGAGCAACTGCCAGAGAACACTCAAGTTGCAATGATCCATAATCCGGCGCTGTCGGAGCTTGAGCTTTTGGCCAGTATTTGTGATGAGCTAAACATTACTTACGATGCCCAAAATGCCACCCTTAAAAGTTTAACCGACATTATTAAGCAGCACTTAGAGGCTAATAACAAAGCGGGCGGGCACACAATTTTAATTATTGATGAAGCGCAGCTCCTTGCCCCCGATGTGCTTGAGCAATTACGACTATTAACTAACATAGAAACTGATCATAAAAAACTGTTACAAATAGTCTTAGTGGGTCAACCAGAGCTTCAGGCATTATTAAAACGTACTGAGCTTAGGCAGTTGGCGCAGCGAATTACAGCACGGTATCATTTATTACCGCTCACCCAAGGGCAAACAGTTGCGTATATAAAGCATCGTTTACATATTGCCGGGTGTGATAAAGGCGTGTTTTCGCTCGATGCTATGCAAGCTGTACATCAGTTAACTGGCGGCATTCCACGCTTAATGAATTTAGTCTGTGAGCGCGCGTTAGTCGGGGCTTTTTCTAAGCAGCAGCTTATTGTTGATAGTGATATTATAAAACAATCAGTCCAAGAATCACTGCCTATGGACTTTGTGGCTGCGCAGAATAATGCACCTAAATCCACTGGCCGTGTTTATTATTACTTAGCATTTGCTGCTTTGTTTGCAGTAGGTGTTGGCATGTCGTTTATTATATAGTTAGGTAATTTATGTCTTATTTATTAGATGCATTAAAGCAATCTCAACAAGCAGATATGAGCGCCGAGCAATATGATTTGCAGTCAGCGCAGTTAAAACAGCAGCAAGCACTTACGCGCTATAAAAAAATGGTGTGGCTACTTGGCGGCGCAATTGCAGCATTTATTGCTATAGCGGGTGGCTTTACAGCAGGTAAGTGGTTTCAAAGCAGCGCACTATTAAAAACAAGCCAGCCGGTTGATGTTGTTAGCACTGATAGCAAAAAGCAAAAACAAGCAGTAACAGATGAGCCAACTACAGCGCAAAATAAAGCCGAAAAGCCTGTAACATCACCTTCTTCAGAGGCTGAAAAAAATAGTAATAAAGCAACGATTGAAGGGCAGTTGGTGTATGTACAAACACCTACCGGGGTACAAAAAATGTTGCTTACCCCACAGGGGCAGTATATCCCTATTAATGATAATCTGGCGCAGCAGCAACCAGGTTACAATGTGCAACCCCCTATAAATGCTAACGGGTATAATCAAAATGCGTTTAATCAGCAAACTTACAATGCACAGCTACCTAATACGCAAAGCTATAATCCACTTGCTTATAATGCACACGGCCAAAACACGCAATTTATGCAGCCGCAAGCACAAAATACAAGCTCAGCAGGTTTAGATATGAGCAAGTACAAAGTGCTTGGAAAACCACTGAATGGTGAAAATACGCCAAGCACGCAAGCGCCGCAAAGTAGTCCGGAGCTTGATGCTGTACCGAGTAAATTAAAAGATGCCTTTGCTCAAGCGATAAAAGACTCGGAGCAAGAACAAGATTACGAAGTAACGCAGGCCTCTCGCAGTTCATCTCGAGTTAAACCGGTTGAGCTATTACCAGATGGTTTACAAGCCATGCTACCAAGCATTAAATACCAAGCACATATATACTCCTCAAGTGCAGATAAACGCTGGATAAAGCTTAATGGGAGAGAGCTACACGAAGGGGAGAGCATAGGGGCACTAACAGTGCGCGAAATTACCCCAGAGCAAAGTGTACTTGATTTTGATGGTTATGAATTCAGTATTAAAGCTTTGCAGGATTGGCCGCAATAAAGCGCAGCTAATAAAGTAAAGCCGCAAAACTGCGGCTTTACTTTTTAACTCAAGGTAAAATAGCGTTTTTGTAAAAGCGCTCTAAATCAATGTTGTAGTCGGTCGGCTTAACAGTTGATTCGAGCTTGTCAGCTGTTTTTTTATTTGCCAAGTTTATATCTTGCATTTCCGTGTAGCGACCGTGTTTAGCACTATAAAATGTTTTAACCACCGGCTTTAAAGGTGTTTCAGGGTTACTCTGTGTAACCAAGCCTACTTTTTGGCTAGATAAGCGCACTAAGGTGCCTACTGGGTGAATGCCAATACATTGGATAAACTTAGTAAGTAGCTCACCATCAAAGCTATCAGGGCAACCATCTTTTAAAATTTTAAACGCTTTTATAGGCTCCATACCTGCTTTATATACCCGCTCTGCCGTAAGTGCATCATATACATCTACAATTGACGCCATACGTACGTATTGGCTTATCTCATCGCCTTTTTTGGCAAACGGATAGCCTTTTCCGTCTAAGCGCTCATGGTGTAGGCCAGCAATATCTACAGCAATACCCGTTAACCCCGCTTCTTCTAAAATTTGCTTAGAATACAGAGCATGGTTTTGCATAATTTTAAATTCGTCATCACTAAAGCGACCCGGTTTATTGAGCACTTTGTCAGGAATTTTAATTTTTCCTATGTCATGTAACAAAGCACCTGTAGTGAGCTCTACAATAATGTCGCGCTCTATGCCTAAGTGCTTTGCAAAAATACCCATTAAAATAGAAACGTTGATAGAGTGCTCTAATAAGTAAGCATCTTTTTGACGCATTTGCGTTAAGCAGGCTAGGGCATCTTGGTTTCTAAAAATAGAGTCCATAAAGCCACTGGCAAGTTCTTTAAAAGGCGCTATGTCTATATCTCTACCCGCTTTTATATCGCCAAAGGCCTTTTGTTGAAGTGTTTTAGCTTCGTCGTAGAGCTTTTTAGCTTTGCCCATTTCTTGTTCACTACTGTGAACTTTAAGCCAAGGGTCGCGTTTTTTAATCTCTGCCTTAGGCGCAGGGGCTTGAGTGTCGGGCTCGGGTGTAGTTAATGTTTTATCTGGATCTATCTCTATTTCTAAAATGCCCGCTTTTTTGAGCTTATCGATACTCGCCTGAGTCTTAACCCAGCCTTGGTTTTTAATTTTAATGCGCCCAGTTTGTTTTGTAACACTTTGAACAAACATGCCAGGCTGTAATTGCGAAATAGAGATGACTTTCAATTTTTTTTACTTCTGTAATGGGGCTTTGTTTAAATTAGCATCATTATACGTTGCAGGGTAAAAAAAAAGGCACTTTTAAGTGCCTTTTTTTACATTTTTAGTTAATTAGTACTAGATGGGCTATTCGTCATCTTCTACTAGGGTCATCAGTGAAGTATTACCACCAGATGCGGTAGTATCTATACTGATCGTTTTTTCAGTAATTAAGCGCTTAATTAACGTATCGTAATACTCTGAAGTAATTACTGGCAAAATAGCACCTTTACGCTGTGCAAGTTGTTGGCTGAAGTAACCTAAACGAGACGAACGTGCAGCAACCACCGCACCCGCTAAGTGAGGGTGAGCCAAAATAGCTTGTAGCTGATTAGGTTTTGCAACCTGGAACACGCCCTCAGCAACGCCTGTGGCAATAAACTTATCTTTAAAGGCTACCGCTTCATCGTAAAATAGCTCTGATGCTACCGTAATTACTGTATTACCTGCAGCAAGTGCTGTGATGATTGAAAGCGCCCAAAAGTTAAATGACGTGCTTTTATCTGCATAACATACTACACAACCACGTGCTTCAAGGTGCAAGGTGTTTGATTCACCAGTAGGTCCAGGCAAAGTAGTAAACTTACGCATGTGTTTTTCTAAACGGTTAAGTTGTGCACGGGCTTCTGAAAGCGTTAATGCCAAATCGTCCGCTAGGTCATCAATAATTTCGACCGTTGCTACTTTAGCAAGCAGCTGACGAACAGCCGATACACGGTCATTTAACGGTGTTGCACGCCAAATTTTCTCATCGCGCATTGAGTTAGCCATTAACTTTTCAACTTGCTCGTTTGCACCGCTGTAATGGTGTAAATCAAGCTCATCTGGCGTTAGGTTAGTCATTTGCACGTTATCAGGTGATGCTTTCTCTTTTACTAAACGCTGCAGGTAGTTAGGGCCACCGGCTTTAGGGCCTGTACCAGATAAACCACGGCCACCAAACGGTTGCACACCGACAATGGCACCAATCATGTTGCGGTTTACATATACGTTACCCGCACGCGACATTTTAGCTAGGTACTCACAACGCTCTTCAATTCGTGAGTGAACACCCATTGTTAAGCCATAACCTGTGTTGTTAATTTGGTCAATCACGTTGTCGATATCATTCGCTTTAAAGCGAACAATGTGCACACATGGACCAAATACTTCACGTTTAAGTACTGATAAATCTTCGATTTCGTATAAACGAGGGGCAAAAAAGTAGGCGCCATTTTCGGTGTTATCAGGGATCTTACACTCGTAATGAAGTGTTGCATTACCTTTTAAGTATTCAACATGATCATTTAGCGTTTTAAGGGCTTTTTCATCAATTACTGGGCCTACATCGGTAGAAAGTAATGACGGGTCGCCAATATGCAGCTCGGCGAGTGCGCCTTTAAGCATTTCAATAATGCCATCGGCTACATCTTCTTGTATAAACAATACACGCAGTGCTGAACAACGCTGACCTGCGCTTTGGAAACCTGAGCTTATTACATCATCAACAACTTGCTCTGGCAGCGCTGTTGAATCCACAATCATACAGTTTTGGCCACCGGTTTCTGCAATTAACGGTACTTGAATATCGTTACGCGCAGCCAGTGTTTGTGAAATCAGTGTGCCTGTTTCTGTAGAACCGGTAAACATAACTGCCTGAATACGCTCATCAGGTACGATTGTTTTACCTACCTCAGAACCGCGGGCAATCACCGGCTGTACTACATGCTCTGGTAAGCCAACCGAAAGCATTAACTCAATAGCGCGAAGTGCGATTAAGCTTGTTTGCTCTGCAGGTTTTGCAATAACAGTATTACCAGTCACTATCGCAGCGGCCACCTGACCTAAGAAAATAGCAAGCGGGAAGTTCCACGGGCTAATACATAAAATTACACCGCGTGCTTCAAAGCGCTCATCGCTTGCAAGTTCTTCTGCACGTGCCGCGTAATAACGACAAAAATCAACGGCTTCACGTACTTCGTCAATACCATCTTGCGCAATTTTACCGGCTTCTTTAATACATATAGCTACGAGCTCATCGTGGTGACGCTCTAGAATATCTGCCACGCGGCGTAATAAATTAGCACGCTCTTTTACAGATGTTTGCGACCATGACTCAAATGCCGCTTCTGCATTGGCCAAAATGTCTTTCATCTCATCGCCAGATTGCAGTTTAACGTGGCCGATGATTTCGTTGTGATTAGCTGGGTTTTTAACTGCTAATGCGCCTTCAGGTACTTGGCTTTGATCAATTAAGTGATCGTTAAACCAGTTTTCAAGGTTTTCTTTGAATGGCGTAATTACATTAATATCGGTTAAGTCCATGCCTTTAGAGTTAGCACGTTCATCGCCGTATAAGTCGATTGGCATTTTAATTTGCGTATTGTACTTATTACGTAAACCTTGCAGTGTTTCTACTGGATCAGGTAATAGCGACTCAACAGGTTTAGTGGTATCTACAATGGCGTTTACAAACGATGAGTTAGCGCCATTTTCTAGTAAACGACGTACTAAGTAGGCAAGTAGGTCTTCGTGCTGGCCAACGGGTGCATAAACACGGCATTGAATTTTTTCTTCATTTACGATTTGGTCAAATAAAGATTCGCCCATACCGTGTAAACGCTGGAATTCAAACCCGGTGTTATCGCCTTTAGCAACTTCTAAAATAGTGGCTGCAGTGTAAGCGTTGTGTGTTGCAAATTGCGGGTACAGTACATCGCGTGCTTCTAGCATTCTAATAGCACAAGCTTTGTAAGATACATCGGTAGTTGCTTTACGCGTAAATACTGGGTAGTGCTCTAAACCATCTTGTTGCGTGGTTTTAATTTCTGTATCCCAGTAGGCACCTTTTACAAGGCGAACCATCATTTTACGGCCTACACGAGTAGCAAGTTCAGTTACCCATTCAATAACAAAAATAGCGCGCTTTTGGTATGCTTGTACGGCTAAACCAAAACCTTGCCAGTTACCTAAATCTTCATCGCTAAATACCGCTTCTATAACATCTAACGAAATATCTAAGCGGTCAGCTTCTTCTGCATCAACTGTAAAGCCAATGTCGTACTTTTTAGCAGCAAGCGCGAGCTCTTTCAGTTTAGGTACAATTTCGGCCATTACGCGGTCTTTATGCGTGAACTCATAACGTGGATGAATAGCAGAAAGTTTAACTGAAATACCTGGGCTTTTAACTGGTCCACGGCCATTTGCCGCTTTACCAATTGCATGGATTGCGTTCATGTAGCTGTCGAAGTAACGCTTGGCATCTTTCATTGTGCGCGCGCCTTCGCCTAGCATGTCGTATGAGTAAACGTAGCCTTTTTGCTCTTTTTCAGCAGCGCGTTCAATGGCTTCGTCAATGGTGCGACCCATAACGAACTGCTTACCCATAATTTTCATGGCAAAGTTTACAGATTTGCGGATCACAGGCTCGCCTAAACGACCTATGGTCTTTTTAAGCATGCCAAATTGCTGTTCTTTGGTTTTATCTGTGTAGTTAACCATTTTACCGGTTACTAATAATCCCCACGAAGAAGCATTAACGAATAAAGAATCGCTGCTTCCTAAATGAGAACTCCAATCACCTTTAGCAAGCTTGTCACGAATTAACGTATCTTGCGTGGCTTTGTCTGGTACGCGAAGTAGGGCTTCGGCCAAACACATTAACACTACACCTTCCTCACTAGAGAGTGAGAATTCATTTAAAAGTGCGTCTACACCGCTTTGACCGTCTTGATCTTTTCGAATGTTTAAAACAATCTGGCGAGCTCTTTCCCATGCACGGCTTCGTGCTTTAACACCCACTTCTGCAAGTGGTAAAATATGATCAATAACAGCATTTTCATCAATGCGGTAAAAATCACGAATTTTCTGTCTTGTAGGACAGGTTGTTGTCAAATCGCCATTGAATAACATAAGCAACCCTTAGGAATGTTAATATGTAAATAGTAGAACAAAATTTATGTGCTTGGGCTGTTGAGCTAAAGCAACTTTGCTACCAATAAATTACCAGTGATGTAATGCGTGCATTCTAATTAAATTTCAGCAGAATATGCTGGTTAAATTTCACGATTTACGATAATTTACAGGGCATATTTTCAACTTATCCGTATAAAATTCTGTATGACAAGTCCAAATAGATTACGCCTGCTTGATCGTATCGATTTAGCAATATTAGACGTTCTTCAAAAGAACGGCAGAATTTCTAATGTTAACCTAGCAAAACAGGTTAATTTAAGTCCTAGTCCATGCCTTGACCGTGTAAAACGTTTAGAGCAAGAAGGCTATATAGAAGGGTACTTTGCAAAGCTTAGCGAACAAAAGCTGAATCAGAGCTTAGTAGCGCATGTGCAAGTATCGCTGGTGACATCTAACACGGCTGTTTTTAAAGTATTTAAAGAGCATATACTTAAAATTGAGCAAGTTGTAGAGTGCGATATGGTAGCGGGAGGGTACGACTACCTGCTAAAAATTAGGGTCTCGGATATGGATGAGTATCGACAGGTGCTAGGAGACTTGGTCGATATTCCGGGAGTAGGTACTCACCATACTTACATGGTAATAGAAAAAATTAAGCAGGATCCTGGTTTACGTTTGGATGTTTAAAAACCAAATGCTTATTGCAATACATTACACACACATTAAAAAAGCACCTAAGGGTGCTTTTTTAATGATTAGCCTGCGGCTATTAAACTTAGTTAACCAAGGTTTAGGTTAATTAAGCCCACCCTTCGTAGCGCTTACGGCGCGAAAGTACAACGGTAAGTATAATACCTAAAAACAAACCTATAAAAGCAATAGCGCCACCATAAGTAAGTAGTTGGCGTTTTTCTTTTGCAGTGGCAGCTTGTTTTTGAGCACGCTCTTGTTCAAGTGTTGTTTGCAGCTCAGTAATTTGTTGATTAAGCAATTTGTTTTGATTAGTTAAGCTTTGATTATGTTCTTGTAACTGAGGTAGCTCAACTTGTGCTTGGCGTAGTTTGTTTTGCACTGTGCTCATTTCGCTACTGAGTGTTTGATACTGCTGATGAAGCCCTGGCGTTTGCGATATAAATTTAGACTCAACCCAACCTTCACGGTCTTTATCGTCTTTTATTTTTATAAAGCCGTTTTCTTCTTTTGATAGCACGGTTAATTTAGTACCCGCATCTACAGAGCCAAGTAAGCGGTAGTTTTTACCTGCGCCAGAGCGCATAAAGGTATATAGATTATCGATTATATAAGCTGAATTTGCATCTGATGAATTGGCTGTTTGAGCTTCTTGTGCTTGGCTTATAAACGAGGTGGCTGTTAAAAGTAGCCCTAGTAAACAGTGTTTTAGCATTTATCTACCTTGTTAGTCTATCCGTGTCCGTTGTGGTTGTGATTGAGATTTTCACATAAGTAGTGAGATAGTATGGATTAAACGCGTTAATAGCAAGGTTGATATTGTAACCCAGTGCGGGCGTTGCTCAGCCAAAAAGGTTAAAAAATTTGCAAAATGAGGTGGCTTTGTTTATTTTGAGCACTTATTTATTTTAAAGGTAATCCTCAACCCTAATGGATACTGAGATAGAACTGAAGTTTTTGGTATCAGATGCCGTTGTTCCACTGATCCCCTCGCTAATCACACAATTTGCTAAAACGGTTATTAATAAACCTTCACGTAGTTTGCAAAATGCCTATTACGATACCCCAAGTAGAGAGCTAAGAGCCCTTGATATAGGTTTTAGAACCCGCTGTGCTGACAGTAAATGCGAACAAACAATAAAGCTTGCTGGCGAAGTTGTGGGCGGGCTACACCAACGTCCTGAATACAACTTACCAATTGAATCAAGCCGTCCTGATTTATTAGCATTTAATAATGCTATTTGGCCTCATGGTATGCAAGTGAATGCTATTAGCGATAATTTATATCCTATTTTTAGCACTAACTTTATTCGTCGTACCTGGTTAATAGAAACCCCAAATGGCGCAAAAATTGAAGTCGTGCTAGATAAAGGCGAAATAGCAGCATCGGGTAAGGTTGATATTATTAGCGAGCTAGAAATAGAGCTTGTTGAGGGCAACAGAGACGAGCTATTTGCTTTGGCAGATAAACTTGTTAGCCAAAACTGTATTCGTTTAGGGCTTTATTCAAAAGCAGCTAGAGGCTATCGACTAGCCGATGAAACACCGCTTAAACCAAGTAAGTCTATTGGGTTTGTAAAATTAAAAAAACAAGCAACTCAAGAGCAAGCACTAATAGAGGCCATGAATTTTGGTATTCGTTTTGTGCAAAAACATGAGCAGTGTTATTTTGACAAACCAAGTTTAAAAACGCTCAAACGTGTGACTGATGGCATTAGCTTAATTAGGCATAATTTTTGGTTGTTTGACGATATTGTAAGTAAAGACAGTACTGAGCAATTAAGAACAGAGTTAAAGTGGCTGTTAAGTGAATTAGCCTGGGTTGAAAATGCAATTCAGCTAAAAACTTATACATCTAAACGCCATGCATTTTATAAAAAAATAAATGCAGCGCCTGCATTAGCGCAAGTTATTAACGATTTAAAAGAGCTACAGCCAAGCATTGATGATATTAATGCTTTGTTTCAAAGCGCGCGATACAACCGTTTATTGCTGTCGTTAACTACCTGGTTGGTAGATAAACAATGGCGTAAGTTTTGGGGGCAAACTCAACTACAGGCGGCAGAGCAGCCAGTAGCTAAAATTGCTAAACGTTTATTTAATAAAGATTGGCAAAATTTAGATAAGCTACTTCCTAAAGAGCAAACGCTTACAGCACAAGATTATTTAAGCTTACGCACCCAACTAGAAAACAGCTTATTAAGCGGTAATTGCTTAGGGTCATTGTTTGACAAAGAAGAGCGCTTAGAATTTAGACTGCCGTGGCTGGATATTTCTCATGGTATGTACGAGCTCAGCACGCTGGAATATTTAAAGCAGCTTTGCGGCGGGCAAGAAGACGAGCAATTGGCTAAAATTCAACAGTGGCTAGATCAAAAGTCAGATTACTTAGTCAGTGCAATGGAGCAAAGCCGTTTAGCGTCTTTTGATATAGAGCCGTACTGGCAGTAATATATTTAAGCAGGTGTGTGTATGGGCACCTGCTTTTATCTTTTTGTTGAAACTTTCTTAAACCTCCTAAATTAAATAACCTCTTAATTTCTACGTAATAAAAATGGTGCGTTAGTCACTCGTTAACTATGCTTATAGTCATAAACATACAACGGTAAGACTAATATGAAGTGTAGTGTTGTTTTGCTTTTTTTATTCAATAGTATGGGTGGCTATGCTCAAACCTTTACTTTTGGTGTAGTTCCGCAATATGAGCCTCAAAAACTCACTGCAATATGGCAGCCCTTTCTTAATAAAGTAACCGAAAAAACAGGCGTGCAACTAAAGCTTGTTACCGTGGAATCAATCCCGGTTTTTGAGCAAGGGTTTGCAGATGGCGATTACGATTTTGCTTATATGAACCCATGGCATAGTGTGATTGCTTACGACAAGCAAGGCTATTTACCTATAGTGAAAGATGCTGCGCGCCATTTGCAAGGCGTATTAGTGGTCAATAAAAACAGTAATATTGAATCCGTTAAGCAGCTTGGAGGCGCCGAAATTGCTTTTCCTGCGCCTAATGCATTAGGCGCTTCTTTATTAATGCGGGCGGAGCTTGCCCTATTGTATGGCTTAACAATAAAGCCTGTGTATGTACAAACGCACTCATCTGTTTATTTAAACGTGGCACTTAACGCAACACCTGCCGGCGGCGGGGTAATGGGCACATTAAAGCAACAGCCTCAAAATTTGCAGCAAAAGCTAAAAGTTATTTACAAAACGCGGAAAGTTAGCCGCCACCCCATTGTGGTTCACCCTAGAGTAAATAATCAGGTACAAGCGCAAGTTCAACAAGCAATTATAGAAATAGGGAGCGACCCTAAACAAAAACACTTACTAGCGGGTGTTCCTATAATTAACCCAAGCAAAGCAAGCATTGACGATTATAAACAATTAACGCAATGGGGTTTACGCTCGTTTTATGTTGAAAATTAACTGGTGGCGCAGCCTAAGGGTTCAAAGCTTTATTGCGGTAATGGCATTTGGCTTTTTATTAATATGCTTATTTATTTTTTACGCTTTGCCAGAGCAAGCTAGGTGGGTAAACAATGGCCTTTCTAGCGCAGCGCAGCGCTCTTTACAGCAACTATCCACATCAATAAAAACCCCTTTATTAACTCGCCAATACGCACAGCTTTATGAGCAAATAGACGCGCAACTTAATACAAACCCTAATTGGAAAGCAATTAGAGTAGTAGAGCCGACTACAGGTAATCAGTTATACCCTTTAGATGAGTGGCAGCTGTTAGCGCAGCAGGGCAATGTTACGTTAAATGAGCACATTACTTTTTTAGATAAACCTTTGGCTGAAATAACGTTAGTCGTTAATTTTGAAGACGAAATAAACGAAGCGGCCAAGCTACATTACACGTTAATTTATATTCAGTTTTTTATACTTGTAGTGTTTTTTATTGGCTTAGCTTGGTTGGTCGATTATAGAATTACCAGCCCTTTACGGGCGCTCGAAGTCGCCTTTTCTAAACTGGCTAAAGGGAACTTTGATTGCCACGTTAGCGTTCAGCAAAAAAATGAGATTGGCAGCGTCATAAATGCATTTAATAAAATGGCCGGTGAGGTTGCTACTAATCATCAAAAAGTAAACGCGCTGAGAATTCAAGCCGAGTCGGCCAGTAAGGCTAAGTCTGACTTTATGGCGAGTATGAGCCATGAGCTTAGAACGCCGTTAAATGCGATTTTAGGGTTAGCGCAGCTTTATCAATATGACAGTAAAGCAACCGAGGTACACAAAGACAATGCGCAAAGTATTTACCAAGCTGGGGAGCATTTACTTTTACTAATAAACGACGTGCTAGATTTAACTTCTATTGAGTCGGGGAATATGCAGTTTAATTTTGAATATGCCTCCGTGAAAGACATGCTACAGCATAGTATTGAAATGGTGAGCGAACTTGCCAGAGTTGAGCTTGTTACTATAGATACTCACAATATTGACTCCCTAGAAGGTATTTACTTATATGTAGATAAGCGCCGTTTTAAACAGGTACTGCTTAATTTACTTTCCAACGCAATAAAATATAACAAAGTGCGAGGTAAAATAGATATACGTTGCGAGATTGCTGATTCAAGCCGCTGTAATATTGATATTGAAGATACAGGGTGCGGTTTTTCAGAAGATGATATTTTAAGGCTTTTTAAACCCTTTGATAGACTAGGGGCAGAGACCAGTAAAACACATGGTACGGGCATAGGTTTAGTTATTACTAAAGAGCTTGTAGAGCGTATGCAAGGGCAGCTACAAGTAAATAGCCAAATAAATAAAGGCGCGTGCTTTACCATTAGCTTTAATAGTTTTAAAGAAAGCGCTTTAACCACTATACAAGCTGATGAACCGATAAATCACCCCAGCAGTGAGCCCGCAGACTCCGCCACAGGTAAACTCCCAGTATTAAATGTGCTGGTGGCAGAAGATCAACTGACTAATCAGCAGGTTTTAAAGCAGCAACTGACCATGCTTGGTGTTAATTCAACGTTTGCAAATAATGGTGAACAGGCCTGGCAAATGCTCCAAGATAAGTCCTTCGATATGCTACTTACTGATATTCAAATGCCGTTGCTAAATGGCCTTGAATTGGCTAAAAAAATCCGAAAAAACACACAGTTCAATGAGCTAATAATTATTGCTGTTACTGCCAATATAATGGAAAAAAACATACAGGATTGTCACAGCGCTGGGATGAACGGTTTTTTAACTAAACCGATAGAGCTTGAAAGCCTAAAAGCACTGCTAATGAAACACTCGCAAGACATTGTTCCCTCGCATACACAGCCGCTGCAAATAACAGCGCAAGCAAGCTCTATGTACAGTCAATTAGATATGCCTTTATTGTTTTCGATGTTAGGAAAAGATACGCATGTACATTGTTTAGTCTTTCAGGCGTTTTTACAGACCGCTTATGAGCAAGTTAAATTAATTGAAGCATATACACATAGTTTAAATTATGCCGATTTATCTTTTCAGGCGCATGGTTTAAAGTCATCTGCTAAATCGGTTGCAGCGTTAAAGTTAAGTGATACCTGCCAGCAGATAGAAAGCTTAGCCGCGCAAAATAAGGTCGATGAAGCGTTATTATTTGCACTACAAACAGGATTTAATGAAGTGGTTACACAGTTAAAAGTGTACTGTAATAAACATGAGGCATCTTCTTAATGCCTCATGTAATGGCCCTTTTAATTAATATTTAGCGGCCTGCCCTTTAGCGGGTAGGGAGCTTAAAATGAAGTCGCGTAAATCGTTATTTGAAAGCTTAAGATCTTCATGTCGTAGGTACATCATATGGCCGCTGCGGTACCCTTTAAAGCTTAACCTATCTTTCATTTTTCCACTTGGGTCAAGCTGCCATAACGTGTATTTAGCATCAAAGTAATTTGTTGCGCCATCGTAGTAACCCGCTTGAATCATGACGTTTAAATACGGGTTTTGCGCCATCGCTAAACGTAAGTTTTCGCCGGTATTATTTTTACTACGATCCCATGGGTGAACATTGCCAAATAAGTTGTATTTAACATCCGTTTTATAGTTGAGCTCTTCACGCAGGTAATAGTTAATTGCAGGCGTAAATGAGTGCAGCCAAGAGGTAAGCTCAGCCCAGTAATCAGGTGATTCGCCAGCATCGCGTTTATCAATACCTAAATAGCGCGAATCTAGACGTCCGACAGTTTGTCCGCGCTCACGTAAAAGTTCTTTCCAAAAAAATCGAGTGGGAATATCTAAGTTGTTTTGCGCTACAAACTGCTCTGAAAGACCAGCATATTCGGCCATCTTCTTTATTATTTGGCGTTTTTTATCGGCATCGATAAAGCCACCTTTCGCGAGGGCAGGAATAAGCTCATTAATAGTGAACTGTTCTACTTCGGGTAAAAGTTCATTGAGATCTTTTTCTTGCAAGTTTTTATTCAGTGCTTTGTGATACCACGCAGTTGCAGCAAAATAAGGTAAGCGATTAGCCGCTTTTATAGGACCGTCGCGTTTTATACCAATATCGGTCGGCGATACTAAAACCACCCCATTAATGTACATCCATTGACTGTTTTGTAGTTCATGGGCAAGGCCTGATACACGAGTAGTGCCGTAGCTTTCTCCAATTAAAAACTTAGGTGAGCGCCAGCGCTCGTTTCGGTTAACAAAGGTATTTAGCCATTCAGCTAAGTATTTTATGTCGGCATTCACACCAAAAAAGTGCTCTTTTTGTTGCTCTTTCGAAAGCATTTCACCTTTAGCGTTTTCTACTACGCGTGAATAACCTGTATTTACCGGATTTACATAAACAATATCTGCTACATCTAATACTGAGTAGGGGTTATCTTTTACGCCATAAGGCTGAATGGGGTAGCCTTCGTCATCAATTTTTAATACGCGTGGGCCAGTATAGGCTAAGTGCATCCATACAGATGCAGAGCCAGGACCGCCATTAAACGATATCAGTAATGGGCGAGCTGCGGTGTCATCGACTTTATCTCGTGTGTAATAGGTATATTGTAATGTGGCAATGGCATCGCCATTATCACTCCACACCGGCTGAGTGCCTGTTTTAACTGTGTAGCTAAAGCGTTCACCATTAATTTTAGCTTTATGCTTAGTGACTACGTGGCTATCAATGTCTATTTTTCGTTGGTTTTCTGCTGTTGCAGTACTGCTAAATAATACGATGGCAAGCGCTAAGGTGTAACGAGTTAATTGGACAAGCTTCATTGTCGTTCCTTATTTTTGTTTAGATGCTATTTAAAATAAAAAACACACAAATAACAAAAGTATTGAGATTAATGGTCGATAATACTGGTTAAGTCTAAACTTATACACGGCGTGTTTGTTTATTTAGGGTTAATTTATCCTAGCGTGTTTAGCTTAGCTAAAAAATCAAGTATATTTGGTCGGCTTTGTATTTGAATTAAATACAAGCCTTGCGCTTACATTAATGGACCTAGCCTACTTACTGGCTACATAAACAGAACTTTACTGGATGTTTTTCATAGCTTGTCGCTTCAGTGCAAGTTTAAGTACGTAAAATAACAAGATTAAAGAGAAGTTTATGCAAAGAGTATTAGTGGTTGAAGACAGTAAAGTAGTGCAGCAGGTGCTACGCCACTTAACGGCTCAATATTTAGATGTCGCTGTCGATTTCGCATGGTCATTAAATGAATGCCAAGACTATATTGAGAAACATAAATACTCGCTGGCTTTAGTTGATTTAACTTTGCCTGATGCACCTAATGGCGAGGTCGCTAAATTTACACTTTCACACGCTATTCCTACTGTGGTACTTACCTCAAAAATTGATGAATATAAGCGCCAACAAATGCTAGAGCTTGGTGTTATTGATTACGTAATTAAAGACAATCGCGATTCATACCATTACGCTATCAAGTTAGTGGCTCAGCTTCTGAGAAATCAAGGCTGTAAGGCCTTGGTTGCTGATGATTCGGTGTTAAGCCGCTCCTTAATGAAGCAAATGCTAGAAAAGCAATTATTTGATGTAACCGATGCGCAAGATGGTCAGCAAGCACTCGAAATAATAAAAAGTAACCCTAATATAAAATTGCTCATGACCGATTATGCGATGCCATTAATGGATGGCTTTGAACTGGTTAAAGCGGTGCGTAATTTTAGAGGGCGCGATGATTTGGCCATTATCGGGCTTTCGGGTGCAGGTAAACATGGGTTATCGGCTCGGTTTATTAAATACGGTGCCAACGACTTTTTAACAAAGCCATTTATGAATGAAGAGTTTCATTGTCGTGTTATGCAAACAATGGAGCAGTTGTCACTGATTGCGGATATTAAAGAAAGTGCTTACAGAGACTATTTAACGGGTATGTATAACCGCCGTTATTTTTACCAATATGCAGAGCAACTATTAAAAAAACAACAGCAAAATACGCTTGCATTACTCGATATAGATTTTTTTAAAAATATTAATGACACCTTAGGCCACGAAGCGGGCGATCAGGCACTAAAGCAGGTAGCCACGTTAATTAAAACTACGTTTTCTAAGTTTACCGTTGCGCGGGTGGGCGGCGAAGAGTTTGCCATTATATTAGATGATATAGACACGGCGCGTGGGCGAGAGTACTTAGAAGGCTTTAGAAAAAAACTCGCTAAACATGAGTTTTTAATCGATGAAAAACCGTTTTCTATCACCATCAGTATTGGTGTTGCTGATTTTCAAAACACTGATTTAACTCAGGCCATGCGCATCGCTGATGCTGCCCTTTACGAAGCCAAAAACAATGGCCGAAACTGTGTTGTGTAAATATAAAAAATAACATTAATTACAAGCTAGTAGGGCGTCACTTTTGGAGATGCACCAATGTAGCTAAGTTGTTAAAAAAGCGCACCTTGATGGTGCGTTTTTTTTGTTTTTAATTTACTATTCATGATTATCTTATTGATATTAAATGTTTTTTAATAGTGGCACAAAGGTTGGATTATGTAAGCCAACAGGATAACAATAAAGCGTCCGAGGGGGCCACTATGAAAATGATTAGTGCAATCATAAAACCATTTAAATTAGATGATGTGCGTGAAGCGCTCGCTGATTTAGGTATTGAAGGGATGACCGTAGTTGATGTTAAAGGTTTTGGACGTCAACGAGGCCATACAGAGCTGTATCGTGGAGCAGAGTATCAGGTAGATTTTATTCCTAAGATCAAACTTGAAATTGCTACTCGTACTGAAAATTGCCAACGCGTAGTTGAAGCAATTACCAAAATTGCATCAACAGGCAAAATTGGTGACGGTAAAATTTTCGTGTACGACTTAGATCAAATTGTGCGTATTCGTACGGGCGAACTTGATGAAGAAGCAATTTAAGGGGGCTGATTAATGGAAAACACAATTGTAGAACTCAAATTTTCACTCGACACCTTTTATTTTCTGGTGTCGGGTATACTAGTAATGTGGATGGCAGCAGGTTTTGCCATGTTAGAAGCGGGTTTAGTTCGCTCTAAAAATACCACTGAAATTTTAACTAAAAACGTGGCGCTGTATTCTATCGCATGTACCATGTTTTTATTGGTTGGCTACAACATCATGTATGTAGACAACGCTGAAGGCGGCATCATCCCTTCAATTGGCGCATTAATTGGCACGCAAGCGGCCGATGCTGACCACTCTTTAGAATCTGACTTTTTCTTCCAAGTAGTATTTGTTGCAACGGCTATGTCGATTGTATCGGGTGCCGTGGCTGAACGTATGAAGTTATTTGCTTTCTTAGCATTTGCAGTTGTTTTAACTGGCTTTATTTACCCAATTGAAGGTTACTGGACATGGGGCGGCGGTTTCTTATCAGAAATGGGCTTTGTAGATTTTGCAGGTTCTGCCATTGTTCACGGTGCTGGTGCTGCAGCTGCTTTAGCAGGTGTTATTTTACTTGGCGCTCGTAAAGGTAAATACGGTAAAAACGGTGAAATTTACCCAATTCCAGGCTCTAACCTACCACTTGCTACATTAGGTACGTTTATTTTATGGATGGGTTGGTTTGGTTTTAACGGTGGTTCGCAATTACTTCTTTCAGATAAAGAAAATGCAACAGCTGTAGGTCAAATTTTACTTAACACTAACGCTGCTGCTGCAATGGGTGCAATTGCTGCACTGTTTGTATGTAAAGTGTTGTGGGGGAAAGCTGATTTAACTATGGTACTAAACGGCGCATTAGCAGGTTTAGTGGTTATTACAGCAGACCCACTTTCACCATCTCCATTAATGGCGTGTTTACTAGGTATTTTAGGTGGCTCACTGGTTGTATTTAGCATTGTAGCTCTAGATAAAGCGAAGATTGATGACCCAGTAGGTGCTATCTCTGTTCACGGTGTATGTGGCGCGCTGGGTATTATGTTAGTGCCTGTATCTAACGGCGATGCAAACTTTGTAACACAGCTTATTGGTTTAGTGACTATTTTAGCCTTTGTTTTTGTAGCTTCATTTATTGTGTGGGCTATTTTAAAGCAAACTATGGGTATTCGCGTAACCGAAGAAGAAGAGCTAAGCGGTATGGACCAACACGATTGTGGTGTTGATGCTTACCCTGAGTTTGTATCTGTTCGCAGTAACTAATATTAAATAGATTAATCATTGTCTTCACAAAGCCCTACCTTGGTAGGGCTTTTTTTCGTTTCAGGGAAGGTTAACTTTTCAGGTGTTAGGCTATACCCAATATGCTAAGCTCACACTCGTGAATAAACCTTGGAATAAATTACACTTAAATGGCTGACAACAAAAAAACACCCAGTAGTAAAACCACTCCTAAGCGTGCACATAAAGCAACCAGCTCGCCACGTAAAGCTAAATCAAAAACGACTAAAAAAAAGTCAAACACTGTTGTTAAACGCACATTTATGCGAAAAACATGGTCTGTTTTTTGGAAATTGAGCTTAGCTGTTTTTATTGCTATGGCCATGTATCTTATTTATTTAGATTCGAAAACAACACGTATATTTGAAGGTAATAAATGGCAGTTACCCGCCCAAGTATACGCACGCTCAATGGAGTTTTACCCAGGGCAGTTTTTATCTAGCCAAGAGGTTGTGTGGGAGCTTGAGCGCCTCAATTATTCATCAGTTAATAGGCTAAGCCGCACGGGGCAGTTTGTAAAAAAAGCCGATAGCATAAAAATTTACCGACGCGACTTTGAGTTTTATGATGGCCTTGAAGAATCGCACATTATTGAGCTACGTTTTGCGGGGCAAAAGGTAGCAACCATTAAAGATAAATTTGGCAGGCGGCTAAACAGTGCTCGCCTAGAGCCTGTGCAAATAGCCCGTATTGGTAATGATTCAAAGCAAGATAGAGAGTTTGTACCGCTTGATAAGTTTCCGCCTATGTTGAAAGACACGTTATTAGTGGTAGAAGATCGGGATTTTTATCAGCACCATGGTGTGTCGGTATTTTCTATTTTGCGCGCGCTTTATTCAAATATTAAAGCAGGGCGTACCGTGCAAGGTGGTAGCACCTTAACGCAGCAGCTTGCAAAAAATATATACCTAACGCGTGAGCGCTCTTTAGTGCGAAAAATAAATGAGGCATTTATTGCGCTTATTCTAGATTACCGTTATTCAAAAGATCAGATTTTAGAAGCTTATTTAAATGAAGTTTACCTAGGTCAGTCTTATAACCAAGGCGTGCATGGCATGGGCTTGGCCTCTGAGTTTTATTTTTCAAAGCCTGTTGATGAGCTGGAATATGACCAAATAGCGCTGCTGGTAGCGATGGTCAAAGGGCCTTCGTATTACAATCCTCGACGCTATAAAGAGCGCACTATGGAGCGTCGCGACCTAGTACTGCGCTTAATGGTTGAAAACAAGCTACTAACTACAAAAGAATACCGTGCATCACTTAAACGCCCAATTGATATAGCGCCTATGAAAGCAAGTTTACAAAAGTCATACCCTGGGTTTTTAGAACTTGTAAACCGTGAGCTTAAGCAGTTATTACCTGATCAAAAAACACTAGATGCCGGTGTGCGTGTATTTACTTACTTTGATTTGCAAAAACAAACGGCAATGGAAGAGTCCATTCAAAAAAGTTTGCCGTATTTAGAAAAACGCCCTAACACCGATAAACTCGAAGCAGCCATGATCTCAGTTAATGTAGAAAAAGGCGGTGTGTCGGCTTTAGTGTCGGGGCGCGATGTTCGCTACTCAGGTTTTAACCGAGTGCTCGATACTAAACGAAATATTGGCTCTTTAGTTAAACCCGCGGTGTACTTAACAGCCCTGCAGTTACCACATTATAACTTAGCCACATTACTTGATGACTCCCCTGTGCAGGTAACAAATGAGCAAGGTAAAGTGTGGCAACCTGAGAACTTTGATCACCAATACCGAGGTGCATTGCCACTTTATAAAGCCTTTAGTAACAGTATTAATATTCCTGCGGTAAATTTAGGCCTAGATGTAGGTGTTGATAAAGTAGCAAATACGCTCAAAGGATTAGGCGCAAAAGGTAATATAGATGAATACCCCTCGCTGCTACTTGGTGCTGTAGAAATGTCGAGCTTTGAGGTTGCCCAGCTTTATACCACTATCGCAGCAGATGGCGAGTATAGAGAGCTTACCTCTGTATCTGCGCTAACAGACTCGGTAGGTAACGTTTTGTATAAGCATAAAGTTAAGTCTGAGCCGCGCTTTGCAAAAGACGCTGTATATATGACTAAATATGCCATGAAGCGAGTGACAAAAGACGGCACCGCTAAGCGTTTAAACTTACACTTTCCATCAATTCAGCTTGCCGGTAAAACAGGCACTAGTAATGATTTACGTGATAGTTGGTTTGCAGGGTTTGATCAAAACACAGTGACCGTTGCATGGCTTGGTAGAGACGATAATAGAAGCACCGGTTTAACAGGGAGTGTGGGCGCGTTAGAAGCTTATATACGTTACTTAAAACCGCTCAACCCTGAAGCAATAGCAGATACACGCCCGCCATCAATAAGATGGGCTTTCGTCAATGAAAGAACGGGTTTACAAGCACCGCCCGGATGCGGAAAAGTTATTCAGTTACCACTAAGAGCCAGTGAGTTTGAGCCTAGGCCGCAGTGTATACGCTAATAAAATAAAACCTTAATAATAAAACCGCTAACTCAGCGGTTTTTTTATATTTGCTTCACTATCTAGCAATCAAAATTTGAAACTAAATAAATTTTAATTACTTTTATTAGCTTATTTTCTTATAAATAAATTAAAAAGCAGTAAGTATAATTAGAGTAAAGTAGCACTTTGCGAGATTAAAAATAAGATCATTGTAACGAGTATGTTAATAGTTTAATTAACTGAATTGTTGTTAATTAATTGTCTGTTTTTGTTTCTTTAAATTAACATTGAGAATCTTATATTTCACAAATAAACATGTAAAAATAAATTTAAGTTATTGTTTTTAAATTATTTTTATTTCTATTTTATCTTTATTTAATTAACATATTTACAATTTGTACCCTTTTGTTACCCTCTGTATGCATTTTGTATAAAGTGCAAAAATAATTATAAACTTAACAGGGATAAGAGTATGAAAAATATTTTCAAAAAAAATCTTACGGCAATAGCGGTTCTCGCTTCACTAGGTGTAGCGCTTCCAGCAGTGGCATCTGATGTTGTAGGTTCTATCGATAATATTTCTACTACAGCAGGGTATACCGTAACAGTAAAAAATCCTGCAACAGGGTTAGAAAGAACATTAAATATTTCTGAAGACGGTTCATTTCGATTTGCTTCATTGCCTTCAGGTAGCTATCAAATACAAATCTTAAAAAACGGCGCCGTTGTAGCTGAAGATAGTGTGCGCGTTTCATTAGGTGCTAATGCAAAAGCGAGCTTTGATTTAGCACAAGTCAGTGATTCCGGTCCTGAAGTAATTCAAGTATTAGGCGCTCGTATTTCTTCGATTGATTTAACAACTGCCGATTCTGGCCTAGTTATTACAGATGCTGAAATAGACCGTATGCCGATAAACAGAGACCTTACCTCGGTTGCATTGTTGGCACCAGGAGCTGTTAAAGGAGACAGTGCTTTTGGTAATACTGCGTCGTTTGGTGGCTCATCAGTAGCTGAAAATGCATGTTATATTAATGGCTTAGAGGTTACTAATACACGCCAAGGCCTTGGTTGTGGTGAAGTACCGTTTGAGTTCTATGACCAGTTCCAAGTTAAAACGGGTGGTTACTCTGCCAAATTTGGCCGCGCAACCGGTGGTACCATAAATACAACTACTAAAAGTGGTACAAATGAGTGGGAATTTGCGGCAGTTGTGCAATTTCAACCAGACTCTTTGCAAGAAGAGGGAAGTATTTCTCGTGGTAACAATGGCGCAGGTCAAATATTTAGAGATGAAAGCTTAGACACTGATAGCAAAACAGATGTGACTATTTCTGCTGGTGGTCCTCTGATTGAAGACACGTTGTTTTTCTATGGATTAATTAACCCAAGAGATACTGAGTCTACATACACGTGGGGTGGAGATGAATTTTCGCCAAACGATCAATACCGAAATGAATCAGCTTCTGGTGGCGATAATTTATTTTGGGGCGGTAAGCTTGATTGGGATATTAATGAAAACCATAGGTTAAGCTACTTTGCCTACTCTAATCGTCGTGATATTGAGCGTTCAGTGTACGAATACAATAACGGTACTGTGGGCGATCGTATCGATGGTGCCATTTTAAAGCGTGGTGGTGAAGCGCAAAGCTTAAGTTATACGGGTGTTTTAACCGAAGACCTAGTTGTTACTGCTATGGCTGGTAATATTAAAACAGAATATGAAACGCAATCAGAAAACTTGGTTTGTCCATCTATTACCGACTCTCGAGGTACTGCTAATCCAATCACTGGCTGTGGTGCAGGCGGTAGCTTTGGTGCCAATAATGATGAAAATACCCAATACCGATTAGATGTTGAATATGTATGGAATGACCATGAAATAACATTTGGTATCGATTACCAAGAGCGTAAGTCTGAGAATATAAGTAGTCCTATTGGTGGCCACAGCTATGATTACAGAACTCTTGCAGATAATGGTAGTTGGCAAGCCGATAATGGCGCACTAACAAATAACACTGGTGCCGCGCTTGACTATGTTGAAGACCGTATCTTTGATGGCGGCGGCAGCTTTGAATCAGAGTTAACAGCTTACTACATAGAAGATCAGTGGCAAGTAACAGAGGATTTCTCAGTTAAAGTTGGCTTACGTATTGATGAGTTTGATAGCTGGGGTACGACTGGTAAGTTACTAACTAGCTTTGAAACAGATATTGCACCTAGACTAGGCTTCACTTGGGATCCTACAGGTACAGGCGACACTAAAGTTTATGGTACATATGGGCGTTATTACTTACCCGTAGCCAATAATACTATTTTTAGAGCCGCATCAGGGGTTAGTGATATAACCACAGCTTATACGTATACTGGTGTTGATTCACAAACTGGCGCACCAACAGGCCTAACGCCATTAGCTGACACGCTTGGGAATGGTGGTATTCAAAACTCACAGCAAGTGAGTGGTGTACCGGTTATACCTGAAAAAGATATCTTCCAAGCGCAAGAGGCTGATCCATTCTCTAAAGATGAATATATTATAGGTATACAGCAAGCTTTAAATGATGAATATACAGTAGGTGTTAAAGGTATATACCGCGAAGTTGCAACAGCATTAGATGACTACTGTGGGCGATATGCATACCCTTACTGCGTAATGATAAACCCTGGCGATTCGTCTAGCTGGTACAGTGACGGTTACTACTGGAATGGAACCGATTGGGGAGATTCATCATTCAATAACGACGGTGTTCCAGATAGTGGTTCTTTAACTACCTATTCAGCAGAAACAATAGGCCTACCTAAAGCAAATAATGAATACACCGCTGTAGAGTTTAGCCTTGACTATAAAGCTGACACTATTCGTTATCAGTTTGGTTATACATGGGCTAGAAGTGTAGGTAACTTTGAAGGTGCTGTTAAATCAGATATTGGTCAAGCAGATGCGGGTATTACCCAAGACTTCGACTTCCCAGCAGTTATGGATGGTTCTCAGGGCTATCAACCTAATGATAGACGCCATACATTTAAATTCTTTGGTAGTTGGGAGCCAATGGAAGACTTAACTGTAGGCTGGAATGCTACTTTACAAAGCGGGCGTCCTAAGAGCTTATTTGGTCAAGGCTATCCATCTACCGATCCAAATTTAAATGGTGGTTGGGGTGATACTTTCTACATTTATACTAATGAGTGTCCGGATACAAATGGCAACGGCGACTGTGATCAAGATGAGAAAATCTATGAAAAACATAGCCGAGGCACAAATGGCCGTACACCTTGGGTATTTAACTTAGATTTATCTGCTGCATATGATTTCACAGTATCTGATATCGACATGCGTGCATCGGTTAATGTATTTAACATTTTCAACTCGCAAACAGAGTCATCACTGAATGAACACTATGAGCAAAATGAAGGTGAAGTAAATGCGTACCATGATGCTGCATACTCTTGGCAAACACCACGTTACGTTCGTATAGGTTTGGAAGCTCGCTTTTAATACTTATTAATAACTAACCTTAAAAACCCTTCTTAATCGAAGGGTTTTTTGTAATTTAAAAGCATTTTTATTATTTTCAAGATTTAAAAAACTGCATTGATTTAGTTAAGTCATCAGAGAGCTGACTAAGTTGCTGTGCGTCTTGCAGTGTAGATTGTGCAGAGAGAAGAGTTTGATCTGCTAAGTTACTTACTTCTTGTGCATCACTTAATGCTTGGGTGGTTGCGTTAGATTGCTCTTTAACCCGCAGTGCTATCTCTTCGCCTTGGTGTTTTATATCGCCCATGCTTTGCTCTGCACTTTGTAAAATATCGTTTGTTTCGGTGGCGGCGTTTACCGATTGTTCCATCTTCTGGACACTTGAGCGCATTTTTTGTTGTGTATCGTCAGAGGCCTGCTGAAGTGAGCTAATAATTTGGTGAATTTCTTGTGTTTGAGTTTGTGTACGCTGTGCAAGGGTTCTTACTTCATCAGCTACCACGGCAAAACCACGGCCATGTTCACCGGCTCGTGCGGCTTCTATTGCTGCGTTTAGGGCTAATAAATTAGTTTGATCGGCTATTTCGCTAATGCCTTTGCTTACTTTACTAATTTCTTGGCTATCTTGAGCTAGTCTATCTAAGGCTTGTTGGCTTTCGGTAAATTCAACTTGGAGGTCTTGCATGTATTTGGCAAGTTCCATGGTGTTGTTAGAGCCTTGCTTTACATGCTGCGCGGCATCTTGTGCTGTTAACATTGCTTGATTAGCAGACTCTTCTACACTCACTGCACTTTGCTCCATATTACTTAGTGCATCATGAATAGCGTTTACCCGTATTTGCTGTTTTTCAACATCGTTACTCGTTTGGCTGCTTGCCTGTGAAAGCGATTTAGTGGCGCCACATAGCTCCACAGTGCTTGCTTTTACATTCTCTAAAAGTTTTGAAAAAGCATTAAGAAGTGCGTTATATCGCGCTGCAATAATATCCATTTCATCGTTAGTACTTGAGTTGATAACCGCATTTAAATCGCCATTTGCTGCACTTTGCGCAGCTTCGGCAAAGCGATTAATGGTATCAACTACCGCAAAATAAAAACCAACCATTAAGTAAAATGCAATCAATAAACTAATTAATGATGCAGCCAATACAGTGTTTCTTGTCAAGCGTTGCGTGTTCAGTTTTTCATTTATTAGCGATTCAAGGGTAGGGATGCTTTTATCAATTAGTTGGCTAATACGACTAAGCACTTGGCTGGTAAGCCCTGCAAATTCGTTTTGTGTAAGCTGTATATCATCTGGTTCAAGCAGCTTTTTATCAATGGCTGTTTTAAAAGCGGCTATGGCGTTATGTAAATTAGTGAGAGAGGGCGTGAGTGCTTTATTTACAGATGCATCGGCCGTGGTGGCAATTGTAAGTATTTTATCGAGTTGCTGCTGGTATAAAGGGAGCGACTTACTTAAGTTTGAAAGCGCAATAAAAGTCTCTGGTGTAAAACGCTGGTTAGTAAGAACAGTATTAGCGCTTTGCGCTGTCGCATTTATCTGCATGATAAGCGCAGGTATAGGCGTAACTAATGCGCGATTAACATAAGCACTCGCAAGTTGGTTATCTAAGGCTAAATTAGACTGTATTGAAACCAGCTCAAGTACGTCATTTATTTGCTCATCTTTTACATTAAAACCACGTGCTTTAGCTACTTTTACATTTTTATAGGTTCCACCCTGCATTTGATTTGCAAGAATGTCTCTGTAGCTCAGTAATCCTTGTTTTTGCATTTGAGAGACGCTGATACTCTCGCTTAATAAAGAGACTAAAAAAAACAAACTAAGCGCAAGGGGTAATAATAAAATACCAAAAACTAAACCAATTTTAGTTTTATATTTTAAGTTGCCCATTAATGATATAGCAGGTGCTGCTAAGTGCCTTAAGCTCGTCATACGTTTCTCTTGTGGGGTAAAAGTGAGTCTAAAAAGTGAGACCGTATAAAGGCTAAAAACCATTCAATTATCAATACGCACAAATAAAAAAAGCCCGTAAGGGCTTTTTTTAACTACAGAGTTAATAACGCATATTATTAACACATGTATTGGATGCTTATAGCTTAGCGAAGGCGCGCTCTGCAGCTTCAATAGTCGCTTGTACTTCTTGCTCTGTGTGCGCAGCACACACAAAGCCTGCTTCAAATGCAGAAGGTGCTAGGTATACGCCATCTTCCAGCATTAAGTGGAAAAAGCGTTTAAAGCGTTCTAAATCACATTCTGTAGCTTGTTTATAAGTGGTTACTTTTTCTGCTTCAGTGAAGAAAAAGCCATACATACCGCCTGCGTAGTTAGTGGTTAAAGGTATGCCTGCTTTTTTAGCGCCTGCTTCAAAG
Organism: Pseudoalteromonas atlantica; assembly: GCA_007988745.1. Taxonomy (GTDB): domain Bacteria; phylum Pseudomonadota; class Gammaproteobacteria; order Enterobacterales; family Alteromonadaceae; genus Pseudoalteromonas; species Pseudoalteromonas atlantica. The sequence continues at coordinate 35,395 of BJUT01000025.1, forward strand.
CCTTCACAAATAGCTTTAGAAATAGCTTCTAACTTATCGTGCAAACCTGGCTCACTTAATAGCTCAAGCGATTTTAAACCCGCAGCCATTGCAATAGGGTTACCAGAAAGAGTACCAGCTTGGTAAACCGGACCTACTGGCGCAATGTAATCCATAATTTCGGTTTTGCCGCCAAAGGCACCAACAGGCATGCCGCCGCCAATGACTTTACCTAAACATGTTAAGTCAGGTTTTATGTTGTAATACGCCTGAGCGCCACCTAAAGCAACACGAAAGCCGGTCATTACTTCGTCAAAAATAAGCACTGATTTGTACTCATCACATACTGCCCGCAAGCCTTCTAAAAAGCCTTCTACAGGAGGAATACAGTTCATGTTACCCGCTACTGGCTCAACGATAATACAGGCAATGTCGTCTGCGTATTTTTCAAATACAGCTTTTACTTCATCAAGGTTATTAAACGATACGGTAAGCGTGTGCTTTGCAAAATCCTCAGGGATACCGGGTGAATTTGGCACACCCATGGTTAATGCGCCAGAGCCTGCTTTTACTAATAATGAGTCGGCATGGCCGTGGTAACAACCTTCAAACTTAAGGATTTTATCACGCCCTGTATAGCCACGTGCTAAGCGAATGGCGCTCATTGTGGCTTCGGTACCCGAGCTTACCATACGTACTTTTTCGATTGAGGGAACAAGCGCTTTTACTTTTTCAGCCATTAAAATTTCGGCTTCAGTGGGCGCCCCATAACTTAAACCGTTTTCTACCGCTTCGTGAACAGCTTGCTTTATAGCTGGGTGGTTATGGCCCATGATCATCGGACCCCACGAACCTACGTAATCAATATAACGGTTGCCATCGGCGTCAAAGGTAAAGGCACCCTCGGCTTTGGTAATAAATAGTGGCGTACCACCTACACCGTTAAATGCACGTACAGGTGAATTTACGCCACCAGGAATTGAAGTTTGTGCACGATTAAATAAATCTTGGCTAATTGTCATGAAAAATCCTATTAGTTGTCGCTTGGTAAAAGTGTTTAGCTGTCGCGTTTGCGGCTAAACCAAGGTACGTCTACTTCATATTGCTCGACTTTGTTTTCTACGCCGAGGGTTAAAGCAAACAGTGCCATACGAATTAACACGCCATTTTGTACTTGGCGGAATATAGCTAAATTGTCGTTACTGTTTAAGTCGTTATCAAGCTCATTAGCTTCTAAACGGCTATCGCGTGGGAGCGGGTGCATAAGCACAGAATTTGGCTTACAGTGCGCGTTATAAATTGATTGGCTAATTCTAAAGCCGCCACGGTATTTATTAGCTTCTTCTTGTGAAGGGAAGCGCTCTTCTTGAATACGTGTTTGGTACACAATATCGGCTGCTAAGTTCCCTTCCATTTTGTTGACTAATTGTATTTTATGGCCTGCATTTTCTACCGCATCTAAAATGCTCGTTGGCATTTGCAGGCCATCGGGCGCCACCATCGAAAATTTTACGTTTTTGTAATGGCACAATAATTTAGATAATGAATGTACTGTGCGGCCATATTTTAAATCGCCAACTAAGGCGATATGCATGCCATCAATGTTTTGATCAAATCGGTTTAGTTCGCGCTCAATAGTAAGCAAGTCAAGTAGAGCTTGAGTAGGGTGCTCGTTAGGGCCATCACCACCGTTAATTACCGGTACGGTACAACCGTCTGCAAATTCGCTTACCGAGCCTGCATCAGGGTGGCGCATAGCGACGGCATCAGCGTACGCTGAAATAACGCGCGCAGTGTCGTAAAGCGATTCGCCTTTAGCAAGTGCTGAGCTTTGCATGCCGGTTGTTTCGCGCACGCCACCGCCTAATAAATTAAAGGCAGTACCAAAGCTTACACGCGTACGCGTGCTTGGTTCAAAAAACAAATTAGCTAAAATAGCGCCTTCTAGCACTGTTGTTTGCTTTTGTTTTTTAGCATAAGGCTCCATTTTTTTCGCTACTGCAAAAATACGCTCAATGCAGTCTCTGTCGAGTTGATTTACCGACAGTATATGTTCACCTTGGAAACTTAACATGGGGTTATTCCTAATCAATCAAAGGGGCGCGATAATCCATAAAAATGGGGCACGCAATCGCGCGTGTTATAGCAAGTATTGTAAATTGCAGCGCAGTTTAACATGCGCTACACAGCTTATAAATTAGGTTTTATTACCGCAAGCGCAACAATAATTAGCAGCGCAATAACTGGGAGCTCATTAAAAATACGATAAAAACGGTCCGTTTTGGTATTTCTGTCGTGTTTAAAGTCGCTCAGTAATTTAAAGCAGTAGCCGTGGTATAGATATAAAATAATGACCAGTACCAGTTTGTAGTGCAGCCACATGCTGTATCTAAACCACTCACGGCCATATTCTACAATAGTGAGTACACCAAAAACGGCCGTTAAAATAGCAAACGGGGTAACAAAAAAGAGTAGCCGACGCTCCATTACTTTAAGCATTGAGTTACAGGCTTTTTCTTCGCTCATTGCGTGGTATACAAATAACCGAGGTAAATAAAAAATACCGGCAAACCAAGCAATCATAAAAAAAATGTGCAGTGTTTTATAAATTAGTAAAGCGCTCATAAGAATCCTAAAGTAGGCTGTTACGAATAGTTAAAATATTATTTATTTGATCCCAGCGTAATAGCCCCATTATTTGCTGATCATCTAGCAAGTTGTATACATACAGGGCGCCGCTGCGTTTATCTTTTAAAATATCAAAGGCATCAGCTAAGGTCGACTGGCTGCTAATGCCTTGTAAACTAATGTAGTTTATATTTATGTTTTCGCCCGACATCAGGGTAAGGTCGTACTCTGCTAGGCGATAGCCGTTTTCTTCATCGTAAACTATTAAAGGGGTTTGGCTGTCCATGGCGTCTAAGGTGTTTTTAATTTGCTCTTTATCGTCTGAATAAAGCAGTTTAAAGTCCTCATCCATATCATCCATTATGCCCACTTTTTGTAGCGCCTCCGTCGCGGGCGATACATGATAGGGTAGCCCCTGAAAATCAAGCTGTTGCAAAAATATAGACCGATTGCCAAATACTTGCAGCGCCGTTACATAGGCGGTTGTTATCACTAACATGGCCGGTACAATAATCTCTGGCGAGGACGTAAGCTCCATCACAGTTGTTAATGCTGCTAAAGGCGCATGTAATGTAGCCGCGAGTAACCCTGCCATTCCTAATACGCCGTATGTGCCTGCAATGTCAGCACCTGGGCTTATAAATTGAGCAAAAAAGGCCATTAAAGTACCTGTTAATACACCTAGCCCAATAACGGGACCTATTAAGCCACCCGGTATTCCTAGGCCAATGGCAAACAGGGTCGCCAGCAGTTTAGCTATTAAAATAGTGGTAAGTAGCTGCGCGTTTTCAGGCGATTCAACCGCAATAGTAATCGCACTCATACCCGAACCCATCGCTTGGGGCACTGCATAGGCAATAATACTCGCAATACAACCTGCAATGAGTAAACGAGGAAACATGCTTAAAGGTTTAAATGTTTTTATGATCAGCATTAAATTTTGATTAAAGCTATAGGCAATTGCCCCTAAGGCCATGCCACATAAAATTAAATATGGGTAATGCCAACCACTCAATGGCGTAATGCTAATAAGTGCAAGCTCTGAGCCTTCACCAAACACAAATTGAGTCGCTAATGCACCAGTTAGTGCGGCAAGCATAATTGGTACAAAAATATGCACTTTGTACTCACGTAGCACCACTTCCATTACAAAAATAACCGCAGCCAGTGGGGTATTAAACGAGGCCGCAATACCAGCGGCGACACCACAGCCACTTAATGTACGCATGGCGTTATGCGGTAAATGAAGTTTATCGGCTAATATACTTGCGCCAGTGGCGCCCATATGAACAGATGGCCCTTCGCGGCCAACCGAAAAACCACTAATAAGTGCCAGTGCACCACCAACAAATTGATTTACAGTGTTGTAAAGCGGCATTTGCCCGTAGTGGCGTTTAATGCGATGAATAACAAAAGGAATGCCTAATCGGTAGTGCTTAAAGCCAGTAAATGCAGCAAATGTAGCAATCAGTAGCGCAGCAATCAACGGCATTAAAACTCGTTCAAGAGTGGGGATAGTAGTAAAATTATCGGGAGTGTCTAAAAATAAGCTTTGAAAAAACAGAATCGTTAAGCGAAATAAAATAATAAAAAATGCAGCAATTAAACCAGCACTTACGCCTAATAAGCATAATTGCACAGAGGTTTTTGGTTTTGCTAATCGACGCCTGAGTTGCTCAAGCCACATGCTGTATTCTCCGCCACATTTTTTCAGCGAGCAGTTTAACAAAAGTGTGCAGGTAAGTCCTTGTGATTTTGCAATTTTAAACACTTATATTAACAAATATTACAGCAATCACTGAAAACACATTTTGCTATCGTATCGGCTAAAGCAATAGTTAAAAGCCTAAGATAGCACAAGAGATGTTTGACTATACTTGATTAAAACACTCGGGTATTAGATAATCACGCCATTGCGATATTGAGGGTTTTAAAATGTCTGAAGAATTACCAATAAAGTTCAGCGATGCAGCTGCTGTTCGTGTTAAACAGTTAATCGACGAAGAAGAAAATCCAGATTTAAAACTGCGTGTTTACGTAACAGGTGGTGGTTGTTCTGGTTTTCAATATGGTTTTACTTTTGATGAAAAAGCAAATCCTGGCGATTTAGAAATAGTTAAAAATGGTGTAACCCTGGTTATTGACCCAATGAGTATTCAGTACTTAGTTGATGGCGAAGTGGATTACACAGAAGGGTTAGAAGGCGCACGCTTTTTTGTATCTAATCCTAATGCAACGACTACCTGTGGGTGTGGTGCAAGTTTTAGCGTTTAAGCAATTTACGCTTAGCTATTAAAGCCGCGTTAGCGGCTTTTTTAATGCCTAAAATTCAATTGGGCTGTAATGGGTAAACTGCATTATTAATACAAAAAAGCCTAATACAAAAGCAGAAAAGGCAAGTATGTATAAAAAGCCTTTTTTACCTTGTTTAATGGGTACTCCGTAGTGACGTAAAAACAAAAACCATAAAAAGCATAGTAAAATAGGCAACAAAAATAAGACTCTAAACATACTTCCTCTTTAGTCCCTCAGTTAGGGAAAAACGTTATTTATGGGAACTTTTTTACCCTTACTGTTGTTTAAACATCAATACAGCAAGGTTATTTGCACGTTAATTTGTAACAAAGTGCTTTTATCTTACAATTAATTTTTTAGGAAAAAACTTAATATTTTTGGTACGTTAACTTAAATATTCAGCATAAGTAAAGGTTAGTGGTTGGGTAAATTTATGCGAACTATGTAATTAATTATTTAACCGAACTGTTAATAGTATATAATGTATCCAAGAGTGAGACGGGCAAAATTTCACTCTTAATAAAAATAAACCTATATCCTATTTTTGCGGGTTAGCACTGAATAGATTGGTAGGTTGAATAAGTAGCAATACCTTTGCTTATTTAAGCAATAGCTTGCTATTGAATAATGTAGTGGGTATCTGCTTATATGCCTCCAATCATTGTGTGACTACTGCTTTGACGGGTATGTCATATCATCTAGTAGGAGATGTAAAATGATGGGCAAGACTGTTTCTTCTGAAGAAAACGAAAAGCTAACTAAATGGCTTAAAACAAAACGCCATGAAAAGGGTCATACAATGCGTAGCCTGGCACAAGTGCTAGGAACACCTCACTCATTTATCGGTAAGATTGAAAATCAAGAACGCCGCTTAGATGTTATTGAGTTTGTACGTTACTGTAATGCACTTGAAGTTGATCCGCATGAAGCGCTAGGCTTAATTAAAGCGGATTAATATTGTTTTGCTTAGGGTGTTATAAGGGGCACTTGAACGGCCTAAGCAAATCACGTTAATGCAGGGATGCATTACATATTTTTATGGTAATTTTGCTCTAACTGATAGAGCTTATGCCTAATCAAATATAAAAACACCAGCGAAGGTATTACCATTAATGCCGTTAACACAAAAAATAATGCCCAATTTCCCATTAGCCAATCATCAATAACCACACCACTATAACTTGAAAGCAATGTACGCCCTAAATTCCCAAGCGAAGCCAGTAAAGCATAATGTGTTGCACTAAATGCTCGGTCACATAACATCGATATAAATGCCACCATAGCCACTAACGACCAAGCCTGAGTAAAGCCGTCAATGACAATAGCAAAAGCGTATAAGCCCAAATTAGGGCCAACCAGCGCAATAGCCGAAAATGCTAAATTAGACCCCGCCATAGCAACACCACTTATAAATAGCCCTTTTACAATGCCGTATTTTTGATTGAACAAGCTGCCCACAAAGGTAAAAGCAATGGTGAGTACTGCAGTGCCTACTTTTGAAAAAGTAGCTATATCGCTGTTGCTAAAGCCTATTTCTTTATAAAAAACAATCGACATACGCCCTAAAAAAGCTTCGCCTATTTTAAATAAGAAAATAAATGCTAATAAGGCAAGGGCTGTTTTAACCCCATTTTTAGCAAAAAAAGTTTTAAAGGGATCAACCACTGTAACGCCAAGCCAAGCTATCACCTTAGTAAAGGGCGTTTGTTTAATGCTGGCTAGTTTTTCAAGGTATACGCGCTCAAGCTCTGCGTGAACAGCTTCTCGGTTTGATTTAGGCTCTTTGGCAAATAACACGCCGCTCATTAGTATCAACATAACAGCGGCTAAAAAGTAATACACTTGTGGCCAATCTAAAGAGGGGATATCGGCCATGTAAAAAGGAATAGCCCCTAGTAATGCATAACCTGTCCACCAACCCGATGTGGCCATAGCAGCAGCTGCAGTGGCTTTATGAGATTCGTTTTCGCTTAACGTGTCTATTCTAAAAGCATCAATTGCTATGTCTTGTGTGGCAGAGGCGACTGCGATGAGTAAACATAAGCCGGCGGCAATCGCTAAGTTTGCTTTTAAATCAAGCCCCGCTAAAAGCAGGGTGCCAATAAACATAAAGCTTTGGCAAAATAAAATCCAGCTGCGACGTTGCCCAAACCATTTGTACAATAACGGCAGTTTGGTTCTATCAATAAGCGGCGACCACATAAAATTAATGCTATATGCGCCAAATACAATACCAAATAAGCCAATCATACTGCGGCTTAGGCCTTCGTCTTTTAGCCAAGCCGACATCACAGAGCCAATCAGTACCCATGGAAAACCACTGCTCATACCAAATATAAAAATATTGATTAAACGTTTATCTTTAAAATACGAGAAATATTCGCTTACTGAGAGGGTTTTGCTCATAGGGCCTTCATTGGCGTTGGGTGCAACTTAGTTGCACCTCAGTGATTTATAATGGGGTTTGCTCAAGTACTTTAATATTTAAAATAACAACGGGCGTTTTTGGTACAAAGTCGTAGCCAATTTTTTCATTAAAGCCGGTTTCTACAGCCATAATTTTATCTAGCGTGTCGTAACCATCCATTACATTGCCAAACACGGCAAAGCCCCAATCTCTACCTGGGTTTAAATGATCGTTATCATCCATATTAAAAAAGAATTGGCGAGTTCCCGAGTGCGGTTCACGGTCTTGATACGCCATAGCGATGCTGTACATATCATTTTTTAAACCGTTGCCACTTTCGTTAAATATAGGGTCGTTTTCGTGTAAGCCATCAAGGTCTTTATCGTAGCCACCACCTTGTATTACAAAGTCACGGTCGTTTTCAACATCACGTTCTACACGGTGGAATATACTGCCTTGGTAACTTTTATCCATTACGTAGGTTAAAAAGTTATTTACCGTAATAGGGGCTTTTGAGCGGTCTAGCTCAATCACAATGCTACCCAATGACGTGACTATTTCTACACGCGGAAAAATATTGTCTTTTTGAACAAAACGGCCTTCTTGCGCGGCAAAGGTGCTTACACTAAATAGTAGGCTTAAGCAGATTAAAAATCGTTTCATTGTTAACCTTTTAAAAATTCAATTAATTCTGGGTCCGATACAATGCGGGTTATAATTTGTTCCGTCAACTTATTGAGTTGACCTTCAATTTTGGCGCGATCGTGGCTCAGCGGCCCTTCTAAATTAGCACTGCCACGGTACACTTTACTAAAATTGCTGGTAGAGCGAATGACCCGTACGCCTAGCTCAATGTGCGCTTCGCTGGTATGGCTCATGAGCTTTTCAGTCACCTGTGCTTGTAAGGCATGAATGTCTAGTTCAAAGCGGGTTGTTGCTAGGTTTGAAATACTTGCCCCGTTACGGTTTAGCGCGCTATCTAATACGCTTTTAACAGAGGTTACAATATCTTGGCTGGCAAAGGTCTTGGTTTTGTCCGACTCAACAAGCTTAAGGGTTGCGCTATCACCACGTAAATCAATAACGCTGGTACTTAAACTGGCTGAAATAACGCTAATTTGGCCACTTTTATAAACCGGGTTTAATATCACTTGGTTTGGCTGGTTACTGCATGCGCTAAACACCAGCATGGAGCAACAGGCTAAAATAAATTTAGTTAATTTCATTTTATAGCATCCCACTATTTTTAGTTGCGCTGAGCACTACAAACTTTTTGTTTGAACCTAATAGCTTACAGTTACCAAACATACGATTTAATTTATCGTGATAATCTAAATGACGATTACCAATAATACGCAGCTCGCCACCTTCTTTTAATGTATCTTTTGCTTGTTTAAACATTTGCCACGCAATGTGGTCGGTAACAGCTTGGGCTTGGTGAAATGGAGGGTTACACAACACCATATCCACGCTGTCTCTTGCAAAGCCGGTTAAACAATCGTTTTCTATAAATTGGCAATCATCAAATTTATTTGCTTGGTTAAGTTCTACATTTAAACGTGCAGATTCGACCGCCATGTACGACTCATCAACAAAGGTTACCGACGCATTTGGACAGCGTGATAACGTCATTAAGCCCACTACGCCATTACCACAACCTAAGTCGATAATACTTTTTGCTTTTGAGGTTTGCGGCAAGTAATTAAAAAAGAACCGTGCACCTATATCTAACGAATCGCGCGAAAACACATTGGCATGGTTCGTTATATTAAAATCAGTGCCTTCAAGCTGCCAACTTACCGGGAAGTTAGCTTCTTTATAACCGCCTTTAGCTGTACTTAATATTAAACGCGACTTTTTAACGGCCAAACTTGTTTTGGTTTCGCCAATAAATTGCTCAAATGCTTTTATAGTTGAGTTATGAATTTCCTTTGTTTTACCCGCGGCAATAACCGGTGTGCCAGGGGCAAGTACTTCACTCAACTCGCTTAATTGAAACTGTAAAAACCCGACGTTACGCGGTATTTTTATAAGTACTAAATCAACCTCTTCAGGCAGCGCAGATAAGCTATCTAACTGTGTAAATTGGGCTGTTGATAGTTTATTTTCTTTTAAATTATAGGCTGCAGCTTGGTGGCTAATATAAGAATCGTTAACTGAACAAACCGTTAATTCACTAAAATAACAGGCAAGGGCACCAAACGCGTCGTTTAAAATTAGTAATGAGCGACAATCAGGGTGATGTTCGTTAACATAATTGATAAGGTACTCGTCGGCCGAATCCCACGCTTGTAAACTGCGGTTTTTTTGATCCAAAGGGAAACGTTCAAGAGTAAATGTTTTATCGCCTAGCTGGGCTTGCGTCGTCATAATGGTTTGTTGATCAGTAATCTAATGTAGGTAAATTCTAACATGCAACGGCAAAACGCCAACCCCCAACAGTTACCAAACGGCTTTTCTTATCAAAGTAAGGCGCTTAGTGCGCAAAAAAGCCTCGATTTATTTTATTATTTACAAAAAAACCTTAATTGGCAGCAGCCTAATGTCACTGTGTATGGCAGAACAGGGCCCATTCCACGTTTGCAATGTTTTATGAGCGACTTAAATATTGAATATGGTTACTCACACAGTAAACAAATAGTAGAGCCGTGGGATGAGGTGCTTTTAGCAATGCGAAAACGTTTAGAGCGACATTTAAATAAGCCGCTTAATTCGTTATTAGTCAATTATTACCGTGATGGTAACGACACCATGGGCTGGCACAGTGATGATGAAATAGAACTAGGCCCTGAGCCTACCATTGTATGTATATCGCTTGGTGCTGAGCGCGTACTCAAATTAAAACAAAAAGCCACTAATAAAGTCACCGACTTAAAATTACAAAGCGGCAGTTGCTTAGTGATGAGTGGGCATAGTCAGCGCGACTACCAGCACGCAATCCCCAAACAAACAACGCTTGCTCACCCACGGATCAGCTTAACGTACCGCTTTATTGAGCACATTAAGCAAAAGCAATTTAGTTAGTTAAATTAACTTGTTATAGTAGCTGCACAAATCAGTGACTAAATATGGTGTTTTAATGTCAATGCAACAACAAATTCAAGACAAGCTTAGTAGCGCGATTGCCTGTAAGCATTTAAACGTAATTAACGAAAGCCATATGCATAGCGCCGGTACTGAGTCGCATTTTAAAGTAATTGTGGTAAGCGAAGAATTTGCGGGTAAGCGATTACTACAGCGCCACCGCCAAATTAACGAAGTACTAAAAGATGAGCTAGCAAATCATATTCATGCCTTAGCGATTCATACGTACACGCCTGATGAATTTTCAGAGCAAGGTGGCGAAGCACCTGACTCTCCAAATTGTATGGGCGGCTCAAAGCTAAATTAACCACACTGTAGGTTAGCCAATATAAATAGGGGTATTTGATCAGGTTTAACTGATCAGATCAGTGTTTTTAGTATTAGCCTTTAAACTAGCGCTAATTTTTATTGTAAAAGATATAGGATGATCAATGGTCATTAAGCCTAAAATTCGTGGATTTATTTGTACTAACGCACACCCTGTAGGTTGTGCAGAGCATGTTCAAGAGCAAATTAACTATGTAAAACAACAAGGCGAATTAAAAGATGCGCCTAAAAATGTACTCGTAATCGGTGCATCTACTGGCTACGGCTTAGCGTCTCGTATTACGGCGGCATTTGGCGGTGGGGCTAAAACACTGGGTATTTTCTTTGAAAAAGAAGGTACAGAGCGTAAAACAGGTTCTGCTGGTTGGTACAATACAGCAGCATTTCAAGACGCTGCAGATGAAGCTGGGCTTTGGTCAAAAAATATTAATGGCGATGCGTTTTCTAACGAAATTAAGCAAAAAGCAATCGAGACAATCAAAGCAGATTTAGGCAAAGTAGACTGTATTATTTACAGCTTAGCATCGCCTCGTCGTACCGATCCAAATACCGGTGAGGTGTATTCATCTACACTTAAACCTATTGGCAGTGCTGTAACTACAAAAAATTTAAATACGTCAAAGCGCGAAATTGACGAAGTAACAGTAGAAGCTGCAAGCCAAGATGACATCGACAACACCATTAAAGTGATGGGCGGTGAAGATTGGGAAATGTGGATTGATGCATTAAAAGAAGCAGATGTACTAGCCGATAACTTTAAAACCACGGCTTATACTTATATAGGTAAAGAGTTAACGTGGCCAATCTACGGGCACGCAACAATAGGTAAAGCAAAAGAAGATTTAGACCGTGCCACTGCCGCAATTAAAGAATCGACAAAAGATTTAAATGGTCAAGCCTATGTGTCGTCTTTAAATGCTGTTGTTACTCAGGCAAGTTCTGCTATTCCTATTATGCCGCTATATATCTCTGCTTTATTTAAAGTAATGAAAGCCGATGGCACTTATGAAGGCACCATTGAGCAAATTCATGCTTTATTTAGCGAAAATCTATACGGTGAAAACCCACGCTTTGACGAGGGCGGCCACTTATTTCAAAACTACAAAGAGCTAGAAGACGATGTACAAGCACGTGTGCAAGCTGTTTGGGATAAAGTAGATACGAGTTCAATTGATGAGCTAACCGATTATGTAGGCTACCATAACGAATTTTTACGTTTATTTGGTTTTGGCATTGACGCTGTTGACTATGAGCAAGATGTAGATGCAGTGAAGCCAATTGCAAACATGATTGACTAATCATACTTTGTAATTATAAAAAGTCGCTTATTGCGGCTTTTTTGCTTTTAGTGTTTTAGATATTTTGTGGCAGTTAGGTGCTTAGGCTACCACTTTGGTCTACCTTGATTTTTATTTAAAACACTTAACAAAACTAAATAAGCGTTTCTGTCGTATAATTTTCATAAATACACTCGCATAGTCGTACATAATGATGTTAAAATCGAAGCAATATGTGAGGAGTTTTACTGCGTTGCTTGTTTGATATTCCTAGCAAGTTGTTCTTTTGTACCTTGATATATCTTGGATAACTCAAGTGGCGACGTGGTTGATACGATTTTTCAGTTTCTTTCCGTTAATTAATGCAAGTGCGTATGATCAACATAAAAAAAGGTCTGGATTTACCCATAGAGGGCGCGCCTCAGCAAGTTATTCATGATGGTTCTGCCATCAAACGTGTAGCTGTGCTAGGTGAAGAGTTTATCGGTATGCGTCCAACCATGCATGTTCGTGTGGATGACCAAGTCAAAAAAGGCCAGGTACTTTTTGAAGACAAAAAGAACCCAGGCGTCCTATTTACTGCACCAGCTTCTGGTACAGTAAAAGAAATTAATCGTGGTGCTAAACGTGTGCTGCAATCTGTTGTTATTGAAGTAAACGGCAGTGAGCAAATCACCTTTGACTCTTTCAATGCAGATGAGCTTGCAAGCTTATCGCGTGAAAAAGCCAAAGAAGTACTTGTTCAGTCAGGTCAATGGACAGCACTTCGTGCTCGCCCATTTAGCAAAATAGCTGCGTTGGATGCAAATCCTAGCTCTATATTTGTAACCGCTATCGACACAAACCCTCTTGCTGCAGATCCTGCAGTAATTATTGCCGAAAATGCAGCTGCATTTGAAGCGGGTCTTGCTGTTGTTTCGCGTTTGACCGATGGCAAAGTATTTGTATGTAAGCAAGCTGGCAGTCAAGTTCCTAGCTCGTCTATCGCGCAAGTAGAAGTACATGAGTTCGGTGGCGTGCATCCAGCAGGCTTAGTTGGTACTCATATTCATCACCTTGATGCAGTATCTGTTAATAAACAAGTTTGGCATATTGGTTACCAAGACGTTATCGCGTATGGTCACTTATTCCTTACTGGTGAAATCAACACAGACCGTGTTATTTCGCTTGCAGGTCCTCGCGTTAAAAACCCTCGTTTAGTGAAAACACAACTAGGTGCTTCATTAGATGATTTAGTGGCAGGCGAATTAGAAGACGGTGATAACCGTGTTATTTCTGGTTCTGTTTTATCTGGCGCTATTTCTTCAGGTCCTCATGCATTCTTAGGTCGCTACCACGTTCAAGTATCTGTTTTACTTGAAGGTCGCGAAAAAGAGCTGTTTGGTTGGATTGCACCAGGTAGTGATAAATTCTCTGTAACGCGTACATTCCTTTCTCACCTTGCACCGAGTCGTTTATTTAAAATGACAACGTCTACAGGTGGTTCAAAACGTGCCATGGTACCAATTGGTAGCTACGAGCGCGTAATGCCGCTAGATATTTTGCCAACCCTATTATTACGTGACTTAATTTCACGTGACTTAGACAGTGCAATTTCATTAGGCGCGCTTGAACTTGATGAAGAAGATTTAGCGTTATGTACCTTCGTTTGTCCGGGCAAATACGAGTATGGTTCTATCCTACGCGATTGCTTAACAACGATCGAGAAGGAAGGCTAAGAGATGGGTTTAAAGAAATTTTTAGAAGACATTGAGCCGCATTTTGAACCAGGTGGTAAACACGAAAAATGGTACGCCCTGTATGAAGCAGCCGCGACTATTTTTTATACGCCAGGTTATGTAAATAAAGGCGCAACTCACGTTCGCGATAATATCGACCTAAAACGCATGATGATTTTAGTGTGGATGGCGACGTTCCCAGCTATGTTTTTTGGTATGTTCAACATCGGTCATCAGGCCGCGGGTGCTTTAGCACAAGGTTTTGAACTAGCAAACTCTTGGCAGGTTGGCTTGTTCCAGTTATTTGGTGGTGAATTAACCGCTGAGTCGGGCTGGGGCGCTAAAATGTTCTACGGGGCATGTTTCTTCTTACCAATATACGCCGTTACTTTTGCAGTAGGTGGTTTTTGGGAAGTACTATTTGCTTCTGTGCGTAAGCATGAAGTTAACGAAGGTTTCTTCGTAACCTCTGTATTATTTGCACTTATTTTGCCTGCGACTATTCCTTTATGGCAAGTGGCGTTAGGTATTACGTTTGGTGTTGTTATTGCTAAAGAAATCTTTGGTGGTACAGGCCGTAACTTCTTAAACCCTGCATTAGCGGGCCGTGCGTTCTTATTCTTCGCATACCCTGCACAAATTTCAGGTGACACAGTATGGACTGCAGTAGACTCGTTCTCTGGTGCAACTATGCTAGGTCAAGCGTTTGTAGGCACTCTTGATTACAGCAACATGGAGCTATGGTGGAATGCGTTTTACGGTTTCATTCAAGGTTCTGTAGGTGAGACATCTACGCTTGCTGTGCTTATTGGTGGCTTATTCTTAATTTACGTTCGCATCGCTTCTTGGCGCATTGTACTAGGTGTATTCCTAGGTATGGTGGCAACTGCATTCTTATTAAATGCGGTTGGCTCTGAGAGCAACCCTGTATTTGCAATGCCTTGGCATTGGCATTTAGTACTGGGTGGTTTTGCGTTTGGTATGTTCTTTATGGCTACTGACCCTGTATCAGCTGCATTTACCGATAAAGGTAAGTTCGCATACGGCGCGCTTATTGGCTTTATGGTAGTTATGATCCGTGTAGTAAACCCTGCTTTCCCAGAAGGCATGATGCTAGCAATCTTATTTGCTAACTTATTTGCTCCACTGTTCGATCACTTTGTAGTGCAAGCTAATATCAAGCGGAGGTTGGCACGTAATGTCTAGTAATAACGAATCAATCGGCAAAACGTTAACGGTTGTTGTGGCACTATGTTTAGTGTGTGCAATTATTGTATCGTTTGCTTCTGTACAGCTTCGTCCTTTACAGCAAGCTAATAAAACTCAAGATATTCAACGTAATATCTTAGCAGCAGCTGATATTGAAATCGCAAACTCTGTATCTGACACATTCGATGGCAAAATCGAAGCACGTGTTGTTGATATGGATACTGGCGAATTTGTTGAAGATGCTGATCCAAACTCATTTGATTTCGAAAAATCGAAATTCGACCAACAAAGAAGTTTTGCACTTAAAGCAGAAGGGATTAAGGACATCGCTGGTATTCAGCGTATGACTAAAAACTCACCTGTTTACATCTCTAAAAAAGAAGATGGCTCTACAGATGCAATCATTTTACCTATCCAAGGTTACGGCCTTTGGGGTGTAATGTATGGTTTCTTAGCGCTTGAAAGTGATGGCGAAACAGTTAAAAACATCAACTTTTACAAGCATAGCGAAACACCAGGCCTGGGTGGCGAAATTCAAAACCCACAATGGACAGCTAAATGGCAAGGTAAAGAGTTACCTATTAACATTATGAAAAGCGGTGCTAGCAACGAACATCAAATTGATGGTTTATCAGGTGCTACACTAACTTCTAATGGTGTTGATCACACAGTTGACTTTTGGACTGGTGAAAACGGCTTTGGTCCTTTCCTTGCGAAGGTACGTGAAGGAGCGTTGAAATAATGGCTGATACTAAAGAAATGAAGTCGGTCCTATTTGGTCCGGTTTTAGCTAACAACCCAATCGCATTACAAGTACTTGGTATTTGTTCTGCTCTGGCGGTAACGTCTAGCTTAAAAAATGCCTTAATCATGTCAATTGCTTTGACATTAGTAACGGCGTTTTCTAGCTTGTTCATTTCAAGCATTCGTAACCACATACCTTCATCAGTACGTATTATCGTACAGATGACGATCATTGCTTCACTAGTAATTGTTGTAGACCAAGTATTACAAGCATTCTCTTACGCTACGGCGAAAGAGCTTTCTGTATTCGTTGGCCTAATCATCACTAACTGTATTGTAATGGGTCGTGCTGAAGCGTACGCAATGAAGTCGCCGCCACTTATGTCATTTTTAGATGGTATTGGTAATGGCTTAGGCTACTCAGTGGTATTACTTACTGTTGGTTTCATTCGTGAGCTATTTGGTAAGGGAACACTATTCGGTGTTGATATTATCCCATTAGTACAAGATGGTGGTTGGTATCAACCTATGGGTCTATTGATTTTACCACCGAGTGCATTCTTCATCATTGGTTTATTCATATGGGTACTTCGTACTTATAAGAAAGACCAAGTAGAAGCTAAAGCGTAAGGGGCAAGCAGTGGAACATTATATTAGTTTATTTGTAAAAGCGGTTTTTATTGAAAACTTAGCTTTAGCTTTCTTCCTAGGTATGTGTACTTTCTTAGCAGTATCTAAAAAAGTAACTACATCAATTGGCCTAGGTGTAGCCGTTATTGTGGTACTGGGTATTTCTGTACCAGTAAATAACTTGGTTTACCATGCCGTACTTGCACCGGGTGCATTAGAGTGGCTTGGTTACCCTGAAGCAGACCTTAGCTTTTTACGTTTCTTAACGTTCATTGGTGTTATTGCAGCACTTGTGCAAATTTTGGAAATGGCATTAGATAAGTTTTTCCCTGCACTTTACAACGCATTAGGTATCTTCTTACCACTAATCACAGTTAACTGTGCAATTTTTGGTGCGGTATCATTCATGGTTGAGCGTAACTATAACTTCGGCGAGTCTGTTGTTTATGGTGTTGGAGCTGGTGTTGGTTGGGCGCTTGCAATTACATTACTTGCAGGTATCCGTGAGAAAATGAAATATTCAGACGTGCCAGATGGCCTACGTGGTTTAGGTATTACCTTCATCACTGTTGGTTTAATGGGTCTTGGCTTTATGTCATTCTCTGGTATTTCACTGTAAAGGTAGCGAGGATAAATCATGAGTTATGAGATTTTCTTAGGCGTTGGTGTTTTCATCGCTATCGTTGTACTACTAGTTTTAGTTATCATTGGTGCTAAATCTAAGTTAGTTGCAAGCGGTGACATCATCATCGGTATTAATGGCGATCCAGACAAAGCCATTAAAACATCAGCAGGTAGCAAGCTTTTAGGCGCGCTATCTGAATCAGGTATTTTCGTATCATCTGCATGTGGTGGCGGTGGCTCTTGTGGTCAGTGTCGTGTACACATTAAAGAAGGTGGTGGCGATATCTTACCAACAGAACTTGATCACATTTCTAAAGGTGAAGCCCGTGAAGGCTGTCGTTTAGCGTGTCAGGTAAATGTTAAAAACGACATGGAAATTGAACTTGAAGAGTCAATTTTCGGTGTTAAAAAATGGGATTGTGAAGTTATCTCTAACGATAACAAAGCAACGTTCATTAAAGAGCTTAAGCTACAAATTCCAGATGGCGAATCAGTGCCTTTCCGTGCGGGTGGTTACATCCAAATCGAAGCGCCTGCTCACCATGTTAAATACGCAGATTTCGATATTCCTGAAGAGTATCGCGGCGACTGGAATCACTTTGGTTTCTTCGACCTGGAGTCAAAAGTAGACGACGAAACAATTCGTGCATACTCAATGGCTAACTACCCAGAAGAAGAAGGCATTATCATGCTTAACGTGCGTATTGCTACGCCGCCGCCAAGAAACCTAAGCCTACCATGTGGTAAAATGTCATCGTACATTTGGTCACTTAAAGCAGGCGACAAGGTAACTATTTCAGGTCCATTTGGTGAGTTCTTCGCTAAAGACACCGACGCTGAAATGGTATTCGTAGGTGGTGGTGCAGGTATGGCACCAATGCGTTCACATATCTTTGACCAACTTAAGCGTTTAAACTCTAAGCGTAAGATTAGTTTCTGGTATGGTGCACGTTCTGAGCGTGAAATGTTCTATGTTGAAGATTTCGACGGCTTAGCAGCTGAAAACGATAACTTTGTATGGCATACCGCATTGTCTGACCCACAACCAGAAGATAACTGGGAAGGTTACACAGGCTTTATACATAACGTACTTTATGAAAACTACTTGAAAGATCATGAAGCGCCAGAAGATTGTGAGTTCTACATGTGTGGTCCTCCAATGATGAACGCGGCTGTTATCGGCATGCTTAAAGACCTAGGTGTAGAAGACGAAAACATCTTACTAGATGACTTCGGTGGCTAACACCCATATCAAAACAGCTTAGTTTTGGTTAAAATACGGGCCTCGTCGCACTTTGTGCTACGGGGCTTTTTTATTTTATTTTACATGGGCTAATTTAATGAACAGAGTAAGCAGTTCTCAAGACGCTATCAGTATTTTTTTATTAACTATAATGCTATTTATCTCTGGCTGTGGGGCTGATAAAACACCTCAGGAGGTGTTTTTAGAAGGTAAAACGATGGGCACCACCTATCATATTAAATACTTTGCCGACGATAAAAGCGTCGATGCCACTAAATTACAGCAGCAAATAGATACGCAATTGAAAGCGGTTAATCAGTCTATGTCTACGTATATCCCCGATTCTGAAATTAACACATTTAATAAATTACCTGCCAACCAGGTTATGCCAATTAGTGAAGACTTTAGGGCTGTGGTGAGTGAATCGATTCGTTTAGGTAAGTCGACCAAAACGCTCGATGTAACGATGGGCCCGTTAATAGATTTATGGGGCTTTGGACCTGATAAAAAACCAACTAAGCGCCCAAGTGATGAAGCACTTGCTGCAATGATTGAAAAAATTGGTGTAGATAAACTTAATCTTACTGAGCAGGGCCTTGCTAAAACAGTTGATGGTTTAGAGCTGTCGTTTTCGGCCACAGCGAAAGGGTATGGCATTGATAAAGTAGCGCAATTACTTGAAAGCCAAAATATTAGTAACTACATGGTAGAAATAGGTGGGGAGCTGCGCATTGGCGGTGAAAAGCCAAATAACCAAGATTGGAAAATCGCGATAGAGCAGCCAGATGCGCCACCAGGCGAGCGAAAAGTGCACCGTGTATTAGCGCCCGGTACGAATGGCATTGCAACATCAGGCGACTACCGTATTTTTTATAAAATGGATGGCGAAACTTACACTCATTTAATTGACCCAGTAACAGGCATGCCAATCAAACATGACTTAGTGTCGGTTACTGTATTACATCCTAGTGCAATGACCGCAGATGGCTTAGCAACCGCATTAACGGTTATGGGAATGGACGATGCTAAAGCATACGCTGAAAAGCACGATTTACCTGTGTACTTAATGGCTAAATCAGACAAAGGCATTGTGACTTACGCGAGCACTGCATTTAAGCCTTATTTGTAATATAATGGCGTTTAGCTAAAACTTTATTAGTGCTAAACGCATATTACAACCGATTTTTTGAAATAGACTTCTCTCGCATCTATGTGGGTTTTGGGTGTATAATTTAGCGGTCGCTCAACAATGTTTGAGCATAATTTATTGCTGATCAATAGGGGCTAAGCAATGTCACTTTTTCTTCTTACATTTGGTTTATTAATTTTAATCGTGATAGCTATGGCTGTTGGTATGATCGTGCAAAGAAAATCTATGGCAAGTAGTTGCGGTGGATTAGGCTCGGTAGGTATTGATAAAGCCTGTGATTGTGACGATCCATGTGATAAGCGTAAAAAGCGTATGGCTAAAGAGCAAGCCTGGAAAGAAAACCAAATTATTTAAGCAGTAGCTTAATGACAAAAAGCGCCTTATGGCGCTTTTTTTGTACCTGTATATTTAGTGCTCATATCTTCTTTTAACTAAACACAACCTTAATGTATTAGACCAAGGTCTATAGTTTAGTTTTTTTCACCTATTAGGTTTATTTTTCTCGTTTGTCAAATTGGAGCTAACACTCTAAAGTTTAACCATAGACACAGAGCAAGGCTCTAGTCATAAGCTTGAGGCATAAAAGTTAGCCTCGCTTAAAA
>BJUT01000026.1 GCA_007988745.1 Pseudoalteromonas atlantica
TGTAAGCTGTAAGCTGTAAGCTGTAAGCTGTAAGCTGTAAGCTGTAAGCTGTAAGCTGTAAGCTGTAAGCTGTAAGCTGTAAGCTGTCAAAATTTTAAAGCGAGTAGATTTTTATTTACTCGCTTTTTTATACGTAGTTATAATAATTACTGTTTTACTAACACTTCAACTCAGTAGTTATTGGCATCTTTGGTTTTTTAAGGGCGGCTTTGAGCGATAATTGATCGTTCAAGTGATTCGTCATCAACTTAGTACTAATAAAAGCAAACTTTCCTCTTATTTAGATGTTCATATAAGCTACAGAAAGCATAATATTTATAGCTGGTAATAACACATACAATTTGTTATTAATCTAAGCTCATTAAATATGGACGTTTTCGCGCTAAAAAGGAAAGTGTCCTCTGATAAAGTTGTTATATACCTTTGGAGCATTAGTGTTTAACTTTCAGTTTCTTATTGGCTCTATTGCTGGTTTTTTTATTGCCTTTATATTATTTGTTTCCCTTCTTGTCACTAACGTCAATCTTGATGTTGCTGTTGCAACAAATATATTTATTGCTTTAGCTACAGCAGTAGCAACTGCTATTCACTACAGCTCAATACAAAAACAAAGAAAAGATCGTATTTGGGAAATTAACAAAAACGTTTTGTTAGAGCTAAGCCATTCCTTGTCATTAGTAATACAGGCATCACGCTATTATCAACAATTAGAGTATGCAAAACACAAAGTTGAAGATGAACCATCTGAGATGGATAGACCGAACCCCAATGTATTTAAGGACTTCAAAGATAAACAAGAATTTGCGATTAACGTTTATAAAACACTTATGAACAAAGAGCTAATCATTAGTATTCAAAAAGCTAAAGAAGCTAATGAAGAAATTGATAAAGCTGTTAATGAAAATCTCATTGATTACATCCCTGCATATGATTACTCAATTGAAGCTAACGAAGAGCTTCAAATAAAACTTGGAGAATTTATGGCTGAAATGTCTGGTGTAAACGACATATAACAAGGTGTTGAAATCGACCATGCTCCTCAGTAATTTTTTAGCCAACAAATTTATTGCCACTTAGCGAAGCGTAATATTTAGAAAGAGGTTTGATGCAGTTATTCAACATTAGTCGTTTAAAAACAGACTTTGGGATCTTTCGCGTAGCAGGTGATTGGTGTTCAGAAAAACCTGGAGTTGAAAATATCAACATTGAATCAATCGAAGTTATGGGAACTGATGGCTGGGTTATGCTCGATAAATCTAGCAAAAGCAATGCTCGATTAATTAATAGTCTACTACCACTATTTTTGTCACATTTACTTTTAAAAAACAGTGCTGTTTAAACGTAAATATAACAAGGCCTAAGGTGGCAACCGTCTGCTCATGGCACTCCTCAGCCACTCGTCAGCAATAAAATATTGATAATAATTGGTAAGGTATTTTACTGTGTCGGATGGCGCTTCGCTTATCCGACCTACGCAGGCACAAAAGAGTTACTAATATTGCATTAGGTTTTTGGTTGGTAGCCCCTGCAGGAATCGAACCTGCAACTGCCCCTTAGGAGGGGGCCGTTATATCCATTTAACTAAGAG
This sequence comes from Pseudoalteromonas atlantica, assembly GCA_007988745.1. Lineage (GTDB taxonomy): Bacteria > Pseudomonadota > Gammaproteobacteria > Enterobacterales > Alteromonadaceae > Pseudoalteromonas > Pseudoalteromonas atlantica. The sequence continues at coordinate 1,589 of BJUT01000026.1, forward strand.
GCCGCACCGAGCTTACAGCTTACAGCTTACAGCTTACAGCTTACAGCTTACAGCTTACAGCTTACAGCTTACAAAAATTATAACGGCTTCTTGTTTTTCATATCAAGCTAAAATTAACTTAATTGCTTGATAAATATATATCTTCTTTGTTTAATACGTACAGCGGTATGAGTTTACGGCTGCTTGCTACAATATGTTTGCTGTGAACATTTATAACGCGGGTGTTTACTGCTACGCCATTTGGGCGGTAAATTAACGTACCTGCTAATACATAGTTAGCCATGCTGCTTTCGCTTAGCTTTTCTATATCGCGCGATAACACGAAGTCGCCTCTGTTTGATACATCAATGTTGTCCATGGTTTTAAAATCTACCACGCCGTAGCCAAATTTTTGCAGCTGATGAATAAACGTCTCTGCTAGTTGATTACCCAACTGATTACTTTTATTAAGCGATGCGTCTAAATCTACAATGGTGGTAACCGCTATGTTGATGCTGTTGTTATCGGGCGCTTCGGCTTCAAGCGTATCGACTAAATCCAGCGCCATTTGCTCTACATAGTTTGCCAGCGTTTTGTGGTGTTTAAGCGGTGTAAACTGCCTTGCTGTGTCGTACTCACTTTGCTGCTGCACAGATTGGTTGGCATACATAGGCGTGGGTTGGCTACTTTGCGTTACCACGGTGTAGTCTGAGCGTGTGTTTATGCTTTCGTTATGCTCATTATTTTGCGTTATTGAACAGCCAGTTAATGCTAACGTTGCCGTTAGCCCCGCTATAGCAGATAGTTTGTAAAGCATGGTCAACCTCACTCGCTGGCTTGTTTAAGCATAATTCCGTCGGTGCGATAGCTACTGTTTAGCGCATCAACCACTGATTGAGGGATAAACCCTTGCGCACTGCCCACTACCGCTTTACTTTTAATGCCCACTATTCGTGCATTTACCAGTACGCCACCTTGGTGGCTCACAAGTGTTCCTGCTAATACGTAATTAAAGTTTTGATCTTGGTTTAGCTCTAGGTAGTCGCGGCTAAATACAAAGTCGCCTGCGGGGGTTACTCGCATATAATCGGTGGTTTTAAAATCGATAACCGGTACTCCAAAACTATGCAGCTCGTGCATAAAGCTTTCGGCTATTTGGTTACCTAACAGGCTTCCATCGCTGTAATCATCATCTAAAAATACAAAGCTAGAAACGGCAAGTGGCGTTTTGTCGTTTACGTATTGCAGGTTTTCGACCATGTCTTGCATTATACCGCGCACATAATGGTTTATATTTTTGCGTTTTGCAGGGGCACTTTTGGTGTAGTTACTTTGCTTGTTTAAATTAGACTGAAATAACGCTTCATTTGGTGCAGGTGCTTTTACCGCACGTTGCTCTGAAACAAGCTGGGCTGCATTGTCTTGCTCAACTTGCTCCGGCTCTGAATGTAGCGAATTTAACATTTGCGAACAGCCAAAGCCTAATGGCAAACATAGGGTAATTAATAGGTTTCTCATGGTGTGCTCCTGATTAATATTCGCTGCGGTACAAAGAGCCGTCACGCTGCTGAATTTTTTCATTTCCCCACATTACATTTATAGGGATCTCTGTGCTGCCTGCCGACAGTACTTGCTTGTTTTCAATATTAACGAGTCGTGCATTAACTATATAAGCATGCTGTTGGCGCGTTACAGTGCCGGTGATGACTAAGTCAATATTTTGGCGATTGCGTAATTTACTTAAGTCGCGGCTTAATATGCTGTCTGCGTTTTGCGCTAATATAAGGTTATTACCTAGGCGGTACTCAACGGTATGATAGCCAAGCTGGGTAAATTGCGTTAATAAGCTTTCTTGAATTTGTAAGCTCAAACCCGAGGCCTGCCCTGCTACTAGCTTAGTATCTAAAGCATCTGCATAAAAAAAGCTACTCACACCAATGCGCGCATTGGCATTTAAAGCGCCATTTACATGGTTAAGCTGCGAGGTTAGATTTGCTACATACTCGTTAACGGTATAGGGTGCCATTGCTGCTTTTGGCGCGTCAGTAGGCACACTCGGCTCTGGGGGCGGAACCAAGTTGCAAGCAGTTAAATTTAACAATACTAAAGGCAGTAAAAGGCGCATAGTTGCCGTCCTCTTTAAAACATACCGAGGATAAAGCAATTATTATGCCTAATTAACCTAAACTCTGGATAATAAACCTATCTCTAGCCAGAGATAATAAATTTAAGTATCAAGATAGTTCAATATGCTAGTAAGGCTCTTAACCAGAGTTCAGGTTAATTAACTTTGAGGCGTTTTGACGTAGTAGGTTACAAAGCAAGTATTATTGTTTATTAATAACTTACATGCATCGTTTGCTGCTTCTTTTGTTTTAAACGCACCAAGCTTTAATCTATAAAAGGTGTGCTGGTCAATCAGTACTTGCTCGGTATTTACTTCAAGCTTATTTGAGGCCGATTGAAATTGCTTTATAGCCGCTTCAAGTACCGCTTTATTTTTATATGCCCCCACTTGCACAGCAAACAGCGCATTTGTATTTACAACAGCTAAGTGGTTAGTTTGCTGCAGTTTTGGCTGCGCGTTAAGTTGTTTTAATTTATCTACTGTGCGCTGTATTTCACTTTCTAGCTTTAACAGTCTTTCTAGTTGAGGCTTGGTTTGTTGCCACTGCTGCGCTGACTCTTTTAGTACGGCTAAGTCATCTTTTTTAATGAGCACCGCCTGCTTTTGGGCCGTTGCTAGTGCGTGAGCACTGTTTGCTAATGCAAAGCCTAAAACTAATGTGGCTAAAAAATCCTTGTAGTGCAGCATAAGTATGTTGTTAATATGGGTAAGAGTGGGCGCTATTTTAACAGCCAATCAACGCTTAGCAAGTCACGCGTGCTAGTACCTATTGCGCTTTTATACCAATTAGCTTAATTAAGTAATCTATTATGAGGATAGTAAAACGTATTGATAGCTAGGCAAAAAAATTGCTATTTAGTTGTTCTAAACGAGATTTATTAACGCAGAACGCAACACGATTAGCCCCGTAAAATGATTATTTATTATTGCGGGTTGGTATCACTATTAAAGTTTAATTGGCTTATCGGTGTAGTTACTTACAATGCAGTCGAGCTTATACATTTTAAATACTTCACAGTCGGCTTTGGCATTTTTAAGGTTTTTATAAGAGCCAAGCTTTAAGCGATAAAAGGTTTTATCATTTATTTTTGCGGTTTCTACGTTGGTTAATATTTTATCTCTAAATAGTGGCGCTGCTTTGGTATTTAGTTCTTGCCAGGCTTTGGCTACATCCTGCTTAGAATCAACCGAGGCAACTTGTAATGCAAATACATGTTTAGGGGTATTAAGCTTTATAGTTTGCTTTTGGTTATTGTTAGCAGCTTTGTAAGTTTGCTGACGACGTGGCTTATTACTGGTTGTACGCGAAGGCGTGCGAGTGTAACGGCTGCTGTAGGCAGGGCTTGCATTAGATTGTGCAATAGCTTTAGAGTTTATTATATCTATGTGATTAACCAGGTAAGTAATTTCTTTTTCAAGCTTTAAAATACGCTCTATACCGGCGCGTGCTTGCTGCCATTGCATTGCGGCATCTTTTAATTGCGCAAGCTCTAGTGCAGTTATCGATACGTAATCGGGCGTGGTGTTAGGTATTTCATTATCAACAGCAGGTTTAGCGGTAGGCGTAATAGAGCACGCCGTGCCAAACGTAAGCGTAAAAAGGCATACAAAAAAGTGTTTATAGTATTTTTTTAATTTAAGCATGTACCCGTTATCCTGAAAGCAGTGCCTGTGCACTTACATTTCAGTTAAACATTCTCACAAGAAAGCGTTTAACTTAGCAATTTAAACAATGAGCGATTTTTGCTCCCGCACGCTAATTTACCTGCTTAGATAAAATTAACATGACCCTTCCGTGAGTTTGGCTTTTAATACAACTTTGATGCCAATTAACATAAACTTTACAATATAAATTACGTTATGTTGCTATATAACGCAAGTCAAATTCAGAACATAATTAAGCGTAGACCATCTTTATTACTGGCGTGGTTAAAATTAAGTAAACCCATACCTATTTTTGTATTAATAATTTAGCACTAAAAAAGGCGCCTAAACAGGCGCCTTGGTGGGTAATTTAATAAAAACTAAATTAACGATTTAATAAATGTTTTTAAATCATCTGCAAACTCGTCGCGGCGCAGAGCAAACTCTATCGTTGCTTTTAAGTAGCCTATTTTACTACCACAATCGTGGCTGCGGCCTTTCATTGCGTACGCGTCTACTTTTTCTTGCTGCATTAGCATGGCAATTGCATCTGTAAGTTGAATTTCGTTGCCAGCCCCTTGCGGCGTTTTAGCAAGCAGTGGCCAAATGTTTTCGCTTAATACATAACGCCCTACTACCGATAGGTTTGAAGGTGCTTCATCTATTGGCGGTTTTTCTACCATGTTAATAATTGGCGAGCTTTCACCTTGGTGAAGCTCTACGTCACCTAAATCAACAACACCAAATTTGTCTACTTCGTCCATTGGTACTGGCTCAACCATAATTTGGCTGTGCTTAGTTTCTTCAAAACGGGCGATCATCTCTGCTAGGTTGTCTTTTTTAAGGTCGCTCTCTACGTCATCAACAATTACATCTGGCAAAATAACCACAAAGGGTTCGTTGCCAATAATTGGCGCTGCACAGTTAATTGCATGACCTAAGCCTTTGGCTTCGCCTTGGCGTACGTGAATAATGGTCACATCTTTAGGGCAAATTGCCTGTACTTCGGCAAGTAATTGCCGCTTTACGCGTTTTTCAAGCGTGGCTTCTAGTTCAAAGCTGGTATCAAAATGGTTTTCGATAGAGTTTTTACTTGAGTGCGTTACAAGTACAATCTCTTTAACGCCTGCTGCTACCGCTTCATTTACTACATATTGAATAAGCGGGCGGTCTACCACTGGGAGCATCTCTTTAGGGATAGCTTTTGTGGCAGGTAACATACGCGTTCCAAGGCCTGCTACGGGGATCACTGCTTTCATCTTGTTCTCCTTAATCTTATTATACTGAAAACGGATATTGGATTGGTTCGTGGCATTGATAGCCTACTACTTCAAAATCGTCTCGTGTTACCCATGTTTCTATATCTTCTAGTGATTTTATGTTTGGGTTAATATTTAATTGCGGTGAGTCAAACGGCTCACGTGTTAGCTGTACATCGCGCATTAACGGTAACTGGTTTTCGTAAATATGCGCGTTAGCAATTTTATGATACGCCTTACCTGCTTTATGGCCGGTAATTTGCGCCACCAATGCCAGTAATACAAAGCACTGAATTTGATTAAAATTAAGGCCCAGCGGCACATCGCAACTGCGCTGATACGATGTTAAATACAGCGTGTCGCCAAGCAGCGAAAACGTATGCGTGTGCATACATGGGCGCAAGCAACCAAGCTCAAACTCACCAGGATTATAAAAGGTAATTATTTCACCTCTGTCATCAATCCCGTTTTTTAAGTTATTTATTACTTTAGCAAGCTGATCGAGCGTTGAGCCATCTGGGCGCTGCCAATTTCGCCCTTGCACGCCATAAACGCGGCCCATGTCGTCCTCGCCTTTGCGGTTAGGGTTATTTAGCCATGCGTTATTATCGTTTGCGTTTGCATCCCAGGTTTTACAGCCTATATCGCGAAATTGCGCTGCGCTATCGTACCCGCGTAAGTAACCTAAAAGCTCTGCTATAGCGGCTTTATAGTAACTTTTACGAGTGGTGATCATAGGAAATTTATTATTACCTACATCGTATTCTAAGTCGGCATTAATAACGGTTAAGCAACGCGTGCCTGTGCGTTTGTTTTCTACCCATACACCTTCGTCAACGATGCGCTGACATAATTTTAAATATTGTTTCATGATCTGTTCTTACTATGCCTTTGCTGCGGTTACAGGTTGCGGTTTTTTGTACGCCCAAATTAATAGCCCTAGGCCACCAATTATCATAGGTAACGAGAGTATTTGGCCCATTGAGATAAAATCGGCAAATAAGCCAAGCTGCGCATCTGGTTGGCGGAAATATTCAATACAAAATCTAAATACGCCGTACCCTAATAAAAATACACCGGCTACACTGCCTGCAGGGCGAGGCTTTTTAATAAACCATAATAAAATTAAAAACAGGACTAGCCCTTCAAAAAAGGCTTCGTATAACTGTGATGGGTGACGCGCAAGCGGCCCACCCGTTGGAAATACCATTGCCCATGGCACATCGCTTACGCGGCCCCATAACTCGCCATTTATAAAGTTACCAATACGCCCTGCTAATAAGCCCACCGGAACCAGTGGCACCACAAAATCCCCCACTGCGAATAGTGATTTTTTGCGGGTTTTTGCAAATAGTATAATAGCGGTAATAACCCCTAATGTTCCGCCGTGGAACGACATACCGCCTTGGTCAATTCTAAATAAATATAATGGATTTTCTAAAAAGTAACTAAACTGATAAAACAATACATAACCAATTCTACCGCCTAAAATAACCCCTAGCATGCCGTAAAAAAGCAAGTCGCTAACTTGCTCTTTAGTCCAACCAGAGTTTGGTTTTTCGGCTTGACGATTAGCAAACCACATCGCAAATGCAAAACCAATTAAATACATTAAACCGTACCAACGTACGCTTAGCGGTCCAACAGAAAAAATTATTGGATCGATTTGAGGAAACTCAAGTGCCATAAATAAACCTTTAGCTAAAAACCATTTTAAGTGCGATGAGCACAAGCAACACCGCGAAAATTTTCTTTATTATATTAACAGGTAAATAATGAGTTGCTTTAGCCCCTAAGGGCGCCACAAACCACGATGTTATTACAATACCAAATAATGCAGGTAAGTATACAAACCCTGCGAACCCATGAGCTAAATCGGTTACCTGCCAGCCTGTGCTTATATAACCAATAGAGCCAAATAGCGCGATAACAATGCCGCTCGCTGATGCACAGCCTATCGCTTTTTTCATATCAACTGAAAAGTAATTAAGCATAGGGGCAATAAGTGCGCCGCCACCAATACCTATTAAACCAGAAAGCGCGCCCATAAGGGCAGAAATGCTCCCTAAAATAACCCCTTTTGGTAGCGGTTTTTCTTTAAGCGATTTACTACGTGATGCCCACACCATTCTGCCTGCAATAAACACAACGCTAATTGCAAACACGCTGCGTAATGCTTGTTCGGGTATTAAACTTGCGGCAAAGCCACTTATTAACGCGCCTAAGCCTACACCCGACATAACCCACGGTGCAATTTGCCACGGCACATTATCATTTTTATGATGAGCCAAGACTGAAGAAGTAGAAGTGAATAAAATAGAGGCAAGCGATGTTGCAATAGAAATAACTAATACGTGATCAGGTGAAGTAACGTCAAACATCAGTAATAAGCTACTTAAAACAGGCACAATAATTAAACCGCCGCCTATCCCTAATAGCCCAGCTAAAAAGCCAACTACACAGCCAAGTAGCGCACAACTGGCCACGAGTAAAGCTAAGTCATACATAGTGTTCTCAAATACCTTTTCGTGCGCCTATATTAAAGGATTATAAAGTTAATAGCATCTTTAAGCGCTGCATTATTTGGCGGTGTAGAATAGATCGCCTAATTGGTGTTCAATCATAAAATTGCGCGTTAAGCGCAGTACCTGTTTAGCGTTCGATTGCACTAAACACTCTGCGAGTAATTGCTGCATATCGTTAATATTTAAGCGCCTTAAAATCCACTTTACTTTAGTTAACGACGACATGTTCATACTTAAATGCCTATAGCCCATGGCAATGAGTAAAATAGCACCCTCTGGCTCGCCGCCTAGCTCGCCACATAAACTAAAGGGTAAACGGTGTTTATTACATTCATTCGCTACTTTATTTAATACCCTTAACACACCGGGGTGATATGGGTTAAATAACTGAGCCACGCGCGCATTTGCTCTATCGACAGCAAGTAAGTATTGCGTTAAATCGTTACTGCCTACTGAGCAAAAATCTACTTTTTTAGCCCACTCGTCGAGCATAAATATACTTGAGGGTACTTCAAGCATAATGCCCACTTCTGGGCGCTCCAAATTTTGCTCTGGGTGTTTTTCTGCCAGTTCAAAATAAGCTTGTTCAAATAACGCGAGCGCTTCGTCTACCTCTTCTGTACCGCTGATCATAGGCAGCATTATTTTTAAATTACCTAAGCCCATATTTGCTTTTAACATAGCTTTGAGCTGATCTAAAAATAGCTCTGGATGGTCAAGGCTTATGCGTATGCCGCGCCACCCTAAAAAGGGATTTTCTTCGGTGATATTAAAGTAATCTAAAACTTTATCGCCACCAATATCTAGGGTTCGCATAACCACTGGCGCTGGGTGGTAACTTTTTAGCACCTCCCTATACCAGTTTTCTTGCTCAGCTTGCGATGGAAATTGCCCCTTTTGCATAAACCATGCTTCGGTACGATAAAGTCCTACCCCATCGCAAATATGCGCACTGCTTTGCTCGGTATTAAGCTCAAGCCCTGCATTTAGCATTAAATTTATTTGCTCACCATCTAAGGTAACCGACTGCGCACTTTGCTCTGCTAAAAAGCGGTTATTGAGTAGTTTATCTTGGTGCTTTAACTGTGCGTATTCGTCGAGTAACACTTGCGAAGGAGAAATATATAAACGCCCAGCAAAGGCATCTAAAATCATTGGTTTAGCATCAAATTGCAATAAGGGTAAATCTTCAATACCCCAAATAGCCGGTATTCCCATCGCTCGGGTTAATATAGAGGCATGGCTATTGGCTGAGCCATTCACACTCACTACACCCGCTAAATGCCCGTTGGGTACTTCAGCCAGCATGGCGGGCGTTAAGGTATTCGCAATTAATATGGTATTGGGTGGGTAATCTTTTACTGCGTGCTCTGTGTTTACAAGGTGGTGTAATACCCTTAAACCTATGTCTTTTACATCAACTGCGCGCTCTTTAATGTAGGGATCTTGCATGGCATTAAACTGCGAAATAAGCCGCTCAATAACAATTTTTAAGGCGCTTTTTGCACACCAGCCCTCTTGTAACTGTACCTCAACATTGTGGCCTAAACTTTTGGCATCAAGTAATTGTTGGTATACATCAAATACCGCGAGTGCTTCTCGCGGGATTGAGTCACTCAAGGTCATTGACAGGGTATTAAATTCTTTGCGGGTGGCAGCAACGGCTTGTGTAAACAAACGGCGTTGCTCGGCGCTATCGGGATCTTTTTTTAGTTCTATAGATTTAAAATCAAGCTTGGGCAGTACCACAAAGGCTTGGCCAATCCCAATACCTGGCGCACTCGACACCCCTTTGAGCACTGAGGTTTGGTGTGATGATTCGTCTTGGCGTAAAAGCTCTTTTATTTCAGCATGCGCAAGTTGCGAGGCTAGCTGCGCTGAAAGGGTAATTAAAAACGACTCTTCGTCTTGGCTAAAAACCCGCGCCATTTTTTGTTGTACAACAATAACGCCCAATACCTTTTTTTGATGGACCACAGGTACAGACAAAAAGGCATTGTAACCTTCTTCGTTTACTTCGGGGGAGAGTTTAAAACGCGGATGAGATTTTGCAAAAGCAATATTAATGGGCTCTTCACGCTGGGCCACTAAACCTACAAGCCCTTCGGTAAAACCAATTCTAAACTTACCTACGGCGTCGGGGTTAAGGCCTTCGGTTGCCATAAGTACAAAGTTATCTTGGCTGTAGTCGGCAAAATAAATAGAGCAGCACTGGGTTTTCATGGCCTCTTTAACCATTTTCACAAAGCACACTAAGGCACTGTCTAAATTCGCTTGTTGCGAAACAGACTCAGCAATAGTTCTAAGTGTTGCCAGCATTACCTGCTCCTTATTTTATAATTATGCTACTACCTTTTGTGTCGCCACTGTTCTTTATGATGTTCTCTTTTATTAAAGGGCATTGCAAACGGTGCAAACTCTTTCATCACCCGTCTGTATACATCGCGTTTAAACGATACCACTTGCCTTACTGGGTACCAATAACTCACCCAGCGCCAATCATCAAACTCGGGATGATGTGTTTTAAGCAAGTTTACATCTTCATCTTTGCAACGCAGTTTTAATAAAAACCATTTTTGTTTTTGCCCAATACACACCGGACTAGAGTCGCGGCGAATTAATCGCTTGGGTAATTTATAGCGTAACCAATGTTTTGAACTTGCAACTATTTCTACATCTTCTGGTCGCAAACCTACTTCTTCGTGTAATTCACGGTACATGGTTTGTTCGGGTGTTTCTCCGTCATCAACACCGCCTTGGGGAAATTGCCAAGAATGTTGACCGTAACGTCTAGCCCAAAAAACCTGCCCCTGATTATTGCAAATTACAATTCCGACATTGGCACGAAAACCTTCGGCATCAATCACCTTAGTGCCTCATTTGTAAGTCGATTTTTAATGATTGTTCCACATTAGCTGCAATTCGGCAAACACTATTATCCCCAAAGTCATCACGCCCTAATCGCACGTTTACTATTTACGCTGTGCATAACGACTTAACCTTAAATGAGCACTGAGTAATTACAAGGATAAAATAACCCTTAATTGACGCAACTTTTAGCAAAAAAAGCTAAGCTATGCCTTGATTATTATGTTTAGTGCTATTTACTCACAGCTTGTGTATAACTTTTGATAAACAAGGCTATTTTGCAAACAAGTCCACAATAGCAGATCTAAAAACTCGCTTTCTCCACAGATTCTGTGGATAAACATGTTTATATAGTTGTATTTATCCCATATAGAATTTGCTAACTTAATTAAAGCTGAATGAGTTAATTGAAAATATTAAAGCTAGTCAGTCACTTACAGTTAAACTGTGACTTTTTGGGGTGAGCAAAATTACGCCAAACACAGTGCGTATAAAAAACAACCAAAAGCAAAGATATCCACCTTACGGGGGTTTTGCTATCATGGCGCTGTTAATTATTCAAGGTAAATGAGTAGCATGCGACCAACAAAACCCCATTCAATTAATGACTTAATGCAACGCGTGAACGCTATTGCTGGTTTAACATTAGGGCAATTAGCCTCTCAATACAGCTTTAAAACCCCTGACGACCTATTACGTGAAAAAGGCTGGACCGGGCAACTTATTGAATACGTGTTAGGCGCTACTGCAGGCTCAAAACCCCTCCCCGACTTTGAAGATTTAGGCATTGAATTAAAAACACTGCCTATTTCGTATAAAGGAAAACCCTTAGAAACCACTTTTGTGTCGGTTACCCCCCTTATAAACGTAACCGGCATGACGTGGCATACAAGCGCTGTGCGTAAAAAACTCAATCATGTTTTATGGCTGCCTATATTGAGTGAGCGCGATATTGCGCCTTTTGATAGAACCATAGGCAGTGGCTTTTTATGGCAGCCTACGCCTGAGCAAGATGCGTTGCTACAACGAGACTGGGAAGAACAAATGGAGTTAATAGCGCTTGGGCGAGTTGATGAAATATCGGGCCATTTAGGGGATGCTATACAAATTAGGCCTAAAGCCGCTAATAGCAAAGTAGTTACCGATGCTATTGGTCCAAATGGGCAAACAATAAAAACCTTACCGCGTGGTTTTTATTTAAAAACCAGTTTTACAGGGGCTATTTTAAAGCAGCAATTTCAGCTCTGAGCTGTGCAGAAAATATTATGAGTTAAGCAAATCCTGTTTCGCACTACTTGCGCGTGTCAGCGAGCTTAACTCCTACAAGATATTTCACCTTTTTTAATAAAATAATTTGAGGTTTAAATAAAGAGTTTTCGCTTTTCTTGTACCCTCTTTTCGCACTGAGTGCGCGTCAGTAAGATTAACGCCTACAAAGCATTCTCATCTCTTTGATAAATTATCAGGCATAAAAAATCCCCGCATTAGCGAGGATTTTATTATCTAAAATTAAAAATAAGATTCTATATAAAATAGAATTACTGACCTTTAACTTCTTTAAGACCGTTGTAAGGTGCTTTAGAACCTAGCGCTTCTTCAATGCGAAGAAGTTGGTTGTACTTAGCAACACGGTCAGAACGGCTCAATGAACCTGTTTTAATTTGGCCTGCAGCAGTACCTACCGCTAAATCAGCAATAGTTGCATCTTCGGTTTCGCCAGAACGGTGCGAAATAACAACTGTAAAGCCTGCATCTTTAGCCATTTTGATTGCTGCTAACGTTTCAGTTAGTGAACCAATTTGGTTAAATTTAATTAGGATTGAGTTAGCAATACCGTTATCAATACCGCGTTTTAAAATCTTTGTGTTAGTTACGAATAAATCATCGCCTACTAATTGGATTTTATCGCCCATTAATTTAGTTTGGTGTGCAAAGCCATCCCAATCTGACTCATCTAAGCCATCTTCAATAGATACAATTGGGTATTGCTCAGTTAGATCTTTTAAGAAGTAGTTAAACTCTTCTGAAGTGAATTTTTTGCCTTCACCTTTCAGATCGTAAATGTTTGCTTCTTTGTCGTAAAACTCAGAGGCTGCACAGTCCATAGCCAGTGTAATATCTTTACCTAGCTCGTAACCTGCGTTTGCTACAGCTGTTTTAATAGCTGCAAGTGCCGCTTCGTTTGATGCAAGGTTTGGTGCAAAACCACCTTCATCACCTACCGCTGTAGAGTGGCCGTCTGCTTTTAATACTTTAGCAAGGCTGTGGAATACTTCAGCGCCCATACGTAGGCCTTCGCGGAAGTTTTCAGCGCCAACAGGTTGGATCATAAATTCTTGAATATCGACAGAGTTATCTGCGTGCTCACCACCGTTGATGATGTTCATCATAGGTAACGGCATTGAGTAAACACCTGGTGTACCGTTTAAGTCTGCGATGTGCTCGTAAAGCTCAACTTTTTTAAATTGTGCAGCGGCTTTTGCAGTTGCTAGTGATACCGCTAAAATAGCATTTGCACCTAGTTTTTCTTTATTTTCGGTGCCATCTAAATCTAGCATTACTTTATCTACAGCACTTTGCTCTAATGCATTTTGGCCTTTTAGCGCATCCGCAATTTCGTTGTTAATAAAACCAACTGCGTTTAATACGCCTTTACCTAAGTAACGGGCTTTGTCACCATCACGTAGCTCTAGTGCTTCGCGAGTACCTGTTGATGCACCTGAAGGAGCGGCAGCGCGGCCCCAAGAACCATCAGCTAAATATACATCAGCTTCAACAGTAGGGTTACCACGCGAGTCCATAATTTCGCGACCAATTACTTTTACGATTTCTGACATCTTGATTCCTCTATATTCCCAAAATGGTGAGTTCAGCTAACTTTACTACGTTTTATATCTTTTAGTCAGCCCTTTAGACAAAAAAGCCGTGCAATATGCACGGCTTTTTTTAATTACGAAGACGTTTTTTGATGAGTATGAGCAGCTGCTACAAACCCTTCAAATAACGGGTGACCATCACGTGGTGTTGACGTAAATTCCGGGTGGAATTGCGCGGCAATAAACCATGGGTGATCTTTATTTTCGATGATCTCTACTAGTTTTTTATCTTCTGATAAACCGGTAAAGCTTAAGCCTGCTTGCTCTAATTGCTCTACAAAGTTGTTGTTTACTTCGTAGCGATGACGGTGACGTTCAATAATTTCTGTATTGCCGTACACTTCGTGCACCTTAGAACCCGGCGTTAAGTGACATTTTTGTGCGCCTAAACGCATGGTGCCACCTAAATCAGATTTTTCATCACGTATTTCAATGTTACCCTCAGCATCTAACCACTCGGTAATTAAGCCCACTACTGGCGCTTTTGAGTGAATATTAAACTCAGTTGAGTTAGCGTCGGTTAAACCTGCAACATTACGTGCGTATTCAATAAGCGCTACTTGCATACCTAAACAAATGCCTAGGTAAGGTACTTTGTTTTCACGGGCATACTTAGCCGCTAAAATTTTACCTTCAACACCACGGCCGCCAAAACCACCTGGTACTAAAATAGCATCTAGATGAGAAAGCAGTTCTACCCCTTTGCTTTCTAGGTCTTGCGAGTCAACGTATTCAATATTAATGGTTAAACGGTTTTTAAGACCTGCATGCTTTAGTGCTTCGTTAACTGATTTGTATGCATCTGGTAGTTCAATGTACTTACCAACCATACCAATCGTTACTTCGCCAGTCGGGTTAGACTCTTGATAAAGTACTTGTTCCCATTCAACTAAATCAGCTTCTGGTGCGTCAAGGTGGAAACGACGACATACAAAGTTATCTAGCTCTTGTGATTTTAATAGCGCAGGAATTTTGTAAATGCTGTCTACGTCAGGAAGCGAAATAACCGCTTTTTCTTCAACGTTTGTAAACAATGCAATTTTTGCACGTTCGTTGTTAGGCAATTTACGGTCTGAGCGACAAATAAGAATATCTGGCTGAATACCTACAGAGCGTAACTCTTTAACTGAGTGCTGTGTTGGTTTGGTTTTCACTTCGCCTGCAGGGCCTAAGAATGGCACTAGCGTTAGGTGAATAAATAGCGCGCGTTCGCGGCCAATTTCTGTACCTAACTGACGAATTGCTTCAATAAATGGTTGTGATTCAATATCACCTACTGTGCCACCAATTTCTACAATCGCAATATCATGACCTTCAGCACCGTCGTATACACGTTGCTTAATGTCATTTGTGATGTGTGGAATAACCTGAATGGTTGCACCTAAGTATTCACCACGGCGCTCACGACGTAGTACATCTTCGTACACTCGCCCTTGTGTGAAGTTGTTGCGGCTGGTCATTTTGGTGCGAATAAAACGCTCGTAGTGACCTAAATCAAGATCCGTTTCGGCGCCGTCTTCTGTAACGTATACTTCACCGTGTTGAATTGGGCTCATTGTGCCTGGGTCAACGTTTATGTAAGGATCCAGCTTTAAAATGGTAACATCTAAACCGCGGGCCTCTAAAATAGCTGCCAATGACGCTGCTGCAATACCTTTACCCAACGAAGAAACAACCCCGCCAGTAACGAAGATAAATTTTGTACTCATGCGAACCCTAGAATATCAGGAATTAAAAGGAATATAACACCCGAGAAAGAGACTCTGGGTATATCATCAAGACGGGGCGAAATTGTACCAAAACAGCGTTGAGCAATCCAGCTAAAAATAGCGTTTACGCGCACAAAAAATGTTCGTTGATTAACATTAGGTTGTGCTGGGCTCATCTTATTTCGCTTTTTTAATGGCTTCCCATGCTTCTTCCATTTCGTCAAGCGTTGCGCGCTCTAAACTTTTACCTTTTGCAATTAAATAACCTTGCACTTTTTCAAAGCGCGCCGAGAACTTATCGTTGGCTTGTCTGAGTAGTTGCTCTGGGTCGCGTTTAACATGGCGAGCCACATTTACTGTGGCAAATAATAAGTCGCCTATTTCTTCTGCTGTATGATCGGATGAAGGGTCGTGCTCAAGCGCTTCTTTTACTTCAAATACTTCTTCACTTACTTTATCAAGTGCCCCGTGGTAGCTTGGCCAATCAAAACCAAGTGCGGCAACACGCTGCTGAATTTTTTTAGCTTTAGTTAGGCTTGGCATATTGGTAGGTATATCTTGCCAAAGTGAGGCTTTGCTTGGCTGTACTTTTGCTGCACGCTCTTGTGCTTTAATTGCTTGCCATTGCTTTGCTAATTGCTCGTCGGTTAACGCTTGCTTAGTGGTAAAAACATGAGGGTGACGGCGGGTAAGTTTACTATTTAGCTCACTAACCACGTCGTTAAAATCAAATAGCTCCTGCTCTTTGGCAAGTTGTGCATAAAAAACTATTTGAAACAGTAAATCACCCAGCTCATTTTTAAGCTCGTTTAAATTACCCGACTCTATGCAATCGGCCACTTCAAAGGCTTCTTCTAGCGTGTGCGGAACAATCGATTTAAAGTTTTGCTTGCGATCCCACGGGCAACCGTCGGTAGGATCGCGAAGCAACGCCATAATATCGAGGAGTTGCTCAAGGGCGTTACTGTTTGCCATTTTATTGGTTTCGCTTGGCACTGTGAACACCTTCAATTTGATGCAGTTTAGACAAAACCCGGTTTGTGCCCGATAAATCATGCACTTCTATTTGCATAGTAAATACCGCTAACTGATCAGCCCCAACAGTATTAACGTTCATGTTGATCACATTTACTTTTTCGTTAGCCAGTACAGAGCTAATATCGCGAATTAAACCTGAGCGATCGCTGGCTTCTATTTTTATACTTAGCGCATAAGAGCCGTTTATTTCATCTGACCAACTAACCGATATAACACGCTCTGGGTGTTGCTCTTTTAAGTTGTTAAATGAATCGCAATCTTCGCGGTGCACCCCAATGCCACGGCCTTGTGTAATATAGCCAATTATTTTATCGCCAGGTACTGGGCGACAACACTTAGCAACGTGGCTCATTAAGCTGCCCACGCCATCCACCACAATGCCGTTTTTATCGCCAGTTACTTTACTTGGCGCTTTAAAACGAATAACGGGTTCTTCTTCAGTACGATCACTGACAAAGTTAAGCATTTGGTTTAAGCGAACATCGCCGGCACCAATGGCAACCATTAAGTCATCTAGTTCTTTAAAATTAAAGCGCTTAATGGCTGGGTCTAAATCTTTGTAGGTTAAATCTAGCTTTTGCAGTTCGTTATCAAGAATCTCTTTACCGGCGCTTAAGTTTTTATCGCGGTCGAGCTGTTTAAACCAATGATGGATTTTAGCCCTTGCACGCGACGATTTAATGTAACCAAGCGATGGATTTAGCCAATCGCGGCTTGGATTAGGCTGCTTTTGCGTGAGAATTTCTACCTGATCGCCCGTTGATAGCTGATGTGTAAACGGCACTATTTTGCCAAATACTTTAGCCCCTATACAGCGGTGCCCTACATTTGAGTGAATGTAGTAAGCAAAATCAAGCGGTGTAGCGCCAACAGGTAAATCGATAATATCGCCGCTTGGGGTAAATATATAAACGCGGTCTTCTACAACTTGGTTTTTAAGCTCTTCGGCTAAATCGCCCCCATCAACCACTTCTTCTTGCCATTGTAGTAATTTGCGCAACCAGCTAATTTTTTGCTCATAGCCTGAGCCACGCCCAGGTAAAGCGCCTTCTTTATACATCCAGTGCGCGGCTACGCCTAGCTCTGCATCTTGGTGCATTTCGCTGGTGCGTATTTGTATTTCAACGGTTTTCCCTTCAGGGCCAAATACCACGGTATGAATTGATTGATAGCCATTTTGTTTAGGTGTAGCAACGTAGTCGTCAAACTCTTTATTAAGGTGGCGCCAATTAGTGTGCACAATACCTAGCGCGCCGTAACAATCTTGCAGGCGCTCTACAACAATACGCATTGCCCTAATATCAAACAGCTGATCAAACTCGTAGTTTTTTTGCTGCATTTTTTTATAAATGCTGTAAATGTGCTTAGGGCGACCATACACTTGCGCCTCAATACCGGCTTCGCTTAAGCGAGCTTTTACTTGCGCAACCATATCTTCCATATAGGCTTCACGGGCAAGGCGCTTGTCATCAAGTTGTTTAGCAATGCTTTTATAGGTGTCGGGGTGTAAATACCTAAACGATAAATCTTCTAGTTCCCACTTAAGCTGCCCTATACCTAACCTGTTTGCTAACGGGGCAAAAATATCGGCGGTTTCTTTAGCGGCAATAACACGCTCTTCTTCATCGCCATTTTTTACATTGCGTAAATGGCACACTTGCTCAGCAAGTTTAATCACCACAGCGCGCACATCTTCAACCATGGTAAGTAACATTTTACGAATGTTATCTACCTGCATAGTGCCTTTACCTTGGTGCGATAAAGTACTAATAGCAGCCATTTGCGCAACCCCTGTTAAAAGCATGGCTACATTTTTGCCAAGTTGTGCTTCTACGGTTTCAAGGTCTACTAAGTCATTTAAGTAGTAATGCGTGAGATACGCGGTTGCGAGAGATTCTGCATCTAAATTTAGCTCGGCTAAAATCTCGACCATTTCTATGGCCGTGTTTTGCCGTGCTTGGTTGTCACATGTAACACACAATGCTTGCGCTTTGTTTAGTAGCGTTATTTTCTCTTGCGATAACGCTAACTGTTTTAGGCTAGTAGCAAAGTCACCTTTGTCGTCCTGCTGATGTGATTGACGTGTAGCGACCATAAAACGCTTTACCTCCGTTGAAATAACGCCATTGTTTCTATGTGTCCTGTATGTGGAAACATATTCATTAGCCCAGTTTTAGTAACTTCAAAGCCTGCTTGCGAAATAATTGCACTGTCACGGGCTAAAGTAACAGGATCGCAAGAGACATATAAAATGGTTTTAAACTGCTTTAAAGGTAGTTGCTCTAAAACAGCCATAGCACCTGTGCGAGAAGGGTCTAATACTAATACGTCTAGCGCCTTATTAAACCATTGT
The DNA here is from genome assembly GCA_007988745.1 of Pseudoalteromonas atlantica. Taxonomy (GTDB): domain Bacteria; phylum Pseudomonadota; class Gammaproteobacteria; order Enterobacterales; family Alteromonadaceae; genus Pseudoalteromonas; species Pseudoalteromonas atlantica. Next base: position 19,968 of record BJUT01000026.1, read on the forward strand.
GCTGTTTCAATTTTTTGCGTTAAATCAAAACAATGAAAGTGCGCATTAGTGATAGAGTTAGTTTGCGCATTTTGCGTCGCCATTGCAACCGCCGATGCAACCCCTTCTACTCCAATAACCGATTTAGCATGCTGGGCTAGCACTAATGAAAAGTTACCAATACCACAAAATAAATCCAATACTTGCTCGTTTCCTTGCAAGTTAAGCCAATTTACTGACTGAGCTAACATAGCTTGGTTAACTTCATCATTTACTTGAATAAAATTACCAAGGCCAAATTCAAATTTTAATTTAAACTTTTCTAAAAAATAATACGGCGTAGGCAAATGAGCCTGCTCTATAACATCGCTGTTGTCTTGCCAGGTAATTAACCACTGCTGTGCGTTTGCTGCTTCTTGTATATAGCTTTTGGCTTCATCTGGTATCGCTTTAGTATGGCGAATAACAATAAAGTTCCCAGCTTCGTTTTGGCACAACTGCAAATGACTTATACTGTGTAGCGCTTTGTATTGATTAATAAGCGTTTCAAAAATACTAAATACGTTAGTAAATGCCTTACTAAGCACATCACATTGCTCAATACTAATCACATTTTTAGAGCTAGGCGCACGATACCCAACTCGCATTTTTTTAGCGGCTTTATCATACATTACGGCAATACGGGCACTGCGTCTGTAATGAGTGGGCTTACTTAAAAGAGGCGCTTGCCAATTTAAGTCGCTTAATTTGGCAAATTTTTGAAACAATTGCGTCACTGCATTTTGCTTTTCAACCACTTGCTGATTTATTTCTAGGTGCTGCAACTGGCAACCACCACAGTGATTATAATGCTGACAAAAAGGCTGCGTGCGTGCATCGCTTGGATTAATAACCTTAACCAGCTTTGCACTACTGTATTTGGCCTTATCTTCAATTAGGGTTGCCGTTACTTTTTCATTCATTAAAGCGCCGCTTACAAAGCACACTTTATTATTGTGTTTGGCAACGCCCCGCCCTTGATGATCCATGGCCGTAATATTAAGTGTGAGTGTTTGCTGTTTAAGTGGTTTTTTCTTTGCTTTAAAAATTTGCGCCATGCGGCATTACCTTAAATTTTGTATTACGTATAAGCAAATCAGATGCTTTGAGAATAGCCGATGAACCGTATATACTCGATCCATACTAATAATGATAATAACGCTTCCATTATGACCAAATTAGGCTTACGTGATTCTGTTTTAACCTTAACCTTGATCCCCACAGTGATCATTGGTTTGTTACTTGGCGGCTATTTTACAATAAATCGTTACATTGAGCTTGATGAAATTTTATATCAGCAAGGCAGCTCAATATCTGAACCCTTAGCAATTGCTTTAGAGCAGCCTTTACTTGAAAAAAATAAAAAGCTGCTCAACCGTCTGATTAGTTACACACACAATAAGCACTCCCCAACCATTAAATCGATTGCTATTTTTGATACCAGCAATCAGCTTATTATGACCAGCAACTATCATCGCTCGTTTGATGAACTAACTCAAAAAGAACAAATTGAAAATCTTCACACAACAAAAATTAATAAATCAGAAGAGTTAATCACGTTCTATACTCCAATTTTTAATCACTCTGCGCCGGTATCAAAATGGGATATTAATGATTTTCAAACCCCGCTTGGCACCGTTATTTTACAACTTAATAAAGACCAAGCGATTATAGGCCAGCAGCGAGCGGTTTTAATTAGCGGCATTGTTATTTTATTTTCAATAATATTGGCATCTATTTTAGCGCTTAAGCTTAGCCGTATGTTTATGAACCCGCTTAATAAGTTAGTACTTGCCACCGACAAACTAGTTGAAGGTAAAAGAGACACGGGTTTAAACGACACCATGATGGGCGAATTTGAACTTTTGCGTGAAGGGCTTAATACCATTGCCCACACTATGGTTATGCAAAAAGACGAAATGCAGAAAAATATTGATCAAGCCACGAGTGATTACCGCGAAACCCTAGAGCAATACGAAACCTCAAATATTCAGCTAACCATGGCCAAAAAAGAGGCGCAAGATGCTAACCGCGTTAAGTCCGACTTTTTAGCTAAAATGAGTCACGAGTTACGCACCCCACTTAATGGGGTTATTGGCTTTACGCGCCAATTGTATAAAACACCTTTAAATAAACATCAAAAAGACTATCTCGATACCATAGAACTTTCTGCCAATAGCTTATTGACGATTATTAGCGATATTTTAGATTTTTCTAAACTTGAAGCGGGCGCAATGGAGCTTGAATCAATCCAGTTTCAACTGCGCGATAGCGTAAACGAAGTTATGACATTATTAGCTCCCTCGGCGCATGAAAAACAACTAGAGCTATCTATTTATATCAACCCACAAGTGCCTGATGATTTAACCGGTGACCCCACTCGCCTTAAACAAGTACTCATTAACTTGTTAAGTAATGCCATTAAGTTTACTGAAAAAGGCTCTATAAAAGTTGATATAAGCTACCGCTTATTAGATGAAGACCGCGCCTCTATTTTAGTATCAGTAACCGATACCGGTGTGGGTATTCCAATGGATAAGCAAGATGCGTTATTTACTGCATTTGGCCAAGCAGATTCCTCCATTACCCGAAAATTTGGCGGCACTGGTTTAGGTCTCATTATTACCAAACACATTGTAGAGGCTATGAATGGCCGAATAACGCTAAATTCAGCCCCGGGAAGCGGCACCTGTTTTACCTTTAATGGTGTGTTTAGGTTGCCTGATCATACCTTTAGTAACGACTTACCTTCTAAATCACTTATTGGTAAACGCATATTATACCTAGAGCCACACGAGCATACGCACCACTCAGTGCTTTCTGTATTAAACGAGTGGGAAGCGGTTGTAACCGCCTGTTTTAATGAAGCAGCGTTTTTAGACGCCATCAAACATAAAATGTTTAAGTACGATATTTGTATCATTGGTGATATGACATCGGTAGATGATATGCAGCGACTTAAGAGCTATGTGAATATGGTTCGCGAGTCGTGCGATTATTTATACCTTATGCTCAATACTGTATCGCATAATATGCGCGAAGCGTTTATTGGCAGCGGCGCCGATGCGTGCTTAAGTAAGCCGCTTAATCATCGTAAATTATGTGAAGTACTGGCTGCGCCTTATCGCCTTGATCATCCAACCTTAAATATTGAGCCAAGCGACCAAACATTATTGCCATTAAAAGTACTGGTGGTAGATGACAACGATGCAAACTTAAAACTTATTTGCACCTTGTTAAAAGAGCAAGTTGAATTTATAGACACCGCTTATAATGGCTCGCAAGCCTACAGCTTAAGTAAAAGCCATAAGTACGATGTTATTTTTATGGACATACAAATGCCGATTATGGATGGCATTACCGCGTGTAAACTTATTAAGGAGTCTTCTTTAAACGAAGACACACCTATTATTGCGGTAACCGCGCATGCACTGCACAGTGAAAAAGAGCAGCTATTAAAAGATGGCTTTAAAGGCTATTTAACTAAGCCTATTGATGAGGACATGCTGAGCCAAATTATTTGCGATCATAGTCCGCAATCGCCCGTAAGCCGCGACAAAATTAAAAGTGTAACGTCGCAAAGCCCAGCTCCATTTGAAAGTGACTGCTTAGATTGGTCGCTTGCGCTACAACGTGCAGGGGGCAAAGGTGAGCTGGCGCTGGAAATGCTCAATATGCTATTACAAAGTGTGCCAGAGACACTCTCGCAGCTCAACGAAGCTATTGAGCAAAACGATTGCCAAACGGTATTAAGTGTTATCCACAAATTCCATGGCGCGTGCTGTTATACCGGTGTGCCTAAGCTTAAATCACTGGCAGAAACCATAGAAACCTCACTTAAAAGTGAGTGCGTGCTAGATAACGTTGAGCCTGAACTATTTGAGCTTCAGGATGAGCTGGAAAACCTCATGGCAGATGCAAGTGTTACCGAGCATCAACGCTAAAAAACACGTAATAAAAAAGCGCAGTAAATGCGCTTTTAACAGGTTTTGATACCATTTTACTTAATTAAGTATTTCTATGAAATGGTGCCACCATGGGGTTAAATTTATAACCTTGCCTCAATCATGAGGCGTTTCATGTCGCGTACTGCTTTTTCAAGGCCATCAATAGCTGCGCGCGCAATAATAGCGTGGCCAATGTTAAGCTCATAAATTTCAGGCATTGCAGCAATTGGTTTTACGTTATGATAATGAAGGCCATGCCCTGCATTTACTATTAAGCCTAAGCTCGCCGCGTATTTTACACCCTCTCGTATGTGCTCAAGCTCTTTGTGTAAATCTTCATCATTAGTGGCATCTGCATACGCGCCGGTATGAATTTCTACATACGGTGCACCACACGCTTTAGCTGCATCTAACTGTGCTTTATCGGCGTCAATAAATAATGACACTTTAATACCCGCATCAGTCAGTGTTTTAGTGGCCGCTTTAATTTTATCTACATTAGCGGCCACATCTAGGCCGCCTTCGGTCGTAAGCTCTTCACGTTTTTCAGGTACTAAACATACGTACTCAGGCTTTACTTCAAGGGCAATATTAATCATTTCATCTGTAACCGCTGTTTCAAGATTCATACGCGTTTGAATTGTTTTAGCCATTACGTATACATCGCGGTCTTGAATATGGCGACGGTCTTCACGCAAATGAATAGTAATACCATCTGCACCGGCGTGCTCTGCCACACTGGCTGCATGTGCTGGGTCTGGGTATGATGTACCACGCGCTTGGCGAAGCGTTGCAATATGATCAACGTTTACGCCTAAAAGAATGTCTTTCATTTTGTTACCTGTAAAATATGTTTATTGAGAGGCCATAAATAATTCACGGCTTTTTAATGGTTTATTACCCAGTAAAGGTTTTAGTAAATAACGGCTTAATTGTTTTGCCATATAGAGTACATCGCTTTGGCTAAAATCATGATTAGCAATCGCTTTGAGCTGCGCGCCGCTAAACCCTGAGCGTGTATCTTGTTGCATCAAAAAACCCAACTCAGGAAAGTAACTATACGTTTGTCTTTCATCAATTGGCTCACCACTGGCATCAAAGCTAAAGTCGACGCCATAGCCCAACAACTCTAATAATTGAAATTCGTATGAGCGCAGCACCGATTGTAAATCGACATCGCTATTTAAGTTCTCTAGGTGAGTTTTGTAGAGCTCAAACACTTGTTCAAGTGGCTCGTTTACCGGCACAATGCGGTTAGTCAGCTCATTTAAATAAAAGCCACAGTAAAGCTTATCCTTTGTTAAATATAAAGGATTACCATGTAGCTCAAATTTATTAATGTATTTTAAATCGTACTTGCCACTGTAATGAACAAGCAGTGCCTGGAAAGGCTGTAATTGTGCTTTGTGTTTAGTGGCCTGGCGACCACTCACTCTGGCTAGCATTCTAAGCTGGCCTACGCCTTCTACCAGCATATCGAGCATTACTTGGGAGTCGCTATAAGGACGCCGATGTAATAGGTACGCTGTGTAGAAGTCGCTATCCATATTAGTTGGTTAAATGCAGGTTAATCTTCGCCATAGCCTAAACTTCTTAAGGCACGCTCATCATCTGCCCAACCCGATTTAACTTTAACCCAAAGCTCTAAAAACACTTTGTTATCGAGCATTTCTTCAAGGTCTTTACGGGCTTCACGGCCAATCACTTTAAGCTTTTCGCCTTTGTTACCTATTACCATGCGTTTTTGGGTTTCACGCTCAACAAGAATTAACCCGTTGATATGCCAAACACCGTTTTCTTGCCATTTAAACTGCTCAATTTCTACAGTAACAGAATACGGCAGCTCTTCGCCCATAAAGCGCATTAGCTTTTCACGAATAACTTCTGCCGCCATAAAACGCATTGAGCGGTCGGTTACATAGTCATCAGGAAAGTAAAATTCGCACGGTGGTAAGCGTTTAGTCACTTCGGCTTTAATTAAATCAACGTTTTTGCCTTGTGTTGCCGATACCGGCATAATGCCCACAAAATCAAATTTGTCGCCAAGCATCTTCATATGCGGTAATACTAAGTCGCGGTCTTTTACTTGGTCTATTTTATTAATAACAAGTAAAACGGGCTTACCACTTTGCGATACTTTAGTAAGTACCATTTCGTCATCGGCATTCCAGTGAGTGCCCTCAACAACAAAAATAATAAGCTCTACATCACCAATTGAGCTCGATGCAGCACGGTTCATTAAGCGGTTAATAGCGCGCTTTTCTTCAACGTGTAAGCCCGGCGTATCAATATAAACAGCTTGGTGTTGCCCTTCTGTATGAATACCCATAATACGGTGGCGAGTTGTTTGTGGCTTGCGCGAGGTAATACTTACTTTTTGCTCAATGATTTCATTAAGTAATGTTGATTTACCTACATTAGGGCGGCCAACAATGGCAACCATGCCACAAAACGTATCAATATCACCTTCATGAGGCTGTATTAAGGTATCAAGATTCATTTTTTAGTATCTTCAATGCTTTTTCGGCAGCTTTTTGTTCGGCTTTACGGCGCGAGCTACCAACAGAAATAATGCTATCCATACCTTCAACTATACATTCAACCGTGAACGTTTGATTGTGCGCTTGACCTTTGGTATCAACAACGGTGTAGCCCGGTAGAGATAACTTACGCGCTTGTAAATACTCTTGCAGCAGGGTCTTAGGATCTTTTTGATTAAGCCCTGGTGAAATAGCATCAAGTCGAGATTCGTACCACGCTAAAATTAGCTCGCCACAGCGGTCTATGTTTGAGTCTAAAAACACAGCCCCTATAATGGCTTCTACAGCATCAGCTAATGTTGATTCACGACGAAAACCACCGCTTTTTAACTCACCCGGCCCAAGGCGCAAGTAGTCACCTAAACCAAACTCTAGCCCAAATTCAGCAAGTGTTTGGCCACGCACAAGCGTAGAGCGCATACGGCTTAAATCGCCTTCACGCGCTTTTGGAAATTTGTCGTACAAAGCATTGGCAATAACAAAGCTCAAAATTGAATCGCCTAAAAACTCTAAGCGTTCGTTGTGCTGACCTTTATGACTGCGGTGCGTCATTGCCTGCTCAAGTAAACCTTGATCAGCAAATTCGTAGCCAATTCGTTTATATAATTCTGTTACATTTTTTTTCATTGTTACTGAATATTACCTAGGCGTTCAAAACGAACACCAGTTGGAACCCATCCTGGTAAAACATCATCTGGGCCATTCTCAAATTCAAAACTCATCCATATAAAGACAGCTTTACCCACCAAGTTTTCTTTTGGTACAAAGCCCCAAAAGCGACTATCTTGGCTGTTGTCGCGGTTATCACCCATCATAAAATAATGATCAGCTGGTACAGTCCATTCATCCGAAGGAGTCCCTGGTTGCTGATAGTAACGCCCTTTACGTTCAGGTGCGCGTGGGTTGATTAAAATGTCGTGCTTGAGTGTTGTTAAATCTTCATTTACTCGCGCAAGCGACATTTGGCCTTGTTTAAACTCATTATCGTTAATTAATTTAAAATCAATTTTATTAAACTCATTACAAAGTAGGTCACCCTGCTTGGTCTCGCCTTCTTTACAATTAGGTTGAATATATAAACGCTTATCACGATAAACAATTTTATCGCCCGGTAAACCAATAGCACGTTTTATATAATCTACTCGCTCATCTAACGGGTATTTAAAAACAACAATATCGCCGCGTTCAGGCTCGCCTACATCTACAAGCTGGCTACGCCATACCGGGTCTTTAATCCCGTACGAGTACTTTTGTACTAAAATAAAGTCGCCCACCAACAGGGTTGGCATCATTGAACCTGACGGTATTTGAAAAGGCTCAAAAATAAACGACCTAAAAATAGTAATAGCTGCAATCATCGGAAAAATCGATTTTGCAGTTTCTGTAATTGCCGGCTCAGGTGCAATTAACGCCGCTGTTTCTTCATCAAGCTGGCCACCGGCAGATGTTTGGGCAAGCGCCAAACGCTCTTGCCTTTTTGGCGCATACATTAGGTGGTCAATTAACCATATTAAACCTGAGCCTAACGTTAATAACACCAATAAAACTGAGAAATAACCAGCCATCTATAATCCTTTGTTTTTATTTACCAACTTTCAAAATAGCTAGAAACGCTTCTTGCGGTACTTCTACGTTACCCAATTGCTTCATTCGTTTTTTACCATCTTTTTGCTTTTGCAGTAGCTTTTTCTTACGACTCACATCACCACCGTAACACTTAGCGATTACATTTTTACGTAATTGCTTAACCGTAGTACGGGCAATAACATGTTGTCCTATTGCAGCTTGAATCGCAATATCAAACATTTGACGTGGAATAAGCTCTTTTAACGCATCAGCAAGTTGGCGGCCGCGTGATTGTGCACTGTCGCGGTGAACAATTATAGCGAGTGCATCAACACGTTCACCATTGATAAGTATATCAACACGTACCATGTCTGATGTTTGAAAGTGCTTAAAGTTGTAATCAAGCGATGCAAAACCACGACTGGTTGACTTTAATTTATCAAAAAAGTCCATAACCACTTCAGCCATAGGTAGCTCATAAGTTACAGCGACTTGCTTGCCGTGATAACTCATTTTAGTTTGCATACCACGTTTTTCTACACACAGAGTAATAACGCTACCTAAAAACTCTTGCGGTACAAGTATGTTTGCCTCTACCACTGGTTCGCGTATTTCAACAATATCATTTACCGCCGGTAAGTCAGACGGGTTATCAATTTGACTCGTACCTTCTTTGGTTACTACTTCGTAGATTACAGTAGGTGCCGTGGTAATTAAATCAATATCGTATTCACGCTCTAAACGCTCTTGAATAATTTCCATGTGTAGCATACCTAAAAAGCCACAGCGGAAACCAAAACCCAGTGCTGTTGAATTTTCAGGTTCAAAAAATAACGACGCATCATTTAAGCTTAGTTTATTAAGCGCATCGCGGAACGATTCATAATCATCAGAGGCAATTGGGAACATACCTGCATATACTTGCGGCTTAATTTTTTGAAAGCCTGGTAAACGCACTGGTGCCGCATTTTTTTGATGCGTAATCGTATCGCCCACTGGGGCGCCGTGTATTTCTTTAATACCGGCAATAACAAACCCTACTTCGCCGGTACGTAAAATACCCGTGTTGGTTTGTTTAGGGGTAAAAATACCCACGTGATCAGCTGTATGTACTTGCTCGTTCGACATTATTTTTATTTTGTCGCCGGCACGTAGTTCACCGTGCTTAATACGCACTAGTGATACAACACCTTGGTATGGGTCAAACCACGAGTCAATAATAAGCGCCTGTAAAGGTTGATCTTTTTCACCTACCGGTGGTGGGATATCCTTTACAATCATCTCAAGTACTTCAGCAATACCAACACCTGTTTTTGCACTACATTGCACAGCATCTAGGGCATCAATACCAATAATGTCTTCAATTTCTTCTGCTACACGAAGCGGATCGGCTTGCGGTAAATCTATTTTATTTAAAACAGGGATTACTTCTAAATCCATTTCAATGGCGGTATAACAGTTTGCCAGCGTTTGTGCTTCAACACCTTGTCCGGCATCAACAACTAAAAGCGCACCTTCACATGCCGCTAAAGAGCGAGAAACTTCATAAGTAAAGTCAACGTGCCCTGGTGTATCGATAAAGTTAAGTTGGTAGGTTTCGCCATCGTTAGCAGTGTAGTTAAGCGTTACACTTTGCGCTTTAATGGTAATACCACGCTCACGCTCGATGTCCATTGAATCTAACACTTGCTTTTGCATTTCGCGGTCTGTTAAGCCACCACAAACCTGGATCAAACGATCTGAAAGGGTCGATTTACCATGGTCAATATGGGCGATGATCGAAAAATTACGGATATGCTTCATAAACTGGATTCTAAACTTCTATTTTAATAGGCTAAGTACGAACACCTGAGTGACTTGAAAATACTTATTGGGTATAAGTGCTATATAAGTGGCTAAATGCGCTTTAGAGAATCAAATTTTTGATTGCCTTTTTACCCTGTATTTCCAAGTTACTCTGGTATAAAACGGCAATTTTACATTTAATTGGCCTTAATCACCATCTATTTGCGTTAAAGGAAGGCTAATTGGATGAATTTTTATCACTTTTACATCATGCCTGAGTGTTTTTACTTTGCTTTTAGCTAAAAAGTAACCACCTACACCGCCCAAAGCGGCGAATAATATTTGCCATCCCTGCGCTAAAAGTAGTAATTCGGCACTAATAAATGCAAGCGTTAATCCTAAAAATAAAGGCAGCATGTATACAGCAAAAGCATGTTTGACTAGATGCGAATCATCTAATGAGAGCGTTACTTTTTGGCCCACTTCTACAGGAGTATCAAATTGATATGGAAAGGTTTTTTTATCGCTACCAAAGAGTTTGGCAAAGACTTGCGAGCCACAGCGACCATTACACCCTTCGCAGGCTTTTTTTTGCTGGGCTTCTAAGTGGGCAGTGGTGCCATCTAGGGCAACCACTGTAAGTGTTTGTTCAATCATAACAACCCTTACGAATTGTTTATAATGCGCGAGTCACTGACTCAGCAATTGCCTTTGCGGTTTGGCTTGGCACATTACCAACAACGGATACATCAAAGTTTCCGCCATTATGCACATAAATTGTCGTTGCGCCAGAAGTTAATGATCCGCTTAAGCGGCGACCTGGTAAGGGGCGCTGTACAAAAACTGAAATTTCAACAAACCCATCAGAATATAAATAATAGTCAGTAAGTTCGTTATTTAAATCAAGTTTATGGCGGTCTGACTTTAGTAATTTAAAGCCATTAGGTAACCAACCAATGCGCCAGTTTGTGGCATTGCTTTTTTCACCTTTCAGTGCGTTACCTGGTAATGGCGTTGGAAAATTACGATTGAGCACTTCTAAAATCATCGGTGCTGGTTGCTCTGTTACGCTAATATGGGTTAACTGTAGCTGCTCTAATGCTTCACCTTGGTGGTTAACATAAGCGGCTTTTAATAACAGCGATGACTCTGTATCAAGCCAAATCCAATAGTTATATTTGTATTCATCTTTTGATTCTATTCTCACCAGTTGCGCCGCTCGCCCTGCAATACGGCCTTTACCACCTAGCACAAAATCATATTGGCTGCTTAATGCTTCAATATCTTTAAATAATACTTCAGGTATTGGCCCAGCAATGGAGTCTGTATTTATAGAATATGGCTGCGATTGCGGTTCAAAGTAGGTTACTTGGTCGTTAATTCTCACCATTTCTAAGCCCGCGCCATTAAGTAAACTTAAATGCTCAAGCTCTGTTTCACCTTGCTTTGCATGAACCCAACGGTAAGGTTCCATGGCTTTACCCTTTACCACCACAAAAGAGGCATCAAAATTACGGGTATGCACTGCATTCGCCATGTTTAGTAATAAATCTTTGGCGGGATTTGTGTCGTTAGCAAAAACATTAAAGCTTAATACCAACGACAGAACAAAAGTGATTACTTTCATTTAATTAGTTTTTTTCCTCTTGCGCTTTGTCACTATTTTGCGCTGTTTGCAAAGAGTGTGCAACACGTGCTTGACGTTGATGCTCTAAAACTAACGCGCCAATGCGTTGTTGCTGTAATTCGCGTAAACCTTGCTCAGCGTTTTCAAGAGCAGGTTCTGATGAATAACTCACCGGCGACGCCATACCTGTTAATGGGGTAGTTTGTAAAAGCGGAATTTCGCTTTCTTGCTCGCCCGCACCTTGCGGCAAGGTATTTACGCCAACAATGGCAAACATAGCTACGCTTGCAGCAATAGCAAGTTGTGCAACCGGCTTACGCCAATTAAACGCCACTACTTTGTTGTCTTGCTGCGTTTCACTGTGCTCGGTATCTGGAGCTTTGTTTGCTGTCGATTGGGTGAAATCGGCATACACAGGCTCACTTTCAAGTGCTAAGGCGATGTTATCGCTTATATCGATGTGTATGTCGTTGTTATTTTTTTGAGCACGCATCGCATCACCAATTAGCGCATATCGACCAAACGTAGCAACATCCTGATCAGAAATTTTACCCTCTGCAAGGTGTTGTTCGCCGTCAAGTAATGCTGATAACGTTTCGCTATCCAACTTGTTAACGTGTGCTTTTGTCATACTAAGACTCGCCTATTAATGGGTTTAATTTATTATCTATTGCTTCTCGGGCTCTAAAAATACGCGAACGTACTGTCCCAACAGGGCAATCCATTACCACGGCTATTTCTTCATAGCTCATCCCTTCGATTTCTCTTAGGGTAATCGCGGTTTTAAGGTCTTCAGGCAAACTATCAATCGTATTAAAAATAACAGCGCGTACTTCGTCGCTTAACAGTAAGTTTTCAGGCGATGCGTTTGAACGCATCGAATCCGCACCGTCATAAAACTCGGCATCTTCAGCGTCTATATCGTTTGCTGGCGGTTTACGGCCCTGAGCTACTAAATAATTTTTAGCACAATTAACGGCAATACGGTATAACCACGTATAAAAGGCACTATCACCTCTAAAGTTTGGAAGTGCACGGTAGGCCTTAATAAATGCCTCTTGTGCTACATCTGCAATATCGCCTTGGTTAGACACATAACGTGAAATTAACCCTGCAATTTTGTTCTGATACTTCTTTACTAATAGGTTGAAGGCGTTTTTATCTCCTTGCTGGACCCTTTTTACAAGCGCTAAATCTAATTCCTGCTCGCTCATTCGAGCCGGTACTCCTCTGTTTGATTCTTGCTGGTTATTCATAGTGTCGCCATTGTTCACAAATACTCTGACCTCTTTATGAATAAAAAGTTCTGCTTAATATTATTTTTTTATAAAATAGTCGTAAATAACGGCGCTAAGCCATTAAAATCACTACGTAGTAATATGACAAATATGATACAACTACACTATTAAAAACAAATATTGCTCTAATTTGAGCATTGTAACCGCAAAGTACCTCTGACATGAACCAAAATAAACATCATATTGCTGATGTCGCTATTATCGGTAGCGGCGCGGCGGGCTTATCTCTTGCATTGTCTTTAGCTAACTATTGTAATGTTACTGTGATCAGTAAAGGTGCCCTCACCGAAGGCTCTACACTGTATGCACAAGGCGGGATTGCCGCAGTATTTGATAAAAAAAACGACAGCATAGAATCACATGTTGAAGATACCCTTGATGCCGGCGGTGGTTTATGTGACCGAGAAGCTGTGCATTATACTGCAAGTAATGCGCATCAGTGTTTACAATGGCTCATTGAGCAAGGCGTTCCTTTTGATATGGAGTTTGATAGCAAAGGAAAAGAGCGCTTTCATTTAACCCGCGAAGGCGGACACAGCCATCGCCGTATTTTACATGCAGCCGATGCCACAGGTAAGGCCGTACAAACCACGTTAATTAGCCAAGTTAAAGCGCATAAAAACATTACCTTGCTCGAGCAATACAATGCTATCGATTTGATTAGTGATAAAAGCTTAGGTAAGCCGGGTTCGCATATTCATGGCATGTACGTGTGGAATAAAAAAGCAAAAAAAGTAGAAACTATTTCAGCTAAATTTGTAGCGCTCGCAACAGGGGGGGCAAGCAAGGTGTATTTGTACACTTCAAACCCTGATGTATCTAGCGGTGACGGTATTGCCATGGCGTGGCGTGCAGGCTGTAGGGTAGCCAATATGGAATTTAACCAGTTTCACCCCACAAGCCTTTATCATCCAGAGCTACAAAACTTCTTAATTACCGAAGCTATGCGCGGTGAAGGAGCGTATTTAAAGCGCCCCGACGGCACTCGCTTTATGAAAGACTTTGACGATAGAGAAGAGCTGGCACCGCGCGACATAGTAGCCCGTGCTATCGATTTTGAAATGAAGCGTTTAGGTGCAAATTGTGTATACCTAGATATTAGCCACAAAGATAAAGACTTTATTATTGAGCACTTCCCTACTATTTACGCAAAGTGTTTAAGTGTAGGGCTGGATATAACCAAAGAAGCCATCCCGGTTGTTCCTGCCGCGCATTATACGTGTGGCGGTGTAATGAGCGACTTTAACGGTAAAACCGATTTAGATAACTTATACGCTGTAGGCGAAGTAGCCTACACAGGTTTGCACGGCGCTAACCGTATGGCGAGCAATTCATTATTAGAGTGCATTGTGTTTGCTCACGCTGCCGCAAAAGATATTTTAAGTAAACTTGAGCATGCGCCAGCACCACTTGCGCTGCCAAGCTGGGATGAAAGCCGAGTCAGTAATTCTGATGAAGAAATTGTTATTACCCATAACTGGCACGAACTGCGGTTATTTATGTGGGATTATGTAGGCATTGTGCGCTCAACTAAACGCCTAGAACGAGCACTGCACCGTGTTGAGTTATTACAACAAGAAATACATGATTATTACGCAAACTTTAGAGTAAGTAATAACTTATTGGAGCTTCGTAATTTAGTGCAAGTAGCCGAGCTGATAATTAGAAGTGCAATGCAGCGTAAAGAAAGCCGCGGCCTTCACTATACGATTGACTATCCTGAGCAAAATGAAAACCCAACACCCACTATTTTGATTCCACCTCGCCATTAATGGCAATCAATGCTACGCGCTTTAAACGTGCGTAGCTTTGCTTATTTACACCATTAGCTGAAATAATAAGCCATTGGCGTTTATTAAAACCTTTAATGTGTAACCACACACTGGTATTTAATATTTTTGTTTTAGGGGTTATTTGCCCCTGAACCTTTAAATTTTCGTTTTCAAAGCGTATTTGCTTAGGCTCTAAAATAATAACGCCACTTTCAGGGTGAATAGCCACTATTTTTTGCCATACCCAGTAAAACGCAATTGTATTTACAGTTATACAAACAACAATGCTAAAAAAAGAGCTTAAATAAAGCCCTAATACCACACTTAATAAGCAGAAAAACAGCACCACAGGCCGCTGTTCTGCTTTGTTATTTACTACCGTAAACCTATACACGAACTCGGTCTAAAATTAGCGATACCATGGTATTAAGCTCAGCATCTTTACATTCTTCATGGCCCATAAACCATGCAAATAAATCAGGGTCTTCTTGGGTTAGCAAACGCTGAAATACAGCCTGTTGCTGTGCATTTAACGAATCATACGCCTGCTCTACAAATGGCATAAACAAAACATCTAACTCTAACATGCCGCGGCGACAAGCCCAGCGTATACGTGCTTTACTATGAATTTCAGTCATTTTAAACCTCATACTTAATTGTCCCGAGTTTAACAAATACCCGCCTAATTAGCAGCTATTAATCTGTGTTCAAATAATAAAAAACTGCCCGCCTTCGTTGCTGTACCCTTGGTTATAACTGCGTTATTATGTCTACTCATTTGTATTGCACAGAAGGTTTTTATGTCGAGCGTTTATGCATGTCCGTTATCTCACCAACTTATTAGCCTAACCGGTGCGGATAAATTGTCTTATCTTCACGGACAAATCACTCAAGATCTCAATAAACTATCTAACAGCAATTATTTATGGGCTGGTCACTGCAGCGCCAAAGGCAAGTTGTGGGGTGTGTTTAAATTATTTTCTCACCAAGATAGCTACTACTTAGCAGGTTCACAGCCTGAGGTAGAGAAGTCGCTCAGTGAGCTAAAAAAATACGCTGTGTTTGCCAAAGTAGATATTGATGTTTCTACGAACAGATTAATCGGGTTGATCAGTGACGATTTAACCCCTGTACTAGAAAAACTTGATATTCGTTTTTCTGATGACCAAACGGCCTGTGATTTCCCAAGCGGTAAAGCCCTTAAGTTAGCGCCAAATCGCGTTTTACTAATGGTTGATAGCCAATTTAGTATGCCAGATGATGTCTCTACATTAGATAACTGCGCACTATGGCAAGAAGCCGCAATAAAAGCGGGCGAGCCACAATTAAATAGTGACGCCATTGGCGAATACGTACCACAAATGGTAAACCTTCAAGCGATTAACGGCATTAGTTTTAAAAAAGGCTGTTACACCGGCCAAGAAACGGTTGCCCGTATGAAGTACCTAGGTAAAAACAAACGCGCTATGTATATTGTTACAGGTAAAAGCGATGGCCTACTTGAAGAGCCAGAGCTTGAAACCCAAGTGGGCGAAAACTGGCGCCGCGCTGGTAAACTAATTGCCCAAAGCTATAACGAAAATAGCCAAACCTTATTTGGCCTTGTTGTGCTGCCAAACGATAC
Organism: Pseudoalteromonas atlantica; assembly: GCA_007988745.1. GTDB lineage: Bacteria > Pseudomonadota > Gammaproteobacteria > Enterobacterales > Alteromonadaceae > Pseudoalteromonas > Pseudoalteromonas atlantica. The sequence goes on from BJUT01000026.1 coordinate 36,145, forward strand.
ACCAAGTACACACGTACTTCGTGCAAAGCACACCCCTCAGGTAGAGCTAAGCATTCTGCCTCTACCTTACTCTCTTGAAGATGAATAAATAGGAATGACTATGATCGTTGCACCAAACACAGTAGTAAAAATGCATTATTCAGTACTGGATAACGATGGCAATACCATTGATAACTCTTTTGATGGCGAGCCACTGGTTTTTATTATTGGCACAGGCTACTTAATCCCAGGGCTTGAAAATGCACTCCAAGGCAAGCAAGCCGGTGATACATTAAATGTAAAAGTAGAACCTGAAGAAGGCTACGGCGAACGTCACGATAACCTAATGCAAGCGGTGCCTAAGTCGATGTTTGATGGCATGGAGATTGAAGTAGGTATGCAATTTAGAGCGTCAACTGATGATGGTGATCAATCTGTGATGATTATCGAGATTCAAGATGAAGACGTTATAGTTGATGGCAACCACCCGCTTTCGGGTATTACCCTTAATTTTGATGTAGAAATTTTAGAGGTGCGCGAAGCAACCGAAGAAGAGCTTGCGCACGGCCACGTGCACGGTGAAGGCGGCTGTGGTCACGATCACTAATCATACCGCCGTTTATAAAAAAAGCGCCTAAGGCGCTTTTTTTATAACATATTGTTGTAGGTCGCGGTTTTTATTGGCGCCGGTTCCTCTAAAGGGGTTTCACAGGGTGTTATTTTACCCTCAAGCGCACGTAATAAGCCTTGCTGATCGTTTGTTCCCACTCGGTACTTAGTACCGTCTTTTAAGGTTAACTGTAGCGCACTAAACCCGGATACAGAATACACCCACCCATCATGTGTAATACGAATACCAATACCATGACGGTAAGAGTTTTGCACCGCTTTAGCCTCTACTATGTCCGCAAGTGCTAAACGTTGCCCCGCAACGCCAGGGCCAAAAGCCCAACTAATTGTTTGCTCGTCAACTTTTACAGTTAAACCATGAAACAAAAAACCGACTAAAACCAATACACCGGCAAATACCATTAATGGCACATCAGCGCCCATTAAGTTCCAGGCTAGGGCTACAAAGCCGCCTATCCATGCTAAAACAAAAAATATAAACATCGCATATTGTTTATGCTGATACATAACGCTCTCTTTATTATTAAAAACTGTACACCAACGTGGCGCTTAATTCTGAGTCGTATTTAAGGTTATCGTCTTCAGGTTTTGAATTATAACGATACATATAGGCAAACTTTAACGATACCGCACCTATGACTTGGCTAATCAAAGCGGTTTCTGACTTCAAACGCGAATTTAACCCCGACAAAGACTGCTCAATACTCACATCTTGATTAAAGCGCGTGCGCTTTGATACCAAACGCTCCCACTGCATTGCAATACGTACTAAATAACCAGTTTTATTTTCATCTTCTTCGCTTACCTCTGATTCATCATCAGCGACGGAGCGATATAAGCCCGGGCCAATATCAATATCTACTTTATTTTTTACACCTTGGTAAACTCTGGCACCATAGCCTGTAGCCACCGTACTTTTGTAATCTAGGCCGCTAAATTTATCTTCTTCGTAGTCACCGTAAATAAAAAATGAAGAGTTTTTAACGCCCACTTTGTAGTTACCCTGTGCAGAGACAAAAATACGGTCTGCCGTTACATCGGTTTGCCCTGTATCTTCGTTTTGATCTCGTTTATACAAGGTGTCTAATTTAAATTGGTTACGCCAATTTTCGAAGTCTTGGTATAAATTCCCTCTAAACTTAAAGCTGGTAGAGTTAGTATTACCCTTACTTAAAATCAAGCCAAATTCAGTATCGCCATAGAGCATTTCGCCTTTATGTAGCTCGTGAATTTCTTCATCAGAGAGTTGTCCATATTCATGAAAGTCTTCAAATGGATCAACAGCCCAACAGCGGCTGCTCATTATTAAAAACACGAATAGTAAATACTTATGCACGGTAAACTCTCTTGCACATACAAACAAAACTGCTTACTCAGCGTGCTCTGTTTCTTTCCACAAAATATGACAAAACGGCGCGTCTTTATCACGGCTAATTAAAATTTTTGCAAATAACACATCTTCGTTTTCAAACTCTAACCCCACTAGCACTTGCACAAATAACTCCGGCTCTATTTCAAGTGCAACAAAGTTTTGCCATTGCTCATCAGGCTCGCCCTCTTCAATAAACCCAAGCTCTTCTCGGTATTCGTTAAAGTCTTCAACATCTTGTTCGCTAAGATTATTTGGCGCCAGCTCTAAAAAAATATCGTACGCTTGATGGGTAACTTCTTCTTCGCTATATAAACGTGGGCCTGACATGGGTAAAACCTCAATGCATTTTAAGTGCGCACATAATATCAAAACTCATCTGTGTTTTGAGAAAAAACAGCTAAAAATAATGACTTTTTTGTTACCAGCTCATGCGCGGTTAAGCTTAAATAAGATTCAAAGTGCTTTGACTAAAAAAGTTAAAAATAATTCAATTTATTTTTTATTATAAAACAAACCGTTACTTTACTTAGTAAGGCGTACATCATAAGCTCAAACACATAACAATAGGAGAGCGCAATGATAAAACTAGAAATACAACAAGGCATTGCTAACGTTATTTTAAGCCGCGCAGAAAAACAAAATGCACTTAGCTTTGATATGTTCATGCAATTAAACAGCACTATTAAACGTATAAAAAAAGATAAAAGTGTTCGCGCCGTAGTGATAAAAGGTGATGGTGAGCATTTTTGCTCAGGGCTTGATGTGGCTGCAGTGATGGCCTCACCATTAAACATTGTTAGGCTGTTGCTAAAATGGCTACCTGGCAATCAAAACCTAGCGCAAAAAGTAGTACTGGGCTGGCAATCGTTAAGCGTACCTGTGATTGCGCAAATAAACGGAAATTGTTTAGGGGGTGGGCTACAAATAGCATTGGGCGCCGACTATAGAATTGTTGATACCCACGCAAAACTAGCCATTATGGAAGCGCGTTGGGGGCTATGCCCCGATATGGGCGCTAATGTAGTGCTTGCTGGTTTATTAAAGCGCGACCAAGCGCTGTGGCTGGCAAGCCACGCCAACCCTATTAGTGCTCACACGGCCTACGAGCTGGGGTTAGTCACAGAGCTTACAGACAATACCGAACAGGCCACACAGCGCATGTTAAATATATTACGTGAACGCTCCCCCGATACACTGGCAGCGATAAAGCGCGTTACTCAACAAAGCTACACAACAAACCAACGACAAATTTTAGCTAAAGAAACGTTTAGCCAAATTCGCTTGTTACTCAATCCTAATACTAAAAAAGCAATTGCCAAAGCAAAAGGGAAAACAGATATAAGCTATGCAAATCCAAAGCGCTGGTAAGACTAAATTAGCATTTAATAATAGTGCGTATTTGCTAACGTTAATTTCTTTCTATATTAATGAGCCATTATCATGAAGTACTTACTTAGCAGTGCAATTATTTTACTGTGCTTAGGGTGTGCTAAATTAATAATGCACTTAATTGGTGGCAGCTTCCCTGCACCGCTCCTTGGCATGGTTATTTTACTGAGTTTATTACTGTTAGGTGTAGTGAAAGAGCACTATATTAAGCCCTCGGCCTCCCCTATTTTAAATATTATGCCAATATTTTTTATACCCGCGGGGGTAGGATTTATCGAGCACATTGCACTTATTAAGCTGCATTGGCCCTATTTGGTTTTGGTTATTTTGCTCGTCCCTGCCAGTACGCTTTTACTGGTAAGCAGCGTTGTTGGCTATGTTAAAGGTAAAAATAACAATGACTGAGCTGCACCTTACGCTATGGTACTTAACAACTCCCGCTATTATTTTGCTGTTTTTATTATTAAGAGCGTTTAATAAACACTGGCAGCACAGCATAGTAAAGTCGCTCACCAACCCGGTGTTTTTAAGTATTGCGATTATTGCCTTAGTGCTTGTTAATTTAAAATTACCTTATGCTGATTTTTCCACGCATAGCCAACTACTTAGTTGGCTATTAGAGCCTGCTATAGTGGCACTGGCCTTACCTTTGTATCAGCAGTTTATACATGTCAGAAAAAATCTACTGTTAATAGTAAGCACGTGTAGCTTAGGCATTATTAACGCCACAGTGGTGGCTTTTATTTTAAGTATTTTATTTGATGTACCCGCCAATTTAAGCGCCTCCGTAGCTTCATTAAGTGTAACTACGCCTATTTCGTTAATAGTTACTGAGTCCTTAGGGGGGATTAGCTCTCTTGCCGCAGCATTAGTTATATTTATTGGCTTACTAGGTGCGCTCTTTGGGTTAATGCTCATTAAGTGGATAGGTGTTAATAACCAGCAAGCTCAAGGAATAGCAATGGGAACTGCGTGCCATGCTATAGGCACCGCAGCAGCACTGGACGAGCACCCAAAAATAGGCGCGTTTTCCTCGGTTGCTATGGCTTTAAGCGCATTATTAACCGCCATAATAGTCCCCGTGCTATATCCTTTTTTAGTCAACACTTTGCTATAGTTAGCAAAAAATAATTACGCAATATAAAGAGCCCACTATGATCAGTTCTGAAATAGAACAATTTGAAAAATACTACACCATGCTCACTGAGTATTTAGTTACCTACAGCATGCAAATTGTGGGTGCCGTTTTTATTCTTATACTGGGTTTGTGGGTGGCTAAAAAACTCTCAAATTTAGTCGCTAAATTGATGGCTCGTCACAATATCGATATCACGCTTACCAGCTTTGTCAGTAACGTGGTAAAAGTATTGCTTATTGTGATGGTTGTAGTGATAGCGCTTGGCAAAATAGGCATTAGTGTTACCCCCTTTGTAGCGGCTATAGGTGCTGCTTCTCTGGGTGCGGGTTTAGCCTTACAAGGAATGCTTTCAAACTATGGCGCAGGCCTTGCTATTATTGCCACGCGCCCTTTTGTGGTAGGCGATACCATTGAAGTAAAAGGGGTCAGCGGCCAAGTAAAAACAATTGAGCTGGGTTACACCATTTTAATTGATGAAGAAAAAGTAGAAATCACTATTCCTAACAAGCATATAGTGGGTGAAATTATTCACAACTCATTTAGCTACTCATTAGTTAAAGGAGAAATAGACATAGCCTATACTGCCTGCGCTGATACCGCTGTTAGCCTTATTGAAGAAGTGTTAAAGGCTCATGATCAGGTGGCTCAAAACCCTATTTCTCAAGTGGGCATAGAGCGCTTTGCCGATAGCGGCGTAACCATTAGTTATCGCTATTGGGTGCCTACAACCAAAATAATAGAAACCAAACTTGCTATTAACGCAGGCGTTTATAAAGCCATTAATAGCGCTGAGATAGAAATACCCTTTCCGCAGCGGGTGGTTACTATTAAAGAGCGCGACCTTTCTTAATAAAAAACAAAGCCGCTTAATGCGGCTTTGTTGTTTTTTAGCTTAAAGCAGTAATAAACTGCCTAACCCTAAAAAGGTCACAAACCCAACTATATCGGTAACCGTGGTTAATATTACCGAGCCAGAAAGCGCAGGGTCTATTTTCATTTTGTCTAAAATAGACGGTATAACAACCCCAGCTAACGACGCAGCAACTAAGTTAAGCAATATAGCAACGGTAATTGTAATGCTTAGCATTATGTCGCTAAACCAAACAAAGGTGAGCGCGCCAATCACTAATGCCCACACTAAGCCGTTCACCGCCCCCACCCGTAGCTCCTTTTTTAAAAGTGCATTGCGGTTAGAGTCGGTTACCTGGCCAAGCGCTAAACCGCGCACTATTACCGTTAAAGTTTGACTCCCGGCGATTCCGCCCATAGAGGCCACCACAGGCATAAGTACCGCCAGTGCCACAACTTGCTCTATTGTTGCGCCAAATAAGCCAATAAACCAAGATGCTAAAAACGCAGTGGCTAAATTTATACCCAGCCAAATTCCCCGGTTTTTAGCACTTTTTCTTACACTGGCAAACAGGTCTTCGTCTTCGCGTAAACCACCAGCTTTGGCCGCAGCTTCGTCGGCAATTTCTTGGCGTAGTTCGTATGCCGAGCTAATGGTTAAACGCCCGACTAATTTGTTATCGGTATTAACCACCGGCATGGCCATTTTTTCACTGTGAATAACCACTTCTGCCGCTTCGTATAAATCATCATCAGCATGCAATGATGAAAAATCATAGTTTGCCAGCGCCAATAGGTTATCGCCTTCATCGGCTTTTATTAAATCATTTACTGCAAGTTCACCTATTAGGCTGCCTTGGCGGCTAACTAAATACACAACTTCGCTGTATTGTGGCAAACCTTTATGCAGTAATTTTTTAACGCCTGCAATTGTTGCTTTTTCAGTTATTTTTAGAAAGTCGAAACCAACCCAGTGACCTAATTGCTCAGGCGGATACTGCTGAGCAAGATCGTATTGTTTCGTTTGTGCTTCATCGAGTTGCTTTTTAGCATAATCAACAAAGCGCTCAGGAATAACCTCTTCAAGCTCAAGTAATTCTTCAACATTCACTTCATCTAATAGCGCGTATGCCTCGCTATCATCTAAGGTTTGTAGTAACCATAAGCAGCTGTCATCGCTCAGGGTGACAAATATTTCATGCTGCGTATCTTTATCTAATAGCTGCCAAATTTCTAGACGCTGTTCTTTTGGTATGGCCTCAAAAAGTAGCGATAGGTGCTCAGTAGATAAATTAAGCTGTGCATCGGCTAAAAGCTGGCTTTTTTGCGTGTGTGTTTCGCATTGTAATAAATCGTTTATTAGCTGCGGTAGTTGGTCGACTGGATACTCAATCATCTTGAAACCTTAAATTTAAAAATGCACATTGCTTATAGTTTACTTGAACAATAAAAAATTGCAGAAAAAACCTAAACTTATTAAGACGCTTTAAGCTTTGATGGTTGAAACTGCGCTCATTATTTTTGCGCATTGTAGGGGCAAAAACACCAGCGATACTACTGTTTATTTTAAAAATTAAAAAAGAAATTATTGGCCTTATTTTTAGCCAAAAAAAACCCATAACGCTAAGCTGTTATGGGCAAAGTCACACAATGAAAAGGGGAATTAAAATCTATCGGTTAAGTTACGTATTAGGTCAGAGTCTACAAACTGCGTGATCATTGCAGCACCCCATGCATATGCACGTTGTATTGGGTAGCCTTTAAATATCCAGCGTTTACGAACATGGTTAAAACGCTGTAAATACTGCTGCTTAGCACCCGGCAAAGGTGTACTACTTAGCTTATCCCACGCTTTATATACGCCCGACATGTCAGAACCGCGCATAAAACGTTGCAACCAACGCGCAAAGCGTGAAAAGCTAATGGTTGACTGAAAATCAATGATATAAGGCTTGCCATCGCTACCACATAATATATTGCCCATATTACGTAAATCTAAATGCACAATGCCTAGGCGGTGCATTTTTGCAACTTGGCGTTCAAGCTCAATAAAAAATTCAACAGGCAACGTCTTACCCTGATGTATTAAGCTTCTAAGCGGCGTGCCTTCTATGTAGTCATACGCCACCGCTATTGGCGATAAACGACTAAACCGATTAGCAACTGCATCAAGCTGTGCTAAGCGGCTCAACCCTTTAAATTCTTGATTTACAGAAAGCTTGGCAAAGGTTTTACGAATAAACCACGGGCTTTGGCTAAAATCTTTTACTATTAAGTCAAACGTATCATCTTTGTACCTGTATACAATTGCGTTCGCAAAACGCCCTTTATGAACAACACTTAAATACTGTTGCATAAATACATGTTCAGGAAACTGCTGCTGTAATTGTGATAACAACTTATTTTCAATCATAACAAACCTAACAAGATGATAACTTTAATTGCCTAGGCAACTATATTAGCAAAGTTGGATTTGCCGCACAATTAGATCTAGTACTTAGCAGGCTAAGTTTTTATTGAAACAGTATCGCTAAAATGTTGATAATCTTTTTTAGAGATTTAAGAAGGTGTATCTAGGTTGTTTATTGCTCGGTTTAGTAGGTCCATAACGCTGTGTTTTTCATTTTCAGAAAAACCGCTAAGTGCTTTTTCGTACACTTGATTTACTAAGGGCATTATTTGCGGATAAAGCGCTTTGCCTTTATCACTTAAACTTAAAAGTGTAGAGCGTTTATCAAACTCACACTGTGTTTTTTCAATTAAGTCTTTTTCTTCTAAACGCTTTAACAAACGGCTCATCGCCCCTTTATCGTACACCATATGATCGCTCAGTCCGGCTAATGTGTTTACTGAGCCACGCGCTAATAGCACTACCACAATATATTGCGCAGAGGTTAAGTCCATACAATCGAGTTGGGCATCAATGTGTGTGGCAATTTTTGAACGTAAAAACGATATCAACCGGCCTAGGTCTTGCTCTGCTACGAGCGTTTCGGGGTCGGCGTTTTGTACTGAAGGCATACTTTGTTGCATATAAGGGTTACTCTGTTTATTCAAAATGCGTGTAATAGACTACACATAATTAATAAAATTCCCTAGGGTTAGCGTACTTTCAAAAATAAAAATTTGTTCTACCTAGGGTCTGGCATGTTTGGCGTTAATACTGCGTTATCGCCTATGCCTCTGCAACAACCTTAAAATATAAGCACAGCTTTACCAAATAAAAGTACGTTGCTAAAAATTCAACCTCAAAAAGCAAACAGCCTCTAAACCATTTTGTATTTAAAATAAAAAGCCGCAACATAAGTTGCGGCTAGTAGTGGTTTATGCAGTACCGTTTTAAACCTTAAACTGCCCTATTAATTGTCCTAAGTTTTCACCGCGCCCAGCTAAATGCTGGCTAACCTCAGAGGTGGCCTTACTTGCTTGGGTTAGTTCATTAACAATTTCTTGAATGGCAAACACATTACGGTTTATCTCTTCTGTCACTGAGCTTTGCTCTGTTGCAGCGGTTGCAATTTGCGTACTCATGTCGTTAATGGTGGTAACCGACGTAGTCACAGCACCTAAACTTTGCGATATATCGCGCGATGACTCAACTGAGCGATTACAACTTGCTTGGCTCGCCTGCATGGCATTTACCGCGGCGCCCACTAAGTTATGTAATTCACTTAGCATTTCACTAATTTCATGGGTACTAAGTTGTGTACGACTCGCTAAGCTCCTTACTTCATCAGCCACCACGGCAAAACCCCTACCCTGCTCGCCGGCACGTGCGGCTTCTATGGCGGCGTTAAGTGCAAGCAAGTTAGTTTGCTCGGCAATGCCACCTATTACACTAAGTACACTGTCTATTTTTTTAGATTGCTCACTTAAAGAATTTACCTGATCAGCAGCTAGGTTAATTTCGCCCATAAGGTTGGAAACTTCACTTAGTGAAATATCTACGCACTCTTGCGCTTTTGCCACTTCTAGCGTTGCCGTATGAGTAGACTCAGCAACTTGCGTGGTATTTTTAGCCACTTCGTGAGAAGTAGCCGACATTTCGGTAATCGCTGTGGCAACTAAATCTGTTTCGTGGTTATGATTAAGCAGTTTATTTTCAAACAGTTTTGTTTGCGAATTAATATCGCTTGAGGCATTTTTTACATCATTAGTAACATCAGCCACATTACTTATAATGCTTTGCAGCTTGCTAACAAACACATTAAACGATTCGCCCAACTGCCCTATTTCATCGTGCGTATGTATAGCTAGGCGTTTTGTTAAGTCGCCTTCACCTTTAGCAATATCATCTAAGCTTTGGCCCATTATTTGGATAGGTTTAACCATAGCGTTAGACGCTAAAAGTGCGCCCACTACGCTAACCACAACCCAAAATAAGGCAATTAATAACAAGGTGGTTATTTTTTCGCGAGTATGTGATTGCATTGTTTGTTTATAATTTGCAAGCTCTGTTTGTATATCATCCATATAGGCACCCGTACCAATCATCCAATCGGTACCTGGTATCATTACGGCATACCCTATTTTCTCTACTAACCCGTTGGTATTTGGCTTTTGAAAATGGTAATTAAATGCCCCGCCACCTTTACGTGCTTGCTCTAATAATCCAACAATTATTTTTTTACCATTTGGGTCTGTCATCCCTATTTTATTTTGCCCTTCAATAGCACTTCCTAACAAGGCATGGAACACACTAACGCCGCGTGTGTCGTAAATAAAAAAGTAACCGTCGTCACCAAAAGTAAGCTCCCTAAGGACATTTTTAACACTTTGTGTTGATCCGTTATCCAACTGATGGCGTACCAACTTGCTTGCTATTTCCACTTCGGTGGCAAGTAGCGTGTGTTTGTCTTTAATGAGTTTAGATTTAATTGTTTCAAAATTTTGTCGCTGGTTTTGCGATTCTAAATAGTACGAGCTGGCCATTAAGCTAATTAATAACAAGCTCAACGGTAAAATAGCCAGTAATAAAAGTTTATTTCTCAAGCTCAAATTACTCATTAACTCTCCGGTGTAAATGCGTAAAGCATTAAATTTAGTAACTTTAATAAATACTTATAGAACAGGTTTAATAAGGTTAAACCCACTATATGGATATAATATTAACGCCCACATATAGTTTTGATAGAAGTGAAGTGTTGCCAAGTTAATGGCGTTATTAGATATATTATAATTTTATATAAATCTTTGAACATACTAATGATGCGCTACATTAGTCTAATGCTAACTATTTTTATCTATAAAATCAGATTTAATAACCTAGGGTTTTATCAAAACAATTTGAAGAGCTTGAGTACGAAACTTTTATGCTGCAGTAGAACCGTTGTACCATTAATGGTAACTTACAAAAGTAAAGCTAACTTTAATTAAAAAGGACATATCTTTAATGAAAAAAGGAATTACCACGCGCTTTAATATCTTTGCAACCATAGCTTTGTGGGCTATTAGCTTGTTGTGTACGTTAATGACGTTTGATGTAGGGAGTACATATCAAACGAATAGCCTTATTGATATTTATATACAAACATTCACAGTAAAAATGGCGCTATTGCTAGCAATGTGGATTATAAGCGCCTGTATTTTGTCGGCACTATTTAAAGAAGTTTGGAACCGTTTAATTTCAGACATCTTCAACCTTCGCTTAATTGGTTTGAACGAGTCTTATACCTTATGTGTTTTAATAACATGGCTGTTATTGAGTTGAATCTTTGCACTTTAATTTTGAGTAAAGTGACCTGCTTAGTATTGGCAATAAAAAATTGCCAATACTTTTTATGCTAACGTGATTACTAACCATGAAACATATATTACTTACTCACCCAGCGCGCTTTAAAACCACGCGTATCAACATGTATAAATGCACCGCGATGCGATTTTGGCCCGTAAACACCTAAACCGCCAAGTAAACCTTTAAATGATTCTCGCTTAGCGAGCGACTCCACTATGCTAGCCATAGCTTGTGCATCGCCAATAGAGTGCTTGCCGTCGTTGTTTATATCATCCATACGGTAGTCGCCGTCATTATCTATAAATATATCGGCAGCATCGCCAAAAACATGGCGGCTAAGCTTTACGTTACCAATGGCTTTGTTGTAATAAGGGGTGCGGTAACCGCTCATTACCACCATATTTTTAACCGGTATGTTTTCTAAAATCAGCTCTTTGCGTATTTTTTCAAGTTTAAGTAACAACTTGTTTTGTAAAAATAAGTATTTAGGGTGCTTACTTCGTTGCTTACTCACAAATTCTTTAAGAGAAAAATGCGGTGATATTTTTATATTTTCGTTCTCTGGGGTCACCTTTACAAAACCATCGGGCACTATGTAATGCTTACTATCTTTAATTTGTGAGGGCGTTGGGTAATGGCCAATGTGGTAATATTTAAGCTTTCCACCTTGTACTTCATCTGCAGGTACTTTAACAAACACATTAATTGTCATACGTTGCTTTTTGTCGGGGGATTCAATAATTACCCGTGTTAAGCCAGGCTTTTTAGGCGCCTGCCACTGCCAGCGGTTTGTATCCGTTAAGGTGGCGTTGCTATGGTTATTAATAAATGAATAGGATCGTTTTGATTGTGCGTAAAGCACTTCAAATTCAACTGCCTCATTAGGCATCACAAATACAGAAAACACCGAATACGGCACTACTATGTCGTTAATTTTTAGGCTAAACTCTGCATCTTCAAAATTTGCTTTATTTTGAATATCAACGCTTGGGTGTGCTTTTTTCACGGGCTCGGCGGCATAACTACCTACGCTTACGCAAAGCGCTAATATGCAGCCTAAAATACTCGGTATAAACGGCATAAATCCTCTCATAGTCTATTTAATCAATGCAGCAATGACTGACTGATCTTCGTTTTTAAGTAATGCTTTTGCGTCGTGTTGATAAATATCGTCTCTAAAATTAACGAGCATGTCTTCATCAACCCACGCCGTCCAATACACTAAATGAATAGGTAAGGGCTCATTTAAATAAAAAGTTTGAGTGGTATCGGTATCTCTGGCTTTATCCACTTGCTTAAGGGTGCGCTCTTCACCTTGGTGCTTAATTATTTCACGCGCCAATGAAAATGGCTCTTCAACCCTTATACAACCATGTGATAACGCACGCTGCGCTTGGTTAAAACGCTGCTTTGCTGGCGTATCGTGAACATAAATGGCTTCAGGATTTGGAAACAAATACTTTACTTCGCCAAGTGGGTTTTCATCCCCTGCACGCTTAACTAAAAAGTGATCAAACTGATAGGGCTTAATAGACTGCCAATCAATATTACTGGGATTAACTGTTTTAGAATCTAGGTAGCTGCTTTTTCTAACTTCGATATTATTTTTAGCAAGGTACTGAGGATCTTTTGCCACCTTTGGTGCTATTTCTTTGGTTGCAATAGAGGTTGGTATGCGCCACTCAGGGTTTACTACAAATTTTTCGATTTCGTCACTAAAGGCAGGTGTTTCCCAACTCGGCTTACCCACAATAACGTTATTTTGTAGTTTTACTTCGCCTGCTTTTACATAGCGCAAGGTGTACTCAGGTATGTTTACATACACATACTGCGAATCACTTGAGCCTGCGAAGTTAGTTATGCGGTAAAAGTTAAGCTTTAATTTAGCCAATTTTTTCTTAGCGGGTACATTAAGCTTAGCTAAGGTGTGCTTTCCTACTCGCCCATCAACCTTTAAACCGTGGCGACGCTGAAACTGTTGCACAGCCTGCTCTATGGTTTTATCAAATGTGCACATTGCGCTGTCACATACATTACTGGTTAAGTCACGCTCTTGATACAAACGCAGTGCTAACTGACTCACCGCCTTGCTGGTGCTGCCAAGTTCAAGCAACTCATTGGTGTATAAAGGGGTAAACCCGCCACTGTTAACTATTTCTGTGTACCAGTTAATTGCTTTTTCGGTGCGCGCTATTAACTGTGATGCATTTTGATCAAAATAATAATCGCCATTTTGCAATTGTTGTTGCGAGTTGTAAGTGGTCAATGAAGAGTTGGCAAGTGCCACACTTTCAAGATCTGCACTGCCTAGCGCTTGCCCTGTTAGCAAGGTGCTAACGCAGCCTGCGAGCGTAGCGTGTAACGTAATGTGTTTTACCTTTGTAGACAATGCCTTTGAAAATAACCCCTTCACTTTGTACCTCCTCGCTAAATATCATTGATAAATGCTTTTGTACTTACTGCTTAACAGTAATTTGAAGGTGCAATGCAGGTGCCAAAATAAAACAAAAACACAACACACTGAAATTTAATAACTTTTTAAACTTTTACATGGTAATTAAAAAACACTTCAACTACGCAATTATGTAATTTGGTTGCTGTAGTGTGTAAAGTTGCTATAGCAATTAGTCTTTTAAAAAGGCTAAAAAGCCACGCTCATAACGACTCAAGTATTTTGTTTTTCGCGGTAAAGAAAGCGACTCTCGCCACGCTGTTTGAGTTTGTTCATCTTCTTTACACAAGGCAATTAAATCCGGGTGAACATACGATTTACGGGCAATAGCGGGCGTGTTACCTAGCTGCTCAGACACACTCTCGAGCATACTCTTTAAACTAAGTGCGCCTTTTGCTTTTACAAGTTGCTTAAAGGCAATAACACTGGCTCGCCAGGTTCTAAAGTGCTTAGCGCTAAAGTCCTCACCCATAATTTGTTGAATATACTGGTTAATTTCACTAGAGGTTACGTTTGTGCGCTCTCCATCGCTTATATATTGAAACAAATGCTGACCGGGTAAATCTTGTAGGTCTTTAATTACATGGCTAAGCACTCTATCGGTTATGTTTACCTCGCGCTCTTTGCCCGATTTAGCCCGATACCGTAGCTGTATATTTTTACCCGTAAGCTTAGCATGGCGATTGCGCAGGGTTGTGGCGCCAAAACTTTTGTTTTGCTTTACATTTCGCTCGTTACCTACCCGCAATGCACCTAAGTCCATAAGCCTAACTACCGCAGCTAATGTGCGCTCTACGCTGAGCTCATCCCCTTGTAAATCGTTTTCTAAACGGGCACGCAGTAATGGCAGCTTATTGCCAAACACCCCACAGGCTTGGTATTTTTTCGCCTCTTGTTGAGCTCTAAAATTTTCATGGTAACGGTATTGCTTACGGCCTTTACTATCTATCCCCGTTGCTAAAATATGGCCATTTTCTTCAGGGCAAAACCAAGCATTTTTGTAGGCGGGAGGAAACGCTAACGCATTTAAACGATCAATCACTTTTTGATCGGTAATTTGCTTTCCTATTGGGTCAAAGTACAGCCACGTTTTGTTTTTACGCTTACGGGTTATACCGGGTAAATTATCATCTACGTAGATTAGTTTCATTTATGCTCCTAGCAACTTAAACCACCATCAATAAATGTATCACTGTAAAATAACCTTAAACTGAACAACGTTATTGATATATAATCAAAAATTGAACAATAATATAAAAATCCGTTTAGTTTAATTACCTGCTTAAGTATATAAACTGCACCTTTTGGTATCGTTTAGCTATGCTCGTTTTGGCCAAAATATACACGGATAATAATACCAACTCGCTTAATTAATTAGTCTATTTGAGCCCGGAAAAACATAGCTAACACTAGGTTTGGGCCCGCAAATGATTAAGTATTATTGCAAAACTGGTAACCCCCCTTAAATAATGTGCTGTTTACAAGGAGCATACAATGGCATTTGATTATGGTTCTATTGATCTTGGGTTAAAAAACCCCTTTAAGTTGGAAGGTAAAGTAACCGCGCTAAGAGGTATTATTGAGTCGGTAGCAGGCGTAAGTTTACTTGTTATAGCTGCAAGCTCGGTGAAAGAAAGTACCACCGCAGGCTGGATTTTAATGCTATTTGGCATGTTTATTTTAGCGCTGGGTATTCGCTCTTTATCGTCAGGTATTTATGCCACCTTAAAATATTTTGTAGGCAGAAACCACCCTACGTCGCTTGCGTATAATTTTAGTAAGTCTGAAAGCTCTACCGCGCAAGAAGAAAAAAAAGAAGTAGCCTATAACGCCCAATCACTCGAAGAAATGTTGGTTGGTCGTAAAAACAGTACCTTTAAAGAGCCTAACGGGTTTTTATCTCGTTTGTTACACAGCTTAATTCCCAAACTGTTATTTTTACCTTACCCAATCCGAAATGTTGCGCAGCGATTATTTGGCTCATGGGTGAGCACGCTTGTTGCCTTAATTGCTTATGGGCTTGTAGCGTTTGTTTCGCTGTCGGGCTTTACTGGGGAAGCTGGCGAATTAGCCTTTCCGGTTTACAGTGCTATTTTAATGTTTTATGTGCTTTTTTCTTGGCGCTCAAGTAGCAAACCTATCTCTCGCAATGCTGAAAGAAACATTGAAGCGCTGGGAGGCGGTACATTAGCTAAAATTATTTCGTTGTCATTTATTTTGCCGATTGTTATTGGCCTTTCTATGTCGTGGCTAATGCAAGAGCAACATATCAGCAAACAAGAAATAGACGCGTGGATGGCACAACTGCCAAACTTGCATGCTGGCATATACTTCATTGCAATTATTATATTAGCAACGTTAAGCTGCGCATTAGTATTTACAATGATCAAAGCACGCTTAAACGCAGTGACCCCTACCGCCGAAGTGTCAGAATTACGTGAAAACTGGCAAGAGTCTGTTCACCCTGATGAAGTATTTATAAACCTTGATAATCTTGTCATGGCAAATAGACGCTACAAAGAAGTGCCTAATAGAGTTTACCGCGAGCTAGACCCAAAATTGCAAGAGCAAATAGAGGGTAAAGGCGGTTTTAAAGGCGAAATGATTCAAGAGGTTCAGCCTAAACTACACGCTATGGAGCTAGGTAAAAACTTTACCCTAGCCAGGTTAGTCGCGCTAATAAGTGCTAATTTACTTTATATTGTGGCGTTAGCATTAACAGTGTTGTTAGCCTATTCATTAATAGATATTTATTACTACATAGATAGCGCTAATATTAATAATTTACAGCAAGCGTTTAATAATCAAAACGTTATACAGTTTAGTAGCTTACTAATGAGCAGTGTTCATATTTTAATAATAGCAGTGATTATTAAAGCCTTTGCTCGTTTATTGGCTAACTGTGCTCATTTATTTTTTGCCGAAATGCAGTTTGAATCATTACTTGTGTACTTTAAGTGCGAAGGTACATTTACCGAATCTAAAATTTCAACGGGTACAGGTATTCACGACAGCACTCGCTCAGAAAACACCTTAGTGCGCAGCAGTATCACGCCATGGGTCATTGTCTCTCGTGTTATTACGAGCACGTTTGCTGCCACCGGTATGAAAAACCTTGAACATCCTCGCCATATAATGGAAATGCACAAAGATGAAGGTCAATTACAAGCCATTAAAAATGATGTAATTGCCTTTCTAAAAGACCGCGAATCGATAGCCTCCATTACCAGTGAGCGCGATTTAGGCAATGCATCGCAAATACATCAATTAAACCAACAAACCCGTGCAATACCTACTCAGCAAGCAATAACAAAAGAGGATGAAGAGGCCGCTGGTTACCTAAGGCAAGAAGAGAACTTAACACCAGAGCCTAAAGCTTAATAATCGCTTTGCTATATTTGTAAAAGCTAAACTGCGCCGCGGTTTGTAATCTAGGCAACTAGGTTACAAACCGTGCGCGCACTAAATACACACCACTAAACCTTTTTTAAATACCCGCTTGTTAAAATTTATGGTGTTTACCTGCCTTATTATTAACGTATTTTTAATTGTCCTTCACTTTATTGAATCATTTATACCTATTTGACCGATTAATTCTAAATTTACGCATAAACCCCTTGCTTTATGCGTTAAAAACCAAATAATGAAGCAATTATAAACTGGGTAAGAATGAGGAAAATGAGCTATATACTAACCACCCAATGTGCCGACGATGTAGGCCTAATTGCCAAAATTACAGGGCTTTGCCACGCGCACAATTTAAATATTACACGTAATAACGAATTTGTAGATAAAGACGCCAGGCGCTTTTTTATGCGCACTGAACTAACCGGCGAACCACAAAGTGACTTTTTATCGCAATTACGCGCTTTATTACCTGAGGGTGCACAACTTGCTCTACATGGTGATACAAAAACTAAAGTGGTACTGCTTGCAACAAAAGAAGCACATTGCTTAGGGTCTGTATTACTTAAACAGTTTGAGCAAGCGTTAAATATTGAAGTATTAGCTGTAATTGCCAACTACCCAGATTTAGAGCCATTAGCAAAAGGCTTTGATGTGCCTTTTCATGTTGTTTCGCACGTAGGCCTAAGTCGCGCCGAGCATGATGAAAAAGTAGGTGATTTAATTGCCTCTTATAACCCTGACATTATTGGCTTAGCAAAATACATGCGCATACTAAGTCCTGAGTTTGTGGGTCGCTTTGAGAACAAAATTATTAATATTCACCACTCGTTTTTACCGGCCTTTATTGGCGCTAAACCGTATCATCAAGCATTTGAGCGCGGCGTAAAAATTATTGGTGCTACGGCTCACTTTGTAAATAATGAGCTAGATGAAGGCCCTATTATTTTACAAGACGTCACCAGCGTAACGCACGCTAATACCGCTGAAATGATGGCTAAAATGGGTAAAGACGTAGAAAAAACCGTGTTTAGTAAAGCCTTACAACTAGCTTCTGAACACAAACTATTTATTAACGGTAATAAAACCGTGGTATTTAGCTAATACCATT
>BJUT01000027.1 GCA_007988745.1 Pseudoalteromonas atlantica
TGCTGTGTTATCGCCTATTTATGTGGAATAACCACACTTCATAGGCTCTGTCTTGCCTAAAAACCAAACATGCTGCTGCAAATTCAACCATCAAAGTTCAACACGCCCTCGAAACATAAACACTAAAAACCCAAGCACAGGCTTGGGTTTTTATTATGTATGGGGTTGGTTTATTTACGCTGCTAAGTATTAAGCTTTAAACAATTGCTGCGCACAAATTCAGAGGGCAGCTCAGTGATCACCGCTGCGCGCTGTTTGTGGCAAAGGTAGGTATACACTTCGTATTCAAAG
Source organism: Pseudoalteromonas atlantica (assembly GCA_007988745.1). Classification (GTDB taxonomy): domain Bacteria; phylum Pseudomonadota; class Gammaproteobacteria; order Enterobacterales; family Alteromonadaceae; genus Pseudoalteromonas; species Pseudoalteromonas atlantica. The sequence continues at coordinate 292 of BJUT01000027.1, forward strand.
TCATCATTAATTGCGCGGCCAACTTGATAAAGCGCTGATGTAAAACTGCTATCAACCCTAAAATGATCTTTTACAACGTAATCTTTACTCAAATACCAATATAATTGAATACCTTCGCTTTTAGCGTATTGGTTAAGTACGTCTTTTAACGTTGAGCCGTTTTCAAAGCGTCTTGGTGCACTTGTTCCTGTCCAGCTAGCAGGCATGGGGTCAACGGCTCTGCCGCGCTCTGCTAAAACACGATCAAGTGTTTGCTCGGGCTTTTTAAGTTGTAATACAAACTTATCGCGCTCCCTATCGGATTTAACTTGGTTACGGATAGACGAATAAAAGCGAGAAAGCCCCTCGGCAGCTGCGTTTTTACTCTCTTTTATGTCAAACAATGGACCCGTACCAACTAACACATAGGTAGCTAGTAAGATTAATGCAACTGCTAGTATTAAATGCTTAACCCAAAACCACATAACTCATGCTCATTTATTATCATTATTTATTTATACCACTACTTTTTATAAAAAGAAGGGGTATTTTTATCAGGGCGTGTTTTAAAACGGCGGTGCAGCCACATGTATTGCTCAGGCGCTGCGTTAATTGATTGCTCAACGCGCTGATTTACACGTGTTACATCTGCTTTATCATCGCCGCTTGGGAAATTTTCAAGCTCAGGTACAATTTCTAAATGGTATTTACCGTGCTCATCACGACGACTAATTAGGCTCATGGTTTCGCAGTGTTTACTTGCTGCAAACAGTAATGTACCTGTAGTTGTTGCTGTATCTGGTACTGCGTAAAAAGGCACAAATTCACAGCGGTTACGGCCGTAGTCTTGGTCGGGTAGGTAATAACACACCTTTTTATTTTTTAGTGACTTTAACAAGCCTTTTACGTCTTTTCGTCCAATTAAATACTCGTTAGAACGAAGACGGCCATTGGTTGTAAAGTATTCCATGAGTGCATTGTTGTGTGGGCGGTAAAACCCCAGCCCTTGGCATTTAGTGCCCATAACACGACTCGCCATTTCTAAGTGTAAAATATGCGGCACCAATAGCAATACGCCTTTACCTTGAGCCTGCACGCGCTCAAAGTGCTCTAATCCTTTAATAGAGCCATACGCTTTTTTAACGCGCCACTGCGGCCACCACCAGGCCATGCCAGTTTCAACCATGGCAATTCCGGTGTTTTCCATGTTTTTTAGCACAAGCTGTTGTTGCTCGGCTTCGCTCATATCAGGAAAACACAGCTTTATATTAACCTCGGCAATATGGCGACGACGTTTCATAAATTTGTGTACTAAGCGCCCTAATAACTTACCTAAGCTAAGCTGAATTTTTTGTGGCAACCACGAAATCAAATACAAAAAGAAAACGCCAATCCACGTTAGCCAATAACGAGGGCCTAAAAACGAGGCTTTAAAAGGAGATGAGGTGACCACAAAATACTCTCTAAAATAAAAACGCTAGTTTAACGCTTAGTGTTATAAAATACAAAAAGCCAGCAATGGCTGGCTTTAAACGCTACTTTTTAACTTATTAGGCTTTTTTTAAGCCTTGGTTAATACCCAGTAAATCGGCACTTGTTAGTGTACCTGCAGCTTGCTTTAAGCGAAGCGTAGATAACACGTAACGATAGCGTACATCAGCTAGGTTTCGTTTTGCATCGTACAGGTTTTGCGTGCTTACAAGCACATCAACAATAGTACGCGTGCCTACTTCAAAGCCAGCTTCTGTTGCTTTAAGCGCACTTTGCGCTGATACCACAGCTTGCTCTAGAGCTTTGTAAGTCGCGATGTCTGATACAACCTGGTTGTATGAGGTAATAACGGTACGCGTTACGGCGCGGTAATTTGTTTCGTAATCTTGGCTGGCTGAAACATAAAACGCACGGGCTTGTTTAGTTGCAGCTACGGTTGCGCCGCCTGTGTACAGAGGAACACTTAAATTAACGGCAACCGATGTTGAGTCGGCACGTGGTTGGTCGTTAAAGCTTAAACCATTTATATTTTGGTCAGTTAAAGAATCACCGTAGCTGGCATCAAGTGTTAGCTTTGGGTAGTGGCCAGCTTTAGCAAGCGTGATCTGATCCTTAGCAATATCAACCGTGACTTTAGCCACTTGTAAACTGATATTATTGTTCTCAGCTACTTTTACAAAGTCAGTCGGTTTTTTAACCGGTTTTACTGTTGAAAATGTTTCGGTGTTTAAAAAATCAAGTTTTGCGTGGTACTTACCGGTTATTTCACGCAGTTGCTCGCGTGCGGTTTCAACGGCATTACTGGCAATAATTTCTTGTGCTACTGAGTTATCGTATTGTGCTTGCGCTTCGTGAACATCTGTAATTGCTGTAAGGCCAACTGCGTAGCGCTGTTTGGTTTGCTCTAACTGGCGTTCAATGGCACGCTTTTCGGCTTGCACAAATTCAAGGTTATCAATGGCGCTTAATACGTTAAAATAGCCTTCAGCAACGCGCACAATTAAGTTTTGTTTTGCGTTATCGTATTGCGCATTGGCTTGCAGCGCTTGTTTTTCGGCAATATCGAGTGTATTCCATGCGCCTAAGTCGAATAAGGTTTGGCTTAAACTAACACCACGCGTGAATTGGTCGGTATCGCTGTTTATTTTAACTTGGTCAGCTAAATTACCGACGCTTTGAAAAGAGGTAGAATCGCTTTTTTCATAGCCCATGCTTACGCCAATTTGCGGCAGTAATGCACTCATTGCTAAATCGCTCTCGTAAGATTGCGCATCTGCTTGGGCTTTTGCTTTTAAAACGGTGGGATCGTTAGCAGTAGCAATTTCAAAAACTTGCATTAAATCTTCAGCACTTGCTGTGGTTGTGCCTAATGCGCACGACAAACTAACGAGCGCTGCAAGGATGTTCTTTTTCATGTTAGGTTCAGTCCTTAGACAAATTTTGTACTAAAAGCATGGTAACGTGTTTTGCTTAATAACTAAAAAAGAAATTAGTAAAACTGTATGTTCAAATGTAACAGAATATATTAACAAACTTTAATCGTTTAAATAAGCGGGATGTATAATATGGCAGATAAAAGCTTGGTTCAATTTACACATAAAGATGTGAGCTTAAAAGCAGTTAAAAGTCTGTATAATGGCTTTTTTAAGGTGGATATGTATGAGTTTGAGCATAGCCTGTTTAATGGTGGTACATCGCAACTTATAAAGCGCGAAATACTAGAGCGGGGCGATGCAATCGCTGTTCTACCTTATGATGTAACTACGCAAAGTGTACTTTTAATAGAGCAAATACGTATTGGCGCTATTAACAGCAAACACTCGCCCTGGCTGCTAGAATGTATTGCCGGTATGACCGATGGCAGTACCGATTACGAAGGGGTGGTAAAAAAAGAAGCCTATGAAGAGGCTGGGCTTGAGCTTACTGACCTTGAATTTATGCTCTCTTACCTTTCAAGTCCGGGCGGTACCACTGAGCGCTTACATTTATACTTAGCACGGGCAGATTTAAGCCAAGTACAAAGTGGTGTATATGGCCTTGAAAGCGAAGGTGAAGACATTAAAACCCATATTTTAAGCCTTGATGATGCGCTTTCGCGCCTCAATAACGGTGAAATAGATAACGCGGCAACGGTAATCTGTTTACAGTGGTTGGCGTTAAATCGTGAAAAAATAAGCAGTAAGTGGACATAATTTTAACTTTTTAATACGGCGGTACTTTGACAGCACTTTTAGCAACCCAACGATATATTCAGAGTCTCCCAAAGTACATGACGCTTTGCGAGCATAATTACGTACGTCTTTCAAAACTATTACCTAAAGAGCGCAGCGCTAATAGTGTGCGTAAAGTTAAATTAGGTCATAGTGAATTTGCCATTATCATTGACGATAGTGCTAAGTACACACTGGATATTTCTATCAAACAGCTAACAGGGATGGTTAAAGGCGTTTCTCCTTTGTATTTAACAGTCAGGCTTTATCAAGATGCAAAAGTGGCTGAAATTATTCACCACGATTACCATCAACGGATAAAGCCATCTTATGGTTATCCAAATCCTAAAATGCACCAAAAAGATGAAAAGTATCAACTTAATGCATTTTTATATGACTGGTTAGTAGCCTGTGTAGAGCATGGCCGAGCAGTACTAAACTGGGATATAAACAATGGCTTGGTTTGATGAGCATTATCACTTTAACCGCTCATCGCTGCGTGTTGCGCATATAACCGATAGCCATTTATTTGCCGACCCTAACGCAGAGTACTTTAACGTAAACACCGCCGCGCATTTTGCACAAGCATTAGCGCACATGGCCACGCAGTCATTAGATGCGGTTATATTTGGTGGTGATTTAACACAAGATCATAGTTTTGAATCTTATTTATTATTTGCCGAGCTTATTAATAACGCTGATTTGACCTGCCCAGTATTTTGGGTACCAGGCAATCATGATGAGATTGCCATGCTTAATCGCATCAGTGGTGGGCAAATAGTGTCAGCTAAACGCATAATCGCACAAGGATTTGAGCTGCTACTTATAAATTCAAAAGGCCCTACACCTGCAGGGTGGGTGTCTAGTGAGCACTTAAATGAAATCGCGGATTGTTTAGCAAGTTCGCAATCACAGCATGTGGTGTTTTGTCATCACAACCCGCTTGCTATTAATGGCTATCTTGATAAACACATGCTTGAAAACGGCCCGCAATTATTAAACGTGTTAGTTAATAGTGCTAATGTAGCGGCGTTGCTGCACGGTCATGTGCATAATCACTATACGCAAACTTTTAGAGAGCTGAGTATTTATGCAACGCCCGCCAGTTCGGTGCAATTTACAAAAAATTGCCCGCAATGGCAGCAAGAAAACCACGGCCCCGCTTATCGAATGTTGCATTTAACTACACAGGACAATGCTTTAACAGTTAAAACGGATGTTGTATGGTTAAACGCGTAATTTATATTCATGGCTTTAATAGTTCTGAAAAATCATATAAAGCTGTGCGCTTTGGCGAGCTTATGGCAAACTATGACGTTGACTATTGCGTACCGCGTTTAAATCACGAGCCCTTACAAGCTATTTTACAGCTTGAGCATTTATTAACGCCAGATACCGCGTTACTTGGGAGCTCACTAGGTGGGTTTTATGCCACCTACTTGTCGCAGCGTTATAACCTGCGAGCAGCATTAATAAACCCAGCAGTAGCACCATTTAACTTATTAGCGCCGCTTATTGGCCACAATTATAATCCGTATCAAGATTATCATTATGAGTTAAATACCAGCCACATGGATGCTTTAAAAGCATTGTATGTGCCTAAATTAACATCCCCCGAATTGCTCTATTTGTTGCAGCAAACGGGAGATGAAGTGTTAAATTATCAACACGCAGTAAATTATTTTTCACAATGCAAACAGTTAGTTGAGTTTGGTGGCGATCACAGCTTTGTTGGTTTTGAACGCACCTTAGATAGTATTGTAGAGTTTCTTAAATTACCTAAAACAAATTAGCCTAAGCGCATATAAAGATAAAAATTATGAGTCAGCAAAATTATAACGCCGAAGCCATTGAGGTTCTCAATGGATTAGAGCCGGTAAAACGCCGCCCTGGTATGTATACCGACACGGTACGTCCAAACCATTTAGGCCAAGAGGTTATCGATAACAGTGTCGATGAAGCCATGGCGGGCCATGCCACTAAAATTGATGTGATCTTACACGAAGATAACTCTCTTGAAGTTATAGACGATGGCCGTGGTATGCCTATAGATATTCACCCTGAGGAAGGTATTCCTGGGGTGGAGCTGATTTTTACCAAGCTGCATGCAGGTGGTAAATTCTCTAACAAAAACTATCAGTTTTCGGGCGGTTTACACGGGGTAGGTATTTCGGTTGTAAATGCGTTATCGCACCGTGTTGAAGTAACGGTAAGGCGCGACGCTCAACAATTTAGAATGGCCTTTGAAAACGGCGATAAAGTTGAAGACTTAAATGTAATTGGCACTGTTGGTAAGCGCAACACCGGTACAACCGTTCGATTTTGGCCCGATGCGAGTTACTTTGACTCAGCTAACTTTTCAATTACTAAATTAAACCACCTATTAAAAGCTAAAGCGGTTTTATGCCCAGGCTTGCGCATTAAGTTTGTTAATAAGCAAACTAAAGAAACTCAAGAATGGTTTTACGAAACAGGCTTAAAGGATTACTTAATTGAAGCTGTTAAAGGCTTTGAAGTACTGCCAAAAGACCCATTTGTAGGCGAGTTTTCAAGCTCGATTGAAGGGGCTGATTGGGCTGTTGTATGGCAACCAGAAGGCGGCGAGTCGATTGCGGAGAGCTATGTAAACCTTATTCCTACCGCACAAGGTGGTACACACGTAAATGGTTTGCGCCAAGGCTTACTTGAAGCAATGCGCGAATTTTGTGAATTTAGAAACTTATTACCGCGTGGCGTAAAGCTTACCCCAGATGATATTTGGGAGCGCTGTAGCTATGTGTTATCGGTAAAAATGCAAGACCCACAATTTGCTGGTCAAACGAAAGAAAAGCTTTCTTCTCGCTCATGTGCAGCGTTTGTATCGGGTGTGGTTAAAGACTCATTTAGCTTATGGTTAAACGAGCACACTGATACTGCAGAATTGCTTGCAGAACTGTGTATTTCAAATGCACAGCGCCGATTGCGAGCGGCTAAAAAAGTAGTGCGTAAACGCGTCACCTCAGGCCCAGCGTTACCCGGTAAACTAACCGACTGTAGTGCCGCCGATAACGACCGTACAGAACTATTTTTGGTAGAGGGTGACTCAGCAGGTGGCTCGGCTAAGCAGGCGCGCGATCGTGAGTTTCAGGCAATAATGCCACTGCGCGGTAAAATTTTGAATACGTGGGAAGTTGAATCAGGGCAAATATTAGCCTCGCAAGAGGTGCATGATATTTCGGTGGCGCTGGGTATTGACCCAGACTCAACTGATTTAACCGGCCTGCGTTATAATAAAATTTGTATATTGGCCGATGCTGACTCGGATGGACTACACATTGCCACCTTATTGTGTGCTTTGTTTGTGCGTCATTTTCCGCAACTGGTTAAAACAGGACATGTATACGTAGCTATGCCACCACTGTTTAGAATCGACATTGGTAAAGAGGTGTATTACGCCCTCGATGAAGATGAAAAAACAGGTATTTTGGCCCGCATAGAAGCAGAGAAAAAACGCGGTAAAGTAAACGTGCAACGATTTAAAGGGCTGGGCGAAATGAACCCGCTGCAGCTGCGCGAAACGACAATGGACCCAAATACTCGCCGCTTAGTGCAACTCACGCTAGATGAAGAAGAGCAAACATTAGAAATGATGGATATGCTACTTGCTAAAAAGCGCTCGTCAGACAGACGCCAGTGGCTAGAAGATCACGGTAATAAAGCACAGGTATAATAGGCTTGTGTTTAACACTTGGAGAGGCAAATGAATAAAATACTAGGAAGTTTATTATTGCTTGGCTTAACAACAGCCCCAGCAATGGCAAAAGACATACTAGACAAACTCACCGTAGCACCAGGGTTTGAGGTAAGCTTATTTGCTGATGATGTTGAAAATGCACGCCAAATAGCAGTATCAAAAAAAGGCATTGTTTACGCAGGTTCGCGCAAAGCAGGAAATGTGTATGCGTTAATCGATCATAACAGTGATGGCGTAGCAGATAAAAAAATGGTGATTGCTGAGGGGCTAAACATGCCCTCTGGTTTAGCAATTAAAGATGGCGACTTATACGTAGGTGAAGTACACCGTATTATTCGCTTTAAAAACGTAGACACGCAGTTAAAAGACCCTAAATTTGACGTAGTTTACAACGCGTTGCCATCGGATCGTCACCACGGGTGGAAGTTTTTACGCTTTGCACCCACCGGAGAGCTTATTATTCCGGTTGGTGTTCCGTGTAATATATGCGCCGAAGATGAGCGTTACGGGCGTATTTTTGCACTTGATGTAGAAACCAAACAAATTAAAACAATAGCCCAAGGGGTACGCAACTCAGTGGGGTTTGACTTTCATCCAAGCACGCAAGCATTATGGTTTAGTGATAATGGCCGCGACATGATGGGTGATGATATTCCACCTGATGAAATTAACCGCGTAAGTAAAGAAAATGAGCACTTTGGTTTTCCTTACGTTCACGCCGGTGCCATTGCAGATCCTGAGTTTGGTAAAGGTAAAAACATTAGTGACTACAGCCCGCCAGCGCTTGCGCTAGGTGCTCACGTTGCGCCCCTTGGTATTCATTTTTATACCGGTAAACAGTTCCCGGGCTCTTACAAAGAGCAGCTATTTGTTGCTGAACATGGCTCGTGGAATCGTACTAAAAAATCAGGTTATAAAGTGGCTGTAGCCAATGTAGAGCAAGGGCGTATTACTAAATACACGCCATTTATTACCGGCTTTATGCATAACGAAACAACCTTTGGACGCCCAGTTGCATTTGCACAATTAAATGACGGCAGTCTGCTAATAAGCGACGATTACGCAAACGTGATCTACCGCGTAAGCTATAAGAAAAACTAGGTAAGCTTTAATGAGTGATACAGATACCTTGCTAATGCAAGGAATTGAACAACAAACAATGGGGCGTTTTACCGAAGACGCCTACTTAAATTACTCTATGTACGTAATTATGGACCGTGCATTACCGCATGTTGGTGATGGTTTAAAACCGGTTCAACGTCGTATTATTTATGCTATGAGCGAGCTGGGTTTATCGGCCGCTGCTAAATATAAAAAATCGGCTCGTACGGTAGGTGATGTATTAGGTAAATACCACCCGCATGGCGACAGTGCCTGTTACGAGGCTATGGTATTAATGGCGCAGCCGTTTTCTTACCGTTACCCATTAGTCGATGGGCAAGGTAACTGGGGGGCAGCAGATGACCCTAAATCGTTTGCAGCAATGCGTTATACCGAAGCACGCTTATCAAAGTTCTCTGAGGTATTACTTAAAGAGCTAGGCCAAGGCACCGTTGATTGGACGCCAAACTTTGACGGCACTATGGACGAGCCATTAGTGTTACCGGCGCGCTTACCGCATATTTTGTTAAATGGCGTAACGGGTATTGCAGTAGGTATGGCAACCGATATTCCACCACATAATGTGCGTGAAGTAGCCAGTGCCTGTTGTTTATTACTTGATAAGCCTAAAACCGAGCTTGATGAGTTACTTGAGCTTGTGCACGCACCCGATTATCCAACCGACGCTGAAATAATTACCCCAAAAGCCGATATTCATAAAATATACAAAACCGGCCGAGGCTCAATTAAAATGCGCGCGGTGTATACTGAAGAGCATGGCGATATTGTTATTACGGCGCTACCGCATCAGTGTTCAGGGGCTAAGGTGCTTGAGCAAATCGCGGCGCAAATGAATGCTAAAAAGCTGCCAATGGTCGCTGATTTACGAGATGAGTCTGATCACGAAAATCCTACCCGTATTGTGATTGTACCGCGTTCAAACCGCATTAAAGCTGAGCCGTTAATGGCGCACTTATTTGCCACCACCGACCTTGAAAAAAACTACCGTGTAAACTTAAACATGCTAGGCCTTGATGGCCGCCCGCAAGTAAAAGACCTACGCAGTATTTTATCTGAGTGGCTAACGTTTAGACGCGAAACAGTACGCAGGCGCTTACAGCACCGTTTAGATAAAGTACTGGCACGATTGCATATTTTAGAAGGTTTACTTGCTGCCTTTTTAAATATTGATGAAGTAATTGAAATTATTCGCACAGAAGATAAACCAAAACCTGTGTTGATGGAGCGCTTTGATTTAACCGATACTCAAGCCGAAGCCATTTTAGAGTTAAAACTTCGTCATTTAGCAAAACTAGAAGAATTTAAAATACGTGGCGAGCAAGATGAGCTGGCCAAAGAACGTGACAAGTTAGAGCTAACGCTTGGCTCAGACCGTCGTATGTCAACGCTTCTTAAAAAAGAAATTCAAGAAGCGGCCGACATGTATGGCGACGATCGCCGCTCACCTGTTATTGAGCGCGTAGAAGCTAAAGCACTGAGTGAAAAAGATTTAATTCCTTCAGAGTCGGTAACAGTCGTGCTTTCTGATAAAGGCTGGGCACGTGTTGGTAAAGGCCATGACATTGACGTAGAAGGGCTTAATTACCGTGCTGGCGATGAATACAAAGCCTCCGCTAAGGGTAAGAGTAATCAGCCTGCGGTATTTTTAGACTCAGCAGGGCGTGCATTTGCAACCGATGCGCACAGCTTGCCATCAGCACGTAGCCAAGGCGAGCCAATGACTGGGCGCTTTAACCTCACCACAGGGGCTAATTTTGAGCACGTGGTAATGGGTGAAGATAATCAAGTGCTACTTATGGCCTCTGACGCGGGCTATGGTTTTATTACTGACTTTAAAGACCTAGTAAGTAAAAATAAAAACGGTAAAGCCTTGGTGAGCGTGCCTAAGGGCGGAATTTTACTCTCACCAATCAGAGTAAACGATGTAGCAACCGATTACTGCATGGCCATTTCGAACGAAGGACGCATGCTGTTGTTCCCACTGCGCGACTTACCAAAACTGGGTAAAGGTAAAGGCAATAAAATTATCTCTATACCAGGGGCTAAAGTGCAAGCACGTGAAGAGTTTGTCAAAGTGCTGGCGGTGGTACCACAAGGCAGTAGCGTTACCCTTCATGCTGGTAAACGAAAGCTAACGCTTAAACCGAGTGACCTGGAGCATTATCATGGTGAGCGCGGGCGTAGAGGTAATAAGTTACCGCGAGGCCTACAGCGTGTTGATGAAGCAGTGGTGGAGTTTACGCCGGCAGATGAGCAAAGTGATGACACATTAGCCGAAGAATAAACCCGAAATATAAACCTCTAACGGCCTGCTTTTGCAGGCCGTTTTTGTTTATCCTGTATTTTTCAGCTTACAGCTGTTCGCTATTGTCTCGTGATCGTCATAAAATCACGTTATAATAGTGAAATATGCGTGGCTTATAGCGCATTGCACACACATTTTGGAGAGAAGTTTGTTAGCTGTTATACGTATTTTAATTATGGTGCTGTTTATATTTTTCAGCTGCGTGTTTGGGTTGTTATTGTCGATTGTGAGACCGTTTCACCCTAATAATGTGCATGTGATAGCCGGCTGGTTTGGCTCAATGGCTAAAATGTTAGGGGTTAAACTTGTCCTTAAACGCCACCCTGATGCGCTTAATATTGGCCCTGCGGTTTACCTATCAAACCATCAAAACAATTACGATTTATTTACGGTATCGGCTATGGTGCCTGAAAACTGCGTTAGCTTAGGCAAAAAAAGCTTAAAGTGGATCCCATTTTTTGGGCAACTTTACTGGTTGTCGGGCAACATATTGATTGATAGAGCCAATCGCTCAAAAGCGGCAGGTACAATTTCAAAAGCCGCTGAAAAAATTAAACAAAAAGGCCTATCTATTTGGGTATTTCCCGAAGGCACAAGAAGCTATGGCCGCGGTTTACTGCCATTTAAAACCGGCGCATTTCACACCGCTTTAAGCGCAGATGTACCCATAGTGCCGGTATGTATGAGCACAACTGATAAAACTATTAAGCTAAACCGCTGGGATAATGGTACAATTTACATTGAAATGTTAGCGCCTATATCACTTGATAAAAAAGTGAATGCCCGTGAACAGGCCACCCAAGTGCATAGTATTATGGCTGCTAAAATAACTGAATTAGATGCTCAAGCGAGAGATAAATAATGGAAAACTGGCGTGAAATAAGTGAAGACATCGTAAGTTCACTACTTGAAGATGGCTCTGATCCTGAAATACTTTATGAAGTTGAGCATCATTTTGTATGCGAAGATTTTAGCAAATTAGAGCAAGCGGCACTGGCTGCCTTTAAATTAGGCTACGATGTTGAAGAACCGGCAGAGCTTGAGCTAGAAGATGGCAGCAAAATTTGGAGCTTTGATATTGTAGTCGAAGCTGAGCTAGACGTTGAAGTTATAATGGAAGACGTTGATAAACTTGCAGCGTTAGCTGTTGAGTGTGACGTTGAATACGACGGTTGGGGCACTTACTTTCAAGAGTAAGGCGTTAGCTAGTTGATAAAGGCGAGCATTTATATGTGCTCGCTTTTTTGTGCACAGAGTAAACATGACTCTTTAAACCGCGGCCTATTTTCAGATATTAATTCATTTTTAGTGTAATGGCGCATTAATACCCCCTTTATTTTGCCTTATTTAACGGCAAAAATTTAATACTTTTCGTGTTACCAATTTTATTTTTGTTATAACCAATTATTATCTTTCATATAAAAAACTTAATTCTCCTTAATTTATTCATTAAAAGTTAAGCTTGTTCATATTCCTATTGGTAATAGGGCTTATTTCGACGTACTACTTATTCATTAAATTGAAAAAATATTTTTATTTATTGCTAACCTGTCCCTAATATATAACCTGTTGAATAGTTATAACTATTTACAAGTTGCAAATGCAATATTTAATAAAACTAATACTTATTTGCTATTACATCCTCTGTTGACATATTGGTAACAAAAAATATAGCCTTTAGCTCGCCATATGGCATTAATATTGGTAAGGCCAATTTAAGGGTTTTAGATTGATTTTTGTAACCCGAGTGTTCTTGCCAAATCTATTCATACACAAAAATAGAAACCTGTTTACACAGGGTGATCTAAGTTTTAGTGACTGACACAAAACTAGGTAGTTAGGTTATTTTTATATTCAGGTTTAAAGGAATAAAGATAATGATTAACCATAAAAAACTGTTTTTTTACAGCGCAATTGCGACAAGTTCAGCGCTATCTCATGCTGCAACAATTAATAATGCAGGCTTTGAAAGTGGCTTTAGTAACTGGAACGAAACCGACCCAGCCGCTATTTCTTCAGATGCTTACAGTGGCTCAAAATCGTTAAAAATTCAGGGCAGTCCAGCACGGGTTTATCAAGTGGTAGATATACAGCCTAACACTGAATACACCCTAAGTGCTTATGTGCTGGGTAAAGGGCAAATTGGTGTAAACGATTTAAATGGTTTATTTAAAAACCAAACCTTTAATGTTTCTTCGTGGACTAAAGTAACAAAAACATTTACCTCAGCAAACACCAATTCACTTCAGGTTTTTGCTAAACATTACAACAACACCAGCGATGTAAGGTTTGATAATTTTGCCTTGGTTGAGGGCAGCGGCAGTAATGATGGTGGCTCAGATGGCGGCAGCGATAACTCAAATGGTTCAACAATTCCTAGCAGCATAACCAGTGGTAGCATTTTTGATTTAGAAGGTGATAACCCAAATCCTCTCGTTGACGATAGCACCTTAGTGTTTGTGCCGTTAGAAGCACAACATATTACGCCTAATGGTAATGGCTGGCGTCATGAGTATAAGGTTAAAGAAAGTTTACGCGCTGCGATGACTCAAACCTATGAAGTGTTCGAAGCTACGGTAAAAGTTGAGATGTCTGATGGCGGAAAAACAATTATATCGCAGCACCATGCTAGTGATACCGGCACTATATCTAAAGTGTATGTGTCGGATACTGATGAATCGGGCTTTAATGATAGCGTAGCGAACAACGGAATTTTTGATGTGTACGTACGTTTACGTAATACCAGCGGTAATGAAGAAAAATTTGCTTTGGGTACAATGACCAGCGGTGAGACATTTAACTTGCGGGTAGTTAATAACTACGGCGATGTAGAGGTTACGGCATTCGGTAACTCGTTCGGTATACCAGTAGAGGATGATTCGCAGTCATACTTTAAGTTTGGTAACTACCTGCAATCGCAAGACCCATACACATTAGACAAATGTGGTGAGGCCGGAAACTCTAACTCGTTTAAAAACTGTTTTGAGGATTTAGGCATTACAGAGTCAAAAGTGACGATGACCAATGTGAGTTATACGCGCGAAACTAATTAATTAGTGACTTATTATGGCCACTCAATTGAGTGGCCATAATAAAAAAACTTTATCTTATAACCATTTTTTATTTTTAAAGTACACGCCAATACCGCCAGTAAGCACAATTAAAAAAATCACAAATGCACTAAATGCATAAGGGTTTTCGGTACCAGGTATGCCACCTACATTTACCCCTAAAAGGCCCGTTAAAAAGCCCAGTGGTAAAAAAAGCGCAGCCACAACCGACATTACATACATGCGTTGATTTAATTGCTCAGACACTTGGTTAGTAATGGTTTGCTGAATAATTTGCGCACGCTCTATGGCGCTATCTAGCTCTTCTAAATAACGAATAAGTAAGTTAGTGGTTTCGTTTAGCTTTGCTTTATCTTCATCTAAAAGCCAAGGGTAATGGTTATTTACCATTAAACTCAACGCTTCTTTTTGCGGTTTTAAGTAACGTTTTAAGGCAATAGTTTGACGGCGTAGTTGAGATAAACCTTGGTTATCAAACTTTTTACTTGGCTCGTCTATTTCTTCTTCAAATTCATCCAGGGTTTCATCAAGCGTATCAATGACACTTTGCATGCGTGATGTCAGTTTTTGCGTAATAGAGCCGACCAACTCTGATATTGAGCATGGGCCGTGGCCAGCATTAAGCTCTGCTAATATATCTTGAATCGAAAGTAAGCGACGTTTGCGCGTTGTGATAACCACAGATTCGCTAATAAATAAACGAATTGACACCATGTCCTCAGGGCTTTGCGCTGGGTTTAAATTTACACCACGCAAAAACAGCATATGGCCATTGGTACTAGGTGTTAAGCGAGGGCGAGTTTCATCAGCAATAAGCGAATCAAGCTCAAAGTCGGTAAGGTGAGCCTGGCTTTTAAGCCACGTTACTGCCTCGCTTTGGCTGTAGTCCATATGTATCCACAGTTTACCTTGGCTAGGGTGCCAGTTATTTAAATCGCGGGTGTTTTCTATGGCGTGCGCGCCGCCTTTTTCATCAAGCACCAGTGCATGCAGTAAACCATTAATCATATTTTAAACTCATATAATAGTGTATTTTTAATACAGTTAACTATAGTGTATCTGCATAGTGCTTTACAAACTTACCTTAACTTTTAATAAGTTAGCGTTAAGGTAAAACCTATATGCAGGCTTTAATTGCTAAATAAGGCACTAAACAGCAAGGCGCGCATTGTGTGATTAGTTCCTATGAAAGATCAATTTAATTTACTCATCGACTAGATAAATTTATTTCGCTGGTGTTTTTTGCGCCGTAGCGTATAAGTCACTTTTTTATTAAGGGCACATTTATGACAGCAAAGTTAACTGTTGGTTGGCGTGAGTGGTTAAGTTTACCCGAGCTTGGCATCGAAAAGATAAAAGCAAAAGTTGATACTGGCGCCCGCACTTCATGTATTCATGCAATTAACATTGAAGAGTACAAAGAAGGCGAAGAAAAGTGGGTAAAATTTATAGTCCAACCATTGCAAGATGACGAACACACTCAGGTTGCTTGCACTGCAAAGGTTAAAAAAATTAAGGCGGTAACCAGCTCAAGTGGGCAGAAAGAGTTACGGTACTTTATAGAAACAAGGTTGTCTGCAGGGCCCCATAGTTGGCCTATAGAAGTTACTTTAACGAGTCGGGCAACCATGAAGTTTAGAATGTTACTAGGGCGTACAGCCATGGAAAATCGTATAGTCGTTGATCCGGCTTTATCTCATTTATTAGATAGTTAAGGTTTTAACTATGAAAATTGGTATTTTATCTCGCAACAGAAATTTATATTCAACGCGTCGCTTAATTGAAGCGGCAGAGGCACGCGGTCACGAGGTAAAGGTGATTGATGCGCTTCGTTGCTATATGAATATAAACTCAGAACAGCCAGAAATTCACTACCGTGGTGAAAATTTAAAAGATTTTGACGCCATTGTTCCGCGTATTGGTGCATCGGTGACGTTTTATGGTTGCTCTGTTTTACGTCAGTTCGAAATGATGGGGGTTTATCCTGTTAACGAATCGGTGGCTATTTCTCGTTCGCGCGATAAATTACGCTCACTTCAGCTGTTATCACGTAAAGGCGTAGGCATGCCGGTAACCGGTTTTGCCAGCAAACCAGATGACGTTAAAGATTTACTAGAAATGGTAGGCGGTGCTCCGGTGGTTATTAAATTACTTGAAGGCACACAAGGCATCGGTGTTGTACTTGCTGAAACACGTAAAGCGGCTGAAAGTGTTATTGAAGCGTTTATGGGTTTAAAAGCCAATATTATGGTTCAAGAATACATTAAAGAAGCCGGCGGAGCCGATATTCGTTGTTTTGTACTTGGCGATAAAGTAATAGCGGCCATGAAGCGCCAAGCGCAAGAAGGTGAGTTTCGCTCAAACCTTCACCGTGGTGGTAGCGCTACATTAGTACGCATTACCCCAGAAGAGCGTAAAACCGCCGTTGCTGCAGCAAAAGCAATGGGCTTAAATGTAGCGGGCGTTGATTTACTTCGCTCATCTCGCGGGCCGTTGGTAATGGAAGTAAACTCTTCTCCAGGCCTTGAAGGGATTGAAGTGGCAACAGGTAAAGATATTGCCGGTATGGTGATTGATTTCATCGAAAAAAATGCTGCTATTAAAGGAACCGCAACCCGTGGCAAAGGTTAAAATTAATCGTCCTTTTACCTTATTAGGTGAAAGTGTTGGCGTGGGCGAGCGTAAAACCCTTGCCTTAGAGGCTGCTAAACTTTACACCCATTCACCGCTCAATATTCCTATTGAAGTGGTTAATGGTGTAATGGAAGGCCCAGTGCTAATGGTGTGTGCAGCTATTCATGGTGATGAGCTAAATGGTGTAGAAGTTGTACGCCAGCTGCTCTCTAAAATAGATGCAAGCCAACTGCGCGGAACCATAATTGCTGTGCCAATTGTTAATGTGTTTGGCTTTATTCATAAATCACGTTATTTACCCGATAGACGTGATATGAACCGCAGCTTTCCGGGCTCTGAGCGTGGATCGCTTGCGGGGCGTATGGCACATATGTTTTTTAATCAGGTGGCGGTACATTGTACCCACATTATTGATCTACATACGGGGGCTATTCACCGAACTAACTTGCCGCAAATACGCGCTAACTTAGATGATGAAGCAACCGCTGATATGGCTAAAGCATTCGGTACGCCAGCGGTTATAAATGCATCCCTTCGTAATGGCTCATTACGTAGTGAAGCCGCTAATTTAGGTATACCGGTTATTACTTACGAAGCCGGTGAAGCCTTACGCTTTGACCCTATTGCCATTGCAGCAGGTGTGCAGGGTGTGGATTATGTGATGCGGCATTTAAAAATGATCCGCGGCAAGCGTCCTAAAAAACTGCCCGATCCTATTATTGCAGGGTCTACAAGTTGGATACGCGCTGAGGTAGATGGCATTGTGCGTGCGCAAGTATCGCTAGGTGAACACGTAGAAAAAGGCCAAGTGCTGGCGTACATAAGTAGCCCATTAGGTGATGCCGAGCTTGAGCTTTTAGCGCCTAAGGGCGGTATTGTGATTGGCCAGCAAACTATGCCACTAGTAAACGAAGGGGATGCGGTATTCCACCTTGCTTACTTTGCAAATGATAACAGCTTAGTAGAGCAGCAGTTAGAGCATTTTATTGACGAAATAAATGATTTAGATGAAGAGCTTAAAACAGCTGAGCTAAATAATTAGCATTATGTTAGCTAGTAAAAAGCCGCAGTGAGGTTTGCCTTACTGCGGCTTTTTTGCGGATATGACTTTTTAAACTATGTCTTTTTAGGGCCAATAATCCGTTTTATTACCGGTGCCTTTGTAGGCTTAGGTTCTTTATTTAATACCATAACCGGGCGTGTCACAAACAGGTTGTTAGGGTAAACAACTCGGTGCCCATCCACATGCTCAAGTAGCACGTTCATTAAACCTAATTCGACAATGCGCCCTTCTATATGGTTTGCGCCATCAACAATACGCACCCAATTTCCCACATGAAAACCATTTTGAATAAACATGAGTAAAAAAGCGGTAAGGTTACTAAGCAGCGACCAAGCGGCAAATAAAGCGACCCCGAGCATAGCAAATAAGGATGAGCCCAAAACTAATAGCCCGCGCAGCTCTATACCCCAAAATATAAGCACTAAGCACAGCACTACAAACGCGAGTATTATTTTTAATAACAGCTCAGCTCTAAATTTACGATGAACATCTACTTTTCCTTTTATGGCTTTTTCGAGCAACTTTTTAGTGACTTTTAATAAAAGAGGAAAAAGTAAAATGGCCATAAGGGTAACAATCAATTTATATTGCGTACCCACTAGCTCTAAAAGCGCAAACAATTCCAAAGTGTGATCCCGTACTTTTTTTAGGTAAATTTAAAGCGCTAGTGTAACGCTTTCGTTTATTGCTCGCTATTTAAAAGGTGTTTTTAACACTTACGAGCCACTGCACCGAATCAACATCGTCGTAGCTATCAAGCGGGGCGGCAATATCAAGGTGGATCATGGTGCCAGAGTTTGCTCTGCTAGGTGCTAAACGCAAACCCACACCAACATTTTTTAAAACATGATCGTTCTCGCCGTTGTCTTCATCGTTAAACCAAGCGCGGCCAACATCAACAAAGCCCGCTGCACCGACTTTAAATAGCTGCAGTAAATCGTACTCCCAGTAATAGCGTTTTTCTAAGCTGACTAAAAAGCTTCGGTCGCCATGCTGGTAATCCATAGGATAGCCACGAAGGCCCGTTTCGCCGCCAAGTGTTAGCTGCTTATCGGCGGTTAGGTTTTTAGCATACTGAGCACGGGCTTTAACAAACCAAGATTGGTTTTCGCTGGTATTTAAGTAGTACTGCACTTCGCTGGTGGCTAAAAAGTTTTCTAGTTGTTTTTGCTCTTTATTCCAATAACCATCCACTTGAGCACTAAAACGCCACAGCGTTCTGTCGGTAGTAAAGTGCGCTTTTTTAGCTTTTAACGAATACACGGCTCTGCTGTCATCATTGCTAAGTGATTCATCTGAGTAGCCTAATAAGGCTTTAATATTCCACCCTAAATTTAAATCTTCGGTGCGCGAAATACTGTCAAAATTACGCACTTTTATATAACTGTCTTCAAACCAATGACCACTCACATAGGGGTAACTTAGTTGTCTGTTTTTGGCCAAGGGAGCAAAGGTTGTTTCTATTTCTGCAAAGCTGTCTTCTTGGTTTACATAGCCAAGCGTTAAGCGCTGTGTCCAGCTATCAGATAATGCTTTAGAGTGGCCTAAAAAAGCGCTAAAAAAATCGGTTGTTTGATCAAACTCACTGTATTCATCACCACGGCGATACAACGACTCTTCTCGCTGTTCAGAAAAGCTTTTAATACCATAGCTATAAGGTGTATCTATGGCGTAAAACGGATAGGTTAGCTCTAATAAGTGGCGCTTACCGTCACTGTTGTCGGCATACTCTAAGCGCCCGCGATACCGGCTAGATAATATATTAGGATCGTCATAAATAAATAAATAACCATTACGATCGCTGTCGGTGGTGCGTGAAAATGACAAGCGCTTGCCCCAACCCAGTAAATTGGACTCGCGAAAGCCAATACTCGATTTATTTTCGCCACCGCTGCGACTAAAGCTTATTTCGGGTAGTAAGGTCCATAAATCGCGAGTTACCACCGTTACATCTACGTTGCCGTCGCAGTTTTCAACCGCGCTTATTTGCGCATCATATAAATAGTTTTGTTGGCGTAATAAACGCTCTGACTCAGCGAGCTTTCTGGCATTGTAATTATCGCCTTGTTTAAATAATAAAATATTACTAATAACGTCTGGCTCGGTTTGAATATGCGCGCGGTTGGCAAAACGAAAAAGCGCGTTATTTTCCTCCTCCAGCTCGGTATTAAAAACGTTAAGTTGTTTAAGGGTAATTGAGGTTATCTGGGCGTCGCTGCGACTATTAATCAGTGTGGTTTTATCTTCAACCTCACGGCGTAAATTATTGCTTTTGTCTGAGTGAGTTTGCACAGCGGAGCAGGTGTTAGTTTTATTGGGTGGTTGTTGTGCAAAGGCCTTAGGCGCACTAAAGCTTACAAGGGCTAAGCTTATACAACAGTGTGCAATCCATTTTCTATTCACCATTCAACCTCTTCAATACTACTGCAAATATGAGTCGTAATATCAGCTTACATCATTGTTATTACAATGTAAGTAAAAGGTATGGATTTTGAAACTAATTAATTGTTACTGTTATACACCTTTGTTAATTAGTGCATATGCGAGGCGTTTTAGCTTAAGTAAAAAGCAAGGGCTGCTAATAAATGCTCGGCTTCTTGGCCTTCGCCATTAATCCAAATACTTTCGCTGTAGTGTTCAAAATTTAAATTAAAGGTTTGCTGTTGATAGCTAAAGCGCAATTGATGACGGTCAGCACCCCCAGCATAGTCAATAATTGTTATTTCATCTGCGTGTAAAAACAGTGTGCTCCACAGCTCAAAGTCTTCATCGTGTGGGGCTTCTACTGGGCTTATAACAATGCATTTATGGGCGTGATTGTATTCAATTTGGGTCATAGTTTACTTAATTGCTAGCAAGGTAATTACGAATGGCCGTTAAAAATTCGCCGCCATATTTATTGAGTTTGGTAAAGCCAACGCCCGACACCTTTAAAAATTCGCTGTCGTTGGTGGGCATTAATTGCGCCATTTCGGCTAAGGTTTTATCGTTAAATACAACGTACGGCGGCACATCGTCGGCATCAGCGAGTTCTTTACGCAGAGCCCGTAAGCGGGCAAATAGTTTTTTGTCGTAGTTAAACTGCGCAAGTTTATCTTGGTATACGTGTTTAGCTTGTAAGCGCGGCTCGGCAAGCTGTAGAGCGTATTCACTTTTAAGCACTGCGCGTGCTGCTTCGGTTAAGCGCAGCGAGGCGCCTTGGGTAATATCTTGGCTTAACAAGCCTTGGTGTATAAGTTGGCGTAATATACTGAGCCAAAATTCACTGCTTTTGTCTTTGCCTATGCCATAGGTGCTGAGTTCGTGGTGGTTGTTGTCGCGTATGCGGCTGGTATTAGCCCCGCGTAATAGTTCTACAATATAGCCTAAGCCAAAACGCTGCCCAGCTCGGTACACACACGAAAGCGCTTGTTGCGCTACTAATGTGCCATCAAAGCTTTTTGGTGGGTTAATGCAAATATCGCAGTTGCCACATTGCTCGCGTTTATACTCGCTAAAGTAGTTTAATAGTATTTGCCGGCGGCATGTTTGCGCCTCGGCAAAACTGGCCATGGCATTAAAGCGTTGTTCTTCTACGCGGCGGCGTTGTTCATCGTCTATGTCTTCAAAAAAGCGCCTAACGCGGCCTATATCGGCGGGATCAAAATACATAATGGCTTCTGCGGCTAAGCCATCACGCCCAGCGCGGCCGGTTTCTTGATAGTAGGCTTCAATACTTTTTGGAATATCATAATGCAGAACAAAACGCACATTTGGTTTATTTATGCCC
This sequence comes from Pseudoalteromonas atlantica, assembly GCA_007988745.1. GTDB lineage: Bacteria > Pseudomonadota > Gammaproteobacteria > Enterobacterales > Alteromonadaceae > Pseudoalteromonas > Pseudoalteromonas atlantica. Next base: position 21,669 of record BJUT01000027.1, read on the forward strand.
ATACCAAAGGCAACGGTCGCAACGACTATTTGAATATCATCGCGGGCAAACCCGGTTTGCACAAATTGGCGCTGCTCGTTGCTCATGCCAGCATGGTACGCGGCGGCATTTAAACCTGCATCAGCGAGTTTTTCGGCAATGTCATCAACGCGCTTACGGCTAGTGCAGTAAATAATGCCACTTTGATTTTTTTGCTCTTTTAAATAGCGCAGTAGTTGCGCCATTGGCTTGAACTTTTCTTCGATGGTGTAACGAATATTCGGTCTGTCGAAGCTGCCGGTATGTATATAGGGCTGTTGTAATTTTAATTGCTCAACTATATCAAAGCGGGTCGCTTTATCGGCCGTGGCGGTCAGTGCCATCATAGGTACATGGGAAAAGCGCTGCTTAAGCTCATTTAATCTAAAGTAATGAGGTCTAAAGTCATGCCCCCAATGCGATACACAATGTGCTTCGTCAATTGCAAATAAGCTGATATTTAAGTGGCTGAGTCGCTCGGTAAATTCATGCTGAAGCACTTTTTCAGGGGCTACATACAGTAATTTTATTAGCCCTTGGTGCAATTGTTGGTACACTAATTGTTGCTCTTCGCGAGCCAGGCTATTATTAATGTAAGCGGCTTTAACACCTAATGCTTGCAGTTGAGTTACTTGGTCTTGCATGAGCGAGATAAGCGGTGAAATTACCACAGTAACCCCTTCGAGCACTAACGCTGGTACTTGGTAACACACTGATTTACCGCCGCCTGTAGGCAGTAGTACCAAAGAGTCTTGGCCATTAATGGCCGCGTCGATCACCGCTTTTTGGCCATCACGAAACTCGCTGTAGCCAAACACTTGTTTAAGAACCGTGTCAGGCTTGCGGACCAATGTGCTAGGTGTAGGGGTTAGAGTATTCATCGGCGGCTATTTTAGTGTTTTTTTTATAGGATGTCTTTAGCTTAGAGGTAAATGATTTAATTAGTGCCTCGTGGTTTTGCTTCAGGTATGCTTAACTCATCGTACCAGTGTTAATTTAAACATAGAGAATAATAATGAATAAAGAAATGTTAATTGAACAAGTTGGCGCACTGTTTGTAAATGGCATGCCATTTAATCAGTTTTTAAATATCTCGGTAGAGTCGCTCAGCCCTGAGCAAGCTAAAATTACCTTTCCCTGGCAGGATGTATTTATAGGCAATCCTGCACAAAAAATTCTTCATGGCGGTATTATATCGGCGGTGCTCGATAATGTGGGCGGCATGCTTGCAGCAGCCAGTGTTATTGATAAATTAACCGAGCTCGATATCCCTAGCGTACAGCAAAAGCTGGCTACCTTAGGCACTATTGATTTGCGCACAGATTATTTGCGCCCTGGCAAAGGGGAGACATTTACAGCCAGTGCTACTTTGATCCGCTCTGGTAATAAAGTGTGTGTATGTAGAATGGAGCTACACAACGAAAAGGCAATCCAAATCGCCTTTGGTACAGGTACGTATTTAGTAGGTTAAAGCTGCTAATTACGTACGGCTAAAATAAAAAGCTTTGCCTTGCGCTGAGCTTTAGTTACCGCAAAATAAATCACTTAATAGCGCGAATTGGTATAAACTGTCGGCCTTTTAGTATGAATAAGTAGTATGTATGTCGATTGCAAACGAGCAGCGTAAAGGCGGTATTTTTGCCTGTTTAGCTTTTTTAATGTGGGGCTTAGCGCCTATTTATTTCAAACAAATACAGCATGTTTCTGCTTTTGAAATTTTAACTCACCGTGTTGTCTGGTCTGTGGTTTTTTTAGTGCTTGTGGTCAGTGTGCTCAAATATTGGGATAAGGTTAAGCGCATAGTTGCCCAGCCAAAAATTATTTTAATGTTAGTACTTACCTCTTCTATATTGGGCTTTAATTGGGGGCTGTTTATTTGGGCGGTTAATAATAACCATATGCTCGATGCCAGTTTAGGGTATTACATAAACCCATTACTTAATGTGCTGTTGGGCATGCTATTTTTAGGCGAGCGGCTGCGAAAGTTACAAGGGTTTGCAGTGTTTTTAGCCTTTGCGGGCGTAGTATTGCAATTGGTCAGTTTTGGCTCGTTTCCGGTGGTGGCGTTTTCGCTTGCCACGTCTTTTGCTATTTATGGCTTACTGCGTAAAAAGTTACCTGTTGAAGCGCTGCCAGGCATTTTACTCGAAGCCCTAATTTTACTGCCGGTTGCATTAATTTACTGGTGGGTAATGGCACCAACGCCTACTTCCGACTTAGCCCTAAACGATTGGCATACCAATGCGCTGTTAATTAGTGCCGGTATTATTACTACGTTGCCGCTGCTTTGCTTTACCGGAGCGGCCAAACGTTTGCAGTACACAACATTGGGCTTTTTTCAGTACATAGGACCAAGTTTAATGTTTATGCTTGCTGTGGTGTTTTACGATGAAGTATTTGATGCAGAGCGGGTGATTACGTTTGCCTGTATTTGGAGTGCACTGGCTATATTTACTTGGGACTCTTATCATCAATCGCGTAAGCGTAAAAAAGCGGCTGTTACCGCCGCCGAAGTTTAATACCTATGCGCAATAATAGTTTAAGTAAGTTGCTATAAAGCAGCGTTAAGGTTTAGCTTATTACTTTATTACGGCCGGTTTCTTTTGCATCATACAGCTTTAAATCGGCCTGTTTAAGTAACTCATCTATTTGGTAAATAGGGCCGCTTGCAAAACCAATAGAAATTGTAAATTTAATTTTTTCTTGGCTAAACTCTTGGCTATTAAGCTCTATAAATTGCCTAAATCCTTCAAGGCGTTTTAGCGCTTGCGCTGTGGTTGCATCAGTAAAGTAAACGGCAAATTCTTCACCGCCTAAGCGAGCGACTAGCTGCTTTTCAAAGTACTTTTTAAAACACACCGCCAACCCTTTAAGAACCTCATCGCCTGAATCGTGACCGTATGTATCGTTAATCGATTTAAAATGGTCTATATCAAGCATGGCGAGTGCACCATCTTGATTCGATTTTTTTAAATGCTTGAGAGACTTGCTCGACTCTTCAAAAAAGTAGCGACGATTAGGCAGGTTTGTTAAGTAGTCGGTATTTGCTTGGCGTTTAATTGTTGCTATTTGCTCAAGCATGTCGACGTTTTGACTTAGTCGGCAGTAAAACTCTTCGCTGTTAAAGGGTTTATGAAGGTAGTCGTTGGCACCATTTTTTAAAAATAGGCTCGATAATGCTGACGAGTCAGCACCTGAAATACCGATAATGGCTTTTTCATCATTACTGTAAAGCCGGCGAATTTCGGCGCATAGCTCATCACCATTCATGTTTGGCATTTCGTTATCGGTAATAATAACAGACACATCTTTTTGGCTTTCAAGTACTTCTAGCGCGTCTTTGCCGTCCTTAGCTTCGAGTATTTGATACTTATGGCGCTTTAGTAAACTACAAATGTATCTACGGGTAGAGGTTGAGTCGTCGACGACCAACACTTTTACGTTCTCGTTACGTGGTAAACGGCTTAGTTGTTTTTCTAGGTATTGGTAAGCTTGTTTGTTTTCTTTGATTATGTAATCAATTATTGGGTATTTTTCTACCGTGTCGCGAGTTTGTTTATCTATGTTGCCTGTCATTACTATGGTGGGAATGTCGGCATTAATAGTATACGGAATCGCCTCACCGGCAGGAGCATCGGGAAGGATAAAATCAACAACAGCGCAAAAGTAGCTATTGTGTTTTATTAGCTCTTTTGTTGCCGCTAAAGACTCGGCTATATCTACTTCGTAACCTGCTTTAAGCGCGATATGCTTTTGCACACGCGCTATAGTAGGCGTATCTTCAACTATGAGTATTTTTCGCGTCACGTAACAACCTTGTTTGATATTTTGCAAAAGTATTTGCTTATACAAGTTGTAACTGTTAAAACGCAAAAAAGCAAATATCTTAGAGGCTTATACGCTATCTGATTCGCTATAATCGTCTTGGCTTATTGGTACCGGCCCTGACATTTTTGAACGGCCAAAAAGTGTATGAAACTTGGTTTTACAGGTTGTTAGTTTTAAATATTTAACCCAGGCTTTTTCAATTGGGTTTGTAGGTTCTTTACTGCCACAAACTACGTCAACAAATTGCTCTTGTAGCGTATTTTGGGGTGCTAAAGTTTTATTATAAAGCCCTTTTAGTACAACGCCGTGTTGCTCTAATATGCTGGCTTCTAATAAGGTGAAGTTTCCGCTGCGGCTAAACCCGCGAGGAAAGTTTTGATCATCATAAAATTGACGTTGGCTAACAAACGCTTGGCGAAGTAGTGAAATATCGTTGCTCATAACTGTATCCTCATACCCTGTTTATTGCTGGAGTATGATGCAAGTTTGACAATTTATTAAACAAGTTATTTTTATCGTGAGGATAAAAAATTGGATATAGATTTATTAAAAACATTTGTAGAGGTTGTGCGCACGCGTCACTTTGGTAAAGCGGCCGAAAACCTGTATATCACTCAATCGGCAGTAAGCTTTCGAATTCGCCAATTAGAGCAGGGGTTGGGTGTAAACTTGTTTATTCGCCAGCGTAACAATATTCAATTAACGGCGCCAGGAGAGCGATTGCTTCCGCACGCTAAAATGATCATCACCGGCATGCAGCGTGCCAAAGTGGATGTGGCACTTGCCGATAACATGCACAAGCAAATAAGTTTAGCGGGTACGCCTAATATATGGGATGCGTTTTTACAATTTGGCATTACTAATATTGTGTCGGCTATGCCTGGGGTCTCGTTGGTCGCAGAGGTTAAAGCCCAACAAGAAAGCACGCGGCTATTATTAGAGCGTACGCTTGATTTGGCCATTTTATTTGACCCCCCTAAAGTAGACGAGCTTGTGGTAGAGCGAATTTGCGAGCTGCCAATTATTCCGGTTAGTGGCTATGACACGGCCACTAACGAGAACTTTTTTGATAACCAATATGTATACGTTGATTGGGGTACTACGTTTTCACTATGGCATGCGCGCCAATTTACCGGTAAAACGCCGCCTTATTTTAGAACCAGTACGGGACGTATTGCACTTGATTTAATTCTTCAGTGTGGCGGCAGTGCGTTTATCCCCGAGGTACTTGTTGAATCTCACCTAGAAAAGGGTGAGCTGTTTCATGTAAAAGATGTAGAACATACTTCGCGTGATATTTTTGTGGCCTACCACAGAGACAACGAACAAAAAGAGCTAATAGAAACCCTGATTAACTTATTACCTAAAATAAATGCTTATCAGCCTGTTGATGAACACTAAATACCGACTATGATTTTTAATGAGGTTGAATAGGTACAATTTTGTTTATTAAATATTCATGTCGGTTTGTTTTCAGAATTTAGACACTTTTATTAAAATAAAAAGACAAAAATGTTTCCTTTGTAATATATCTGTCATTTAACGGTGACAAACTGCAGCTGTTTTAAAAATTAGTCTTGTGATTATCGAGGAAATAACATGAATTTTGTAAAATCGAGCTTATGTGTTGCACTAGTAAGTGGTTTATCTTTTAGCGCGTTTGCAGACGTTGATGTATACGGTAAAGCGAATGTTACTGTGCAATCGTCTGATGATGGCGAAGGGTCTTTCACTGAAATTAAAAGTAATGCATCTCGCTTTGGACTAAAAGGGTCTGAAAAGATTACTGATGGATTAGAAGCGGTTTATAAGTTTGAGTTTCAAGTTGATGTATCTGATGCTGACTCTAAAGGTGATAACGACGACAATATTTCTGCACGTAACCAGTACGTAGGTTTAAAAGGTGCATATGGTCAAGTTGTTGTGGGTCGTAACGATACAGCGCTTAAACAATCGCAAGGTAAGTTAGATTTATTTAATGACCTTGAAGGCGATATTAAAAATGTCTTTAAAGGTGAAAACCGCTTAGGTGATTCAATCACTTATACATCTAAAAGCTACGAAGGCTTTAAAGTACTTGCTACATTTATTGCCGAAGATGACGTAGATGCAGATAACGGTTATTCAATGGCGGTTACCTACGGTGACTCTGCACTTAAAAAGAGTGCGGTTTACGCCTCGGTTGCAGCCGATAGCGAAGTAAATGGCTACGATGTAGTGCGTGCGTCAATTCAAGGTAAAGTAGAGAGCTTTAAATTAGGCGCTATGTACCAAACTCAAGAAAAAGTAGACGGTAGCGCAGAAGCTGACGGCTATTTATTAAACGCAGCCTACAGCATGGGTAAAAACACGTTTAAAGTGCAATACCAAGCAATGGACTTTGATGACAGCGACGACAAAACGGCAGTTTCTGTAGGTGTTGATCATAAGTTTAATAAAAACATTAAAGTATTTGGTTTTTACTCAAGCTTTGATATGGACAACAATGTTGACCAAGACTACGTTGGCCTAGGTATGGAATACAAGTTTTAAGCGCTGCTTAAACACTCCCTTTATTAACCGCGCTCTAATGAGCGCGGTTTTTTTTGCTTTAAATTATTTGCTTACCCGCCCATAATAGACCCTCATTTGGAATGGGGTGAAATTCCTCAACTATTCCCGTAACTGTAATTAGCACCACGCTTTAAGTCAGATACAAATGAGACATATCAATCAGCATGAGAAGTTCTAGATTGGTATACTTTTTTAACGAGCGGGTAAACTCATTTTTATTGATGCACTAGTCTTTTAGCTGTGTGTTAGTGAGTGCACGCTTTCCAAGGACTCACTTTTGCAAACTACATTAGCGCCAAATACACCCTTATTAAACGTTCAAAATGTGTCGTGGGAAGTTGATGATCATGCCATTTTAAACAATATTAATTTACACATAGCTAAGGGTAAGTTTATTGGGTTAATTGGCCCAAATGGGGCGGGTAAGTCGAGCTTATTGCGCTGTTTGTATCGCTTTAATAAACCCACCGCTGGTAACGTTACCTTTAATCAGCAGGATATTTGGCAGCTTAAAAGTGAAGACTATGCAAAATATGTTGCTGTAGTTCTCCAAGAAACGCCTGCGCAATTTAACCTAACATTATTTGATGTGGTTGCCCTTGGGCTTACACCTCATAAATCATTATTTAGCGCCACCACCCACAGCGACAAACAAAAAATTACACAGGCAATAAAAACCGTAGGGCTTGAGCAACAGTGTAAGCAAAATTTTGAATCGCTTTCGGGGGGCGAAAAGCAACGTGCCTTGATTGCCCGCGCTATAGTGCAGCAACCGCAATTACTCATCATGGATGAGCCAACCAGCCATTTAGATGTTAAATACCAAATACAAGTGATGGAACTGGCAAAATCGCTAGGGGTTACTGTGTTTGCCTCATTTCATGATTTAAATTTAGCAGCCGCTATGTGCGATGAGCTGGTGGTTATTAATAAAGGTAAAATAACACATACAGGTTCGCCTGCGCAGGTACTTAGTGAGGACATGCTAGCGGATGTTTTTGGGGTATGTGCGCGCGTAACTAGCCACCCTCAACGCACAGAAAATGGTCAAACTATTCCTCATATTACTTACTTTTATGGCTATTAATTAAATGGATATAACAAAAATAAACCAGTGGACAATATTTATAGCAGCCGTGTTAATTGCACTGGGTAGCCTTTTTAGCGCACTGAGTTTTGGCGCCGCAGATACGCCGTTAAGTGATGTGCTCACAGGGATTTTATCAGCAGGGGAGGGCTCGTTTAACGCGCGTATTATTTATGAGCTTAGGTTACCTCGTACCTTACTTGCCTTTATGGCGGGTGCAGGTTTGGCTATTGCAGGGCTTATTTTACAAACGGTTACCCGTAACCCGCTCGCTGATCCGTATTTATTTGGCATATCGTCAGGCGCATCGTTTGGGGTCGTACTGCTTATGGCTGTTGCGGGTATTAGTGCAGGGTTTATGTTATCGGCTGCTGCCTTATTAGGGAGCTTTTTAGCAATGGGCTTATTGATACTTATTGCTGGGCGGCAAAAAAGGTCGCAAGTAGAGTCTATGTTGCTAGCGGGGGTGGCACTGTCGTTTTTATTTAGCGCATTTACAAGTTTATTGCTGTATTGGAGTGACCCGCAAGCAGTGGCTGGTATTTTGTTTTGGACGTTAGGTAGCTTTGCCCGCGCACAATGGGCCACGTTATGGTTGCCATGCGTGGTTATAGTGGTGTGTATTAGCTTTATGCTGAGCTTTAAAAGGCAGTTAAATGCGCTGCTTCTTGGCGATGAAAGCGCGATAACGCTTGGGGTCCGTGTGCACCGTTTTAGAATTTTAATGTTGGTATTGAGCTCGTTAATAACGGCCGTGCTGGTGGCCCTATGTGGCGGTATTGGTTTTGTAGGTTTAATGGTGCCGCACATAGTGCGCTTTTTTATATCTCAGGGCAGTACTGCTGGCTTACTAATTACCAGTTTAGTGGGCGGCACGTTTATGGTGTGGGTCGATGTGCTTTCGCGCTCATTACTTAAAAACCAAGAGCTCCCTGTAGGGGTGATCACAGCAGCCATGGGTAGCGTATTTTTTTTAAGCTTACTCTTTTTTAGAAAAACAAAGGCATAGTGCTGATGAAAACCTTAATGATTCAAGGCACTACCTCAGATGCCGGAAAAAGCACCTTAGTCGCTGCGCTTTGCAGAGTGTTTGCAAAGCGAGGTATAAAGGTCGCGCCTTTTAAACCGCAAAATATGGCGCTTAATAGCGCGGTTACAAAAGAGGGGGGCGAAATAGGCCGTGCGCAAGCTTTGCAAGCTATAGCCGCTAAAGCAGAGCCTCAAAACGACTTTAACCCCATATTGCTCAAACCCAATAGTGATACGGGAGCACAAGTCATTGTACATGGAAAAGCCATTAGTAATATGGAGGCCGGGGCGTATCATAACTATAAACAAGTTGCGATGGATGCAGTGCTTGCCTCGCATAAACGCCTAGCAAAGCAGTTTGATTTATTATTGGTTGAGGGCGCAGGCAGCCCCGCAGAAATAAACCTACGCGAGAACGACATTGCCAATATGGGTTACGCAGAAGCGGTAGATTGCCCTGTCATTATTATTGCCGATATAGACAAAGGCGGTGTGTTTGCGCATTTAGTGGGCACACTTGCGTTATTAAGCGAATCCGAGCAAGCGCGCGTAAAAGGCTTTGTTATAAACCGCTTTAGAGGCGATATAAGCTTGCTACAAAGTGGGCTAGATTGGCTTGAGCGCTACACAAAAAAACCAGTGCTTGGAGTGCTGCCTTATTTGCATGATTTAGCACTTGATGCCGAAGATGCTGTAGCAATAGATAATAAGGTGACGACTGCCACCATTAATATAGCCGTACTTTTATTGCCGCATATTAGTAACCATACCGATTTTGATGCATTGCGGCTGCACCCAAATATTAATATAAATTATGTACGCCACACACGCGCGATCCCACCGGTTGATCTGATTATTATTCCTGGCAGTAAAAACGTGCTGGGTGATTTAAGTTTTGTAAAAAATGAAGGCTGGGATACGCAAATAAAGCGCCACTTACGCTATGGTGGCAAAGTACTTGGTATCTGTGGTGGTATGCAAATGTTGGGGTATACCATAAATGATCCCAGCGGAGTCGAGTCGTCATTAAAGCAAGTAACGGGGCTTGCCCTATGCGATTTTGAAACCACACTTAGCACCCAAAAAGTACTCACTAAAGTAACGGCGGCTATGCAGTTAAATGATTTGCAAACACCGTGTAGCGGCTACGAAATTCATGCCGGCATTAGTGAAGGCGCAGCACTTAATAAGCCATTTTTAACGTTTCACGCGCACCCTCATGGATTTGAAAACGATGGCTTTATTAGTGACGACAATGCCATTGCTGGTACCTATTTACACGGCTTGTTTGATGAACCTGCTGCCACACTGCAAATTTTAAAGTGGGTAAAAAGCGATGCAGCCATACAACCTGTGAGTATTGTAGCGCACCGCGAGCAACAACTAGAGCGCTTGGCCACTATGTGCGAGGCGCATTTGAACATACAACACATTATATCGATTTATGAAGGAGATAATTATGACGGATACAAATAACGATAAGCACCAGCAGCGCCAACAAAAAGTAAAAGAGCAGGTAGATGCACGCGTGGCTGCTGCGCAAGATGTTAAAGGGATATTTCAGGTAATTACGGGTAATGGTAAAGGTAAATCCACCTCAGGCTTTGGTGTGGTTGCTCGCTGCGTAGGGCATGGTAAAAAAGCCGCTGTTTGTCAGTTCATTAAAGGCACATGGGAGTGTGGAGAGCGTAACTTATTACAAGGCGCAGGGGTTGAATTTGCCGTTATGAATACCGGTTTTACATGGGATACGCAAAACAAAGAAGCCGACACCGCAGCCGCGCAAGCAACATGGCAAGAGTCAAAGCGTATGCTTGCTGATAGCAGTATTGATTTAGTATTACTAGATGAGCTTACCTACATGGTGACTTACGGTTATATTGATTTAGATGAGGTAGTAAACGCGCTAAATAATCGCCCTCCCATGCAATCGGTTATTATTACAGGTCGCGCAGCGCACCGCACATTAACAGACCTTGCCGATACAGTAAGCGAAGTGCGCAATGTTAAACACGCCTTCGACTCGGGTATAAAAGCACTAGAAGGGTTTGATTACTAATGTATAAAGCGTTTTTTGCTGCACTGCTGTTATTGTGTTCTGGGGGCAGTGCCGTGGCCAGTGATACAGCTGCGCCAGATAAACTGCGCGTTGTAGCACTTGCACCGCATATAGTAGAAAACCTATTTGCTATAGGTGCGGGAAGTAATATTGTTGGCACTGTTGATTACGCTGATTACCCAAATGAAGCTAAAAGTATTGAACGCATTGGTGGTTACTATGGTATTTCTCTTGAAAAATTATTAGCGCTAAAACCCGATTTAGTGATTGGTTGGAAAAGCGGTAATCAAAGTGAAGATTTAGAACAAATTAAACGCCTTGGTATAAAAATACATTTAAGTGATCCCAAAAAAATAGAAGAAGTTGCAAACGAGCTGATTGCTTTTGGAAAATTTACAGGGCGTATTGAGCAAAGCAAGCAAGTAGCAAACGCATTTATTACTAAGCTCAAAAAAATTAAAAAGCAGCAGCAAAGCAAAAAAATATTAACTGGTTTTTATCAATTATGGCCAGAGCCAATGATGACGGTGAGTGAAAATACATGGATAAACCAGCTTATTGAAACATGTCATGTAAGCAATGTATTTGCACACAGCCCAACCGACTACCCGCAAATAAGTATTGAAAACGTGGTGATTAAAAAACCACAGATTATTATTATTCCTGATGAACAGGCCGATAAGCCACAACCTAAAATTAATTGGCAAAAATGGCCAGAAGTCCCCGCTGTAAAACATAATCAATTTATACGCGTAAATGCCGATTTATTACATCGTTTTACACCGCGCATGCTAGAAGGACTGGCAAATATGTGTGATAAAATAGATGCATCACGCAAACAAATTAAGAGTATACAATGAGCGATTGGCCAGCCTTTTTAGAATATGAATTACAGCAACCTTATATGCAGCAAACATTAGATTATGTAGCAAAACGCCGTGTCGAAGGTGTTGCTGTGTACCCACCCAAAGAACAAGTATTTAGCGCCTTTGAAGCGACAGCCCTTAACAATATTCGCGTGGTTATTTTAGGCCAAGACCCATACCACGGAGAAGGCCAAGCCCATGGCTTATGTTTTTCTGTGTTGCCAGAGGTTAAAAAGTTACCGCCGTCGTTAAAAAATATGTACAAAGAATTGGCAACGGATATTCCCGGTTTTGAAATACCAGACCATGGCTACTTACAAAGCTGGGCAGAGCAGGGCGTGTTTTTACTCAATACAGTACTCACGGTTGAGCAAGGCCAAGCGCATTCGCATAAACATTTAGGGTGGGAGCAATTTACCGATAACGTGATAGCCCATATAAATGCACACTGCAAAGGAGTGGTGTTTATTTTATGGGGCGCTCATGCGCAAAAAAAAGGTAAAAATATTAACAGCGCTCGCCATCATATTTTAAAAGGGCCGCACCCATCGCCGCTTTCTGCGCATCGTGGTTTTTTTGGCTGTAAGCACTTTTCACAAACAAATAAGTTATTACAAGCCCAAGGCGATAAGCCCATTAACTGGCAGGTTTAATTGATATATTAAAAAAGGCTTTCGTATCATGAAAGCCTTTTGCTTAGTTATTGTGTATTAATGCCCATGCGCAATAATTATCAATTATTTTGAAGGGGTAAAACCTGGCGTTAGCTTTACTATCGATACGGTTTTCCTGCCGCAAAATAAATTGCCTAATTGAGCGCAATGAGTTTGAAATTAAAAATCTAGCTCATCAATTTCAATGCTGTCTGTAAAAAAGTCTAACTCCTGTAGTTCTTTACGTAACCGTTGTTTGTCTTTTATGGCCTCAATCTCGCGCCACTTTCTTTTTTTATTCTTTTGAGAGGTTTTTCTTGTTGTATCAGGACCTTCTAATATCTCTAATATATCGTTTAGGCTATCCATGACTATCTCCTATTGATTTTAGTGAACCTCGAGAATACCTATACCACAGGCCTAGCTAAAATAGAATAAAAAAGTGACGAATTTGTTACAGGTATGTGATGCGTTGATGAAGTTTAATACTAACTAGCTTTATTGAGCGCGCTATTTTTAGATAGAAAAAATAAATAAAAAAACACTAAAAGTGAGCTATTTAGCTGTGTAGGCAATGGTACATGCTGTGGCAGGTTAGTATAAAGCAGTGCGGATTATATTAAGGGCATAAAAAAACGCCGCAGGTGCGGCGTTTAATACATAATTAGCGCGTATTACATTGCTTTAAAACGTGCTTCTAGCTGCTCTTGTGCATCTGCGAATGAGCGGATACCTTCAGCTAGTTTTTCAGTGGCCATTGCATCTTGGTTATGTAACCAACGGAACTGCGACTCAGTAAGTGGAGCAGGCTTTGGCTCTTTAGGAATATCACTTTGTAGTAAGTACTCTTCTGCGCCTTCTAAATTGCCTAAGTCTTCTAGTAGGTTAGGGCTAATTGTTAGCTTGTCACAACCTGTAAGCGCAATAATTTCGCCAGTGTTACGGAAGCTTGCGCCCATAACAACGGTTTTGTAATCATGGCGTTTATAAAACTCAAAAATGCTACGTACAGATTGAACACCTGGATCTTGTAGCGGATCGGTTGGTTTTTCCATACCATTTGCTACGTGCCAATCTAAAATACGGCCAACAAATGGCGAGATCAAAAATACATTTGCATCAGCACACGCACGCGCTTGAGCATCGCTAAATAATAAAGTTAGGTTACATTTAGTCCCTTCTTTTTCTAGCTGTTCGGCCGCTTTAATGCCTTCCCATGTAGACGCAACTTTGATTAAAATTTTGTCTTTGCTTACACCTTCTTTTTCATAAAGGCTAAGCAGGGTATGTGCTTTATCAATAGTTGCTTGGGTGTCGAATGATAAACGAGCATCTACTTCAGTAGAAATATAACCAGGTACAATTTCGCTAATTTCTTTACCAAGTAATACGGCAAAGTAGTCACATGCAAGTTCAAGCTGTTTAGCTGCATCTTGCTCTGTTTCTTTTGCATAGCTCCAAGCTTTATCTAAATAAGGCTTGTAAGCTTCAATCTCGCTCGCTTTTAATAAAAGCGACGGGTTTGTGGTTGCATCTTCTGGTTGATGCTTTTTGATCGCTTCAATATCGCCAGTGTCGGCTACGATAGATGAATGTTGTTTTAGCCTTTGTAGAGCGCTAGTCATTTGCCTTCCTCATTCCAAGCAAGTTAAAAGAAAATCTAAACTACCTTAATATAAGTATTCAATACTGCAACAGTGTGACAATGCTTGATAGGTCTTATGTCCTTATCAATAGAAAAACGACGATGCATGATTTATTAAGGTAGGATTTAGGCCATTGCGATTAATTTTCAATGGTATTTTATAAACAAAACGTGCTTTTCGTCTCATTTAATGTTGAAATTGACATTAAATAAATTACAAGTCAATAGCTAACTATGATCACTGTTATTTCACCAGCAAAAAATCTTGATTACGAAACGCCACCCGCAACAGATAAGTTCACTCAACCTGAATTACTAGAGCACAGCGAAGAGCTCATGAAAGTATGCCGTGAACTAACTCCAGCGCAAATTGGCAGCCTAATGAAAATTAGCGATAAGCTTGCAGGGCTTAACGCTGCGCGCTTTAGCGAATGGTCGCAACCATTTACACAAAGTAATGCTAAACAAGCGGTACTAGCCTTTAACGGCGATGTGTACGGTGGTTTAGATGCCGCAACACTCACTGCAGCTAACCTCGATTATGCGCAAAGCCATTTACGAATACTTTCGGGTTTATACGGCTTATTAAAGCCGCTTGATTTAATGCAAGCCTACCGCCTAGAAATGGGTACTAAGCTTGATAACCCTCGCGGGAAAAATTTGTATGAATTTTGGGGCAGCATTATTGCGAATAAATTAAACGAGGAATTAAAAGCGCAAGACGCACAATACCTGGTTAATCTTGCTTCAAACGAGTACTTTAAAGCAGTAGATAAAAAAGCACTCAATGCGCAAATTATTACCCCGCATTTTAAAGACTGCAAAAATGGTCAATATAAGGTAATTAGCTTTTACGCTAAAAAAGCGCGCGGCATGATGGCCCGTTACATTATAGAAAACCAGGTAACACAGCTTAGCCAATTAAAAGAGTTTACTGTGGCGGGTTATTACTTTAGCCCTGAAGCAACCACTAAAGATCTTGAGCCTGTATTTATGCGCGACGAGCAAAACTAAGCGTTTATACTCAGCAAACAATGAGTTAAAAAGCCATGCATTGCATGGCTTTTTTTATGCTGGCGCTAAACTTGCTAACTTCACCTACTATTAATGAGATAAAAAATAGATAGGTGTAAAAATATGATCAGCATACCTTCAGTAGCCGAAGCCGAAAAACTCATCGAAGAAAAACTCGGAGGGTGGTTTGATGTAGTAATAAGCCACATCCCAAACTTTATTGTGGCAGTGGTAATAGCCATTGTATTTTCAATAATAGCGCGCTTTGCCGGCCAGCTAATGAAAAACCTATTAAGGCGCTCACTCGACTCTAAGCAAATTGCTGATTTAATGGCGTCTATTTTTAAGGTTATTGTGTTATGTGTGGGCCTATTTATCGCTTTAGATTTTATGGGGTTAAAAGGCACAGTCACATCGTTACTAGCGGGTGCGGGTATTGTGGGTTTAGCCATTGGCTTTGCTTTTCAAGACATGACCGAGAACTTAATTGCCGGTATTGCTATGGGAATACGCAAGCCATTTAAAGCGGGTGATGTAATTGAAACCGACGACGTATTTGGCTCGGTACATTCTATAAACCTGCGTAACACGCTAATAGAGAGCTTTTACGGGCAGTTAATACTGGTACCTAACAAGGTATTATTTAGAAATGTGTTAAAAAATTACACCACGTTAGGCGTTAGGCGCATAGAGGTACCGGTGGGTATTTCATACGGCGACGACATTGAAAAAGCCAAAGAAGTTATCGTTGATAAAATTAACGAGTTTGACTTTGTAATACGTAAAGATGAAACCGCTGTTTACGCAGAAGGTTTTGGCGACAGTAGTATTAATTTACTGGTGTGGTTTTGGATAAAATACCCAGGCGAGCCAGACTTTATGACAGTACGCCATAAAGGCGTAGTCGCTGTTAAACAAGCGCTTGATGCTGCAGATATAAGTATTCCATTCCCAATACGTACGTTAGATTTTGGCATTAAAGGCGGTGAAAAGCTCGATGCCATGATAAGCGATAAAATAAACCAACAGTCACCCAAACAACAAGGCGGGAGTAATACGGGTTCAAATCAAAGCGAATGAGCGACTAATACTGGTTTAAATTAGCCCAGTAATAGTTACCCACTAGCAGCGCATTTTTACATAAAAAGTGCGCTGCTAGTAATTTCAAAGCGCTAAGTCGGGTTAAATTTAACTATACTTTTAATCAATTTATTTTAAGTTAATACTTATTTGCTTTTCGCTGCCATCGAATTTTTGATTAGTAGTAAAAGCGTTTCACCACTGTTTTTTGTCATCGATTTTTTTGTAACCTCAGCAGGGCGACCTGGAATAGCGCAGCTATCTAACTCTATTACCTTGTAGCCTACTTTTAATCCTGCCAGATCAGCAACAGGATCTGCATAGGCTTTTATAATATCTCGTTCACTAATTTCTGGGCTAAAAAAGCCGGATACAGACACATCCGCAGCAAAACCAAATATAGCTTCCTCTGCATGGCCAATAAGAGGGATTAGCAGTAGTGAATAAATCGTTTCATGTATTAGCTTCCTTGTGTAAGTGATGGGGCATTTGCATGCATTAAGCCATATATTATTAACTGTTATTTATGGTGTGGTTGATTAGCAAACACTTGTAGGTTGCCAACGGTATTAAAAATGCGCTGATTATATGAACTTTACAGCCTTGTTATAGCATTCTTTTATCAAAGCTGTAGTAAGTCACTAATTTAAAAGAGTGGGAAAGGACGGCTAAGTGTTTGCTCTATTTTTTAATAGGGGAGCTAAAGCTAGAAGTTTAGATACTAAAGTGTGCTATTAAGCATAAAAAAGCGCGGCTTGTGTTGGAGAAACAAGCCACGCAGAGGAATAAGTTATATAAACAAATATTGTAATGCGGTATCAGATAACACTAATTTTATTACGGATAATTTTAACGCCATCCATATTTTCTAAAAACTTTTGCGCAAGTGCACGCTGAAAACCTGTTTGCGCTTCACCGTATAGGTCAACTTCACCGTCTTCAACCTGCACGCGAATATCGCTTAATGCTAAGTTTGGGTTAGTGCGTAACGTATTGGTGATTGTTTGTTGTAAGTTAGGTTGAGTAGCCACACTGCTTACTACGGCTAAGTTAGTTGCTGCACTTACTTTTGTAGCGCAAGCTAATAAAAATAAACAACAAAATGATACTAAAGCGATAGTTAACTTAAAGCGGTTCATAACTTCATCCTTACATTACGGTTAATCGTGCAGCTATTCTTAGCTGAGTTACTTTCTCAGTTACAATTTCGATGCCAGTTTTAATTTGTTGAAATATAAGGTTATTTTATTAAGTGAGAATTCAGGTGGGCAATAATTACATTTTAATGGGAATGAGTTACATGCTTGGGTTACATTTGTAACGGGTACAAAAAAGCCGGCAACTGCCGGCTTGTTTATTTATGGTGTGCTATTTCTTTTTAATTTTAGCTTTGGCTTTTTTCTTAGCTTTCATTTTTACCGGATCTTTACGCTTTTTAGCGGGTGGCTTAGCTTCTTTATGCTGTGGCTCAAGCCCTTTAATTATACGGCGCTTAAGCTTTTGCTCTGTGTATCGCTCAACCTTGTATAAAATGCCAATGTCGTGCGCTTCAACTAATGATATAGCAATCCCTTTTTTACCTGCACGGCCAGTACGGCCAATACGGTGTACATAGACATCGGCAGTGCGCGGCATATCAAAGTTAATTACGTGGCTAATGTCAGAAACATCAATACCGCGGGCCGCAACATCGGTTGCTATTAATATGCGCGTTTTGCCACTGTGGAAATTTTCCATCGCTTTCATGCGCTTATCTTGCGGCATTTCGCCACGCAGCCACGCGGCTTTTACGCCATTGTTAGTTAGCTCACCAATTAGCGTTTCTAGGCGCTCACGGGTTTTTACAAACACAATGGCTTTACTTACATCTGGTCCGTTTAGGGTATTAACCAACAGCTCAAGCTTGTGGTGGTAGTCATCAGCAAGGTGAACCCATTGATGAATTTTTGCTTTTTCTTTGCGTGACGATTCGGCTTCAAGTAAAGCTGGGTCGTTTAAAATACGCTCAGCAAATAACTCAACGCTATCGCCTTCTAGAGTCGCAGAGAATAAAAAGCACTGACGACGGTTTTTAGCTTCGTCACATATGCGCAGCATTTCTTTTCTAAAGCCCATGTCTAGCATGCGGTCGGCTTCATCAAGAATAAGCATTTCTACGTTTTCAGCATGGAAATTTTCGGTTTCAAGATATTCCATTAAACGCCCTGGTGTGGCGATTAAAATATCGTTATTGTTTTCAAAAATTTCTTTATGGGTGCCGTAGTTTATACCACCTGTTACTACACCAATTTTAAGGTGAGTGCCTTTAGCAAGCAGTTCACACTGCTCATGAATTTGATAAGCCAGTTCACGGGTTGGGGTCATTATTAACACACGTGCAAAACCTGGGTCGCGACGCGGAAAATCCATTAAGTATTGAATAGCCGGAATTAAAAATGCCGCCGTTTTACCTGTGCCAGTAGGTGCTGATGCTAAAATATCGCGACCTTGCAGCGCTTCAGGAATAGCTTGTTGTTGAATGCTGGTTGGTGTCTCGTAGCCCATTTTATCAATGGCGTTGAGTAGTTTAGTATCAAGATCAAATTCAGAAAATTGCATAGAGTGTCTAAAATAAGGGACAATTACCTGCAATTATACGCGCTATACGCCAGTTGGTGAATGAAAAGGTGAAAAAATGTCAGGGTTTACGTTTAAACAATTTAAGGTTGAGCACGATAGCTGTGCTATGAAGGTCTCAACCGATGGCATTTTACTTGGCGCATGGGCGTATTTAAAAGGTGCCAATACATTACTCGATATAGGCACAGGCACCGGTTTACTTGCGCTTATGTGTAAACAGCGCCAACCAGCACTTAGTATAACCGCTGTTGAAATTGATGAAGCTGCTTACAAGCAAGCACAGCAAAATATAGCCTCTAGCCCGTGGCCAAATATCACAGTAAAGCACACCACTATACAAGCGTTTAAACAGGCGGCGCCCTTTGATGTTGTGATATCTAACCCCCCTTATTTTAACCGCAGTTTAAAAGGGCTAAGCGATGCCCGTAACACCGCACGCCATACCGATGGTTTAAGTTTTGACGAACTAATACATGCCTATATGCGTTTAAGTCATGAGCATTCGTGCTTTAACGTAATTTTACCCACCACAGAGGCGGGCTTATTCATTGACTTGGCAAAACAAAGCGGGCTTTATTTAAACGCGCATTGCCAAATAAAAACCACACCAAGTAAAGCATTTAGCCGCAGTTTAATGCGCTTTAGCTTAGTAAACACTTTGCTTGAGCTTACCTCCCTATGCATAAAAGATGAAAACAACCGCTACAGCGATGATTATATTGCGTTATGTAAAGCGTTTTACTTGAAAATGTAATTTTTTAGGCAGGTAATTATCTAGTAATAAAGGATAGTTTACCCATTATGCATACGTATTCAGTTTTTATTTGAGCAACTCTCAAACTAGTGTTAATCACTTGTAAATAACGTCGAGTATGTTGTTTAACTCGCCCAACACTGGAAACACACACTATGAAACTGAATAAAATGATCACCACTGCAGGTTTTAGCTTAGGTTTAACCTTACCAAGTTTAGTATCGGCTGCACCTACAACATTTGTGCATTTATTTGAATGGAATTGGCAAGATGTAGCCCAAGAATGTGAGCAGTTTTTAGGACCAAAAGGGTATGCTGCGGTACAGGTGTCTCCGCCTAACGAGCATATTACAGGTAGCCAATGGTGGACTCGCTATCAACCTGTGAGCTACCAACTACAAAGCCGAGGCGGTAACCGTTCGCAATTTATAGATATGGTTAATCGCTGTAACACCGCAGGCGTCGATATATATGTTGATACATTAATAAACCATATGGCAGCCGGCAGTGGTACGGGCACTGCTGGTAACACTTTTGGTAATAAACAATACCCTATTTATAGCCCACAAGATTTTCACGAAAGTTGCTCTATTAACCCAGAAGATTACGGTAATAACCGTTATCGCGTGCAAAACTGTGAGCTAGTAGGGCTGGCCGATTTAAACACTTCTTCAAATTATGTGCAAAATACATTAGCGGCATATATTAATGACCTTCAAGCTATGGGTGTTAAAGGTTTTAGGTTTGATGCTGCTAAGCATGTTGCTGCAAGTGATATTCAAAGTTTAATGGCAAAAATAAATGGCTCGCCAGTGGTGTTTCATGAGGTGATAGACCAAGGTACTGAAGCGGTTGCAGCCTCAGAGTATTTAAGTACAGGGCTAGTTACCGAGTTTAAATACAGTACGCAGCTTGGTAATACCTTTAGAAATGGCTCGCTTGCATGGTTAAGTAATTTTGGTGAAGGCTGGGGCTTTATGCCAAGTTCATCAGCTGTGGTATTTGTAGATAACCACGACAATCAGCGCGGCCATGGTGGCGCGGGTAATGTAATTACCTTTGAAGATGGCCGTTTATACGACCTAGCTAACGTATTTATGTTGGCGTATCCGTATGGGTATCCAAAAGTAATGTCGAGTTATGATTTTCACGGCGATACAGATGCGGGTGGGCCAAGTGTACCGGTGCACAATAATGGTAATTTAGAATGTTTTGCAAGTAACTGGAAGTGCGAGCATCGCTGGTCTTATATTGCGGGTGGTGTCGATTTTAGAAATAACACAGCCGACAATTGGGTAGTAACAAATTGGTGGGATAACACCCAAAACCAGATTGCATTTGGACGTGGTAGCTCTGGTCATATGGCAATTAATAAAGAAGACTCAACGCTTAATACAACAATTCAAACAGATATGGCGCCTGGGCAGTACTGTAATGTGTTAAAAGGCGAGCTTTTGGGTAATGCTACTAGTTGTAGCGGTGAAGTAATAACAGTTAATAGCAACGGCACCATCAATTTAAATGTAGCGTCATGGGATGCAATAGCAATTCATAAAAATGCTAAATTAACTCAAGGAACAGTGCCTAATAATAGCGACTGGCAAAGAACCGTTATTTTTATTAATGCTCAAACACAAAGCGGACAAGACATGTTTGTACGCGGTGGTATAGATCACAACTATGCAAATACAAACCTTGCTAGAAACTGCCAAACAACAAATGTTGAATGTGCTATGCCAATTCGCCATAACAATCTAAAAAACAACACCACAACGCCTTGGAAAGCAAACGATAACTACCTAGATTGGTATGGAATTGAACAAGGCCAAAGCAGTGAAGCGCAAGGCACTGCCATGGATTGGACTACAAATGTTTGGCCAAGTGAATATGGCGCCCAAAAATCGGTAACAGTAGATGGCTTTGGTGTTACACCCCTTAATATATGGGGCGAACACTATTGGATGCTTGATGTTGATATGGATTGCAGTAAAGCTGTTAACGGATGGTTTGAATTAAAAGCATTTATAAAAAATGGCCAAGAGTGGGAAGGCGATATAAGCCAAGCAAATACCCCCTATACAAGTACTAACCATATGGCACAGTGTGGCAAAATTAATATGTTTGAATTTAACAGCTCAAGTGTAGAGGTACGTGACTTTTAAATACGTACTTTAAAACGCGTACGTTAAAAAACTATCAGCCAATTTAAAACCAAGTGGGTTAACGCGCACTTGGTTTTTTACTTTTATATGTACCTAAATAGCAGTTTAATTTAATAGTGCGTTTATAAATCAGCTGGTATTATCGTTTTATTCGCCATTTTTAATTTAGGCAACACAATGAAAAAGTTAAACAAACTTCCGTTACTAACTACACTCGCTGCGGCTTTATTTATAAGCCAAGGTGCGCTTGCAAACATGACTCCTGTTGGGCTTTGGAAAACCATAGATGAAGACACCAACGAGGCTAAATCGTACGTACGCATTACTCAAAACGATAAGGTGCTCAGTGGTAAAGTTGAGGCTATTTTAGACCCAGCTAAACAAACCGGTATTTGTAAAGAGTGTGATGGGGCATTAAAAAATCAGCCTATTTTAGGGATGACCATAATCACTGATGTAAAGCCAGAAGATGATGGCGTGTGGGGCGATGGTGAAATACTTGACCCTACAAATGGTAAAACCTATACCGTGCAACTAACACCACAAAACGACGGTAAAACATTAGAAGTACGTGGCTATATAGGCTTTTTTTACCGTAACCAATATTGGCAACGTGTGGAGTAGCACTACTCGTTTGCTGTTTTTAAAAACTCGCGTTTAAGCCACGCTCGTAATGCGCTTACCTGTGGGAGATTAAGCATGGCGTGGCTCGTTGCAAAATAAAACTGCTGATGCGGATTAACAATGCTTTGGCCAATTTGCGTGAGCATGCCGTGCTTTATATCGTCGCGTACAAACTGTTTGTGGGTGACCAAAACGCCAAGCTGGCGCATCGCGGCTTGCGTTGCTTGCACTGAAATATTAAAGGTTAAGTTATTATGCTGCTTAGGCTGCGCTAAATTATTAGCCTCGCACCACGTTTGCCAATCGTTTTGCCTACGTGGGTTGGTAACGTAGATTGCTTTAAAACGCTGCAGCAAATTTTGCGCGGTTAACTCATCTTTATTTAAGCCAATTAAAAGCTGTGGGTTACAGACTAAAATTAACTGATCGTCGGCTAGTTTTTCACAGTGATATTTTTGCCACTTATCGGGCTGGCCATGAATAATAGCTGCATCAATCCCTTCGCGCTCTAAATCAAATTCTCCCACCAAGTTAGAAATACGAATGTCACTGTTTGGCGAAATTCGCTGAAAATCAGCCACCCTAGGGATCCACCAGTGCAGTGCTAGTGAGTTAACCATATTGAGTGTTAAATAAGTTGGCTCATTCGCTGTGTTACTTGCCTCTTGGCTGGCTGCTAAAATTTCAGTCATGGCCGGGGCTATGCGTTTGTAATAGCGCTCACCCACAGGGTTGAGCTCAACGCGGCGACCAATGCGATTAAAAAGCGGTGTATTAAGTTGTAACTCTAACGCTTTAATAGACTGACTTACCGCCGAGTGACTAACACTTAGCTGCTCAGCCGCGAGCACCATGCTGCCAGTTTCGGCAACAGCTATAAACGTATAGAGAGATTTTAACGGCGCTGATTTGATCATAGGTTATTTATTAACAGTTAAGTTTTACTTACAGGTTAGTTTAATATTATTCGCTTTTAAATTTATAAAGTACACGTAAAATTAGCGCCATAAAAGCCAATGCCAATTTTTTGAAAAATAATAAATAGATTAAAAAAATTAAGCCTTTAATTTTGCTTTTTACATTCATTTTTTATTCAAAGGATAACTGCGGTGACGTTAAATTTTCGTGCTAGTGTGTTTATGCTGCTCTCTACATTTACCTTGGCGTTAAATAGCTTTATAGCCAAGTTACTTACCGATTACTTTAGCACCAGCGAAGTGGTTTTTTTACGGGTGTTTTTACCCGCGATTATTATGCTGGCATTGGCGGCAGGTATTAAATGGCAGCTACCTAATAAATCAGCATGGCGAACCTTTGCTATTCGCGCAATTTTTATAGTGCTGTGCCAAAACTGCTTTTTAGTGGCGCTAAATACTTTAACGCTGGTGGAAGCGGTTATTTTATTTAGCACTGGGCCATTATTTATACCGCTAATAGAACGGGTGCTTTTTAAAACTAAATTAAATTGGTTATTGTTACCTACAATGGCGCTGATGTTTGCGGGTGTGATTATTCAAAATATTCATAGCGACGGCATACAATGGCGCTGGAGCTTATTAATTGGCTTAGGGGCTGGGATTTTTAATGCCTGCTCGCAAATCACCTTGTTTCGAGCCAGTAAAATTAAGCTTCCGATGATGGTTATTAACGGTTGGAGTTTTACACTGGCTGCTATTTTTATGGTGCCAGTGTTAATGTTTACCAGCGAAGGTGAGCGCTTTTACCAAGGTTTTGCAATCGATATAAGCAATTACAGTTTATTACTGATGGTGGCATTAATTGGGTTTTCGACCGCTGCAACGCAGTTTTTTAGAGGAAAGGCGTACCGATTAGCCAGTTCTAACTCGCAGTTAGCACCACTTATTTATTCTAACTTATTATTTGCGTTGTTATTTCAGCTAATTTTTTACGATACAACATTAAGTTTATCGCAAGTAATAGGCTCAGCGCTTATTGTACTGGCATGTATTATTAATACCTTTGCGCCTAATTGGCTATTGCAAAGGAAAGCAAAAATACGTGAAAAAAAGTGCGCTAAAAAACTTAGTTATTTGTAATGCGTTGGCCTAAACATGGTTTAGGCCAAACTCGTTATAGCGTTTCGCTATACTCTGTCATTATTTGTTCAACCCAACTGGCTATGCGCTCATCGCTTAGCTCGTATTGGCTGTCTTCATCAAGCGCTAGGCCAACAAAGTGTTTGCCATCGGGGGTAAGTGCTTTTGACGCTTCAAACTCGTAGTTTTCATCGTTTGGCCAAAAACCAAGTTGCGTAAACGACTGGGTATTTATTTCATCGTGAAGCATACCAAGGGCGTCTTGAAACCATTGTCCGTAACCTTGTTGGTCGCCCATGCCAAATAAAGCAATGGTTTTACCATTTAGGTTTACATCTTTAATGTCGTCCCACTTAGACTCCCAGTCTTCTTGTATTTCTCCAAAATCCCATGTTGAAATACCAAAGATGATAAAGTCGTACTGCTCTGCATTTTTAAGTGGTTCGTCTTTAATATTGTGTAAGGTCACTACATCGGCGCCAATAAGGTCGCGAATTTTTTCTGCTGCCATCTCTGTGTAGCATGTAGTAGAGCCAAAAAATAAACCAATCTGCATCGTATTTATCACTGTGTAATTGCCTGTTATGATAGGGCGCAGTTTACCGTAAGGTATTTTTAATTGATACCTTCTACCGTGGGTATTACCAACATGAGATCACAACGTGACAACGCTACCTGACGATTTACCTGAACCAAATACCGAGCTAAACAGCAACAGCGACTTTTTAGAAACCTTTTTAGATAGCTTGTACTTAGAGCAAGGTGTAAGCGAAAACACCCTTAGCGCGTATCGCAGTGACCTAGATAAGTTTTGTCAGTTTTTAAAAGGCGAAAGCTTAATGACGGTAACCAGCTTAGATATAGAAAGCTACCTAGCGTATCGCGTAGATTTAGGGTTGAAACCACGTAGCACGGCACGCAGCATAAGTGCGTTAAAGCGGTTTTATCAGTATTTTGTACGTGAAAAACGTATCGCAAGCTCACCGCTTGAAAACATTGCGCAACCAAAAGCGGGTCAATCGTTACCTAAAACGCTCTCAGAAGCCGAGGTAGAGGCATTATTAAGTGCGCCCAATATTGAAGAACCAATGGGGCTGCGCGATAAAGCCATGCTAGAGCTACTTTATGCTACGGGCTTGCGTGTAACCGAGCTTGTAGGGCTGCGTATGGAGCAAATTAACTTGCGCCAGTCGGTTGTGTTTGTAAAAGGTAAGGGCAACAAAGAGCGCTTAGTACCTTTAGGCGAAGAAGCCATGTACTGGCTTGAGCAGTTTTTAAAAGGGGGGCGTGCACAAATGATAAAACACGCCACCGATTTTGTGTTTCCTTCAAAACGCGGTGTAGGTATGACCCGACAAACCTTTTGGCATCGTATTAAACACTATGCTATTTTGGCGTCTATTGAGTCAGATTTATCGCCGCATACATTGCGTCATGCCTTTGCAACACATTTACTTAATCATGGTGCCGACTTAAGAGTGGTGCAGATGATGTTAGGGCACAGCGACTTATCGACTACACAAATTTATACCCATGTTGCCAATGAGCGATTAAAATCGGTACACTCAGAGCATCATCCGCGCGCGTAATATGAAATTTAATATCAGCTTAGCGGTCAATTTAGTACGTATTATTAGATAGAGAAAATTATGAAAAAATTAATGTTAGCAGGTGCAATGTTGTGCACAAGTATTAGTGCATTTGCAAATGGCGTAGCCACAACGCCAGATGCTAATGATCCTATTGTTACTAAATTTGCCACGTTAGGTGTAACAGTTAAGCAAATAAACCCAAGCCCCGTTGCCGGTTTAAAAGAGCTTATTACAAATAAAGGTGTACTTTACGCCAGCCCAGACGGCCAGTTTTTAATGCAAGGCACGCTAATTGATTTAAACAACCGCAGCAACTTAACCGAGCAAGCGTTAAATGATGTACGTGTTGAAGGTATTAAAGAATACCAAGATTCAATGATTGTTTATAAAGCGCCTAACGAAAAACACCAAATTACGGTATTTACCGATATTAGCTGTGGCTATTGTCGTAAATTACACCGCGAACTAGACGACTTGCTTGATGCAGGCATTACTGTTCGTTATTTAGCGTTTCCGCGTGGTGGACTGCAAGGTTCGGGCTACGCCGATTTAATGAATGTATGGTGTGCACGCGACCAACAAGAAGCACTAACAGAAGCTAAATCAGGCGAAGACACTAAAGTAGTTGCCGGTTGTAGCGCACCAGTAGCTGAGCATTACCAGCTAGGCCAAAGCTTTGGTATTAGCGGTACGCCAGCCATTATTTTAGAAGACGGTACAATGATCCCAGGCTACCAGCCAGCCGCCGCATTAAGTGCAGCGCTTGAGGCGAACAAAGCAGGTTAATTAAAAATCTGAGTACCTGTTTAATACCAATCCGCGATAATACTTAATCATTTTGCGGGGCTAAACGTGTTTTACCGGCGTTAAAAAAACTTATTTACGACTGCATGGATGCAGAAGATAGAGCAATGCAGGAGCAATTGCCGAGAACAACTAAATAGCGAATTTATTGCCTAGCTATCAACACGTTTTTTCAGCCTCAAAATAGATCACTTAATTAAGCGAATTGGTTTAAAAAGGCCTTTATGGCCTTTTTTTGTCTTTTTATTATGAACACCATAAGTTAAAAACCAGCATGAAAAAACTGATCATTGCGCGCGAAAATGTAGACGATTCTTACCTGCCAAGCGATCTGCACCCTGTTATTAAGCAAATTTATGCCACGCGTAACGTGCAAAATGCACACGAGCTAAATAATAGTGCAGCCACGCTAATCGACTTTAAACTGTTTAAAGACATCGACAAAGCCACCGAGCTATTAATTGATGCGCTGAATACGCAAAGCCGCATTTTAATTGTTGGCGACTTCGATGCCGATGGCGCAACCAGTACAGCCACCTTAATGCAAGGCTTGGCAATGTTTGGCTTTAATAACTTAGACTACCTTGTACCGGATAGATTTAGCTTAGGTTATGGTTTAAGCCCAGCGCTTGCTGAGCAAATTGTTGATATAAAACCAGAGCTGGTTATTACGGTAGATAACGGTATTTCGTGTATTGCAGGCATAGACATACTAAAAAAAGTGGGCATTAAAGTACTGGTTACTGATCACCACTTGCAAGGGGAACAGCTCCCTAATGCCGATGCAATTGTTAACCCAAACCGTCATGATTGCCGTTTTCCTTCAAAATCAATTGCGGGTGTCGGCGTAGCCTTTTACTTGCTTATAGCCCTTAGAAGCACGTTACGAGAGCAAGGTTATTTTGAACGCCATGCTATGCCAAATTTAGCCGACTTGCTTGATATAGTTGCCCTAGGCACCGTGGCCGATGTAGTTGCGCTTGATGCAAATAACCGCACTTTAGTACATCAAGGGTTAGCGCGTATTCGCAGCGGTAAAACACGCCCAGGTATTACTGCGCTTATTGAAGTGGCTAATCGTAATGCCGCGCGTTTAAGCGCCAGTGACTTTGGTTTTTCGTTGGCCCCGCGTTTAAACGCCGCAGGGCGACTAGATGACATGAGTTTGGGTATAGCGTGCTTATTAAGTACCGATATAAACCAAGCAAGGCGGATTGCCAGCGAGTTAGATAGCTTAAACCATGCACGGCGCGAAATAGAGCAGGGTATGCAAGCCGAGGCGCAAGCTGTGCTTGATAGGCTCGCGTTTAGTGATGACACCATTCCCGATGCCATTTGTTTATACCAAGAAGATTGGCACCAAGGTGTTATTGGTATTTTGACGGGTCGCTTAAAAGAAAAATACCACCGCCCAACCGTTATTTTTGCCGGTGGCGAAAACGGTGAAATAAAAGGCTCGTGCCGCTCTATTGAAGGGCTACACATGCGCGATTTACTCGAAGGGCTAAATACAGCCGACCCGCACTTAATTAATAAATTTGGCGGCCATGCCATGGCGGCAGGGTTAAGTATTGATGAGCAAAATTTTAATGACTTTAAAAACGCGTTTGATGCAGCTGTAAGCGCGCAGTTAAGCGAAGAAAGTAAACGCTGCATTGTATTTACCGATGGCGAGCTGCCAAACGAGTGCTTTACAATGGACTTTGCTCAGCTATTAAAGCAATCAGGCCCATGGGGGCAGCAATTTCCTGAGCCGGTATTTGAGCACACCTTTGAAGTTATTCAGCAGCGTATAGTAGGCGAAAAACACTTAAAGCTGGTGCTTAAACATCAATCTGGGCGCTTAGTTGACGCCATTGCATTTGGAATAGATGTAAAAGCATGGCCCGACACCGAGGCCCATTATGTCAAAGTGGCGTACCAGCTCGACATAAACGAATTTAGAGGCAAGTTTAGCCTGCAATTAATTGTTCGCGAGCTTGAAAAAGTGCATTAAAAAATATGCACAATGCATGCATAAAAGGCTAATAAAGCGCGCGGTTTTTTGTTAAAATCGGGCGTTTTTATCATTTGACGATAATTTATTGCGTTTAGTGCTAATTTTAGCGCGCAATAATCTAGCCATTTTGGAGTAATGTACATGTTTGAAGTGAATCCTGTGATTAATCAAATCAAGGAAATTCGCGAACGTACTGAACTGCTTCGGGGGTACCTTTGACTACGCTCACAAACAAGAGCGCCTAGAAGAAGTAAACGCCGAACTTGAAGATTCAGCCGTATGGAATGAACCTGAGCGCGCACAAGCACTTGGTCGTGAAAAATCAGCCTTAGAAGCCGTTGTTGAAACAATCGACAACTTGGTAGCGGGTGCTGACGACGTAGAAGGTTTATTAGAGCTTGCAGTAGAAGCAGAAGACGAAGACACGTTTGTTGAAGCGCAAACTGAACTTGAAGGCTTAAATAAACAGCTTGAGGGTTTAGAGTTTCGCCGTATGTTTTCGGGCTCTCACGATGCAAACGATGCTTACCTTGATTTACAGTCTGGGTCTGGCGGTACTGAAGCACAAGACTGGTGTAACATGTTATTACGCATGTATTTACGCTGGGGCGAAGCTAAAGGCTTTAAAGTTGAGCTAGTAGAAGCAACCGATGGCGATGTAGCCGGTATTAAAGGTGCAACAGTGCGCTTTGTAGGCGAATACGCATATGGTTGGCTGCGCACAGAAACAGGTGTACACCGTTTAGTCCGTAAAAGCCCATTTGATTCAAGTGGTCGTCGTCATACCTCGTTTGCCTCTGCCTTTGTTTACCCAGAAGTAGATGACAATATTGAAATTGATATTAATCCGGCTGACTTACGTATAGACGTTTACCGTGCATCGGGCGCGGGTGGTCAGCACGTTAATACCACCGAATCGGCAGTACGTATTACTCACGTACCTACCAACACGGTTGTTCAGTGTCAAAACGAGCGTTCACAACACAAAAATAAAGCCCAAGCAATGAAGCAGTTAAAAGCAAAATTATTTGAGCTTGAACTTCAGCAGCAAAATGCTGAAAAGCAATCGCAAGAAGACGCAAAGTCGGATATTGGCTGGGGAAGCCAAATTCGTTCTTACGTACTTGATGATGCACGTATTAAAGATTTACGAACTGGCGTTGAAAACCGTAATACGCAATCGGTACTTGACGGCAACCTAGACAAATTTATTGAAGCCAGCCTAAAATCTGGCCTATAACCACCAAGCTAAAAAAGAGCTAAAAAATGACTGATCAAATCCAAGACGAAAATAAGTTAATCGCTGAGCGTCGCGGCAAATTAGACGCTATTCGCGAAAATTGCCCAGCCAACGGTCATCCTAATCAGTTCCGTCGTGAACATTACACGGCTGATTTACAGGCTGAGTTTGGTGATAAGAGTAAAGAAGAATTAGTAGAGCTTAAGCACGTTGTATCAATTGCTGGCCGTATTTTAGCTAAGCGTGGTCCTTTTATGGCCATTCAAGACATGAAAGGCCGTGTACAAGCTTACGCATCTAAAGATGTGCAAAAAGACTTAAAAGCAAAATATGGCCAACTAGATATTGGCGATATTATTGGTGTTAAAGGTGCGCTTAATAAATCAGGTAAAGGCGATTTATACGTAGAAATGACCGAGTACGAACTACTTACTAAATCACTACGCCCATTACCAGAGAAGTTTCATGGTTTATCAGATCAAGAAACTAAGTACCGTCAACGTTATGTTGATTTAATTACTAACGAAGCAACGCGCGAAACATTCCGCATTCGCTCACAAGTAGTTGAAGGTATTCGCCGCTTTTTAGCAGAGCGCGACTTTATGGAAGTAGAAACGCCAATGCTACAGGTTATTCCTGGCGGTGCGTCTGCGCGTCCATTTGTGACTCACCATAACGCACTTGATATAGACATGTACTTACGTATAGCGCCTGAGCTTTACCTTAAGCGTTTAGTAGTAGGTGGTTTTGACCGCGTATTTGAAATTAACCGTAACTTCCGTAACGAAGGGTTATCAACGCGTCACAACCCAGAATTCACTATGATTGAATTTTACCAAGCATACGCTGATTACATCGACCTGATGAACATTACCGAAGACATGCTACGTACAGTTGCAACAAACGTTTTAGGTAGCCCAATTGTAGTTAATACCACTAAAGATGAAAACGGCGAAGTTATCGACTCAGTAGAGTACGACTTTGGCAAACCGTTTGAGCGCCTAAGCATGGCTGATGCTATCTTAAAATATAACCCTGAGTTTGATGCTGCGGTATTTAATGACCCAGAAAACCACTTTGAAGAATTAAAAGCGTACGCTAAACAAGTGCACGTTAAAATTCCTGAAAATTGTGTATGGGGCCCAGGTAAGTTTTTATGTGAAATATTTGAAGAGACGGCTGAGCATATGCTTATCCAACCTACATTTATTACAGGCTACCCGTGGGAAGTATCGCCACTTGCGCGCCGTAACGACGAAAACCCATTTGTTACCGACCGCTTTGAGTTTTTTGTTGGCGGACGTGAGCTTGCAAATGGCTTCTCGGAGCTTAACGATGCACAAGATCAAGCAGAGCGCTTTACTCGCCAAGTTGAAGAAAAAGACGCCGGCGATGATGAAGCAATGCATTACGATGAAGACTACATACGCGCACTAGAGTACGGCTTACCACCTACTGCCGGTGAAGGTATTGGTATTGACCGCTTAGTAATGTTATTTACTGATTCACCAACCATTAAAGATGTTATTTTGTTCCCGCATATGCGCCCACAAGCTGACTAAGCTTTAACAAAATAAATGTGATAAACGCCGCTGAATTTTAGCGGCGTTTTTGTGTGAGTATAAAAATAAGCGCCAATGCAGAAAAAGTTGGAGAGTAAATTGCTTTATAAAAACAGACGAAAGAGAGGATAAGATTGTTCGCTTTTTAATTAATTAGTACTAAGCTAAATTTTAAAGCTAGTTATTAGTACTTATTAATAGTTAATTCAGATTGGGTTATTTAATGTAGCCTTGTTTTAAATAACCTTAATAACAGTGCTATAACGTAATTTTATGACTGTTTTTTAAACATTATGTTGTATTTATGTAAAAAACTTAGCTAAAATACGCCAAAATTTTGAGCTGGGTAAAAATAGCACTCTAAATATGAATTCTCAAATGGACTTAGAATATAATATGAAAGACAACCGAGTTGAAGAATCGCCAGAAACTGACACCACAGAGCAAAAGCGACAAGCTTATTACCGAGCCTGTATTGCTGAGTTTCAGCAATTAGGTTACCAAGAGCAATATTTAGCGCAGCTCAAAGATGATTTAGTGCCTTTAATGGGCGTTAACCCACAAGACAAAAACATTTAAATCGTTTACTTTTCAAACCAATTATACAATTAAAGCTGACTTATGTGCGTTCTGTAACCAGATAGTCATTTTTGGCATAAAAGTGTTTGACATATTTTCTGAAATCTTTATTATACGCCCCACAAGAC
>BJUT01000028.1 GCA_007988745.1 Pseudoalteromonas atlantica
TTTAACAGTGCTAATTAAAAAGTCATAAATGATTTTTAATGCAATTCCCACTCAGCGCTATCGACTGAGCCATCTGGGCGTGCGGCGTATTAAACGAGTTTTGCCCTTACAAGTCAACTTTTTTTTTACTCTTTATAACTGTTTGAACGGTTTTCACACAACAAAGCGAGTTTTTATAGACTAATGTTTATTTATCCAACAAAAACTTACGAAAAACCTTAATTTAACCAATTAAACCAGACTAAAAACGTAGTGTATTATTTGATGTAAATGATACGATCACATTGATAATGCGTTAAGGCTTATCGTACAGACAAATACCAATGGGAACAATCAATGCAGAGTAAACTCTCTTCGCCGGTAAAAGGCTTACTGCCGTTTTTTTTAATTATTAATATTGCAGTAACAGCGCTTGCTATTGTTGCCTTTGCGTTTTATTCGCAAAACACACAACCTGCACCAGCAGCCAAACAAAAAGTAAGTATTACGCAGCTAGCACAACAACTTGATTTACCAATGGTAGATGCACTTACTATGTATGGGCAAGGCAAGGTTCGCCAGCTACTTGAGCTTACCTCAATATTAGATGATGAGTTTGAATATACGCTCTATCGCTTTAATGCCACCTCAGAAACCCAACTTGTATATAGCAGCACTAAACCCGCTATCGAGTCTAAAAAAGTAGATGAGCATTTAACTGAGCAAGGTATATTGCACCATATATTGCTTTTGAACGACCAGCCTATTGGTGAGCTAATAATAAAACAGCAGTTACCAGCACCGCCTTTAACGCAGCAAGACTCGCAAGTAATAGCCTATATTATTGCAATTGTAAGCGTGTTTGCCTTATTTGCATTAGCCCTACTATTTAATACCTATATAAATACTCGCTTGCGTAAAAGTAGTCATTTATTAAATGAAGAACTTCAAGCGATTACCGAAAATGGCAATTACGACAGTAAAGTAAGTGAAAAACTAGACTTAGGCTTATCTGGCGTGGCTAAAAACATTAACTTGCTGCTAGATAAAGTTAACTCAGTAATGTCTGAAAAAGAGGCTGCGCAAAAAGAGCTTCAAAAATTACAAACAGGCCTTGAGAGCGAAGTACAACAAAGAACAATTGCATTAGAGCAAGCGACATTAAAAGCACAACGCGCTAGCGAAACTAAAACGACCTTTTTAGCCACTATGAGCCATGAAATTCGCACCCCTATGAACGGCGTTATTGGCACTATAGATTTATTAAGACAAACAGAGCTTGATGGCGCGCAGCATCGTTTAAGTACTATTATCCGTGAGTCAGCGTTTTCACTATTAAGTATTTTGGATGATATTTTAGACTTCTCTAAAATTGAAGCGGGTAAGCTAAATATTGACCCTACGCCTTTTTCAGTTACTGATACGATTGAAGAGGTTGCTCGCGTGCTTTCATCTGTTGCTAAAAAGCGCAAATTAGATTTAGAGCTTTCTATTGCGCCAGATATTCCAACTAATTTAACTGGCGATACAATACGGGTTCGCCAAGTACTGTATAACCTATGTAGTAATGCAATTAAGTTCACCAGTACTGATGATAAACGCCAAGGGCACGTAAAAATATCGGTAGAAGTGGCCCATAATACGGCGGATCATTTTACGCTGCGTTTTTGCGTAACCGATAACGGCAAGGGCATGA
Organism: Pseudoalteromonas atlantica; assembly: GCA_007988745.1. Lineage (GTDB taxonomy): Bacteria > Pseudomonadota > Gammaproteobacteria > Enterobacterales > Alteromonadaceae > Pseudoalteromonas > Pseudoalteromonas atlantica. The sequence goes on from BJUT01000028.1 coordinate 1,676, forward strand.
CCCAAGCGCAACTGCGAGAAATATTTAACCCGTTTGTGCAAGCCGAAAACTCAATTACCCGTGAATACGGCGGCACTGGTTTAGGACTTTCTATTTGTAAAAGTTTAACCGAGCTTATGCTCGGGACGATTAATGTAACTAGCCATGCAGGCATTGGTAGCGAATTTACCGTTGAGCTTCCATTTGGTACCTCGGGAAAAATTAAGTACGCACATAAAAATGCGCTCAATGGCAAACATGTAGTGGTAGTGAGCAATCATTTAGAGCGCGAAAAAGCAATGTACCGCTATTTATCGTTTATGGGCGCTAAAATTACCTACGTGCACAACCAGCAAGAAATAGAAGCTCAACAAGAGCAGCACGACATTATATGGGTTGTCGATGGCATAGATGATATGGAAAAAGTTAACTCTTTACTGCGTCGTCTTATTTACTCACTTGAAGATAATAATCAACAAGTGGTGGTATTAAGTAAGCTTGATGAAGCCGCTATAAACCATAAAAATGTATTTTATATTAATGCCTCACCGCTGTGTAAATCTAACTTTATGATGTCGATATTGGTAGCAGCAGGCTTGCATCAACCTAAACAAATTAAAAAAACAAAAACACTCAACAATTATTTAAATGTTGAACAAGCACGCGATGCAAATAAACTCATTTTATTAGTAGAAGATAACCTACTAAACCAGCAAGTTTTAACCGACCAGCTGCATATACTAGGCTATGGCGTTGAAGTAGCAAATAACGGTGAAGAAGGTTTAGATATGTGGCGTCAAAACAATTACTCGCTCATATTAACCGACTTACATATGCCAAAAATGTCAGGTTACGATATGGTTGAAAAAATTCGTGATGAAGCCGAGTTGTTAGACTCTATAGACGCTCAGCCTTATATTATTGCGGTTACTGCCAATGCGCTCAAAGGTGAAAAAGAGCGTTGCCTGGCGGTAGGTATTAATGACTTTATTACTAAACCTATAGAGCTTAATGCCTTAGAAGATACCTTAAAGCGTTGGTATGATAAGCATAATAAAGACCAAACTGTTGTCATTCATCAAAAGCCTGCCATGCCTATTAATATGGACGCAGTATCTACTTATGTAAACGGCGACGAAGCCAAACAATTACGCTTTTTCAAAATGTTTTTAGAGCAAAGCCAAAGCCTAATTAAAAGCATTAATTCCGGCGTTATGGTTAATGACAGAGACGAGATAAGCAGTGCTTGTCATCAGCTCAAGGCTATCTCTAAAACTATTGGTGCAGAGGCCGTTGCGCAATGTGCAGAAGAGTTTGAAGAGAAGTGTCGAAATACTGAGCTTGATACTGATGAGCTAATAGCGCAAAGAGATACCCTTGAAATTGAATATTCTAAAGCTGCGCAGTTTTTAAAAGAGCAAGTGCGCTCAGCGAATACTGATGAAGAAACGCTATAAAATATAGCTATAAAAAAAGGGCTATACAGCCCTTTTTTTTATGCCTAAAAATTACTTTTCAGGAGGTCGATAACCTTCAATTTCTACGTCTTTGTCTTCAAACAAAAAGCCAACCATTTGCTCTTCTAAAAACGTACGGTGCTCTGGGTCCATCATATTTAAATGCTTTTCGTTGATTAGCATAGTTTGCTTATGCTGCCACTGGCCCCATGCTTCTTTAGAAATATTATTAAAAATTTTCTCGCCTAGTTCACCAGGGTATAACTGAAATCCAAGCCCTTCGGCTTCTTTTTGTAACTTTTGACAAAATACTGTACGTGCCATAATTGACTCTCTTAAGCGCTAAATGCTAATAGTTTAACCTATTGGGCTCATTTGTTTAACCAACTTTTTAGTCGGTGCGGCTAAACCCACCTCTATAGATTGATCGAGTGGGTACCACACAAGTTGTTTATCGTTTACTACATCCGGTACGTTATTAATATTAAGCACATGTGGATTTATTGTCAGCTCAAAATGCGAAAACACATGAGTAAAAGGCGTTAACTCTTCCAGCTCGGTTTTTAAGCCTTGCTGATTTAAAAATAACACCATTTCGCTGTATTCGTTAAACTCAAAAAAGCCAAACAGACCGCCCCAAATACCGCTACTTGGGCGTTTTTCCATTAAAACTTTCTCGTCATGTTGAATTATTAACTGATGACAACTCTTTTTAGGAACCGCTTTTTTAGGTTTAGAATGAGGAAACTCTTTAACCTTACCGGCATTAAACGCACCGCAATCGCTATTAAGTGGGCACGCTTGGCAGTCAAAGCGACTGCGAGAGCAAAGGCTGGCGCCCAAGTCCATCATGGCTTGGTTAAACTCAGTCACATTGTTTTTAGGGGTTAACTGGGTAGACAAATGCCAAAGTTGGTTTTCTACTTTTTTTACCCCATACCACCCTTCAACCATAAAATAACGGGCAAGCACTCGCTTAACATTACCATCTAAAATAGGGTGGTGCTGGCCAAGCGACAGCGATAATACCGCACCTGCGGTAGAGCGCCCTATTCCGGGTAAATCCATGACTTCTTCAAGTGTAGTTGGAAATTTACCTTGGTATTTATCTCGCACTATTTTGGCCGTTTTATGTAAGTTGCGTGCCCGTGCGTAGTAACCTAAGCCAGTCCAATGATGCAACACTAAATCTTCATCTGCATTTGCTAAAGCAATGATATCTGGGAAGCTTGCCATAAACTTTTCAAAGTATGGAATAACCGTAACAACTTGCGTTTGCTGTAACATTACTTCTGATACCCACACTTTATACGGTGTTTTACCTAGTTGCCAAGGCAATGTTTTACGCCCATGAAGGTGATACCACTGAACCACTTGGTTAGCAAATTTGTCTGACTGCTGTTTATTTAAATCCAACATATACTACTTTTACTCATGCTCAATAGCGGCTCAGTCTATTGCAGTTAATAAAAAGATCAAGCTATGAAGGCGCTATAACACGCTAATACTTGTGATTAGCTGCGTGGTCAGGGATAATACGCAACCATTTTTAAACACATTGTTTTTGTCAGGCCAATAATATGAGTGAATCAAGTAACAACAACCTTGAGCAAGCTAAGCAAGAAGGTAAGTATATCCGCACAATTCGCAGTTTTGTAAAACGCGAAGGCCGCTTAACTAAAGGCCAAGCTGCCGCAATTGAAAAATGCTGGCCAACTATGGGGCTTGAGCATAAAAACGGCCTACTCGACTTAGCTCAAGTATTTGGCAATAACAATGATGTAGTATTAGAAATTGGTTTTGGTATGGGCAAGTCATTAGTTGAAATGGCAAAAAATGCACCGCACCTAAACTTTATTGGTATTGAAGTACATCGCCCAGGCGTTGGCGCATGTTTAATGGATGCAGATGAAGCCGGTGTTACTAATTTACGTGTATTTGAACACGATGCAGTAGAAGTACTCGCTGACTGCCTTGCAGATGAAAGCTTAACAACGCTGCAGTTATTCTTCCCTGATCCATGGCATAAAAAGCGTCATCATAAACGCCGTATAGTGCAAACAGAATTTGCTGAAAAACTGCGTAGCAAATTAAAAATTGGCGGTGTTTTTCATATGGCTACTGACTGGGAAAACTACGCCGAGCACATGCTAGAAGTTATGCAAGCAGCGCCAGGCTATAAAAATCAGTCATCTACCAACGACTTCGTACCTCGCCCTGATTCGCGCCCGCTAACTAAGTTTGAACAGCGCGGCCACCGTTTAGGTCACGGCGTGTGGGACTTAATGTTTGAGCGCACAAAATAATTACACCAATTTACTAATCAATAATTTGTAAGGCAAAGCCATTTATGAGCGTATTAACCAACCCAAGTTTACTGTTACTTCGTAATAGCGAAGAACTAGTGGGAAAATCTATCTTGGTGGTCAACTTTGTTCAAGATGGCTTTTTAGCAGAGCTAAAGCAGCTAAATCCTCAAAGTGCCATCACCGCATTTAGTTATAACCATGCTAATGGGGAATTTGCTAAAAAAATAAATGGCATAGATGTGTGTGTTAACCATGAAATGGCCGCCAACGATTACGATTTAGTCATTCTTTACTACCCAAAATCAAAGCCTGAAGTATTAATGGCACTTGATAATATTCGCGCCGTTATTAACGAAAAAGCACAGCTACTTGTGGTAGGCGAAAATAAAAGTGGCGTTAAATCGATAGAAAAGCAGCTCGCGGGCAAAGCGCAGTACAGTAATAAAATTGACTCTGCTAAGCATTGTATTTTGTTCTCATTTGAGCAACTAGAGAACAGCCCAACCTTTGAGATTAGCCGCTACCATAAAACGTTTAGAGTAAATGTAGCAGGAGTAGAGTTTGATGCTATCAGTGTTCCGGGTGTATTTAACCACGGCGCTTTAGATGCTGGCACAAAAATGCTACTAGAAAATGCCCCGACCACTAAACAAGGTAATGTACTGGATTTTGGCTGTGGTGCGGGCTTAATAGCCACTTTTTTAGGTATTAAAAACCCAGCACTGACTTTTACTTGCAGCGATGTGAGCGCACTTGCAACTTATGCTACTGAGCAAACATTAAAGCTTAATAATATTAAAGGCGGCACTATTTTAAGTGATGGCTTAAAAAGTATTAGCGGCAAGTTTGATTTAATAGTTAGTAACCCGCCTTTTCATACTGGCATAGCGACCGACTACACAATTGCAGAAGCATTTTTATCAAATGCTAAGCAGCACTTAACCAAGGTAGGAAAGCTAAGCATAGTGGCTAATAGCTTTTTAAAATACCCGCCAATTTTAGAGGCGCAGTTTGGTAGCTTCCACACTGTGTACAAAAATAACAAATTTGCCGTTTACAGTAGCTAACTAATTATACTTAGTTAGGCTAAGTGTAATTAATACTTAGCCTAACTTTCGAATAAATATCAGAATTAATTTCACTATTTCCCTTCACTTTCTATGGTTTTTGCTAAACTAAAGTTCTAAATATAAATATTCATGCTTAGGCGATGCAGCAATAATGCCAAAAAAAGTACATCAAAAAAGTATTCGAAAAGCGCTGATCAACACAATCATGCTTATCACTGCTATTTGTTTAACTTTATCGGTTTCAATTTCCACTTATATGAGTGTAAAAGAACAAAAGGAACTGATCATAAACAAGCTCGTGATCCTTTCCGATATTGTTGCTTTTGATGCCGCAGGTTCATTGGTAAAAGACGACAGAAAAACAGAAGAAAAACGCCTAAAGTCGTTTGATAAAATCCCTCTTGTTAAAAACATTCATATTTACGCAATAGAAAAAACATCGAGTAAACCTGTATTTTTTATTAGCTTTAATGCTAAAAAAACCCCACCTGTTCCGCTGCGAGTAGACAGCATTAAAGAGCTTAACGAGCCAAGAGTGACCAACAACTACATTGAGCTAATAACACCTGTACTTAATAACGAGCAGGTGGTGGGTTACGTTTATATGCGTGGCAGCTTAGAAAGCCTAGATGAATTTATAAAACAAAAAATTATTATAGATATTTTCCTTACCCTGTTTATTTTGTTTTTTGTGTACTTTATAGCGATAAAAACACAAAAAAGTATCGCTAACCCTATTGAACACTTAAGTGTATTGCTACAAGACGTATCAAAAAATCATAACTATGACGTACGCGCACCAAGCACCAGCGTAAAAGAGGTTACAGCCTTATCAAACAGCTTAAATATCATGCTTACTCGCACCCGTAAGCAAATAGAACGTCATGAAAAAGACAAACTAGAGATAAAACAACTCAACCAAAGCTTAGAAGAAAAGGTAAGCCAAAGAACAATAGCCCTGCGCGAAGCAAACCAAGAGCTACTTTCTACCCTTGAGCGAATGCATCAATACCAAGAACAAATAGTAGAAAACGAAAAAATGGCATCATTAGGGCAAATGGTAGCCGGCGTAGCCCATGAGGTTAACACCCCAATTGGCCTAGGTATTACTGGCTCAACCTTGCTGCGCGATAAACTTGCCGATATTCAGCTTAGTTTTGATAATAAGTCTCTTACTTCTAACCAATTAAAACGCTTTATTGACGAAGGTATCGAAAACCTTGATTTAATTTATAGAAACCTAAACCGTGCGGCCGACCTTATCTCTAACTTTAAAAAGGTAGCTGTAATTCAAGATGACGGGATTAAAACCCATGTAAACATCCATAGGTTAATATCTGATGTGTTAATGTCGATTCAATCAGAGTTAATAAAGTCAAAGCCTAACGTAGTGATTAATTGTCCGAGTGATTTAACCATTGAGAGTAAATCTGAGCCATTACAACAAATTTTCCAACAGCTTATTTTAAACTCTGCTATTCATGGTTTTAGCAATAGCGAAAATAACGAAATTAAGTTTGATATAGAAATAACAGGCCCACAAATAAAAATAATCTACACAGATAACGGCCAAGGCGTTGATAAAAACGTCAAAAACAGGATATTTGACCCATTTGTAACCTCTAAGCGAGGCCAAGGGGCAAGTGGTTTAGGCATGCACTTAGTGTACAACTTAGTAACCCAAGCACTAGGTGGGCATATACTGTATGACCTAGATGCAAAACCCGGCGTACGCTTTGTTATTACAATTCCATAAAAAGTGTTTAAAAAAAGAGTATTTATTTACGCTTTTTACTTGAATTACCATTTAATGACCTTATAGAGAGAGCATGTGATATTTCATGTTTAATTATTTAACTTGATCTAATAATTAAGCGATACAATTTCTGAACTTTATTGCTTTTGCAGTATCACATACATTGATGAAAGGTTATAAAATGATATAATTCCGTTTTGAATTTGCGCGATTATTTTTAGTACCTTTAAGCGATTGGTGGATGTATCAATTATTAAAGGAAATGGCTTCGTTTTCATAATTCAAAAAGCTGCATCCGTTATATATCATTAAACAGTAGCTTTTGCACAATGCCTTTTGGTTAGTTTGGAACACCCCTACTGTTTTATTTTTATCCAACTTGTTTTTTCTTGTTAACATTTGGGTATAATCCTATAATCTCTAGTAATCGAATTATTTAGTTAAGATTCGATTTTTTGTAAATAAAATATTCCAAAAAGGTTAATTAATAATGCAAACGCCAGTCATTCTAATCGTAGAGGATGAAGACGTAACTCGACTAAACCTCGTGAGTTTATTTGAAGCTGAAGGTTACAAAGTTATTGAAGCCATTGATGGCGATGATATGCATGACAAGCTTACAAATAATGATGACGTCAATCTTGTAGTTATGGACATCAACCTACCGGGTAAAAACGGGCTAATTTTAGCACGTGAATTACGCCAAAAACGTAAAGTCGGTTTAATCTTTTTAACCGGCCGTGATAACGATGTAGACCGTATTTTAGGTTTAGAAATTGGTGCTGATGATTACATCACTAAACCTTTTAACCCTCGTGAATTGACTATACGCGCTCGCAACTTAATTACCCGTACAGCGCTAGGCGGCGAAGAGTCAGTGCTAGAAACCAACGGTGTAATTACATTTAATGGTTGGGAACTTGACGAAAACAGCCGTTGTTTAACGTCACCAAATGGTGATGCTAAGCGTTTACCTAAAGGTGAATACAGAGCGCTGCGTTTAATGCTTGATTCTCCAGGGCGTATTTTTAGCCGTGAGCAACTTATTAAGCATATGACTGGCCGTGAGCTTCGCGCTAATGACCGTACAGTAGATGTAACTATTCGTCGTATTCGTAAGCACTTCGAAAGTGATAATTCTACTTCTGAGCTAATCAGCACCATCCATGGTGAAGGTTACCGCTTTATTGGTAAAATCGACGCTTAATTAGAGTAAACCGCTTACTCTAATAATTGTAAAAACGAATGAAGGGCAATTTGTCCTTCATTTATTTTATCAGCCAATGTATCCAACCATTCTCTTAGTACTTCATCTGATTCATCAAGCGCACCGTGTTCCATCTTTTTAGCATGTAACTGTACGTCATTTAATCCTACAGAGCCCGCAGCACCTTTAAGCTTATGCGCCACCGATTTGTACTCTTCCCTGTCGTTTTCATTTAACACGCTTTGCAGCTCTTGCTGATATTGCGGGTTTAGTTTTTCAAACAAACCACTGCTGCGCTTAAATACTTCAAGCCCCATAGAGTTTACAAAGTCTTCAATGGTTTCAACATCAAGCACACCTGCATTAATGCCCTCAAGCGCTTCTTTACTTACCGTTAGCAGCGGTTTGTCTGATTCACTTTGTTGAATATCAAACAAATCAGCTAGCATTTTATCAAGCTTTATTGTATTAATCGGTTTAGCAAGCGCCCCTTGCACCGAAATACCTTCTAAGTCTTCTTCGGCGCTACGTACATTCGCTGTAAGCGCAACGATAGGTAGTTTATCAAAATGGCTATCGGCACGTATTTGTCTTGCCACCTCATCACCATTTATATCGGGCAGTTGCATATCAAGTAGTACTAAATCTAGCTCGTCTTCGGTTTCTACAAACGAGAGTGCATCTTCACCTGTTTCGGCCCAAATTACTTCATGGCCGCGCTGCTCTAACAGGTTTGTCGCAATTTCAGCATTTAATGGCACATCCTCTACAAGTAAAATATATAAACCTCTACCGGCATAGCTTTGTTCGGTAGGCGCTACACATAAGCTAAGCGGTATGTGTACTGTAAAGCAGCTGCCTTCACCTTCTGTACTGGTTACCGAAATAGTGCCTTTCATTGCACTGACCAACGCTTTGGTTACGGCTAAACCAATGCCTGAGCCAATCGCATTTTTACCGCTTAAATCTGGGGCTTTGTAGTACATATCAAATATGCGCGAGAGTTGATCCTCTGGGATCCCCTGCCCTGTGTCTGATATTTTAAGTTCAAGCCACGGCCCGTCGTTACGCTCTTCTCGGCTACATGTGAGTTTTACCTCGCCATGCTGGGTAAACTTAACGGCATTATTAATTAAGTTCCATACCACTTGGCGTAAACGCGTTGGGTCTAGGAGTGCGTAAACATCTAATGTGCCATTTCGCTCAATTGAAAATTCAAGCTCTTTTTGTTCAGCAATTAAACCTGCAAAGTTCACTACATCGTTAATAAAGTCTGAAACGTTAATAGAGTCGGTTGCTATATCTAACTGCTCTCGGTCTATTTTATCTAAATCTATAATATCGTTAAAAATATTACCTAAGGTTTCAGCGCTCGAAAATACCGTATTACACCAACTGCGTTGCTGCTTATTAAGCTCTGTATCAAGTAGCATTCGGGTTAAACCTACAATGCCATTTAATGGCGTGCGCAGCTCATGACTAAGCGTTGCTATAAACTTACCTTTATCCTTATAGGCTGTTTCAAGCGCTTGTGCTGCTTCTTTACGGCTGGTTATATCACGGCCAAATGCAAGCAAACCTATGTAGTCACCTTGATCGTTTATAAACGGTAATTTACGCAGCTCAAACCAACGGTTTTCACCATTAACCATATATTCAACATCAATTGTCAGCGCTTGATGCGTTTGCTCTACTTGTTTATCGGTTCTGAGTACTTCTGCTAAAAAGTAGCTCGGGAAAATTTGCTCAACTGTTTTACCAATTAATTCAGCACTGGTTTTGCCCATAACCTCTTCAAACATTTTATTACAGCCGGCAAACACGCCGTTGTTATCTCGGTAATAAAATAAATCGGGGGAAGAGTCGACAATAGAGCGAAGGAGCATGCCTTGCTGAGCAAGTTCTTGTTGTGTTTTTTTACGCTCTGCTATTTCGCGGCGAAGCTCTTCAATGGCGCGATGCTTGGCATGAAAAGCCATTTTTCGCTCATCTATTTCAATGTTGAGGCGGTTGATATTATCTTTTAATGTTTGATTTAACAGCTTTTCTTGTTTTGTGGCGCTGTCTAAATAAGCGTATGAGGCATCTAATTGTCTAATCGAGTTGAGTAAAATACTGATCATAAAAGGAGATACAACCGCGGTAAAAAATACCACAGCCAAAATATCAACTAAATTAACCTCACCCAGTGCCACATAATAAAACATACTCGACAATATAAGCGACACGCCTAACAAAAGCGCGTAGCACATTGCCGCGGTTTTTAACTCACCAAAGCGAGTTATTAAACTAGAAAGTACTCGAGCCCAAGGGCTCAAAGAAGAATCGGTCATAGGTCAGTGTATCTCGTTACTAGGCATAAATAAAAAGTGCCTATTAATAGTCAAACGCATTTTGCAGCAGATTTTAGCATTTTTCTATTAGCTATATTCATGTTGTGCGACAAAAACAGAAAATTTTCATGTTTACTTTTGCCTACTTGTTAAACTCATCATTTCAGCAATAAATTATTTAGTGTAAAATGCTGCGCTTTATTATGACCAATAACGAGTAGCGCACATGCAAACCAACATGCCCGATATAGCTGATACGGCTCCCGCCTTACAAACAGGTAAGTTAGACTGGGTTGGTATGGGCGAAATAGAACTGCCATTTATTTTTGAATCGAAAGATTTAGCACCCGTTACCGTTAACGCAAAAGCGCGTGCCTTTGTTAATTTGCATAAAGAAGACGCTAAAGGCATTCATATGTCGCGTTTATTTTTAGCGCTTGATTTACTCTCTACAGAGCAACAAGTTAACCCACAAACTTTAGCTCAAGCACTCGATACCTTTATCACCAGCCACGAAGGATTAAGTGACAAAGCCCAAATAGAGTTTAAATTTGAGTTACCGCTGCGTCGTAAATCGTTATTAAGCGGTAAAGCAGGTTGGAAAAGCTACCCAATTACCCTAACCAGCACTATTGAAAATAGCGTAATTAGCTACGAGCTAAGCGTGGATGTTACTTATTCATCAACCTGTCCATGCTCTGCAGCACTTGCTCGCCAGCTTATTCAAAATGCTTTTAGCGAAAAGTTTAACCAAGAAACACTTAATCAAAAAGACGTTTTAGCATGGCTAGGTACAACACAGGGTATTGTGGCAACGCCTCACTCACAGCGTTCAATTGCAAACGTTAAAGTAAAGCTAGACAACACGATTAGTGAATTTGACGTAGTAAATTTAATTGATACATTAGAAGCTGAACTAAAAACCCCGGTACAAGCGGCAGTAAAACGTGAAGATGAGCAAGAATTTGCCCGCCTTAACGGTCAAAATTTAATGTTTTGTGAAGACGCTGCACGTAAAATTAAAGCGGTTCTTGAAAACGATAACTTTAGTGATTACTGGCTACAAATTAATCATTACGAATCACTCCATGCGCATGATGCAGTCGCTATTGCCGTTAAAGGAATTGAGGGCGGTTACAAAGCCTAGCAGCCCTGCTGCATTAATAATAAATACATACGGTAATTAGCCATAACAACCAATTTTTAGGCACGTAAATTGCTTTACTTGAGCAGTGTCAATTTGTTGTTATGGAGTTACCGTATGGAATTCGCTTTATTATCAATTTTAGTATTAGTGGTTGGGGCCTCTGTGGTTGCGTCAAAATTTAGTGATGATGGCGGCAATCCCTATCCTTTTACCCGCAAACAAACCGTGTTTACACAGGTTGAGGGTGCATTTTTAAATCTTTTAGAGCGTGCGGTAGGCGATCAATACAAAATTGTGAGCCGCGTCAAACTCATCGATGTAATCGACTGCAAGCAAGGCCTTTCTGCTAAATCAAAACGTGCAGCTTTAGCTAAAGCTAAAAATAAACAACTCGATTTTGTGCTGGTAGATAAAGAAAAAATGACGATAGTGGCAGCGGTCGATTTAGTTAACAACGCCAATAAAGATGGCCACAAAGCGCAGCGCGACTGGTTTGTAAACGGCGCTTTAGAATCCGCTGGCATTCCACATATTCGTATGAAAGTAAAATCAGGCTACCGCGCTTCTGAGGTGCGCGATGCAATTATGTTTAAATTAGGCAAACCTGCAGCGGTGCAATCGGCTCGTCCAACACGTAATCGTGTAAGTAAACCTGCGGTATTGTCACCTTCTCAGGCTAAAGCCCAAACCACTGCGTTAGCCGAAATTTAAAATAGAATTAAATACTCTCCTAAAAGTATTTAAAGCGAGCCGTAAAACAGCTCGCTTTTTTGTTTTTTATTGCTAACTTCACGTATAATCTACGTATTCAAACTCAGGAATCAAACACTATGAATGTTGGTATTATTGGCGCAATGGAGCCAGAAGTTAAAATTTTACGTGAAGCAATGCAAAACCCACAAGTGCTAACAAAAGCAGGGTTTACCTTTTACACAGGCGAATTAGCAGGTAATACAGTAACACTTGTGCAATCGGGTATTGGTAAAGTGGCATCAACGATTGCAACCACGTTATTAATTGATAACTTTAATCCTGACTGTGTTATCAACACAGGTTCTGCCGGTGGCTTTGATCCCTCTTTAAGTGTTGGCGATGTTGTTATCTCTTCAGAAGTACGCCATCACGATGTAGATGTAACCGCTTTTGGCTACGAAATCGGCCAAGTTCCACAAATGCCAGCAGGCTTTGCCGCACACCCAAAACTAGTTGAAGCTGCCGAGCAAACCATTGCGCAAATTAGCGAAGTAAAAACCTTAGTAGGCTTAATTTGTACGGGTGATTCATTTATGTGTGATCCAGTGCGAATTGATAAAGCACGCAGCGACTTTCCTACAATGCTTGCAGTAGAAATGGAAGGCGCATCTATTGCACAAACGTGTTTTGCGCTTAATACGCCATTTGTGGTTATTCGCTCTATGTCTGACATTGCCGGTAAAGAGTCGCCGCAATCGTTTGAAGAATACTTAGAGACTGCATCAATCAACTCATCAAAAATGGTTGTTGCACTATTGGAAAAACTAACAAAAGTTACGCTGTAAATGCTAAGCAATATTGTTCAAAACCATTTGGACTTTATTGCCTTTTTTGTGGCGCTCATTGCTGAGCGCTTTTTCCCGTTAAAAAGCTGGTATCACCCTAATACAGTATTAACCGCTGTATTTAGTGCTATAGGAAAACGGATTTATAAACCAAGTGAGCCTAAAAGTTACCTTTATTTAGCCTCCACTCTTGCCTGTACGCTAGTTTTAAGCGTTATTCTTATTATTATTGTGTTACTGCTTGAATTTGCCTTTTATCCTGAGCTCCTCGCGGGCCTCATTTTATATTTGTGCCTAGAAAGCAAAGCGATTGAAAAAAAAGCCCTGCGTGTTGCAAAGTTAGTAAAACAAAACCAAAAATCTACCGCGCGTGAACTCGTAAAGCCACTGCTTGCCCGAGAGGTCAATAAGCTCTCAGCGCCAGGTATTATTAAAGCCTTAATTGAAAGCTTAATTTTACGAACTGCCCGTAATTACTTTACCGTTATATTTATATTTTTATTACTTGGGCCAATTGCCGCTTTAGCGTATCGGCTACTGACTTTAATGCAGCATGCTTGGCGCACCGATATTTCACCTAATAGCCACTTTTTAAAACCGCTTAAACTACTTTTGTTTATAATCGAATTTATCCCCGTACGCTTACTTGCATTAACAATTGCTGCAAGCAAAGCCAGTAAACAAAGTATGCATTACATAAAGCACTATGGCAGACACTTTTATCAAACAAATACAGGGTGGATTTTAAGTGTGTGCTCCGCCTCTATTGGCGCACAGCTAGGCGGCCCTGCGGTTTATTTTGGTAAGCGTTTTAATAAAATGCGAATTGGAACCGAGCGACTCCCAAAAGCCGAAGACGTCCCTGTGATCATAAATAGATTAAATCAAGCGCGTGCCTTTTGGCTGTTAGTTATTATCAGTATTGAGATATTAAAGCTGATTTAGTGTTTTTTTAGCAGCCAAAATACGCGCACAAAAAAACCAGCCTAAACTGGTTTTTTAGTTTTAACTGCGCTTACGCAACAGTAATGTTGGCAAACTTACGTTTACCTACTTGGTAAATAGCGGTCGTGCCTTTTGCTACTTCAAGTTTTGTATCAGTGATTTTATCTTCACCGTTAAGTTTTACTGCACCTTGCTTAATCATGCGCATTGCTTCAGAAGTACTGGCTACTAAATTAGCTTCTTTAAGTAAGTTAGCAATTAAAATACCTTCTTCTGCAATGGTAATTGTCAGCTCAGGGATTTCATCAGGTAGCGCTTTTTTCTGAAAACGTTTGATAAAGTCATCGTGTGCGGCTTGCGCAGCTTCTTCACTGTGAAAACGTGCAATTAACTCTTTCGCCAGCTCAATCTTAATATCACGCGGGTTAGTGCCCTGCTCTACGCGTTGTTTTTGCGCTGCAATTTCTTCGATTGATAAGCTGCTTAGTAAGTCGTAATAGCGCCACATAAGTACGTCGCTAATCGACATTACTTTACCAAACATATCGTTTGGCGCATCAGTAATACCAATGTAATTACCAAGCGACTTAGACATTTTTTGAACGCCGTCAGTACCTTCAAGTAATGGCATCATTAATACTGTTTGAGGCTTTTGGCCTTCTACTTTTTGAAGCTCGCGGCCCATTAAAAGGTTAAAGCGCTGATCAGTACCACCAAGCTCTACGTCTGACTCAAGTGCAACCGAATCCCAGCCTTGTACGAGTGGGTATAAAAATTCGTGAATTGCAATGGGTTGTCCGTTGCCGTAACGCTTTTTAAAGTCGTCACGCTCTAGCATACGCGCTACAGTTTGATTAGCTGCAAGTCTGATCATGCCTGCGGCACCGAGGTTTTCCATCCACGAAGAGTTAAAGGCAACGGTGGTTTTAGCTGGGTCTAGAATCTTAAAAACTTGCTCTTTATAAGTCTCAGCATTGGCAAGTACATCTTCACGGGTCAGTGGTTTACGTGTTACATTTTTGCCTGTTGGATCGCCAATCATGCCGGTAAAGTCACCAATTAAGAAAATAACCTCATGACCTAAATCTTGAAAGGTTTTCATTTTATTAATTAGTACAGTGTGACCTAAATGTAAGTCTGGCGCGGTAGGATCGAAACCGGCTTTAATTTTTAACTTTTTGCCCGACTTTAGTTTTTCAACTAATTCGTCTTCAATTAATATCTCTTCTGCACCGCGTTTTATCTCTGCTAGAGCGGTTTGTAAATCCACTGTGTATTACTCCAAAATTCTGCCAACGAAGGGGCAACTAGATGACTTGCTACATAAGGGTTTAAAACAGATTTAAACCAAAAGCACTTATGTTGCTAACATAACAAATTTCTACCTAATTAAAACAATTTTTTATGCGAATAATGCAACTAAACTCAATAAGCCTAGTCTCACTGTGTTAGGCAATTAGAAATGGTGTTTAAACGCCGATTTTAGCGCACTTTAGAATCAGTTTAAATCGATAAACTTAAACAAATATAAATTGTCATTTTACTAACATTTGCGGGGCTTTTAGCTTTATTTACTAGTATTCGTACCTTATTACGTATATCCTGCATTAATATATATTTTATTTTCACGACAGCAGAAAAGGCACGTTATGGTTCACGTGGTTAACACGCTTCCCAAAAAACACAAATTGCTTATTCTAGGTTTGGTTTCTGCTATTGTTGGCTTAGCCTTTCTTCCTTCAGAAAAAGCGACTGCATCCAAAGACAATAGTGCAAATGCACTAGAAATTGGTAAGCGTTACGAGTTACAAGTTAAAGTTGAAGACAACGAAAAATTAACTGAATTAAATTCGCCAGAAGCAGCAGAAAAGCTGTCAGAATACGACTTAGTCGATCATCAAGTTAAAAACGGCGATAATTTAGCAATTATCTTCAAGCGTGCTGGCTTTTCAGCGCAAACGCTTCACAAGCTAATTAACACCAATGCTGAAACACGCAAACTAACTAAAATTCACCCAGGTGAAATACTTAGTTTTGCAACAGCAGAAAACGGTGATTTAGCTCAGCTTCGTTATGTTATTTCAAAAACAGATACTTTGTTTGTTACCTTAAATGACGAAGGTAATTACGACACATCAATAGATAGCAAAGAAATAGAAACACTGAGCAAAACAGCCGGTGGCGAAATTTCTAGCAGCTTTTGGACCTCAGCAATTGCTGCAGGCTTAAGCGAGCGCCAAATAATGAACTTTGCTGATATATTTGGTTGGGATGTGGATTTTGCCAACGATATTCGTAAGGGCGATCAGTTTGGGCTAATTTACGAGTCGCATTATGTTGATGGCGAGTTTATTGGCACTGGTAAAATTATTGCGGCAGAATTTATAAACCAAGGCCAGCGTTATGCGGCTATTCGCCATACCGACGGCAGCTTTTATACGCCTGAAGGGCGCAGCATGAAAAAAGCATTTTTACGTGCGCCGGTAAACTTTAAGTATATTAGCTCGAGCTTTAACCCACGTCGCTTACACCCAGTAACAGGGCAAGTAAGAGCGCACCGTGGTATTGATTACGCAGCACGTACAGGCACACCGGTTGTAGCCTCGGGTAACGGTAAAGTAATTAAAGCAGGTTACAGTAAGTACAATGGTAACTACGTATTTATAAGCCATGGCACACAGTACGTAACTAAGTACTTACACCTTAACAAAAAGCTTGTTAAAACAGGCCAAAAGGTTAAACAAGGTGACAAAATTGGTACAGTGGGTTCTACCGGCCGTGTAACAGGCGCGCACCTGCACTACGAATTTTTAGTAAATGGTGTACACCGTAATCCTAAAACCGTTAAGTTACCTAAGTCTGAGCCATTACCACGCTCTGAACTTGCTAAGTTTAAACCTATTGCCGAAAACTTTATTGCACAGCTTGAACGCAATCGCGAACTACAGCTAGCACTTAAGTAACGTATAAGTTATAGATACTAAAAAAGCCTTTGCAGGGTTAACCTGCAAAGGCTTTTTTGTGTTTTTTATTAATTTATTAGTTTATTAGTTCATTAATACATAAATTAGCTGTACGACTAAAGAAACCATAACCAGCGGCCAAATATATTTGCTGTATTTGGTTGCGCCATCCAACCCCATTTTACCTTGGTACTTTTCAAGCAAAGGTATCAGCACCGCTAGAGCGACAAACAAGCAAATTAAAATAACAAATATATTCATTCCTAAACCTTAATTATGGTAATTCATGGCCTTTGGCGCTTACATACAATGCATACCAATGTTCGCGACTTAACGTAACATTTAGCGCACCGCATGACGCTGCAATACGCTCAACGTTCGTTGTGCCAATAATTGGCTGTATTAATGCAGGGTGGCGTAATAACCAAGCTAAAACAATCGCCTCAGGCGTTGTATCGTAAAGTGCAGCAAGCTTATTTACGAGTATGCTGGTATTTATGTCGGCTTGCGATGCATTTGTTAAATCGCCCCCTGTGTATAGCCCTTGGCATAAACTTCCCCAGCTTTGTATTTGAATATCAAAGTGGCGGCAATACTCTACACTGCCCGGTGTAAAGTTAAGATCTTTTCCATCTGCATTACCTGCATAAACGCCTTCATCAACAAATTGGTGTTTTTGTAAACTTGCTTCAATTTGATTAGCAACAATAGGCATATCTAGGGCATGTTGTAAAAAGTTCATTTGGTGCTGCTGCATGTTTGATACGGCAAAATTACGTACTTTGCCGCTTTCTTGAAGGCAGCTAAATACTTGTGCAATTTCTTCTACTTCCATTAGCGGATCAGGACGATGAAGCATAAGCACATCAAGGTAATCGGTGTTTAAACGTTTAAGTGAACCTTCAACTGACTCTTCAATCCACTTGGCCGAAAAGTCGTAACGCTTGGGGCCTTTATCATCTTCAAAGCGTATACCGCATTTAGATTGAATATACATGTGCTCGCGCAGCTCTGGTCGCTCAGCTAGTGCTTGGCCAAATACCTGCTCGGCTTTGCCAAAGGTATAAATATCGGCGTGATCAAAAAAGTTAATGCCGCCAGCTATGGCTGCATCAATACACTCGTGAGTTTGCTTTAAGTGAGCCTTAGTAATGGCGTCTTTATTCCAACCGCCGCCTAGGCCCATACAGCCAAAAACGAGTCTACTAACATGAGGTAAATATTTTGCCAAAGGGGTGTGAAGCATGATGACTATCCTTATTAGT
This sequence comes from Pseudoalteromonas atlantica, assembly GCA_007988745.1. Classification (GTDB taxonomy): domain Bacteria; phylum Pseudomonadota; class Gammaproteobacteria; order Enterobacterales; family Alteromonadaceae; genus Pseudoalteromonas; species Pseudoalteromonas atlantica. The sequence continues at coordinate 19,645 of BJUT01000028.1, forward strand.
GTGCATAGCCCTCACTGTAAACAAAAATACGTCTGCAAACAAACTTTAATACGTGCAGTTTTATAGGCATAAAAAAAGCGCAGTAAACTGCGCTAATCGGTTGGATTAAATCCTAAATACTAGCCAACAAGCGCCAGTAATATACCTGCGGCTACGGCACTTCCTAGTACTCCAGCTACGTTTGGCCCCATAGCATGCATAAGTAAAAAGTTATGTGGGTTATTCTCAAGCCCAACTTTATTAACTACACGCGCCGCCATCGGTACTGCCGATACACCCGCAGCACCAATTAAAGGGTTAATAGGTGTTTTAGAAAGCTTGTTAAGGCCTTTTGCCATAAACACACCCGACGCTGTACCAATAGCAAATGCCAACGCACCGAGCACCAAAATACCAATAGTTTCTACAGTTAAAAACTGATCGGCCGCTAGTTTAGAGCCCACTGCCAAACCTAAAAATATCGTGGTTATATTAATAATTTCGTTTTGGGCACTGTTACTAAGCCTATCTACAACACCAGACTCACGCATTAAATTACCTAAACAGAACATACCTACTAAGGGAATAGCCGCTGGTAAAAACATAGCGGTTAAGCTCAGTACCATTAAAGGAAATACTATTTTCTCTTTTTTAGATACTTTGCGCAGCTCTGGCATTTTAATAGCACGCTCATCAGGTGTAGTTAATGCGCGCATAATAGGCGGCTGAATAATTGGCACTAACGCCATGTAAGAATAAGCAGCAACCGCAATGGCACCTAGTAAATCAGGGGCAAGCTTTGATGCTAAAAATATAGCTGTAGGGCCATCGGCACCACCAATAATGGCAATGGCTGAGGCATCTTGTAAGCTAAATTCAAAGCCAGGTACATAGTTTAATAAAATTGCCCCAAACAAGGTGGCAAAAATACCAAACTGCGCGGCTGCACCCAGTAATAACATACGCGGGTTGGCAATAAGCGCACTAAAATCGGTTAGCGCCCCTACTCCCATAAAAATTAATAAAGGGAAGATCCCCGTATCAATACCTACGTAGTACACGTAATAAAGCAAACCACCTGGGTCAGAAAGCCCAGCAACCGGAATATTAGTCAGTATTGCGCCAAAGCCAATCGGCAGCAGTAATAGGGGTTCAAAGTTTTTAGCAATGGCTAAAAACAACAACAAACACCCTACCGCAATCATTATTAAGCCAGGAAACGTAAAGTTAGCAATGCCGGTAGCATGCCAAAGGTTTAAAAGACCTTCCATTAAAGCTACTCCTACGCCATCGCTATAATTGCATCGCCCGTTGTCACAGCATCACCTTCAGACACTAAGACCTCAGCCACAGTACCTGAGTGCATTGCACGAACCTCGGTTTCCATTTTCATCGCTTCCATAATAACAACCACATCGCCTTCGTTTACGGCTTGGCCTGCTTTTACTTTTACTTTAAAAATATTACCCGCCAGTGGCGCATTCAGTGTTTCACCTGATGCAACCGATGCTGATTGTGGTAAGTGCTCTGAATCTTTTAGCGTTACCTCTTTAAGCTCGCCACCTTGCGCAACCACTACATCGTAAACTTTACCGTCAACTTTAACGCTGTATTGCTCAGCGCTAACACCTTTGTTATTTGCAGGTTTTGCTGCAGGCTTAGCGTTTGCATCATCAGCACTTGGCACTGCTTCAAAGGCATCTGGGTTGTTGCGATTTTTAATAAATTTAAGGCCAACCTGTGGGAATAATGCATAGGTAAGCACATCATCTATTTGCTCATCAGCAAGTGTTAAACCTTGTTCTTGCGCTTCTTTTTGCAGCTCTGCTTCAAGCGATGCAAGCTCTGGGGCTATATTATCTGCAGGGCGACACGTAATAACCTCGCTGCCATCAAGCACTCGCTCTTGCAGCTCTTTGTTCATAGGTGCAGGTGTTAAACCATACTCGCCTTTTAAAACACCGGCGGTTTCTTTGGTAATTGTTTTATAACGCTCACCCGTAAGCACATTTAGTACTGCTTGTGTGCCTACAATTTGCGATGTTGGAGTAACTAGCGGAATAAAACCTAAATCTTCACGCACGCGTGGGATCTCAAGTAATACTTCATTTAGCTTATCTGCTGCGCCTTGCTCTTTCAGTTGGTTTTCCATGTTGGTTAACATGCCACCAGGTACTTGCGCGAGTAAAATACGGCCATCAACACCTTTAAGGCTCCCCTCAAAGGCAGCGTACTTTTTACGTACATCTCTAAAGTAAGCCGCTATTTCTTCTAGCTGGTTTAAATCTAATTCGGTATCGCGGGGCGTTCCTTCAACAATCGCTACAATGGTTTCTGTAGCTGAATGACCGTAAGTCATACTCATTGAAGAAATAGCGGTATCAAGCATATCAATGCCTGCATCAATGGCTTTTTGATATGTAGCAGTACTTAAACCTGTGGTTGCATGGCACTGCATAGCAATAGGGATAGAAACGGTTTCTTTTAGCCCTTTAATAAGTTGCTCTGCATCATATGGTTTTAATAAGCCTGCCATATCTTTAATACAAATAGAGTGACAACCTAAATCCTCTAGCTGTTTTGCAAGGGTTAACCACATATCAAGGGTATGCACTGGGCTTACAGTATAAGAAATAGTGCCTTGCGCGTGTGCTCCTACTTTTACAGCCGCTTTAATTGCCGTTTCTAAGTTACGTACATCGTTCATGGCGTCAAAAATACGAAATACATCTACACCATTTTTGTGGGCACGCTCTACAAACTTTTCTACCACGTCATCGGCATAGTGGCGGTAACCCAATAAATTTTGCCCGCGCAATAGCATTTGCTGTTTAGTATTCGGCATTGCTTTTTTAAGGGCACGAATACGCTCCCACGGGTCTTCACCTAAATAACGAATACACGAGTCAAACGTAGCGCCGCCCCATGACTCAATAGACCAATAACCGGCATCATCAAGTTTGCTAGCAATAGGGAGCATGTCATCTAAGCGCATACGGGTTGCAAGTAAAGACTGATGAGCATCGCGTAAAACAAGTTCTGTTAATTTTAATTTAGCCATGTGTGCCTCTTATTTATTATTTGATTTGTACTGAGCAATGGCAGCACTAATAGCAGCGATGTGCTCGCTTGGCACACCTTGAGATTTTAAAGATGGTGATTTAACCGGTATTGCAACTTCAGCCTCGTCAAAACGAGCAACCAAGTTAGACATGAGTGACACAGCACCAATCAATATTGAAAGAAATACAAACACGCCCACCATGCCCGTCAGCATCAAGCTACCTGCGGTTGTGAGTACAGCTCCTATATCCATTTTTCTCCCCCTGCACTATATAGCGATATAAAAAACCGCTTTATTTAAATAATTATTCACCGAATGATAACAAAACTTTTAACTTTGTCCACCACCTGTCAATTGGTAAAACCAATTAAAATTAAAATAACATACAGCCACAATAGTTAACATAGCTAATACAGGGTTAAACTAGCTTAGATATAGATGATAAAAATAACCGTTATAGGCAAAGGTTATATGGTTAAACCCAAAAAAACTTAAAAACTATAAAAAATAGTAAGTTAAACGGCAGGTAAAAAATCAGTTTGGGCTAAAATGTAAATTGGTCTTACCAAGACTAGTAAAGCAGCGCACAAAAAATATTTATTTTTTTACTCTCTTTACAATAGTGTGAATAAGTTACATCGTTAAACGTAAAACTTACCAATCCTAAGTTTACAATCTTCGCTCAAAAAACCATAACATATTGAAAATTAATAAAATTAAACTCTGGCACGCAACTGGCATTATTACTTTCGAACGAATTTGATAACCAAGGAGAAAACAATGTTACGCTGGACAATTACATTTTTAGTTATTGCTTTAATCGCTGCAGTGTTAGGTTTTGGTGGTATCGCAGGTGCCGCAGCTGGTATAGCAAAAATTATATTCTTTATCTTTTTAGTACTTTTAGTGATTTCTTTAGTTTCAGGTGCGCTGCGCGGTAAATCGCCCAGGTAGCTACTAACATATTTAAAACACTAAACAATCAACATATACAAGGAATTACATTATGAACTCAACAACTTTAAAAGCAGCACTAATCGCCGTATTTGCAGGTTTCTTTATGATGGGTTGTGAAGACAACCACGCAGAAGAAGCAGGTGAGCGTATTGATGAAGCAGTAACTGACGTGCAAAACTCTGTTGAAGATGCATGTGAAAATGTAAAAGAAGGCGTTAACGCAGAAGAAACTAACTGTTAATCTGTTTGGTAACGTAAAAAACGGCTTTTAATAAGCCGTTTTTTTGTGCGCTAATAAAAAGCGGCTTCTAACTCTTATAATGCATAGCCTACATTAACGGGTGTGATTTTTACGCTAGCTTGTTAAAATAGCGAAAACTATTACTTATTAGCAATTATGGCACTGACCACCACTTACACACTCGATAAACCCTACTACTACGAATGCTTTGACGAGTCCCACTCTTATAGTAAAGCAGCCAAGCCAAAGTATTTTTTGCTGGCATTACTGGTGTGCTTAGGTTTAATTAGTATTTACGCTATGGACGATCATTACCTAGGTACATTTTTAATAATGCTAGGTGTATTAGAATGCGTTGCCTTTTATTACCGCAGGCCTTGGTGGGTTACGCGCCAAATGTTTAGTCGTGCTTCGGGCTCAACGGTTACTCTTTCGTTTACCGATGACGCTATTAGCACCGAAAACCACTATAAAAGCCATACATTTAAGTGGGCAGAAATAACCCATATTATTAAAACTAACCACGGCTACTTAGTGCACCATAATAAAGGTATGCAATATATTTCTAGCAGTGTATTAACCGATGAAATGCGCGATTTTATAAACAAAAAGTTAGCAGTAAAAAGCCATTAAAATAGCTTTATACTGCTACACGACATATCTTGTTAGCTCTGTTTCACTCAAGGCCTAATATTTTAGGAAATCAGCCGAAAAATGATGGTTTTGCATACCTATAGTACCTTTAACTCTATTCCTCTGCTCACAGTAAAGTAAAAAATGAGTGCTTATTTTAGTTAAGATATTTAACCAGATAGATAATTTATATTAAAAAAATTGCAGACTATACTAAATAAGCTCAGCCTTTTTATGCCTAATAAACTTTGCATGCACTAATTTATAAAGCGCAGGCAATATTAATAGCGTCAGTAGAGTTGATGAAATAATTCCGCCAACCACAACCGTTGCCAGCGGCCTTTGTAGCTCAGCGCCGGTGCCTGTATTTAGCGCCATAGGAATAAACCCTAAACTCGCCACTAAAGCCGTCATAAGTACTGGTCGCAGGCGCGAAAGCGCACCGGTTTGTATTGCATCTATCAAACTAAGCCCATCGGCTCTTAACTGCTTAATAAACGACAGCATAACCACGCCATTTAATACCGCTACACCACTTAGCGCGATAAACCCCACACCTGCCGATATTGATAACGGCATATCGCGTAGCAGTAACGCAAGCACACCACCACTAAGGGCAAGTGGTACGCCGCTAAATATAATTAACGAATCACGCAGTGAATTAAACGCGCTATAAAGCAGGCCAAATATAAGTAATAAAGTAACCGGTACCACCAGCGATAGCCGCTTACTTGCCGATTCTAGTTGTTCAAACGTGCCGCCGTATTCAATCCAATAACCACTAGGTAAATTAAGCTGCGCATTTAAAGCAGTTTGTGCATCGCTTACAAAGCTTGCTAAATCGCGCCCTTCTACATTTGCAGTTACTACAACATTACGCTTACCGCTTTCACGGTTTATTTGATTAGGCCCTTTATTAATACTAATATTTGCAACTTCGCCCAGCGGTACAAATGCAAGGTCGGGATTAGCACTTTTTGGCACAGCAACAGGTAAACGTGCAAGCTGTGTTATATCGCTAGACCAACGCTCATCTAAACGCACTAATAACGAAAAACGTTTGTCGCCTACATAAATTAGCCCAGTTTTTACACCACCTATAGCAGCGCTTACACTTTGCTGTATGTCAGTTACTGTTAAACCTAACAGCGCCATGTGGTCGCGAAGCGGCGTAACCGAAAGCGTAGGCAGGCCTTCCATTTGCTCAAGGCGTACATCGGTTGCGCCAGTAATGCTTTGCACCAAGGCTGTGGCTTTTTCGCCATACTGTTTTAATGTTGATAAATCATCGCCGTAAATACGCACTGCCACATCGGCGCGCACGCCAGCTATTAACTCGTTAAAGCGCATTTCTATTGGTTGGGTAAACTCATAGTTGTTACCTGGTACTTCATTTACCAAATGGCGAATTTGCTTAACCAGTTCTTCTTTAGGTAAAGCAGGATTTGGCCATTGCTCACGCGGTTTTAACATTAAAAAGGTGTCGGCAACGTTAGGTGGCATCGGATCGTTTGCTACATCGGGCGTACCAATTTTTGAAAATACTTTTGCCACCTCCGGCTTAGCTAAAATGGCTTGCTCTAGCTCTTTTTGCATTTTTACCGATTGCCCAATACCGGTACCGGTAATACGCAGTGCATGCATGGCTATATCGCCTTCATCTAGTTGCGGTAAAAACTCAGCGCCCATATTTTTAACTTTAAAGCCAAGTGCAATCACTAAAACACCCGCAATACATACCATCACCCACGGTAGTTTTAGCGATAAGCCAAGTAGCGGTTTATAACCTTTTTTAATACCGCGCATAACTGCATTTTCGCTTTCACTCACTTTACCGCGTACAAATACCGCAATAGCGGCAGGTACAAAGGTAACGGCAAAAATAAGTGCGCCAACTAGTGCAGCTACAACGGTAAATGCCATTGGCTGAAACATTTTGCCCTCAACCCCGCTCAGTGCAAATAACGGTAAATACACCAGCATAATAATTAAAATGCCAAATACTGCTGGGCTGAACACTTCTTTAGTGGCGGCGGTTACCACATTTAAACGCTCGTTTAGTGTAAGTAGCCTGCCATGCTTATGTTGCGCAAGGCCAAGTTGCCTTAAACAGTTTTCAACCACAATTACAGCGCCATCAACAATTAAACCAAAGTCGATTGCGCCTAAGCTCATTAAGTTACCCGACACTCTATTACCTACCATACCGGTAATGGCAAATAACATACTAAGCGGAATAACCATGGCCGTAATAAGCGCACCGGTTACATTACCTAATAACAGCAGTAAAATAACAATAACTAGCACAGCCCCTTCGAACAGGTTCGTTTTTACAGTGTCTATGGTTTTATCAACTAGGGTTGTTCTGTCGTATACAGGCTCAACCACTACACCTGCTGGTAGGCTAAGTTGTACATCTTTAAGTTTTTCAGCCATGGCTTTTGCCACTACGCGGCTGTTTTCACCAATGAGCATCATGGCGGTGCCAAGCACGGTTTCTTTACCATTATAAGTAGCGGCGCCGGTTCTGAGCTCTTTGCCTAAACGCACGTTCGCCACATCTTTTATGCGAACGGGTGCATCATCGCGCTTAGCAACCACGGTATTGGCTATATCATCAATGGTTTTTAATTGCCCTGGTGAGCGCACTAAATATTGCCCGTCAAAACGCTCTATAAACCCTGCACCTTGGTTACTGTTATTTAATTTAAGTGCTGTAATAACATCACTTAGTGTGAGCTTATAAGCGAGTAGCTTTTCAGGCATGGGCGCTACTTGGTACTGGCGCTCAAAACCCCCTTGGCTGTTTATTTCGGTAACGCCTTTTACTTTTAATAGCTGCGGGCGAATAACCCAATCTTGCAGGGTACGTAAATCTTCTGCATTAAATGGCGTACCATCGTCTTTTAATGCTCCGTTATTTGCATGCACAGAATAAGTAAAAATCTCCCCTAACCCACTGGCAATTGGCCCTAAGTTTGGCTCAATATTGGCAGGTAAATCTGATCTAATACTTTGTATGCGCTCTGATATTTGCTGGCGCGCCCAATAAATATCGGTCCCTTCATTAAAAATAACGGTTACTTGCGAGAGCCCATAACGCGAAATTGAGCGGGTGTAATCAAGCTTAGGAATACCCGCCATTGCAGTTTCAATCAAATATGTAATGCGCTGCTCGGCTTCAAGCGGGGTAAAGCCCGGCGCTTTGGTATTTATTTGCACTTGTACATTAGTTATATCGGGTACCGCATCAACGGCTAAATTTTGTGTGTTGTATACGCCAAACCCAGCAAATAAAAGTGTGAGTGCAAGCACCATCATGCGGCGCTTAACCGCAAACGAAACTATCCAGTTAATCATGTTGCCTCCTAGTGAGAGTGACTTGCGCCGCTTTTTAAAATATCGGCTTTAATTACATAACTATTCTCAGTTACGTACTCACTGTTTGGCGAAAGCCCTTCGAGCACTTCTACCCATTCGCTGTTTTTAGCACCGAGTTTTACTGGGCGTACTTCAAACACATTGCCACTTTTTATAAACACGCTAGGTTTGCCGTTAAATTCTTGAATAGCATTCGCTTTGACGCGTACAGCCGCATCTACTTTTGCAGTACTAATGTCGCTATTAACATGCATACCTGGTCGCCAATGGCCATCAGGGTTTTTAAGCTCGATTCGCGCACGTGCAATGTGCCCACCACTCATCATTGGGGCTATGTAAAACACCTCACCTTGGGCATTTAAATGATGATGTAAGTCATACACTGTAGCGCTTTGCCCTATGGCGAGCTTTTCAATGTTATCGGGAAAGGCCGACAGCTCAACCCATACGGTTTCAAGGTTTACTATTTGCATTAAAGCGCTACTGGCAAGCTCGCCGCGCTTTAAATATTGCTCGGTAATAACACCTGTAATTGGGCTTTTTATGGTGTAATTTTGTAGGGTTTCACGGTTGGTTATGCTGGCAAGCTTATCGCCTTTTTTAACGCTTTGACCAATGCTTACAAAAATATCGTTAACTAACCCGGTATAAGGCGCCATTACTTCAACGGTGCTCTGCGCAGTGGGTGCTATAACACCAAATAAAGTATCGGTTAGCTCAACGCTACCTGCTTTTGCAATGTCAGTTTTAATACCAGCGCGTTCACTTGCTTTCTCGCTTAGCGTTGTGCGCCCTTCTTCTTGCTCATAATGATAATTTATTTCAGCGCCTTTATAGCGAGCCATTACATCAAGCTTAAAAGAATGCGGCTCGTTTACGCTCACGGTACTTACTAAATAGTCATCTTCAGCTTTAAAGCGAATTAGCTGTGGCGCTTCACTTAAACGCTGCACGTTTATGGTTACGTCCAACTGGTTTATATCAACGGTTTTATTGTTCTTAAACCCATATATTCGCAGCTCGGTATTACCGGCAAACTGGGTTAATTTAAGCTCTAAATCAAGGGCGTTATTGGTTAGTAAAAAGCCGCCGTGTGGGCCTTTTTGTGTGTGTTCGTCTTTATGGCCTTGTTCGTGGCTGTCACCATGACTTTCTTCGTGATTGTCATCAGATGCCATAGCCATGCTACTTAAAAATGGGAGTGTAAGTAATTGCGTAATTAATAATGCGATAAGAGTTTTATTCATGATTGATGAGTCTCAATTAAAGGTTGGCCAGTTAAACGCTCAAGGGTAAGGAGCACTTGATATAGCTCGCTATGGGTGTTGATAAGTGCACGTTTAGAATCAAATAAAGCTTGCTGTGCATCGAGTAATTGCAATACCGATATTTGCCCTTGTTGATAGCTTTTTAAACTTTGTTTTATGAGCGTTTGCGCTTGTGGAATAACGCGCTGTGTTAAAAGCTGTGCTTGCGCCGCTTTACCTTGGTAATACGCATAGAGCGTGCGTATTTGCTTACGTAACTGTATACGTAATTGCCCTTGTTGTTCATTAAGTAGCGTAAGCTGATGCTGCGCCGCCTCAATATTACCGCCATTAGCGTTACTTAATTGCAGCGGCATTGAAAACGAAAACACTAACGAGCTGGCATCAGCTTGCTGGTTATATCGCACACCACCACCAAGGGTTAAATCACTTTGACCCGTTGATTTTTGCAGTGCTAAATTAGCCGTTTGTTGCATGTATTGCTGCTGTAGTAGTGCAAATTCTGGTGCTGTATTTACCATATCAAGTAACGCTGCCTCACTTTTAATAGCAGCTATTTTTGATAAATCTCCCGCATAGTAATCACTCACTTGCTCCTCTTGCCAAAGCTCATTGAGTGCTAAGCGAGAGCGCTCAAATTCACTTTGTAGCATGGCCGTGTTTAAATCTACTTGGCTTAATGCATAACGCATGCGGGTTACATTAGCACTTGAGACCGCACCGGCTTTAGCGCGTTTTTCAATTGCGTTGAGTGCCTGCTTAACAGTGTTTTTACGCTCACTGTTTAGTGCAATTAACGCCTGAAATTTTAGCACTTGGTAATAACGCTCAGCGGTGGTTGCTAAAAGTGCTAACCGAGTATTTTTATACTCAATTGTTTGCGCTTTTATATTTGCAGTAGCGTAATTAATACGATTTTGGCGTTTATCGCCAAGCTCAATTAACTGGCTTAAAGCCAGCGTGTACTGCGCCCCCGAAAACGCATGAGAGCCATGAGTTCCTAAAAAGTTTTCAGCTTCAAAGCTCAGCTCAGGGTTAGGTGAAAGCGCGGCTTGGCTTTTAAGCGCGGTTAATATTTTTTGATGGTACGGGTAGCGTTTAAGCTGTAAGTTTTGCTGCTCGGTATTTTTAAGCGCTTGCTTTAGCGTTAATACGTTTTGAGGCTCGCTTTTTGCCAAAGCGCTCAGTGTTGGTAGTGCACACAGTAGCGCCACCAGCATAAGTAGTTTTTTGTTCATATAGCATATCCGTTTTAACAAACAGAGTTGGCTTAATCACTATGCCTATTTTAAAAACAAGCGCGATTAAGCAACCTAAATATGTACATAACTAGCCTTGTAGCGCACAGGCGCAGGCAGTTATATACAAAGTGTTTAAAATTAAAAACTAGCTATAAAAATTGGGTGGCGGAACATCTGGTGGGTAATTTAAACCATTGTAACAAGCATTGTTTGTGGCTTGGCTTTGTTCAGGGCTTATTGAATGATTTATCGTACTGTAGTAACCACAGTGGCAATGCTGATGGGCATGAATTTCGGTAGGTGGTTGCGCGTCTTCATCGTCTGTATCGGCCACAGACTGAATGTGCGAAGCATGATCGACTTCTTCTTGTAAATGATACGCGGCAGCATCACAGCTAATAAAGCTGTGTACAAGCACAAGAAGTATCACGACTAAAAAGTAGTTTGAGCGCATCCATTACCTAATTAAATTTAAAGTAGGTTCCTATTTTACAAACTAGGAACAGCGGCATATTAAACCCGCGCGCGTCTTGAGGTCAATAAACAACGCGCAAAACCGTTGATAAAAGTTTACTGCCCTTCGTCTACACAACATTCGTTTTGTAAAAAACCAATTACATCGTCTAAGCGCTGGTACATAGCCACGCAATAAAGCGTGCGCCCTTCGCGCCTTTGGCTAATTAGCCCAGCGTTAACTAAGCCCGATATATGGTGCGAAAGTGTAGAGCCCGCCATGCTTAGCTCTTCTTGTATATTGCCAACACTAATTCCAGTGTGCCCTGCTTTAACTACACGCTTATATATAGTTAAACGCGTAGGATGGCCTAATTCTTTTAATGCTTTTGCAACGTCGATAATTTCCATTACAACCTCGTAATTTCTAAATTATTAGAAATAATAACAATTTGAATCTTTAAATACAGCTTTATTAGCAAGTTACCTTAAAAGTTAAAAAATAAAACATTTAAAAACAAGGGCATAAAAACTATTTCTATATATCTAGAAATAAAGTATTGACGATATTATTGCCCATCAATATACTTCCATAAAATTCGAAATATAACTTACTTAACGTAAGTTATACCCTGTGTACTTTGGAGTGCGTTATGAGTAATGAAATGCTAGCAATGGCAAAAGAGGCGTTAGGCATGTTTGCCTTTTTAGCTACAGAGTTAACTATTTTATTTATTGTTATTAGTTATTTAGTGGGTGTTTTACAGCTATTTATAACACCCGAAAAAATTCAATCTATTTTAAGTTCAAAAAACGGTAAGGGCTACGTTGTTGCTGCTTTATTGGGGGCTATTACACCATTTTGTTCGTGCTCAACCATTCCGTTTTTAAAAGGATTATTAAGAGCGAGAGCGGGCTTTGGCCCTATGATGGTATTTTTATTTGGCAGCCCGCTACTTAACCCGGTGATCATTGGGTTATTTGTAATTACCTTTGGCTGGCAGGTCGCTTTATTTTACTTTTTAGTGGCTATGGTGGTGTCGGTTGTAGCAGGCTATACCCTTGAAAAGCTAGGCTTTGAAAGGTATGTAAAACCAGAAGCTTACAGCACAGAATCTACTAGTAGCTGCGCAAAACCAAGCTGTAGTGAGCCTAAAGAAGTTGAGCCAAGCTGTGCAACCACAAGCTGCGGCGAACCTAAAGCAATAGAGCCTACTAAAAAAGCGCAGCCTAATCGCTGGGTAAAAGTGTGGCATGCAACCTTTAAAGACTTTAAACAGGTGTTTCCGTACTTAATGCTAGGGGTAGCAATAGGCTCGTTTATTTATGGCTTTATTCCTACCGAGCTAATTGCTAAATATGCGGGCGATGGTATGTGGTATGCCATTCCTATTGCAGCCATTATTGGTATTCCACTTTATATTAGAGCCGAAGCCGTTATTCCGCTAAGTGCCGCATTGGTCAAAAAAGGCATGGCGCTTGGCTCGGTAATGGCATTAATAATTGGCAGCGCGGGCGCAAGCTTAACAGAAGTTATTTTGCTTAAATCAATTTTTAAAAACCAAATGATAGCCGCCTTTTTGTTTGTCATTATTACTATGGCTATTGGTGCAGGCTTTTTATACCAAGCTATTTTTTAAATGCTCATTTTTCTAAACTCAGTGGGTGACACGCCCACTGATTTTTTAAACCGTTTTGAAAAATTAAATATATTAGGGTACCCCACGTAAGCGGCAATATGGGCAACCGGCCAGCGGGTATTTAGTAGCAAGTTTTTAGCCCGTTTAATACGTAAATAAATCAGCTGCTGCATAGGACTTTTACCAAATTGCGCTTGGCATAACCTGTGTAAATGCGGTGCTGAGTAATGTACTTGTTCGCACATAGCCTCTATTGTCCAATCAAACTGCAGGCGTTCTTCTACCTCTAAAAACAAGCTGGTTAATCTATTTTGCCCGCCTATTTGCGGCTCGCTTTGAAGCGTAGTATTTAAGTAGTGGCTTAAAATAGGCATTACGCCTTCGCGCAAAGTAGCGTTTGTCTCGCTGTATAAAAGCTCCATAGCTAAATGTAATGGCGCTAACTGCTGATTAGTTAATACTTTAGCCTGCGCTAAATTTAAATGTTGCCAACGCTTGGTGTTTGCAAGGTTTAGCCAAATAACATCCCATTTTTCGCTCGCTATTTTAACCTCAAAACTTTGCCTTGCAGGCAATATAGCTAAGCTATTTTCGGCAAGTGCATATTGGTTATTAATGGTTTTTAGCGTGCCCTGGCCAGCCAAGGTATAAAAAAGAGTGTGTTCAAGCGGGTTAGTACGCGCAACACAATAATCACCCAATAAATTTGAGCAACCTGCCAGCTCTATTTCAAGGCTTGGCATTTGCGAAAGCGTGGCTAAATCAATAAACCGCTCTGTACACTCTGGGCCAATATCGAGTACATCTACAATGGTGTTGCGCATAATTTAAAATGATAGTTTTGGATAAATAAAAGAGAGCTTTAAGCATAACCGCAACACATTATTTTAGCTATATTTAAGCCACTTTAATTGCCACACATGCAATAGGACACTAATGAACTCACTACAGCACATAATTAACCGTCGCGATTGGGAAAACCCTATTTCGGTGCAAGTTAATCAAGTAAAAGCACACAGCCCACTTAATGGTTTTAAAAGCGTTGACCATGCCCGTACCAACACACAATCACAAAAACAAAGTTTAAACGGCCAGTGGGATTTTAAATTATTTGATAAACCCGAAGCGGTTGATGAGTCATTGCTAAGTGAAACACTCGCCAGCGACTGGCAAAGTATTCCAGTGCCTTCTAACTGGCAACTACACGGCTTTGATAAACCTATTTATTGTAATGTTAAATACCCCTTTGCAGTAAACCCGCCATTTGTACCAAGCGATAACCCAACAGGTTGCTACCGCACTGAGTTTACTATTACGGCGGATCAATTAGCTCAGCGTAATCATATTATTTTTGAAGGCGTAAACTCGGCGTTTCACCTTTGGTGTAACGGTCAATGGGTGGGCTACTCGCAGGATAGCCGCTTACCCAGCGAATTTGATTTAAGCAAACTGTTAGTGGCTGGCACCAACCGCATTGCGGTTATGGTTATTCGCTGGAGCGATGGCAGTTACCTAGAAGATCAAGACATGTGGTGGCTAAGCGGTATATTCCGCGATGTTAATTTACTTACTAAACCACAACACCAAATACGCGATGTATTTATAACCCCAGATTTAGACGCCTGCTACCGCGATGCAGCGCTACATATAAAAACCGCAATAGATGCGCCAAATAACTACCAAGTAGCAGTACAGGTTTTTGATGGTGAACAGGCACTGTGTGAGCCACACATACAAAGCACTAACAATAAACGCGTTGATGAAAAAGGCGGTTGGAGCGATGTAGTATTTCAAACAATTGATATACAAAACCCTAAAAAATGGACCGCCGAAACCCCGACCTTATACCGCTGTGTTGTAAGCTTACTAGATGAGCAAGGCAACACTGTAGATGTAGAAGCCTACAACATTGGCTTTAGAAAAGTAGAAATGCTTAACGGGCAGCTTTGCTTAAACGGCAAACCGCTACTTATTCGCGGTGTTAACCGCCACGAACACCACCCCGAAAACGGCCACACGGTGAGTACCACCGACATGATTGAAGATATTAAGCTGATGAAGCAAAATAACTTTAATGCAGTACGCACCGCTCACTACCCTAACCATCCACGCTTTTACGAGTTATGTGACGAGCTAGGTTTATACGTAGTAGACGAAGCCAATATAGAAACCCACGGCATGTTTCCTATGGGGCGTTTAGCGAGCGATCCGCAGTGGGCTGGTGCATTTATGTCGCGCTATACGCAAATGGTTGAGCGCGATAAAAACCACGCCTCTATTATTATTTGGTCACTGGGTAACGAATGCGGGCACGGTGCCAACCACGATGCGATGTACGGCTGGTCTAAAAGCTTTGACCCATCGCGCCCAGTGCAATACGAAGGTGGCGGCGCAAATACCACCGCAACCGATATTATTTGCCCTATGTATGCCCGTGTAGATACCCATGTTGCCGATGACGCCGTACCTAAATACTCTATAAAAAAATGGTTAAGCCTACCAGGTGAAACGCGCCCACTTATTTTATGTGAATACGCCCATGCAATGGGTAACAGCCTAGGTAGCTTTGACGATTACTGGCAAGCATTTAGAGAATACCCGCGTTTGCAAGGTGGCTTTATTTGGGATTGGGTCGATCAAGGTTTATCTAAAACAGATAAAAACGGCAAGCATTACTGGGCTTACGGTGGCGATTTTGGTGATGAACTAAACGACCGCCAATTTTGTATAAACGGCTTATTATTTCCAGACCGTACACCGCACCCAAGCCTGTTTGAAGCTAAATACAGCCAGCAACATTTACAATTTACGCTGCGAGAGCAAACTCAAAACCAATACACCGTTGATGTATTTAGTGATTATGTATTTAGAGCAACCGATAACGAAAAACTGGTTTGGCAGTTAATAGAAAATGGCCAATGTGTAGAGCAAGGCGAGCAAGTTATTAATATTGCTCCGCAAAGCACGCAAACGCTAACGATTAATACAAAATTGGTGTTTAAAGCAGGTGCGCAATATCACCTTAATTTAGATGTTGCACTGATTAACGACTCAAGCTTTGCAAATGCCGAGCATGTATTAAACACCGAGCAATTTAAGCTTATAAATAGCCAAAGTTTAAGCGCTGATACATTTTCGCCTGCGTTAACAAACGCCTCAACGCACGGCGCACTAAATATTAGCGAAACCAACACACAGCTAAGCATTGAAGGCGATACCTTTAAACTTGTGTTTAATAGCCAATCAGGCCTTATTGAGCAATGGCTGCACAATCAAACCCAAGTTATTAAAAGCCCATTGGTTGATAATTTTTACCGCGCCCCGCTTGATAACGACATAGGCGTAAGCGAAGTAGACAACCTAGACCCTAACGCATGGGAAGCACGCTGGTTAAGAGCAGGTATTGGGCAGTGGCAGCGTACATGTCGCTCGTTTGAAGTCGTGCAATCAAAAGTAGATATACGTATTACCTGTGTATTTAGTTATGAATTTAATGGCGCAGTACAAGCAAAAACAACTTGGTTTTATACACTTAATAATACAGGTGAAATTAACTTAAATATTGATGTACAACTAAACGATACTCTCCCGCCCATGCCACGCATAGGGGTAAGCACAACGCTTAATAAACCAAGCGATATACAAGTAAATTGGCTTGGTTTAGGCCCATTTGAAAACTACCCAGATCGTAAAGCTGCTGCGCGCTTAGGGTATTACAGCGCACAATATAATGAGCTACATACTCCGTATATATTCCCAACCGATAATGGCGTACGTAGTGATTGCCAATTACTAAGCATTAATAACTTAAACGTGACTGGTACGTTTTTATTTGCCGCCAACGAGTATTCGCAAAGCATGTTAACGCAAGCAAAGCACACTAATGAGCTAGTCGCTGATGATTGCTTACATGTACATATTGACCATCAACATATGGGGGTTGGCGGCGATGACTCGTGGAGCCCAAGTACCCATAAAGAGTATTTACTAGAGCAAAAGCAATACAACTACTCTTTAAAATTCAGTGCTAAATAAAACAGCGCTTAACCCATACAAAAATAGCGGCTAATTTAGCCGCTATTTTTTTAATACTGAATTGTTATTTACTACTACTGAGGCAGCGATTTGTTCGCTAACTTTTTAGCAATTACGTTATCAACCGATAAGCTACCTGCCCCTTGTATAGCCAGTGCAGCCGTGGCAACTAACAAAGTAAGTGCGAACTCATAGCCGTTGTTTGCTGCAAATAAACCATGACTAATGTGTACGCTAAATATCGCAATCAGCATAGTAAACGCCGTAACTACAGCCGCTGGGCGCGTTAATAAACCAATGACTAAGGCAATGCCGCCAAAAAATTCAGCGCTGCCTGCCATCATTGCAAGCCAATAGCCAGGCTCAAGGCCAATGCTTGCCATCCACTGCCCTGTGCCTTCAAGACCGTAGCCACCAAACCAAGCAAATAATTTTTGTGCGCCGTGCGCTGCTAAAATTAAACCAACGGGTACACGTAAAATAAGTGCTGCCATTCCTGCGTTAGAGCTTAATAATGAGTGTAAGTATTTCATAGTGTGATCCTGTTTTATTGTTAATAAGGCTAGTAACCAATGAGTACAGTTTACTATCATCATTTAAAACAATTAATACGAATATTATTGCCAAATTATCAACATGGTGTTTTTAATTGCTTAACTAAGTTGCGGCTATTTTGTACTTAGCGGGCATAAGCACCTCAGGAGCTAGTTTAATAGCGCACTTTTAAGCGTTATTAAACAGTAAACTAATAGCTAAATAGTCCGGCTCTGCTAGTATAAAAAAAGTAGTAAAAATTGGATCCGCTTATGAGCTATAAAGGTAATAGATTGACGTTTTTCCCACCTAAAAATAAGGGGGCGCTCTTTTTTGTTTTCATTACTTTGCTCACGTTATTTATTACTTTTGATTCTCATGCTGCCGATACATGTAAAATAAAGCACTTAAACTCACCCACGCCTGCCTCTGTGCTAAAGGTAAATACTCCTTCTGAACTCACTGCTCAACGCGGTGTTAATCAATATAAAATAAGTTGCTCTGTTAAAAATGGTGGCGTACTAAGCTTTTTACGCCCGGGGCTAGATAGCTTTACTTGGCAGCAAAACAACACTGTAAAAGCGCCCTTAAAAGCAGGGCAAGTAGCCTACTTAATGGACTCGGGGGCTTTTACAGCCACAATAACATTAGAATCAAAGCTTAATTACACACCGCGGTTTAAATGGCAGCCAACTCATATTTATTTTAAAAAAGCACAGCAACATTCGCTGATTATGGGCTCATTTTATGGGTTGTGCATTACACTTATTTTTTATGTATTAATAATGGGACATAGACTTAACGAAAGTGTATTTAAGCTCTACAGCATTTACATTTTTTGTATTGGCAGCTTTATTTTACTCCAAGAAGGGCAACTGTATTTATTTGTAACGCAGCATGTCTCTGGCGTTATTTTTAACTTATACCTACTTAGCATTGGCTTAACCGTACTAAGTGCCACATGGTTTATGCTTGCGTTACTCGAGACTAATAAACGCTGGCCTAAATTAACCAAGCTGCTCAAAACATTGGCCTGTACTGTAATGCTATGCGCGGTACTTAAAATGCTCGTTACCGACCTGTTATTTTGGACAATAGCAGGGCATATAATGGCTTATTCTTCGCTGTTTATTGTGGCTGTTATTTTTACTTTAGCAGCCATGCAAGCCCTCAAAGGTGTACGCGAGGCAACACTCGTATTTGTAGCGCTTAGCTTTGTATTAGTAAGTATGATTTTTAGGGTGCTGCTTATTAACCAAAGCCCGTTTATGCAGCGTTATGGGTTTGTCTTAGCGTTTGCGGTTGAATCATTTTTATTAGCTGTTGCGGTTTCAAGGCGTATAAGCCGAATGCGAATTGCACAAAAGCGCGCCGAAACCGAAGCAGACTACGACCCCCTTTGTGGTATTTTAAACCGCAGGGGCTGGGCTAAAAAATCATCCGCGCTTATCAATATGCACGCCAAAAAAGGCGGCGTATTATGTTTGATGTATATAGATTTAGACGACTTTAAACAAATAAACGACAGCTACGGCCATGCTGTAGGCGATGACGCTTTATGCAACGTTGCCCGTTGCTTAAAAAGCAGTGTTCGCAGCAGCGATGCTGTAGGGCGCTTAGGCGGTGATGAATTTGTCGTACTTGCACATTTTTATACTAATGCGCAGGTAAATCCTAAAACTCATCATTTAAAAACCGCCTTAAATAGGCTCACAATAAATCACAACAACGACCCTATAGCCATTAAAGCGAGTATGGGTACTACCGTATTTAGTGAACCGCCCCACTCTATTGATGAAATTTTAAAAGCGGGCGACACCGCCATGTACCACGAAAAAATACAACGAAAGGTTAAACCGCTCACGTTAGTAGATGGCTAAATTTAAGCAATACTGCTTATTGCTATTAAACCGTAGCCGGCTTGGCAAATTGTTTACGGTTTACATAGTGGCTCATAATAATGGTAAATAAAGTTGAGCACACTGCAGCCGCTGCATATACCTGCCAAATCACAAATTCAAACTTAAGCGCGAGTGCAATCACAGCAAAAAACACACAGCCCCCTAACGAGCCAATAATGCCGCCGTTAAGCACCTTATACGCCGAGTATTTTTTATCACTTGCATGCGCAATACTGCCCATAACCGCCAAAATTACCGGAAAAGTAGAAAGTAACCCGCTCCACATTGCCCCTATTTTTGCCGATATAAACGTAACTAACATAATAAAGCAGCTGACCAGTAACATTTTTAGCGGCAGCTCCCACGCAGCGGTAAAAGGTTTGGCATCGGGCGCAAATTTTAACTTACTCGATGCCAGCGCAAGCACCAATAAAGTACTGAGCGAGAGCACCGATGCAAAGGCAATATTCACCGGCAATAACAAGGTAAATGCACTAAAAGCGCACCATAGTGTTAATGCAGCAAACAGCGCTTTAACTACCCCGTATTTTGCAAGCATGGCAGCATAACAAAAACAAAATAAGCCTATACCGCTCATGCCATACAGCGACGCCACAGCCGAGTTACTGGCAAATAACTTACCTTGCTCAAGCGCAATAAAATACGAAATAGGGCCCGATGTAATAGGCAAGCCCGGAATAATACCGCTTACAAAACTGCCAAAGCGTTTTTGAGCAAAGTGAATAAATAATAAAAGTAATGGCGCAATGGTGAGTTTTAACAGCAACATAAATAACTATAAAGTATGAGAGTTGCGCGTTAGTCTACGTTTAAAATTCCGTACTGTAGAGTGAATAAATATCACTCATACGGTGTAATTATTTTCATCTATAGGTACAAAAAAGGCCACTACAAAAGTGGCCTATTCTTTAATAAATATTGCTTACGCTTTTTTAAATAAAACCTCAGGGTTTACCATGGTTTTCATTTCAAGCACGTTGCCGTTTGGATCTTCAATAAAAAAGGTTTCTTGTTCAAACTCATCACCAACAAAACGGCGATACGGTTTATCTAGGTATTCAAGCCCCGCATCTTCTATACGTTTTTTTAAACCGTTAAATTCATCTTCAGATAAATGAATACCAAAATGCGGTACCGCCACTGCGCCCATATCTACATCGTGGCGAACAGTGGGTAAGCGCTCTTCGCTTTGGTGTAAGGTGAGCTCATTACCCCAAAAGTCTATGTCTACCCAGCGCCCTTCTTCGCTGTTCCCTGTTTTACAGCCAAGCACATCACAGTAAAACGTTTTCGCTACTTTTAAATCGCCAGCGGGTATAGCCAAGTGCAAACAGTTAGACATAAATTACCTTTAATCTTTTAAATTTGTATATTAATAACCTCTATTATACATAAAATATAATTTATGAAACATTAACAGCCACAAATAAGCATAGTTAATACCAATCCAGCTTAAAAAGTAGCCTTAATAACATTTAACGCTAACACCCACATTTTATTTATTAGAGATAGTTAGAAAGCGTAAAAGGATTAGTTTAAAATGCGCCACTATGATTAAATTCTTATTTTTAAAGTTTATAACCTTCTTTTTAGGCTTTGTTGCCTGCTTTGCCATGCACACTACTTTTGCATTGCCTTTAGTTATTTCGGCGGCGCTTACAGGGCTAATTGGCTCGTTTATTCCTTTTCCTGCTCGGTTTAAAAATCATCCCTATGCGGCTATTTACGCAGGTAGTTTTGCCGGTATGTGCTCTACATACTTAATTACAAGTTATTGGGAAATAGCCATAATTTCTGTTATTGGCGCCAGTTTATATGTGCTTACCATAAATATGTTTACCGGATTTGGCGGTAAGCTTGGCAGTGTTGCCTTTGCCAGCGTGGCTTTATTTATGTTGGCCAAAGGAATGGTTTTATGAATTTAGAATACCCATTTATAGCCTTATTAGGTGCGTTTCTAACGTTTTACTTAGCCAAACATAATCGTTTTGACGGCATACGTGCATCGGCCTCGCTTTCTATTATTGCTTATTTACTATTAAGTGCTTTAAACCTAAACCCCGACTTATACTCAGTCGTGTTTTTTGGCGGCACGTTTATAGGCATGAGCGCCCCACACCGATTTGGTATTTATACCGTGGCCAGCTCATCTATTTTATTTTCGTTTTTATTTGAATACCTAGTACCAAAGCTTGATGGTTATGGCGGTGCCTTAGGTGTGAGTGCGTTTTTATCTATTTGTATTTGCCACATGTTTATTTTACTCGGAGCGCCAAGAAGTAAAAAGCCAAGCTCTTAAAAGCAAGCTAAAAACAGTAAGTAACTTGTTTATTTTATTGCTTAAAGTAAACGCAACATGAAAAAATTCATAGCTAGTTATGTTCCTTTTTTCTACAACTCTGTTAGAATCCTCCGCGATCTTTATTTACCCTAAATAAAGACTAATCGTATATGGATTTATGAATATGAAAAAAATAATCGCAGTAGCAGCACTTTCTTTACTTCCTTTCTCTAATGCAATGGCTGACCAAGATATTGGTTGTGGCCTAGGCTCTATGTTATTTGCTGGTCAGCAAGGTAAAGGCGTTAAAATTTTAGGCGCTACAACTAATGGTACTTCTGGTAACCAAACTTTCGGTATCACATTTGGTACTTTAGGTTGTGACGGTACTGGTACAGTTACTTCTTCTGAAAAAATCGCATTATTCATCGATGGCAACATGGAGCAGCTTGCTCGTGATATGTCTCAAGGTGAAGGCGAAACTTTAGCAACACTTGCTGAGGTTTGGGGCGTTTCAGAACAAGATAAAGCAGCATTCAACAAGCTTGCTCAAGCACAGTTTTCTTCAGTATTTACTTCTGAGAACGTAACTTCACAAACAGTGTTAGAAAACCTAAACGCTGTTGTAGCAAGCGATGCACAACTAGCTTCTTATACTCTTTCTTAATCAGCTAAATTAGCCGGT
This sequence comes from Pseudoalteromonas atlantica, assembly GCA_007988745.1. Classification (GTDB taxonomy): domain Bacteria; phylum Pseudomonadota; class Gammaproteobacteria; order Enterobacterales; family Alteromonadaceae; genus Pseudoalteromonas; species Pseudoalteromonas atlantica. Next base: position 41,959 of record BJUT01000028.1, read on the forward strand.
TTTATATGTATAAATAAAGCCGCTAGAGTATCCTCTAGCGGCTTTTTTATGATTTAGTGATTATGAAAAAAATATTATTTACCTTGCTAGCCATACTTTTTAGTACGCATTCACATGCTAAAAGTATTGAAAAAAGTACCTTAGCCACACACCCTTATTGGCTTAAACTGGGCCACTACCGCAATACCACATTAGGTAGCTTTAAAAGCGAAGTAGATAGCGCCGAGTTTTTTTTATCGCCTACAGGTAAAACCAGCCCAGTAGATGAGCTAAATGCCACCATTAGCGCATTTAATGCCAATAAAAGCAGTCAACAAAAATACAGCTGCCAATTTCCAGCTCGCTACACATGGCTAAAATCAAAAATTAAAAACAATTGGCCTGCTCTTGATTGCGCTGAGCTTAAGGCCTGGCAACAAGTCATTAATCCTAAAGGAGTTACGCTTGTATTCCCTACTGCATTTATGAACAGCCCTTCTTCTATGTTTGGGCACACTTTGCTGCGCATCGATGCTAAAGATCAAACCCGTAGTAAAGAGCTGATTGCCTTTGCTGTAAACTTTGCGGCAGAACCTGATGGCTCAGATAACGCTGCTATGTACGCATTAAAAGGCCTTATTGGTAGCTACCCGGGTAAGTTTTCGCTTATGCCGTATTATAAAAAAGTACGCGAATATAATGATTTAGAATCACGCGATATTTGGGAATACAAACTCAACTTAACCGAGCAACAAGTTGAGCTGGTATTACTGCATTTGTGGGAGCTACAAAACGCCACTTTTGATTATTTTTTTATAGACGAAAATTGCTCCTATCAGTTACTCGCGTTACTGCAATTAGCAAATGAGGAGCTTAACTTAACCTCACAATTTAATATGCAGGCTATTCCTTCAGACACTGTTGCCGTGTTAAGGGATAACAATTTACTGCAAACGCCAAATTATCGTCCCGCCTTTGGCACTAAGTTATTCCACTATTCAACGCAATTAAGTGACCAACAACTAAGTGATGCCAGAGCCCTTATGCAAGGCAAGCCATTAAATACACGTAATTACTCACAGCAAGAACTTGTTGCCATATTAGAAATGGCGTACGAATGGTTAAATTTTGAATTTTACGACAAAGCACTTAACCGTGAGGAAATAGCCCCTCGTCTTACTAAGTTACTTTTAATGCGCAGTAAGTATGCGGTTCCTTCACCTTTGTCTAAGCCGGCAAAGCCTAAAGCGTCACCAGAGCAAGGCCATGGCTCTTCAAGGCTAACGGCTAAAAGAGTGCAAAATAATAACCAGCAAAACACCACCAATGTAGCTTATCGCCTTGCTTATCATGATTTACTAGACAGACCCGCAGGCTTTATACCCGGTGCACAAATTAGCTTTTTTGACTTATCAGCCAACCTATCAGATAGCGGGAATAGCCATATTGAGCACTTTTACTTACTTGATGCTATGTCGCTTGCCCCCGATAACCGTGTATTTGATAGCTGGTCGTGGAATATAAAAATGGGCTTTGATAGGCAACCAAGCCCAAACAAACGCTCTGGCCGTTTTTTTACCAAGGGTGGATACGGTAAATCTTATGGCAATCCAAACAGTGTGCATGGCTACATTTTGGGACAGTTTGAGCTAAATACTGGAGATATTACTAACCAGCTCAGCGTTGGATTAGGCAGTGAGGCGGGCGTTATTTGGCAAGTAAATAACAATCACAAACTAGCCCTTACAGGTAATATGTTTTGGCTAAGCGATAATAATGCTAATAACCACAGCGAAGCTGCCCTAACTTGGAGCTACGCGCTGTCGCGTAATATAGCGCTTCGCAGCCAAATAAAGCACGAAAAATGGCACAGCTATAATACTGCGGCTAGTTTTGCAGTGCAGTTTTACTTTTAAGTCTGTTATTTAACTTTAACGCTACTGGTTGGGTAGCCAAATAGCACTTTGCATTTAGCTTTTAATCCTTTCGCCGTATAGGTACTTTTTAATAAATGAGCCCACTGATGAAACGTTATTATTAGTGGGTTATTACTATTTAGCTGCCCTACTATGCCGTATTTACAGGGCTGATTTTTGTCTTCTTCTACAAATGTGCCAAATAATTTATCCCAAATAATAAGCACACCGGCAAAGTTTTTATCAAGGTAGCGTTTATTAATTGCATGATGAACCCTGTGGTGCGATGGCGTATTAAATACGCTTTCAAACCAGCCTAACTTAGCCACTATTTGCGTGTGCACAAAAAATTGATATGCCAAATTAAGTGCCACTACGCTAAATACGGTTAAAGGGTCAAAGCCTAGCAGTATCATAGGTAGCCAAAATACCCACATGCCGGCTACTGGGTACATTATGCTTTGCCTAAACGCAGTGGTAAAATTCATTTTAGTGGAGCTGTGGTGCACCACATGCGCAGCCCACAACCAATGAATATGATGCGACGCACGATGAAACCAATAGTACAAAAAATCTTGCAGTAAAAATGCAAAAGCAACGCTTAATACACTCAGCTTTATATCAAATAAGCGGTACTCGTAAAGCATGTAAAAAAATGGCATAAGTAGCAGCAGTGCCATTGCATCTGCGCCTTGGTGCAACAAGGCTAAAACGGTGTTTGCTAGGCTGTCTTTTATATTGTAATAGCGCTTAAATTTTACAAATTCAAAGCATACAAACACTAAAAATACAGGGCTTAGGGCAAGTAAAATAATTTCTGAGTTCATACTTTGCCCACCATAAAGTAATGCTGCAGTTTATTTAATGCCTGGGTTATATCTTTACTAATTAGGTGTTTTAGCAAAGCATTTGGCAGCCACCACGGCGCTTTGCAGCGTATACAATAATTAAGCTCGGTAGTGATACTTTTAGCCCCTGTATTAGCAACTAAATAAATATCACCTTGATGGTGCGCCACAGGCTTATTACCTTCTATTCGATAGCAAATGTGGCTGGGGTTAGCCATTATTATACGCTCATTAAACGTGGCATTTGCCATTTTTACTTGCCTAATAGCGCCTTTACCGCCTTTTAGCTCACCGCTATTTGCTGTTTTTATTAGCTCAAACTTGGCATTAAAAAAGCGATCTAACTGCTGATGATCCAACAAGGTGGTTATTATTTGCAAAGGATCTGCATTAAGCGTTTGTTTGATTGATATAAAGATCATTGTTTACAGCGAAGATAATTACTCATGTAACTAGCATATAAAAATTGAACATGGCAAGCTTGCTCATACACGACCATTTTTTAGCTTTAGACGACAAATGCATACACTGGCTGATCATTACTTTTCGAGCATTTTAGATTACTTGCAAACCCAAGATATTGATTCTAATACGGCTCTTAAGGCAATCGGGTTTACTGAATTTAGTCGCCAGCATAGTCAGCAATTAGCACCCCGTATTAGTTTACAAAGTTACAATGCGCTGCTTGTGTATGGCCAAAAAGCGCTAAACGATCCGCTGTTTGGTTTTACTTTAGGTATGCACATTCGCCCCGCAGATTACGGTATATTGGGCTATTTAATAGAATCGAGCGATACCCTAAGTAGCGCTATAAAGGCACTGTTAAATTACGACAGCTTAGTGGCAGATATTGGTAAAGCGCAGTTTTTACAAACTGCAGACACCGCTACGGTGCGCTGGCATGCTCATCCTCATTGTAATGAACAAGTAGTATTACGAAACATGACTGCGTGGGTAAGCGTTATTCGCCAATTAATAAACGCATCGCTTTGCCCAAGCAGTATCAGCTTTATACATAATTGGCCTAAAAGGCACACACAACAGTTAGAGGCCTGGTTTAAATGCCCCGTTATAAGCGGCGCAGCGCATAACCAAATAAACTTTCCGAGCAGTTATTTAAACCTTACCTTTAAAACCGACAACGCCATTGTAAATGCTACATTTAAGCAGCTTTCACAACAGCAGCTATCGCGTTTTAAAAGTCAGCAGTACTTAACAGAAAAAGTTAAACAGCTACTTATTGCAAAAACAACATTACAAAATTGCCAGCTTATTGCAGTTGCAAGCGCACTAAACGTAACACCGCGCACGCTACAGCGACATTTAAAAAAACAACATGTAACCTTTGCGCAATTGCTCGAACAAGAAAGAAAAAACCGCTCCCACACGTTAATTGGCACGCTGCCACTTAGCGAACTAGCTAACCTGTTAGGCTTTAAAGATCAGAGCTCGTTTAATCGTGCTTTTTTACGATGGCACCATTGCACACCCACACAATTTTTAAAACGTAAATGAACCGCAGTGTTATTCACATTAAATAAACATTTATGGTATACCTTTTAATCAACACTCTTTAAACTAGAGCGCATAATAATTAAAAATGTGGGTTAAATTTGTGCGTGTAGTATTAAGTATTTGTGTGTTTATGCTTTATAGCGCCATGTGCAACGCACAGACCATTACCTTTGTAGCAGAAGATCTCCCACCTTATCATTTTATAAATGAAAATAACGAACCCGACGGCGCATTAGTCGATTTAGCCAAAGCCACCATTAAGCACACAAAGCTATCCGCCAAGTTTGAAATAATTCCTATGGCGCGTATTTTTACAATGCTTAAAAACAACCCAAATGCAATTGCGTTGTCTCTTTTAAAAACCCCCATTAGAGCAAGGCAATACACCTGGCTCGGTGAATCATACTTTGCCGATGCTTATTTAGTTAGCTTAAAAAACCGTACTGATGAAGTTACCCACCTTAATCACGCAAAATTTTACCAAGTGGCCACAATACGTGGCTATTCAAGTGCCACCTATTTAAAAAACGCCGGTTTTACCGAAGACAAAAACCTTGTTCTTGTAAGCTACTATCAGCAACTGTGGCAAATGCTTTATAAAAAACGCATTGACTTTGTACTAACCAATACACTTACATTAAATAACGAGCTAAAGCACTCAGGCCTAAATCCCAATTTAATAACTAAGCGAATTCATTTAACCGACTACCCTTCAAAATTATATTTTAGTGCCAACAAAACCGTAGATAAACACACCGCAAGCGCTATTAGCCATGCACTTAACACGCTAAAAGAAAACGGCGAATATCAGGCTATTTTAACCAAGTGGCAACTACCGCTTCCGGCTACTGCCAACAAGTTGTAATAAACAGGGTCTATAATTTTAGCAACGCAAACACTGCTAGTTGGCTATGCGAACAATTAAAACACCTCAGGGTATAAAACTCAGTTACCAAGACGAAGGCGATAAAAAAGCCCCCGCAATCATACTTATTATGGGTTTAGGCGCACAAATGACCGTGTGGCCGGACTCGCTTTACTACACCTTAGTAAAAATAGGGTTTAGGGTTATACGCTTTGATAACCGCGACACTGGCCTTTCTACTCATTTAGAGCACCACCCTAGCCCGAGTTTATTTAAATCGTGGTTAAGTAAACGCCTGCCCATACGCACGCAAACGCCCTATTTACTTGATGATATGGCAAACGATGTATTAGCGCTTATGGCGGCGCTTAAAATAAAAAAAGCGCATTTTGTAGGTGCTTCTATGGGCGGTATGATTGCTCAACTAATTGCAGCTCAACATAAAAAAAAGGTGCTAAGTTTAACCACTATTATGTCAAGCTCTAGCCTGCCAAGGCTGAGTGCCAAAAGCATTGGCGTATTTATAAAGCTTGCCAAATTAAAGCCCAAAACATCCAGCCGTGATGAGGCAATAAACTACAACATTAAACTTAACCAACTTATTGGCAGCCCCGCTTACCCTCAATCAGAAGACGCACTTCGCCATCATGCAACGCAAATTGTAGAGCGCTCGCATAATCCAAGTGGCTACAAACGCCAGCTTATTGCTATGGCCGCGAGTAAAGACAGGCAACATTTAATTCGTAAAATTAAAACGCCTACTTTAGTAATTCACGGCAGCGACGATGTGGTAATACCCGTAAGTGCAGGCAAAAAAACGGCAAGCCTTATAAAAAAAGCCAAACTAAGAGTAGTCCCTGGGATGGGCCATAACTTTGCGCCAGAACTTATGCCTCTTATGACAAAGTGGATAGTTAAGCATGTAAAAAAAGCGCAGCGCAAACACCTAAATAAAAAACGCAAAAAACAACAACAACAAAAAAACCACTTTGGTATAACCAAAAAGGCACTATAAAAACTACAAAAACAAAAAATTGGTAATGTTGATATTTTAAATTGGTATGTTAGATTAAAGTTAAGCGAAGTTAATATCGCTCATTTTTAATATCATCACACAGAGACAACAATGAAAAATCTAACATCTACTTTTAAACTCACAGCACTGGCTGCTGTTACCCCTTTGCTATTTATGGGCTGTGCCAGCACAAGTACACCTGTTGATAGTAATGTCGCAGTACCTGCGTCAAAATTTGATTTATCGCAATGGAAAATAAACGTACCTGTAGATCTCAATAACGATGGAAAAATAGATACCGTAGACGTAGAAGAGATCCAAACCTACGCGCACCCTGATTTTTTCTACCTTGATGATCAAGGTTATATGGTATTTACCTCGCCAAATAAAGCGCTTACCAGTGCCAATTCAACCAATACCCGCAGTGAACTAAGACAAATGATCCGCGGCACTAATACCAAAATAAAAACTAAAAATTCAAAGAATAATTTTGCCCTAGCTGTACACCCGCTATCGGAGCGCTTTGGCTCGGTAGGCGGAAAAATGGAAGCCACGCTAAAGGTGGATCATGTTGCGCTTCGCGCTAACGATCCTAATAAAAAAGCCGCTTACTCTGTGGTGGTAGGGCAAATTCACGCAGGTAAAGACCAAGCCTTAATAGATACAAAACTGGGTTTTGGCTGGGGTAACGAACCACTTAAAATTTATTATAAAAAATGGCCTGGCCATAAAACCGGATCTGTTTTTTGGAATTACGAACGTAACTTACCAAAAAAAGATCCTAACCGAACCGACATTACATACCCTGTGTGGGGTAATACCTGGGAAAACTCGGACGATCCCGGTGCGACAGGCATAGCGCTTGGCGAAGACTTTAGTTACACAGTAAACGTGCATAAAAACATGATGTACTTAACCTTTAGCGCCCAAGGCAAAAAAGACGTTAACTACGCAATTAACTTAGGCAATAACGTAGATGCCTATGGCAAGGTAGATGAAAAAGATCACCCTAATGGCTATGCTGCCGATTGGCATTACTTTAAAGCGGGTGCTTATAACCAATGTAGCACCAAAAGCGCTAAAGGCATTTGGTACCCAGGCTGTTTAGGCACTGGCGATTGGGCCACCGACAAGCAAAATGGTGATTACGCCCAAGTGAGCTTTAAAAAATTAGTATTAAGCCCATCAACTAAACCGTAAGCGTTGTTGTAGTTAAGTAGTTTTTAAGTGATGTAAACAGTGGCGATGGTAAATTATTAATGTCGCACCAGCGCCACTGCATACATTTATTTGGCTCGTTTAGCACAGGCTCGCCGCCCTCGTAATCGGCTTTTACGTATAAAGTAATGTAGTGTTTATTCTCAGCACTAAAAATATCGTTAGTAAAATCAAGCTTAGTAATTTTACTCACATTTAGCCCTGTTTCCTCAAATACCTCGCGTATTGCGCACTGCTCAACACTTTCACCAAATTCTAAATGTCCACCAGGCGTTGCCCATGTATTTGCACCATGCGACCCTATTCGCTCACCTAATAAAATAGTGTTTTGGCGCATTATAATAACCGCAACCCCTACTCTTACTACGTTACTCATATTGTGTTTTCTCTTATTTTAATTGCTCGCCATGCTGAGCCACACGCTTTGTATTGTCAATTTTGTATTTTAAAACCTAAAGTGTTGTTTAACTTTTAGCCGACCATAGTCGAATACCTATCGATTAAAAAAAAGCCTACCTTTTGTAAGGTCTCTCACACACATTTAGTATTAGGAGCCCACTATGTTAGGCCCATATAAACAACAATACGAAAGCTTTAAACAAAACCCAGCACAATTTTGGCTTGAACAAGCAAAGCGCCTACCTTGGTATAAAAAGCCCGAAAACGCCTACACACAAGACACTGACGGCCTTTACCATTGGTTTGATGATGGCCAACTAAACACCAGTTTTTTAGCGCTCGACCAACACGTTATTGCCGGTTTTGGCGAGCAAACCGCGCTTATTTACGACTCCCCCGTAACCAACACGCAGCAGAAGTATAGCTACTACCAGTTACAGCAAGAGGTAGCTAAATTTGCCGGTGTAATGCAATCGTTAGGCGTTAGTAAAGGCGACCGCGTTGTTATTTATATGCCCATGATCCCCCAAGCTGTAATAGGCATGCTGGCCTGCGCCCGATTAGGCGCTATACACTCTGTGGTATTTGGTGGCTTTGCAGCGCATGAACTCGCCGTACGTATAGACGATGCTAAACCTAAACTCATACTGAGCGCTTCGTGCGGTGTAGAGGTAGATAGCGTAATAGAATATAAACCGCTGATTGATCACGCCATAGATCTTGCCAATCATAAAATAGATCACTGCGTTATTTACCAGCGCGAACAAGTAGCTGCCACGCTTATCCCCACAAGAGATATTAACTGGGATGAGGCAATGCAAACAGCCACTGCAGTAGAGCCAGTACCTTTAAGTGGGCGTGATCCTCTTTATATTTTATATACCTCAGGCACTACAGGCACGCCTAAAGGCGTAGTGCGTGAAAACGGCGGCCATGGTGTTGCTATGCACTACAGCATGGAAACCGTTTACGGCATGCAGCCCGGCGACGTATTTTGGGCTGCCTCAGATATAGGCTGGGTCGTTGGGCACTCCTACATAGTGTATGCCCCGCTAATTTATCGCTGTACAACAGTGTTGTTTGAAGGCAAACCAGTTCGCACACCTGATGCCAGTGCATTTTGGCGAGTAGTAGAGCAGTACCAAGTAAATGCATTATTTACAGCGCCCACTGCGTTTAGAGCCATCAAAAAAGAAGACCCAAATGCAAAGGGCTTTAAGCAGTACAACACCAGTAGTTTAAAACGACTATTTTTAGCTGGCGAGCGGCTCGACCCGCCAACGTACAACTGGCTAAAAGAAAAAACCAACCTGCCAATACTCGATCACTGGTGGCAAACAGAAACCGGCTGGGCCATTGCCTGTAACCCCGTAGGCATAGAAGAATTAGTAACAAAACCAGGTAGCTCTACCGTGCCAACTCCTGGGTTTGATGTGCAAATATTGAATATGCAAGGCGAGCAATGCGCACCAAACGAGCAAGGCGTGGTGGCTATAAAATTGCCGCTGCCACCAGGTTGCTTACCCACCATTTGGCAAAACACAGCGCGCTTTAAAACCGGTTATTTAACTCAGTACCCAGGGTATTATCTTTCCGGCGATGGTGGTTACATAGATGGCGATGGTTACCTATTTATAATGGGCCGTACAGACGATGTTATAAACGTAGCAGGTCATAGGCTTTCAACCGGCGAAATGGAAGAAATAGTCGCATCCCACCCAGCCGTTGCAGAGTGCGCGGTGTTTGGGGTTGCCGATACACTAAAAGGCCAATTACCGATGGCCATGATCGTACTTAAAAACGACTTTACCGGCTCCCCTACCGATGTAGAGCAAGAGCTTGTGCAAACAGTACGCAACCAAATAGGCGCTATAGCGTGCCTTAAAACGATAGTAAGCGTAGAGCGATTACCAAAAACTCGCTCAGGTAAAATACTACGCAAAAATTTACGTCAACTGGTCGATGGCGACGAACTACAAATACCTTCAACCATAGACGACGCCGGTATTTTTGAAGAAATAAACCAGCAGCTCACCCTGCGTTAAACCCAACCTAACAAAGCCATTTTATATTTAAAATAAAATGGCTTTTACTTTGACTGAAATTTTATACTCATTAGCACTTTCTTACTTAATGCTAGGGTCTGTTGATCTTTTAAGGTTAAATTTGCAGCTGTCTGTTTGGTATTTAGGCAAGGCAGAGCCTATATAGTGTGGTTGTTCCCCACAAATAGGCGATAACGTAGCA
>BJUT01000029.1 GCA_007988745.1 Pseudoalteromonas atlantica
TAGGTAATAGGTAATTATCAAGTAACTATTTGGAGGGATGTCAAATTTTAGGCATTAAAAAGCCGAGCATTAAGCTCGGCTTTTTGGTGTCTCTTTAAAGACTTACTCTGCAGACTGCGCGTCTTCTTGAACTTCTTCGTTAGTCGCTGGGCGACCTACTAGTTCAATATAAGCCATTGGTGCATTATCACCAGCACGGAAGCCACACTTAAGAATACGAGTGTAACCACCTGGACGGTCTGTATTACGAGGACCGATTTCGCTGAACAATTTACCAACTACTTCATTATCACGCGTGCGAGCAAACGCTAAACGGCGATTTGCTACACTGTCAGTCTTAGCCAGTGTGATTAAAGGTTCAATTACACGGCGTAACTCTTTCGCTTTAGGCAAAGTAGTTTTGATGATTTCATGTTTCACCAAAGAACCTGCCATATTGCTGAACATCGCTTTACGATGGCTACTGTTACGGTTTAATTGACGACCACTCTTACGATGGCGCATGACCCTATCCTTCTAACTAAACTAATATAGTGATTTAGATTATTCAGCTAGGCTTGCAGGCGGCCAATTTTCTAGGCGCATGCCTAGAGAAAGACCACGTGAAGCTAGCACGTCTTTTATTTCAGTTAGAGACTTCTTGCCTAGGTTAGGCGTTTTAAGAAGCTCAACTTCAGTGCGCTGAACTAAATCACCGATATATTGAATTTGCTCGGCTTTCAAACAGTTTGCTGAACGTACTGTTAGTTCAAGATCATCAACTGGACGAAGTAGAATAGGATCGAATTCTGGCTTCTCTTCTTTCTCTTCTGGCTCAGTTACATCACGTAAATCTACGAATGCATCTAATTGCTCAGCTAAGATAGTAGACGCACGGCGGATCGCTTCTTCAGGATCTAAGGTGCCGTTTGTTTCCATATCAATGATTAACTTGTCTAAGTCTGTACGTTGCTCAACACGGGCTGATTCAACCGAGTACGCAATACGTTCAACTGGGCTGAATGATGCATCAAGCAGCAATCGACCAATTGGACGCTCATCGTCATCAGAGGATAAACGACTAGATGCCGGCACATAACCACGACCACGCTCAACACGAATACGCATGCTGATCTCGCTGCTATCTGTCGTTAAATGACAAATAACGTGATCTGGATTAGCAATTGTTACATCGCCATCGTGCTGAATATCAGCCGCAGTCACAGGGCCTACACCAGATTTAGTCAGGGTCAGAAAAACTTCATCTTTGCCTTCTAACGTTACTGCTAGACCTTTTAGGTTTAGTAGTATTTCAATGATGTCTTCTTGTACGCCTTCTTTCGCGCTGTACTCATGCAATACACCGTCGATTTCAACTTCAGTTACTGCACATCCAGGCATAGATGATAACAGTATACGGCGTAAGGCATTACCCAGAGTATGGCCAAAGCCACGCTCTAGTGGTTCTAAAACTACTTTAGAACGCGTTGGGTTGATAGCGTCGATATCGACTAACCTTGGTTTTAGAAATTCTGTAACAGAACCCTGCATTTTATCCTCTCTTAACTCTTAACTTTACTTAGAGTAAAGTTCGACGATTAGTTGTTCATTAATGTCCGCAGACAGATCTGAACGCTCAGGTAGGCGCTTGAAGCTACCTTCCAATTTCTTACCGTCAACTTCAACCCAAGTCGGCTTTTCACGTTGCTCAGCCAACTCTAGAGCAGCGATGATACGTGCTTGTGTTTTAGACTTCTCACGGATTACTACAGTATCTTCTGGAGCAATTACGTATGAAGGAATGTTCACAACACGACCATTAACTAAAATCGCTTTGTGGCTTACTAACTGACGTGCTTCAGCGCGTGTGCTAGCAAAACCCATGCGATATACAACATTGTCTAAACGTTGCTCTAAAAGCTGTAACAAGTTTTCACCTGTATTACCTTTAAGGCGAGCAGCTTCTTTGTAGTAATTACGGAATTGCTTTTCTAATACACCGTAGATACGACGTACTTTTTGCTTTTCACGTAATTGTAAACCGTAATCAGATAAGCGACCTTTACGAGCGCCGTGCTGACCAGGTGCAGTCTCAAGTTTACACTTAGAGTCGATAGCTCTTACGCCGCTCTTAAGGAACAGGTCAGTACCTTCACGACGACTCAGCTTGAGCTTAGGGCCCAAATATCTTGCCATGTTATTTCTCCTAACCTATTGTTAAACGCGACGTTTCTTCGGTGGACGACAACCATTGTGTGGTATTGGCGTCACGTCAGTAATGTTGGTGATACGGTAACCAGCAGCATTCAAAGCACGTACAGCAGATTCACGACCTGGACCTGGACCTTTAATAAAAACTTCTAGATTTTTTAAACCGTATTCTTGAGCAGCAGTACCTGCACGCTCTGCAGCAACCTGAGCAGCAAATGGTGTAGATTTACGTGAACCACGGAAACCTGAACCACCGGCAGTAGCCCATGATAGTGCATTACCTTGACGGTCGGTAATTGTTACAATAGTGTTGTTGAAAGACGCATGAACATGAGCCATACCATCAGCAACTTGCTTTTTAACCTTTTTACGACGAATTGGTGTCTTAGCCATAATACTATCCCCTTATCGCTTAATAGGCTTACGAGGACCCTTACGGGTACGCGCGTTAGTCTTTGTTCTTTGACCACGTAGTGGTAAAGAGCGACGGTGACGTAGGCCACGGAAACAACCAAGGTCCATAAGGCGCTTGATATTTAGAGTAACTTCACGACGAAGGTCACCTTCTACAGTGTACTTGCCAACTGCATCACGCAGTACGTCAAGAGTTTCGTCTGAAAGTTCACCGATTTTTGTGGTCTCGGCGATACCAGTCGCTTCTAAGATAGCCTTAGAGCGAGTCTTACCTATGCCATAAATAGCTGTTAAACCAATAACTGCATGTTTATGATCAGGGACGTTAATGCCAGCGATACGGGCCACTAACACATCTCCTATATTTGAATTTGGTAATCAAAAGTTTGAAAAGCCCGTAAGGATACTCAAACGAAGACCAAATCACAACTAAAAACACAGGCCGAGAAATCTCAGCCTGCACGACTGTTTACTTAGCCTTGCCTTTGCTTATGCTTAGGCTCACTGCAAATTACGCGTACTACACCAGCACGTTTAATAACTTTACAGTTACGGCATATTTTCTTAACGGAAGCACGTACTTTCATTGCTCAACTCCGTAAACTGACCTTATCGGCCGTAGCCTTTAAGGTTCGCTTTTTTCAGCACAGAATCATACTGATGTGACATCAGGTGAGTCTGTACTTGTGCCATAAAGTCCATGATTACTACAACGATAATCAAAATTGATGTACCGCCGAAATAGAATGGCGTTTGCCATGCCATAGTCATGAATTCGGGCACCAGACAGATAAAGGTTATATACAAAGCACCTGCCAATGTCAGGCGTGTCATCACTTTATCAATGTATTTAGATGTCTGCTCACCTGGACGAATACCTGGGATAAATGCGCCAGATTTCTTCAGGTTGTCTGCTGTCTCACGCGGGTTAAAAACCAACGCTGTGTAGAAAAAGCAGAAGAAGATGATAGCTGCTGCTAGCACCATCGCATACAAAGGCTGACCTGGAGTCAACGTTGTTGCAATAGCTTGTAGCACATCAGCGACCGGACCTTCACCCTGGCCGAACCAGCTTGCAATTGTACCAGGGAACAGAATTATACTGCTAGCGAAGATTGGTGGAATAACACCCGCCATGTTTACTTTTAGTGGTAAATGCGTGCTTTGAGCAGCAAATACTTGACGACCTTGTTGGCGTTTAGCGTAGTTAACAACGATACGACGTTGTCCACGTTCGAAAAACACTACAAGATAAGTAACAGCGAATACTATAACCGCAACCATCAACAGTACAAAAACATTCAAATCACCTTGGCGCGCCATTTCGGCTGTCGAACCAATAGCAGACGGCAGGTTAGCTACAATACCAACAAATATTAGAACTGAGATACCGTTACCGATACCGCGTTCTGTTATTTGTTCGCCCAACCACATTAGGAACATAGTACCAGTTACTAAACTCACCACTGCGGTGAAATAGAAACCGAGACCCGGGTTAACAACTAACCCTTCCATCATGCCCGGTAAGCTAGTTGCAATACCGATTGATTGGATAGTAGCAAGCACAAGCGTGCCGTAGCGTGTGTACTGGCTAATTTTTTTACGCCCTTGCTCACCTTCTTTCTTAAGCTCTATAAACGGAGGATACATATGCGTTAATAGTTGCGTAATAATCGAAGCCGAGATATACGGCATAATACCCAGTGCTAACACTGAAGCTCGCTCAAGCGCACCACCGCTAAACATGTTGAACATCTCAACAATGGTGCCCTTTTGTTGCTCGAAGAAATCGGCAAGTACAGCGGCGTCAATCCCAGGGATTGGCACAAATGAACCTAGACGGTAAATAATGATAGCACCTAAAACAAATAGTAATCGACGCTTCAATTCCGAAAGTCCACTTTGTGCACTTTGTGTATCTTGACCTGGTTTAGCCATTAGTACTTCCTTAGTCTTCTACCTTGCCTCCGGCAGCTTCAATAGCTTCGCGAGCACCTTTAGAAGCCTTAAGGCCTTTAACGGTAACAGCGCGTGAAACTTCGCCAGATTTAACAACTTTAACGAACAGAACGTTCTTTTTAACTAGACCAGCTGCTTGTAACGCGTTTAGGTCTACCACATCGCCTTCAACTTTAGCGATTTCAAAAAGGTTTACTTCTGCAGATACTAACGATTTGCGTGAAGTGAAACCAAATTTAGGTAGACGACGTTGCATAGGCATTTGACCGCCTTCAAAACCAACGCGTACTTTACCGCCAGAACGTGATTTTTGACCTTTGTGACCACGGCCACCAGTCTTACCAAGACCAGAACCGATACCACGACCAACACGTTTTGGAGCAGTTTTAGAACCTGCAGCAGGTGAAAGTGTATTCAAATGCATGAAATTAACCCTCTACCTTAACCATGTAAGAAACTCGGTTGATCATACCACGTACACATGCTGTGTCTTCTAACTCAACAGTGTGGTTGATACGACGTAAACCAAGACCGCGTAATGTAGCTTTATGCTTCGGTAAACGACCGATAGAGCTCTTTACTTGTGTTACTTTTACAGTTTTATTTGCCATGGTTACCCCAGAATTTCGTCTACGCGCAGACCACGTTTAGCAGCGATTGACTCAGGAGAGTTCATGTTCTCTAGAGCTTGAATCGTTGCACGTACTACGTTGATCGGGTTGGTAGAACCGTAACATTTAGAAAGTACGTTCTGCACACCAGTAACTTCTAGTACTGCACGCATAGCACCACCTGCGATGATACCAGTACCTTCAGATGCTGGTTTCATGAACACTTGTGAGCCAGCATGACGTCCTTTAACAGGATGCTGTAATGTGTTGCCATTTAGGTCTACATTGATCATGTTGCGACGTGCTTTTTCCATTGCTTTTTGAATAGCAGCTGGAACTTCACGAGCTTTACCATAACCAAAACCTACTTTACCTGCGCCATCACCAACTACAGTTAGTGCAGTGAAGCTAAAGATACGACCACCTTTAACTACTTTAGACACACGGTTTACCGCGATTAGCTTTTCAGCTAAATCAGGCTGTTGTTGCTTTGCTTCTACGTTAGCCATTGTCTACTCCTAGAATTGCAAACCGGCTTCACGCGCAGCATCAGCTAGCGCCTTCACACGGCCGTGATATTTAAAGCCACTGCGATCAAAAGCAATCTTTTCGATGCCTTTGTCAGCCGCACGTTCTGCAACCGCTTTACCAACTGCTTGTGCAGCTGAAACGTTGCCTGTGCCTTTAACTGTTTCGCTAATAGCTTTCTCAACAGTAGAAGCAGCAGCCAGTACAGTACCCTCAGCATTAACTACTTGAGCGTAAATGTGACGTGGCGTGCGGTGGATAACAAGACGCGTTGTGCCTTGTTCAATATAATTTCTACGAGTGCGTTTAGCACGACGTAGACGAGCTGTTTTTTTATCCATCGTCTTACCTTACTTCTTCTTAGCCTCTTTACGGCGTACATTCTCATCTGAATAACGAACACCTTTACCTTTATAAGGCTCAGGTTTACGGTATGCACGAATGTTAGCAGCTGTTTGACCAACTAACTGCTTATCTACGCCCTTAACTAGAACTTCTGTTTGGCTTGGAGTTTCAATCGTAATTCCCTCAGGAACTTCGAAATTAACTGGGTGCGAGAAACCAAGTGTTAAGTCTAAAACTTTACCCTTAGCTGCAGCACGGTAACCAACACCTACTAACTGAAGTTTCTTCTCGTAACCTTCATGCGTACCAACAACCATGTTGTTGATTAGAGCGCGAGCAGTACCTGCTTGAGCCCATGCATTAGCTACGCCTTCACGAGGTAAAGTTGTAATAACGTTGTCGTTAACTTGTACTTCAACAGCGTTGTTGATAGTACGAGTAAGTTCACCGTTTTTGCCTTTAACTGTGATGTCCTGGCCTTTTAATGTAACTTCTACACCGGCAGGAACATTGATTGGTGCCTTTGCTATGCGAGACATAGTTCCCCTCCGATTAAGCTACAAAGCCAATGATTTCACCACCAACACCAGCACTACGTGCTGCGCGGTCTGTCATTAGGCCTTTAGAAGTTGATACGATAGCGATACCAAGACCACCCATTACCTTCGGTAATTCGTCACGTTTCTTATAGATACGTAGACCAGGGCGGCTAACACGCTGGATATTTTCAATTACAGCTTTGCCTTCGAAGTATTTCAACTCGATAGAAAGCTCAGGTTTCGCTTCGCTGTTTACAGCGAAATCTGCGATGTAACCTTCGTCTTTTAATACTTTAGCTACTGCTACTTTCAGCTTTGAAGTTGGCATCGTTACAGATACTTTCTTCGCTGATTGACCGTTACGGATACGTGTAAACAAATCCGCGATAGGATCTTGCAAGCTCATAGTCTTACTCCCGTGATACTATTACCAGCTAGCCTTTTTAAGGCCAGGAATTTCACCGCGCATAGCTGCTTCGCGAACTTTAATACGGCTCATGCCGAATTTGCGAAGGAAACCATGTGGGCGGCCCGTAATGTTACAACGATTACGTTGACGTGCAGGGCTAGAATCACGTGGTAAAGCTTGAAGCTTAAGTACCGCGTCCCAACGATCATCTTCAGATGCGTTAACATCGCTGATGATAGCTTTTAGTGCTGCACGCTTTTCAGCGTACTGAGCAACTAGTTTAGTGCGCTTTGCTTCGCGCGCTTTCATAGAATTCTTTGCCATAACCCTACCCTTATTTCTTGAATGGGAAGTTAAACGCTTCTAACAACGCACGGCCTTCCTCATCAGATTTCGCAGAAGTTGTGATTGTGATATCCATACCGCGTACACGGTCTACTTTATCGTAATCAATTTCTGGGAAGATGATTTGTTCACGTACGCCCATGCTGTAGTTACCACGTCCATCAAAAGACTTAGCACTCACACCACGGAAGTCACGGATACGTGGGATAGCGATTGATACCAAACGCTCAAAAAAGTCCCACATACGCTCGCCGCGTAAGGTTACTTTACAGCCTATTGGGTAGCCTTCACGCACTTTGAAGCCAGCAACAGATTTGCGTGCTTTAGTGATTAAAGGTTTCTGACCAGCGATAGCTTCTAGATCCGCAACAGCGTTATCTAAAATCTTCTTGTCAGCTAGGGCTTCGCCCACGCCCATATTTAATGTGATCTTTTCGATCTGAGGGACTTGCATGACAGAGCTGAAACCAAACTTCTCTTGAAGCTCAGCAACTACTTTGTCTTTATATACTTCATGCAGTTTCGCCATCATTCTACTCCAACTATTAGATAGTTTTACCAGTAGATTTAAAGATACGTAATTTCTTACCATCTTCAATCTTGAAACCTACACGATCTGCTTTACTCGTTTCCGAGTTGTAGATCGCAACGTTTGATACGTCGATAGACGCTTCTTTCTCAACAATGCCGCCAGCTTGGTTCAATTGTGGAACCGGCTTTTGGTGTTTCTTGATTAAGTTAATGCCTTCGACAAATACTCGACCAGACTCGGTAACAACTGAAAGCACTTTGCCGCGCTTACCTTTGTCTTTACCTGCTAGTACGATTACTTCGTCATCACGACGGATTTTTGCTGCCATGATAGACTCCTTACAGTACTTCTGGGGCTAGTGAAACAATTTTCATGAACTTATCATTACGAAGTTCACGAGTCACAGGGCCGAAGATACGAGTACCAATTGGCTGCAAGTTATCATTTAAGATAACAGCCGCATTGCTATCGAAACGGATCAGAGAACCGTCCGGACGACGAACGCCTTTTTTGGTACGCACAACTACCGCGTTTTTAACATCACCTTTCTTCACTTTACCGCGAGGAATAGCTTCTTTCACAGAAACTTTAATGATATCGCCAACTGCCGCATAGCGACGGTGTGAACCACCAAGGACTTTTATACACTGCACTTTGCGAGCGCCGCTGTTATCAGCAACTTCCAGCTGAGTTTGCATTTGGATCATGTTAATGACCTCCGGTGTAGTAATTACAACTTGCCTTAAATTTGTTTAAAATCAAGGCACTTCGATTAAATCCCACTCAAAAAACAACAGAGTTGTCTCTTAAGGGCGGGCAATTGTACCAGCATTGGCTAGTGAGTGGTAGGTTATTTTTTAATTAATTTAAGGGAAGGACAGATTAAAACTGAGTAAAAACCGCTATGTAGCTATTTTACAAGTGGTTATAAAACAATCAAGGCGCAAATAGCGCCTTAATTATTTATTAGTGGGGTTTAATAGTTAGCCAAATAAACCTTTTAGTTTATCTTTAACTTTGTCCTTGGCTTTTTCTTTTGCTTTCTCTTTGGCGTCATCCAGCTTTTGCTTTGCTTCATCTTTAAGCGCGTTGCTTACATCTAGCTTAAAGCCAACGTCATGAAATGGGCCTTCTATACGCAGTGGGATTTTAAAGCCTGTACTATCATCTGTAGTGCCTTGCCCTTCAATCGAATCAACAATGCCGGTCACTAAGCGATAATCAACATTGGTTTTAGGCAAATCTACATCGCCCTCACCTGTAATACGAATAAGTGGGCTCATCAGCGATAGGTCGTTATTACGGCCCACGCCATTAGTAAAGTTAAAGCTACCTGTGAGCGCAGAAAAATCTGTTTGCTCTGATTCTTCAAAGCCTGTATCTAACCCTTCACTCACAGCTCCAAGGTTACCCGTAATAAGCTCTTTGCCTTTGCGAACCATTTCAGCCACGTTTGCGCCTTTAACAGCACCATCGGCAAATTCAAAGCCAACCTTACCATTTAATGCATTAATAAAGGTTTTTTGACTTTGCCCAGTTGTGGTTAAATTCCAATTTAATGACCCTTTACCCATGAGCTTATCAAAGCCAGCTGCATCAGTGAGTAACGGTTGTGCGTCTATGTCGGCTAAATCAAAATTTGTGCTTATTTTATACGGCGTTTGCTGCGCATTTATGTTGATAACTCCTTTACCAGTGCCCTCATATGCTTTAAAGCTATCTAAGCTTAATTTAGCAACGCTGTTGTTTAAATCGACTGTAAATTGATTAGCACCTAGCTCAATATCGTTAGCTTTTAAACCGCTTGAGCGAATAACTACATTAGCATTAAGTGCATTTAATGCGCTTAAATCAATTTTAGTATCGTCCCAAACAATCGGCTGCGCGGCTTTAGGTTCTTCGCTTTGCGGCGCTTGCTGCTTAGCGACTGCCTCCGGTAAGTAGGGATTCAAATCAAGCATACCTAGGTCTATATCAGCATTAACCGCTAGTTTATTGCCTAAGTTTACTTCACTTTTTCCTTTAATCTCTAATTCATCTAGGGTAGCAATCAGCTCTTCTAAGTTAAACGTATCATCTATAAGATGCATTTTACCGTTTACACTAAACGCATTAAATGCATTTTCTTTAGCGTTTAAGTCTACCCCTTGCCAAGTTGCTAGCTCCTTAACAGAGTCGCCACTTAGCGCTAACTCGCCTTTTATATCTTTACCTTGGCGAGCAATACTGCCGTTAAAAGTAAGATCGACCAAGCGAGAGTCTACGCTTTGAGTAACCTCAAACGTCGCCCCTTCAATTGCCTTTGCCGGCGTATCAAGTTTTACATCAAGCTCAAAGCGCTCTTGCATATATGTAATGCCGCCTTTGATCTCTAGTGTTTTACGTAGTGAAGGAAGTAAAATAGCCAATTCCAAGTCACTAATTTGTTGTTTAGCGCCTGTTTGCCCATCTAGGTAAGTAAACGTACCACCGTAAATAGCCACTTCACCTAACTCTATATCAAAGTTCTCTGGTAGTTTAACAGCCTCACCTGATTGAGTTTGCTCTTGCGGCTGCTCTGCTACAGCATCAAACAACTGCCAGTTAGCTTTACCGTTTTTATCAGTTTCTAATAAAATATTGGGCTCGTTAATAACAAACTTATCAAGTTTGAATTCGCCGCCAAATAACGATAACCATGGTATATGCACAGCTAATTGCTCCATACTTGCCATGTCGTCGCGCGAGCCTGTCTGCATGTTTGCAAAGTGTACATCGTTAAGCTCTAACTTTAATGCAGGAAATACACTAAGCGTTTTATCACCTTTAATAGTAAGTGTGCGCCCTGTTGTTTTTTCAACCTGTTCAGATACTTTATTAAAAATAGTATCGGTTGGGATTAAAAACGGAGCGGCAATAATTAACGCAATACAAAGTAAGAGTATTACACCAACAATTTTGAGTAAGGTCTTCATGATCATCCTTTCAAACGTGCAAATAATGTTCTTATCATAGCGAGTGTTAGCTTTAAAATCATTGTCGTTGTGACAAAAAAGCACTTTATTGTAATTTATTTAATTTGAAATGAATTTATGCTTAAAAGTAAACGTTGCGAAATTGGTGACTAAAAGTAAAGCTCATCAAGTTTAAATCTAACCAAGTATTAAACCCTACAACATTGCATCCCTTGAATTGTTAGGTATGATGCACGGCCCTGTTGCTATTGGCGTATTTGCGCTAAAATAAAGCAGCTAAAAAATGTATCTACTCGGAGACTCTACAAGGCATGAAAAAACTGCTAATTTCACCGTCAAAAATGGCGCTAGGCGAACAAGAAAGTCAAATTTACCAAAACATCTTGAAGCAAGCTTCAGAACTAAGCCTAAACCTAATGGCCGTGAAAGTAGAAAACCACCCAGAGGATTTTTTAGGCTGGTGTTACGAGCTACTAAGTGCAAGTAAAGACCGTATAAATTACGATTTACTAGAGCCACAACAACTGCCAGTTTTAAAAAAGCTGCACGACCAGCTAACCTCAGCAATTAGCTTTTTACAGCTTAAAACACTACGTGTAGCACCTTGGCCTGTTATTAGTATGTTTGTAGAGCAACATAAAAAACTTATTGCACTGGACGAACAGCTTCGCCTTACCACGTATTTGCACAGCATTCGTGAGCAAGCACTAAAAGATATGATCCCAGAGGATTTACTGGCATTTAGTGGTAAACACACTGCCACGCTCGACCCAAGCACCTATAACTTTGATGTTGAATGGTTCGCATCAACAAAAAGTGCAAAGGGTTTTCATCAAATGCTAGCCGACTTGCCTGGCGCGTTTGACGATGCACTTGCTAACATCCCGCTTGAAGGTGATGTGAGCGAAGCTGATTACCAACAGTTTGTTGTTGCTTATTTACTTGCCTTTAACGGTAGCGATGAAAAGCCAACCCTTGCTCCTGCTACACGTTTATTAGCAATGCGCCGCCCCGATGTGTTTACGCCGATTAGTAATAGCCGTCTTGATGCATTATGCGCAGCTTTAGGTATTACAAAATTAAACAATCGCGACTTTGAGCGCTACTGGCAAGATATAGTACAAAGCATTCATGCTATGTCGTGGTTTAAAATGGCTAATGGCAGCAATGAACTAGAAGAGCAACTAGTTAGTATAAAAGCGTTATTACCGTGCTTTTTTTACTATGCAGATGCCAGCACGGCCGACAACTCAAATTATATTAAGTTATTAAATAAACCTAAACGCAGCACAACAAGTGCCGGAAAACCACAGCGTAGAGGTAAAGAGTCAGCCGAAATACTTGTAGACCGTGCACTTGCAGCCGATGACATTCCCGAGCATATTCGTAGCAAACGCGACTCTATTATTAGCGAAGTACAAAAAGGCCGCGGAGTAAACGAAACAATTAGTCTTATGCGCACTATATTTGGCTAAATTTACCTAACCTAGCTGTATTTTTCTGGTGCAGTTAGGTTAACTTATGCACCAGCAGTGTGCGTTTTTTTATTAACCTCCTCAATCATTCCCTCTTCTAAAACTTCTCAACATATTGTTTTATAAAAGTAAAAAACCAGTTTTATAGAAATTATTTTAAGCTGGCACATACAGTGCAATTGCATTCCCAGTTAAACAATAAAACACCGCCAGTCAAAGGGTTGCCAATAAGAGAATAAAAACCTAGGCGATAAAAATCATATAACGGGAAATGGACATGCTAAAACTAAAAAAAACCATCGCAATTAGCGCAATAGCTTTATTAGGTGCTACATCTTTAACATCAACAGCCGTACATGCAGAAGTAACAGCAAACGCAGCGGCTACGTCTAACTACTTATGGCGTGGTCAAGAGCAAACTGGGGGCGATGCTGCTATTTCTGGCGGTATTGATTACGCTGACGAGTCAGGCTTTTATGTAGGTACTTGGGCATCAAATGCTTCATGGGCCGATGAAATGACTTACGAGCTTGATGTTTACGCGGGTTTTGGTGGCGATATTAACGACACATTTAGCTACGATGTAGGTTACATTTATTACGCTTACCCAGATGCAGCTTCTGAGGCAGATGCTGATTTCTCTGAAATTTACGGTAGCATCAGCGCAGAAGGTTTCACCTTTGGCGCTGCAATCCTTGCCACTTCAGCGGCAGATGGCGATGGCACCGACTTTGGCGATTCATTATACCTAAATGCCGATTACAGCTTTGCTGTTGGCAGCAATGGTACTGAGGTTGCGCTGCACTTAGGTCACTACTCTGGTGACTTTATAGGTGATGATAATATTATTGATTACGGTATCTCTGTATCAAAAGATGGTTTTACTTTTGGCGTATCTGACACCGACATGGATGAGTCAGATGTTAAAGTTTACGTAGGCTACGCTGTAGACTTTACGCTTTAAAACAAAATGTGTTACTTGCTGCAACACTAAGGGCCTTTTGGCCCTTTTCTCGTTTAGGGCACCTAAATACTCACAGCGCCTTTTAAATTTTAGCGACTAAAGCACCTTACTATAAAACACACTTCGGTTAATCGCCGAGCTCCTCGCTGCTATTACCTCTTTTTACCAATATGCTAATTCGCTTTATTAAGCTTTAATCCGCATTGCTATTAGCAATTCGCTAAAACAAAAAAGGCCGCATTAAAGGCGGCCTTTCAGTTAATTACTAATCGTTAATCGTTAATCGTTAAAACTTAGCTAGGTTGTTTTTACTGTCTTTATCTACAAGCTTAATGTACGGGTCTACCCCCGCGTACAATGGCTTTTCTTTTACTTTTAGCTCAATAGTATTAGTACCAGAGACTATTTGATGCTTTTGCGAGTAAATCACAAAGTCTTCAGCGAGAAGGTTTTCAGGATCATCGCTAAATAATGCAATATCAATTAGCTCATCGAGTGGCTGCTCGGTTTCTTCACCTTGTCCATCGGCATGCTGCTTAATTGCTTCAACGCTCAGTGTTACTGTGTATAAACCTTCGCTATCAACATCATCTGTAACCGACACTGCTTTCATTTCAAGCTCATAAAGCGTTATGTATTTAAACTGATCATCAATAAAACGTTGTTCAGCTTGTGTTGTATCTCGCTTTAAATAACTAAGTAAATCAAGTGTGGTTGGGTATGGCGTTGCCTGGTATTTAAACTCATTCAAAAATGCTTTAAGTGCGGCATTTAAGCGCTCTTCACCTAATCGGTCATACAAAGCCATCATCGTAACTGAGCCTTTATTGTAATGAAGATATTGTTGCGACTGTGTTTTATATAGTGGCATTTCTTCAAAGGCTTCGCCTGTGCGGCCCATTAAGTATTTATCTAACTCGTACTTTAAGAATTTACGAAGCTTCTCGGCGCCAAAGCGTTTTTTTAGCACCATAAGCGCACTGTATTGGGAGAGCGATTCAGAAATAACGGCGCTGCCTTCTACATTAGCCCCGGATACTTGATGCCCCCACCATTGGTGTGCAACTTCATGTGCGGTTACATAGTAAGGTAGGTCAACTTTACTCTCATCTCTTAAGTCTGTAATAAAGCCAATACTTTCTGAGTAAGGTACCGTATTGGCAAAACTTTGCGCAAATGAGCGATACTTAGGAAACTCAATAATACGTAACTGCTTATGCTGATATGGCCCAAAGGCTTGCGTGTAGTAATCTATTGAGTCTTGTACCGACTCAATCATACGGTCAACATTCCATGCATGATCTTTGTGGTAGTACACCTCAATATTTACACCGTTGTGCTCAACCTTTTTACTTTCAAGCTCTGCCGAAAGCACAGAATAAAAGTTTAAAATAGGCGCATCCATTTCATAAACAAAAGTACGTCGTCCGTCTTTTACACTCTCACTTTTTAAATAACCGGGTGTAATAGCAAATTGTGACTCATCGGTGGTTACTGTTGCCTTGTAGTTTATAAAGCCATTAGCAGGCCCAAACTCATTTTGCGTATAATAGCGGCTGTCTTCTAGTTTATGTGCACGTTCAAGCTCGGGTAAATCGTGCTTACGGCGCTCATACTTATCCGCAATTTGAAAATACTTTTGATAACCAAAATTTGGTAATAATTCTCCATTATTTACAAATGTACCATTGTGCACGAGTTGAGTATCAGAGCCTCTATCAACAAAGCCGTCGTGTTCACGAGTAACAGAAAGCTCACCTTCGCGTACTTCATTAGGCATTAGCGGTTGTTCAAACTCAAACCATACCATGCCAAAATCGGTTAAACGCTCAACTATTTTTCCGCCCGCCATTTTTACATCCCAGCTTTTAGATTGGCTAGGCTCGTTAATTAACACACGGGTTATTGGCTCGTTTGCGGTATTGGTAAACTTAATTTTAGCCACGGCATTTAAAGCACGTTTTTTAGGATAAATATCAATGTGTAAATCAACATCAGTTATTATTGGCAGTGGCAAGTCTTTGTATTGTGAGAACTCTTGCTCATACCTTACTTGTAGCGCTTCGTTATCATCACTTGTTACAAACTCATTGATTACACGGGTGTTGTAATAAATGTTATAACCCGCGCCCACAAATACCAATAAACTTATAACGGCTGCAATCTGGCCTTTTAAAGACATGTTGTAACGCACTAAAGATAAACGCGTACGCAATGTTTGCGATGGACCACGATGCCATAAAGCAAACCCTACAATAGCTAAAAACACACTCAATGCACCCCAATATACGGTATACCAATGCGCGCCTTGTAAAAAATGCCCGTAACCGTTTATGTCTGAATACGGTACGCTGCTACTTTGTGAAAAATGATACATATGATGCTCAAACCCGTAAGCACCCATTACCATTTGAGCAATGTAATACAGAATAAATAAACCCATACCTATGTATTTATTAGGGCTAATTATTTGTAAAAAGAACGCCAAAATAGCCATCATAATTAAAGGCAATAATGTAAGGTAACCCAACCTAAATAAGTACTGGCCAAGCTCTAAGTTAAATTGCCCCTTAAATAGTTGCACCGCAATGGTAAACATCATACCTACTAAATAAAGGCCACAAACCGCAGTGATTAGCGCAATAATTTTAGATACCCAAAACACACTGTTATGCACCGGGTAGCTGTCAACAATATCGCCCATACCACTGTGGCGTTCTCGCCAAACCAGCTCTGCGCTGTAATAAGCAATAATAATAAACATAAATATAGCGGAGGCGTTTTGAATAATGCCCACCATGTTTTGTGTGAGCGGCCAATCTGTTGTGCCATATGCGCCAATAGGCGCAAAAAGTGGTGCGAGTAACGTAATAATACTGACACCCGCTAAAATCATAAAAGGAGCACTTAATATAACCTGCTTAAGCTCAAATAAGCTGCGCATTACTAATTGCGATTGCGTATTGACCCCTTTTGACTTGTAATTTTTAGCGCTGCTAATAAGTGCTGCTTGTTTATTTTTTACAAACGTAGAGACAGCAAATTGCTTTTTCTGTTTTTTAGTGACTACGCGATTAGCTAACTTTCCGAGGCCAAAAAACATCGCTAAACTTATTGCTACCCATAAAATACGGTTAATTAAAAAATCGCCCGAAAGCGTCAACACTTCAGTATTTTTATCACTTACAGTCCAGTAACGGGTTAAGTCAATTAACGACCCAGTGCCAAATGGGTCTGCGTAAACAACAATATTTCTAAACGCTAAATCGTCAAAATAGATACTCGCCAATTGGTAGCTTATATAGATCACCACGGCCGTTACATATACCGCCATTATGGTTTTAAAATAAACCGCCACACTATTAAAAATAGCACTGAGCACCAATAAGCTTGGCACCGCTAAATATAAAAAAGGCGCAGCGTAATATATAAACTTATTAGGGCCTACTAGCTCACTATCAAGCCAGCCAACCAACAAGCCAAACTGAGACCCCAAAAATACGCCTAGTGGCACGCTTAAAAACACGATAAGTACAACTAAGTAAGAACCAAAAAAACGCCCTGATTGATAAGCAAGCGGGTTAACGGGCTTACTAAACACCAGCTCATCCATTTTGGTCTCGCTGTTGCGAATCGCTGAGCTTGCAACAAAGTTAACCACTAAAAACATAGCAAGCGTACAAAAGGTAACCGTTAAAACCATAATGGTATAAGGCGAGTTCATATGAACATTAGCCCCACCTAGCGGAAACTTACTACTGGAGCTTATAAAAAACGCCATAAAAAAGAATATTAATGAGGTCACATAAAACGAAGGCTGGCGCACAAAATAGCGCAGCTCAAACGCGAGCATATTAAAAAACATAGCGCCCCCTTATGCTACTTGGCTGTTACGATGATTAAGCAACGTAGAAAAATACACATCTTCTAGGTTTGCACTGCTGAGCTCAAAACCTTCAGGGGCTTCATTGGCTAATACATGTAATATGGTTTGCCCAGCAAATAAGCGTTTTGAAATAACAGGCAGTTGCGGCTCAAGCTCTAGTGCTTCTTCTTGGCTCATGGCTTTGCGCCAAATTTGGCCTTGGAGTTTATCGGTAAGGGCAATGGGGTTACCCTCTAATAATATTTTTCCGCCTGCCAGTACGGCCATGTTTGGGCAAAGCTCTGCCACATCTTCAACAATGTGGGTCGATAATATAACGACTTTTTGCTCGCCTAAGCTTACTAGCAAGTTATGAAAACGATTTCGCTCTTCAGGATCTAACCCTGCTGTTGGTTCATCAACAATTAGTAAATCAGGGTCACCTAGTAAGGCTTGTGCAATACCAAAACGCTGGCGCATACCGCCCGAAAAGCCACTTACCGCTTTTGAGCGATGTTGATATAAATTAGTATGTGCAAGCAAGCCTTCTACCGACTCTTTACGCTCGCCTTTGTTATGAATGCCCTTTAAAACAGCCATGTGGTCCAGCAAGTCGTAAGCACTAACTCGTGGGTATACACCAAAATCTTGCGGTAGGTAACCTAAACGTTGGCGCAAAGCCTGTGGGTCTTTAAAAACATCAATACCATCAAAAGTAATTGAACCCGAATCGGCAGATTGCAACGTAGAAATAGTACGCATTAGTGATGATTTACCGGCCCCATTTGGCCCAAGCAGCCCAAACATTCCTTTTCCTATAGATAAATCAACACCTTGTAGTGCATGTACGCCATTATCGTAGGTTTTAGATAACCCTGTTATTGATAGCATTTTTACTTCCTTGAATTTTAATAGTTTTTTTATTGCGCTTTTTATATCACATTAAAAAAAGGAACATAAGTTACGCAGTGGTTAATTTTGTAACAATAAATAAACACGATAGGTAATAATACTTGCCTCGCATTTATTCAGTCGGTATAAAAACCACACACACACTTTATAAGAAGCGTAAAGCCATGCAAAAACATCAAAGCCAACCACTAAACGACTTTATAGAATACCCTCACGATGAAATGCTAAAACGCGCAACCGAATTTTTACAAACCAGCCAGCGCCGCCATAGTATTCGCAGCTTTAGCGACCGACCTGTGCCTAAAAATATAATTGAAGCCTGTATAAAAGCAGCAGGTACCGCGCCAAGTGGAGCGAATCATCAACCGTGGCATTTTGTGGCTATAAACAGTAGCGATGTAAAAAAACAAATAAGAGAGGCCGCCGAAAAACTAGAGCGCTCTTTTTATGAAGGCAGAGCAGGAGAAGGGTGGCTTGATGCGCTAAAACCATTAGGTACCGACGCCAATAAACCCTATTTAGAACATGCGCCTTGGCTTATTGCAGTGTTTAGTCAAAAAAAAGGCGGTGTGAATACGGATGATAAAAACACCAATTATTATGTGCACGAATCAGTAGGGCTGGCTACTGGGTTTTTAATACAAGCCCTGCACCGCTGTGGCTTAGCTACGCTTACCCATACACCTAAACCAATGAGTTTTTTAACCGACATTTGTAAGCGCGACAAAGACAACGAACGTCCTTACATGTTACTTATTGCGGGCTACCCAAGTGACGATGCAACTGTACCTGCCCATGCACTTGATAAAAAGTCGCTTGATGAGATTGCCACTTTTATTTAAAGCAAATTACTCAGCCGTACTTTGCTTACAAAACCATTCGTAAAGTAACGTAATAATCGACTCAACTTTTGGGTCGATTAACGAATAATAAATTGTATGTCCCTCACGGCGAGTTGCCACTAGCTGGGCTTTACGTAAACTCGCCAAATGCTGAGACAAAGCAGACTGCGCCAACGGAACATTTTGATTTAACTCACCCACACTTTGTTCACCTTGCAATAAACTACATAAAATCATTAAACGGTTTTTATTTGCCATTAATTTTAAAAATTGCTCTGCCTGCTGAGCGTTTTCTGCAAGTTGTTCAATATTCATTGTGATACTTAATTATTTTGTGTGTTTTAATTATAGACTTTTACATTAGTAAGTTCTAATATAATTAACATTAGAAAAAACTAATATTAAGGTCAATTCATGAAAATAAGTGACGCCATACTCTTAATTGGCGGAAGTGCCGTTACAATTTCTGTGCTATTAAGCTACTTTGTTGATAGTAACTTTCAATTTTTAACGTTATTTATTGGTATTAACTTAGTGCAATCCGCCTACACTAAATGGTGCCCATTAATGACTTTTTTGCGCAAAAGAGGATTTACAGGCTAATGCTTACTTCAATTCCTGATTTACTAAAAATTATCACACCTAACCAACGCCGTATTGATGCAGCGCAAGCAAAGCAAGAGCTAGAACAAAATAAAGGTTTACTTATTGATGTACGCGAACCCGCTGAGCATGCTAATGTAGCTGCGGTAGGGGCAATAAATATTCCACGCGGATTACTCGAAATGAAGCTAATGGAAATAGAAAAAGACGCTGCACGCCCTATTTACTTACATTGTGCCAGCGGTGCCCGCGCCACCTTAGGTGCAGAAGCGCTAACCCGCGTAGGCTACGAAAACGTTACCGTTATTACGTGTAATGCAACGCAAGTAAGTGAAGTTTTTTAATTGCTTCACAAAAAAGTAACCTAAATTGCCTACACTTTGCTTTTTACACTTTACAGGTACAAAGCAATGGCATTTACACGGAGAAGTTTTTTAAAAGCATCGGCAGCAGGATTTGGCGCTGCCGTATTATCACTTGGTTTAACAGGCTGTCGTTTTGACGATGATGACGACACTCCCGTTAGCTTTGACCACGGCGTTGCCAGCGGCGACCCGCTAAGCGATAGCTTAATTATCTGGACCCGTGTAACCCCACTCGATGTAACAACTAAATCATTAAAAGTACAATGGCAAGCCGCCACCGACCAAAGCTTTACAAATATTGTTCACGATGGTGAAACACATATCAGTGACACCACCGACTTTACTCTTAAAGTTGATTTACAAGGGCTTGATGCCAACACCGTTTATTACTATCGCTTTAATGCACACGGAAAAACCTCCCCTATCGGACAAGGAAAAACGCTTCCTGTCGGTGCGGTTGATCAGGTGAAATTAGCCGTTGTATCGTGCGCAAATTACCCTGCCGGGTATTTTCATGTGTATGGCGAAATTGCTAAGCAAAGCGATTTAGATGCGGTACTGCACTTAGGTGATTACATATACGAATACAGCAATACGGGTTATGCAACCGAAGACGCCGCACAGTTAGACCGACTGCTACCATTAGATAACAGCAGCGAAATTATCGCACTGACCGATTATAGAAAACGCTATGCAAATTATCGCCTCGATGCCGACTTACAAGCAGCCCATAGCCACTGTGCATTTATAACAGTGTGGGACGACCACGAAATCACCAACGACACATGGCGCGAAGGCGCAGAAAACCATAACGAAGGTGAAGGCGAATTTAGCCAACGTAAACTCAATGCACTACAAGCCTACTTTGAGTGGATGCCAATTCGTAATGTAGCCGACCAAGAACGTATTTACCGACGCTTTGAGTTTGGTAATTTAGTCTCTTTATACATGCTAGATACCCGTGTATTAGCCCGTGATGAGCAGCTTAACTACAGTGATTTTGACCTTACCTCCCTTGCCGGGCAAAGCGCATTTGCTGCAGCAATAGGCGCAACAGACCGTGCATTATTAGGCAGCGAACAACTTACCTGGCTTAGTGATGCCATCACTACCTCAAGCACACAGTGGCAAGTGTTAGGGCAACAAGTGCTAATGACAAAAATGCACTTACCAGTAGAGGTCATGTTACTACTTTCTAGCTTACAAAGTGCTCAGGCAAACGGAGGCGATCCAAGTGAATTGCTCGCACAGGCCAATGTATTATTTGCAGAGCTGGCGCAAATTAAAGGCCGTGTATTAGCGGGCGACCCAAGTGTAACCGAGGCAGAGCTTGCCCGTGTTCAAACCACCATACCGTATAACCTTGATGCGTGGGATGGCTATGCCTACGAGCGAGAAGTATTATTAGGTACCGCTATTGCAGCACAAAAAAACTTAGTAGTTTTAGCCGGAGATACTCATAACGGCTGGGCGGGACAGCTTAAAACTGATGCCAGTAACCCTATTGCAGCCTCACAAAATGCTGGGGTGGAATTTGCAACGGCATCGGTTTCATCACCAGGGCTTGAAGAATATTTAGCGCTAAACACACAAGATGCGCAAACCGTAGCGCAAATAGAGCAAGTAATTGCCTTATTAGTTGATGACCTTGCTTATAATAATTTAGTGGAGCGCGGCTATTTAACCGTTACATTTACACCTGCAAAAGCCAGTGCTAAGTGGAATTATATAAGCACAATTAAAGCGCGCGAATATCAGGTTATTGAAAGCCGTACCAAAGAGCTAAGCATGCTGGCAGGTCAGGCTCAATTACAAAACGCTTAACGCTTCGCCTCTAAAGCTGCCAAACGCGTATCTATGCGCTCTACTACCTCAACTAAGCGAGCAAGTAATGCTTGGTTGAGGTGATCTTCAGCAAGCTCCTGTGTTTTAGGGGCTTGCGCAGCTAAGTTATCTTTTTGCTCAAGTATGGCTTCTCTAAACTCACTGGCATTTTCAACACCAAGTAATGACACCAATGCGCCATGACCCGACTGCCCTGCAGTTTCAAAGCTTAACCGGTATAACCCAAAAAAGCGCATAAGCGGCCCTTGGTTGAGCCCCACATCGGTTATTTTTTCAAGCGGTATAGATTTTTCTTCTTTAAATAAAATGCCGCGTTTAACAACTAGCTTTTGCGTGAGTAATTGCGCCGACATAGCGGCCAAAATTTTACCTGCCACCAGCCATACAACAAATAACACCACAGGTATAAGTGGAATGGTCACTAATGCAACGGCACTAAAAAAGCATGCCATGGTCATCCAGTATTGCTTCACTTTGGGATCAAAGCTGGCACTTTTTAAAATAGGGTTGCTCATTGGTTTATCCTTAATCTACTCAAACACAGCGCTTTACTGCTAGTAAAATACATTGCTTGTTTAAGTTACGTGATCAATAACTTCAATGCAATTTAACGAGGTTGTTAAGCAATGATAACACTTAGTTAATACGCCCATTATTTTAATTTATAGGGTTGTTTAACCTAATTGTGTGCTTTATATTCTGGCAACAGCTTTATAGACGTCTAAACATCCAAAGTGAAATTATCTCATACAAAGGGAACATAATGACAACTCATACCCTAACTTTACTCGATGGCGGCATGAGCAGAGAGCTCACTCGTATTGGTGCGCCATTTCAGCAACCTGAGTGGTCAGCATTGGCAGTAATAGAAGCCCCTGACAAAGTAACGCAGGCTCATAGTAACTTTATACAAAGTGGTGCCACTGTTATTACCACAAATAGCTATGCATTAGTGCCTTTTCATATTGGCGAAGAGCGCTTTAATCAATCTGCTAAATCACTGGCTGCAACCGCCGGACTAGCGGCTCAAAAAGCGGTTGAGCAACACAATAAAGGCACAAAAATAGCGGCAAGTTTACCTCCTATGTTTGGCTCATATCGCCCAGATTTATACCAAGCAGAGCAACTAACACGCATTGCCACGCCTTTAATAGAAGGCCTAGCACCTTATGCCGACCTGTGGTTAATAGAAACCCAAAGCCTCATTCAAGAAGCGCTCGATATTAAAGCACTAATCAGTAAAGTAAGTGATAGTCAAAAACCTGTGTGGGTCGCCTTTACCCTTGACGATGAAAACCCCAACGAGCAAGCCACGTTACGCTCGGGCGAGTCGGTGCAAGATGCGGTCACTGCAATGCTAAAAGAAAATGTAAAAGGCATTTTATTTAATTGCTGCCAGCCTGAGGTAATAGAGCAAGCTTTAGTTCTAACCCAAAAGGAATTAAAAGCACAAAGAGCAGAGCATGTTCAAGTGGGGGCTTACGCAAATGCATTTGCGCCACAAACTAAAGAAGCCACAGCTAACGAAGGGTTAGATGAGGTTCGCAAAGACTTAACCCCGCTTTCTTACTTGCAATGGGCTAAGCAATGGCAACAACAAGGTGCCAGCATAATTGGTGGCTGCTGCGGTATAGGCCCTGAACACATTGCAACGTTAAATCAGCACTTTGCCTCTTTATAACGCTAATTATTAGCTTACATGTAAGTAGTAAAATGAAAGAAAATAAAATTGGATTAGTCGCACTTACCGCGCTGGTATTTAGTGCAATGGTAGGGGCTGGGATATTTAGTCTGCCACAAAATATGGCCGAAGTGGCCGGTGTAAATGCTGTTTTAGTAGGCTGGCTTATCACCGGTGTGGGTATTCTATTACTTGCAGGGTGTTTTTTACAATTATCACGCGCTAAGCCAGAGCTCGACGGCGGCATTTATATTTATGCTAGAGAAGGCTTTGGCGAACTAGCAGGCTTTTTATCTGCATGGGGCTATTGGCTTTGCGCCACCATTGGGGTGGTGGGTTATTTAGTCGTGGCTTTTGCTGCTTTAGGCGCATTTGTAGATACGCCGACATTCACTCTATTTGGCCAGGGTAATACCCTTATGGCGTTTATTTGCGAATCTATTATTTTATGGGCTGTGCATTTAATTATTGTTAAAGGCATTAAACAGGCCTCTTTCATTAACCTGCTTGGCACTATCGCTAAAGTGATCCCGCTGTTGCTATTTATCGGCTTTGCTTATGCTTATTTTGACCCTAACGTATTTAAGGCAAATCAAAGCCATGTGAGTGTGCAAACAGACTTTATTGATCAAGTAAAAAATACCATGCTTATTACTTTATGGGTATTTACCGGTATTGAAGGGGCAGCTGTGCTCTCTGCTCGTGCCAAAAACCGTAAAGATATTGGCCTAGCCACGGTGATAGGCGTTGTTGCAGCGCTTATTTTATATATTGCTATTACCATGCTGTCATTTGGAATAATGAACCAAAGCACTATTGCCCAACTTAGTAACCCTTCAATGGCGGGCATTATGGCCATGATGAGTGGCACTACGGGCAAAGTTATTATAAGTGCGGGGCTTATTGTGTCGGTACTGGCTTCTTACTTAAGTTGGATTATTTACGCCGCCGAAGTGCCTAACAGCGCGGCTAAATACGGCGCATTTCCTAACGTTTTTAAAAAGCAAAATCATAACGGAACCTCTATAGCGTCATTAACTTTAACCAGCCTTACAGTGCAACTTTGCTTAGTGCTTATTTTATTTACTGGCGAGAGTTATAACACCTTAGTGCTTGTATCAACGTCTATGATATTGGTGCCGTACTTTTTAGTTGCCGCCTATATGGTAAAAGTCGCCTTTGCACAAAAGCTCTCGGTACCCATTAAACTAATGGGGTTAGGCGCAAGTGTGTATGGTTTATGGCTTGTTTATGCTGCGGGGCTGAACACATTAGCACTTTCACTTATTTTATATATTCCAGGCACGTTATTATTTATGTATAGCCGTAAACAATTTAAATTAAATCAACACGCTTAAAGCACCCATACTCAGGTTTTATCTTTATTAAAAGCCTGAGTATTAATCCACTTACATTCAGATAAACTTTCATACACTCTCTTACAAACGCCAATCAAAAATATAGCTACACTAAAGCCTAATAGCGTTGCGGCACACTTTACTTATCGCAAACAATTTTCACTTTTTACTTAACACCAAGGCTCCTATGAACACTTATATACAAAACTCACTACGGTTATTAGTTGGCACACTTGCACTTGGCAGTATTACTGCTCAAGCTGAGTCGCAGTTTTCATTAGGGGGTGGTGTCATTTCTACCAGCTCACCTTATGCAGGTACCGACAGTGAAACGCTATTTTTACCTATCATTACTTACGAAGGCGAAAGGCTTAGTTTTAAAGGTTTGTCGCTTGATTATAAATTAGTGGAGCAGCAAGGTTTTAACTGGTCATTAGTTTTAGAGCCAGGTGATAACTTTGATACCTCAGATTCAGACCTTGCAGCCATAAAAGCCTTAGACGATAGAAAGCTATCACTCTACGCAGGCACGCAGGTTAGCTACACTGCAAGCTTTGGTAAAATAAGCGCCAGTGCTACTCATGATGTAATAGGCCACGGCGATGGCGCTAAATTTAAAACCAATTACAGTTACCCTATTAAGTTATCTAAACAACTAATGCTCGTTCCTTCTGTGGGTGTTGAGCTAAATAGCAGTGATGTATCTAACTATTATTATGGTGTAGCACAGGGCGAATCTACCACCTATGCGCCTTACGAACTTAGTTCTACGGTTAACTACAATGCGGGTTTATTTTTAATGTATTACATTAATAAAAACTGGAACGTAAATGCCATGGTTAACTATAAGCAGCTCGATTCTGATATTGAAGACTCACCCATTATTGATACCGATAACACCACGACTGTGATGATGTCGGTTAACTATCGTTTTTAATCCCCCCTTTGTTAGGTATTAATTAGGCATTAAAAAAGCCGAGCATACAGGGCTATGCTCGGCTTAGGTTTGGGAAAATATAACTGCTACTGCTTGTTGATAAGTATGCTTACATTTTCTCTATCTGGGCCTATTACATTAAACGTGTAGGTACCTTGTTCGGTAATATTCAGTGTTATGTTGGCACCTACCGCTTCAAGTGGTGTTAGTTCATCAATTACCACTACCGGCGTATCGCCTGCTCCACCGTAATCCACTGTGCTCCAATCTTCAGACGCTACTTTAAATTCGTAGTCGCCCACTTCTAATTCAATAGAAGCAGAGTAAATTGCATCACCCTCGTACATAAGTGGGTTATCAGTACTCCAGTCATTTAAGCTACCGCGAATAAACACCGGTGTTTGTGCAAACATTTCACCGTTGAGCACTTTTAGCGATACGTTATTTAAATCACTGGCGTCAAATATAAATTGGTATTTACCTTGCTCGGCAATGTCTATGGTCATATTTGCCCCCGCAACCGACAACTGCTCAGCGGTGCCAACCATTACACTGGCATCACCCTCAGCCGAGCCATAATCAACCGTGCTCCAATCTTCTGACGCTACTTTAAATTCATAGCTTGCAGCGCTCAGTGTTTTAGTAAAGGTGTAAATGCCTTTACCTTTATAACTTAGCTCATCGGTTACTCCCCAATCATTAAGCGTACCGCGCACATAAATAGCAGTGCCTACAAATGGCTCTTCGTTGTATAAAGTAAGCGTTGGATTTTCTGGGTTTGAAGCATCAAGCGAAAATACATAGGTTGCATCAATGGCAGCGCTGAAGGTCATGTTTGCACCTGAGCGCGTTAATGGCTCACTTTGATTTTCAACTACCTCTTTATCAGCGTCAGTAAGCGCACCAAAATCAACCGTAGACCAATCTTCTGAGGCAATTTTAAATTCGTAATCGCCAGCGCTTAGTGCAATTGCTATACGGTATTCTCCCTCGCCAATATATTCAAATGCATCGCGTGTGCCCCAGTCGTTTAAAGTTCCGCGCACAAACACAGCGGTGCTGCCATAAGGTACTACATCAGGCGCGCCTACGGTTGCATTTGCACTTAAACCAACACCTTGGCTCTCACCTTGGTTTTTAGTAAAAACAGCTAGTGTGTAAGGCGGTACAGTAAATGTGCCTTCGTTATCGCCTTGGGCAAAATTGGCGCTGGCCATGCTTGCATCAACACTGTTTTTTAATACGTCGTGTAATTCAAAACCCGCTGCGGTGGCAATAGTATGGCTAAGAGTTTGCTCGGTTGCGTTAATCACCACTACAAGCGCGTCAAATGCTGGGTCTAAGTCTGTTAGCCCTTCGCCATCATCAATGCTCATTACTATTAAGCCATGTTGCTGCGCTTTACCTACGTTATGAAAACCCACTCGCTCAATGACATCTTGCTCTGTGGTTAATCTAAATAGTGGGCTGCTGCTACGTATTTGTAAAAACTCGTTAAATACATCACCTGCATAGGCTATGTCTTGCGGCATTGCCTGTGCATCTGGATTAGCAGAAATAGGCATAATTTCAGACCATTTTTCTTGGTTCTTCTCTGCGTTTGGTAAACCAATGTTCCAGTTATTATTCTCTTTGGTTAAATCAACAGCATTAAACCAATCACCGGCATTATAGCTATCACGATCCATTGACTTAGAACGCAGTAAATCAGCGCCCAATTGCATAAAAGGAATGCCTTGGCTCATAAGTGGAATAGACAATGCCATGTTGTGCGCGCGCACACGTTGCTCAATACTCATGCTTGATGCATGTTTGTATTGCAACTGATCCCACAGTGTTTCGTTATCGTGTTTTGATACGTAATGAATGCTATCCGCTGGGTCTAGTGCATACGCCGTTGGCTGAGTATTCCAAGTAAAGCTATTGCCCTTAGATGAATTACCTTTAAAGTCTTTTAAAATGTAATTTTGTAAGTTGCCCGCCAGCGATAACCGTAACGTATCTTGTTCAGCTAGGTTGCCATCTGTCGGGTTATTGCTAAACATTGCACCACCACGCACGGCTTCACGAATACGGTCGTTAAATGTACCCACCTCTGAGCCTGCCATATCAGCCTGTTTAGCTTGTGTGAATAAACGATTGTTAGCTACTTCACCAAAATCCCAGCCTTCACCGTAAAAATAGTTATCTGGGTCAACTGCTTGCACGGCTTCACGCGCAGCTAATATTGATGATTTTGGCATATGCCCCATTACATCAAATCTAAAACTGTCGTAGCCAAATTCACGCGCTAAAATAACCAATGAATCAGTAACAAACTTATCCATCATTACATGCTCTGTAGCTGTATTTTCACAACACGTTGAGCGCTCTATTTCACCACTTACTTCGTTATAACGGTGGTAATAACCCGGTACTAGCTTATCAAATACCGACTTGTCCCAAATACCCGATGATGTTGTGTGGTTATAAACCACATCCAGTACAACACGAAGTCCTACTTCTTGCAGTGATTGCACCATAGCACGGGTTTCTTTAACGCGGGCAATGCCCTCTGGGCTTGAGGCATACGAGCCTTCAGGCGCTATAAAGTAATGCGGATCGTAACCCCAGTTAAAGCCGTCTAAATCACGCATCGCACTGGCTAATGCTTGTGCATCGTCTGAGCCTGGTAGGTAACTTTGCATAATATCGACAATCGTGCTGTTTTTATCTTCGATTTTACATGCATCAGCTTCATCGTTAATACGTTCACATAATTTACCTAAGGTGTCTGTAATTTCCACACGCTGTGAGGCATCCTCTTCAATGGTGCCAATATCAGTCACTGGCAGTAAATGAAAATGTGTTAAGCCTTTATCTGCTAATTGCTTAAGGTGCTGCATTGGCACGCTTTCAAGTTCAGTGAATGCAAGGTATTTACCGCGGTTTGCTTCGCTTACTGACTGATCACGCACACTAAAATCACGTACGTGGCCTTCATAAATAACCGCATCTTCTGGGTTAGTAATAGTAGGCACGATACGTTCATCCCAGCCTTCTGGCTTAGTGTCATCATCGGCTAAATTAATCAGCTGGCTGTATAAACCATTGGTAGATACATTGAGTGAGTAAGGGTCTGTACTCCAAAGCGACTCTATTTGCTGAGTCAGTGGGTGGTAAACATCAAAATTAAAGCGGTAGTAGTGGCGGTCGTATTGCATATCTAAACTTGCTTGCCAAATACCCGTCTGTGTATTTAATGTCATTGGTATAGAGTGCACTTGTGTTTTTGCATCATCGAACACGTTTAGCACCATGTTATTAGCGGTGGGTGCCCACACAGTTACATCAATCGCGTTATTGCCATAAGTTACGCCAAGTACAGCTTCGTTAGCGTCATCTTCGCCTTGTGTGTAAAGGGCATCGAGTGCTTTAGCGGTTTGCACATAGCTTGCTTCTAGCAGCTTACCTTCACTATCGTAACCGGCAATAACAAGCTGCGATTTTATAAGTGCTTTAGCCGTGTTTGTATCCCAACTTCCTTCGTAAGCGTTCCAAGTAGTTAAATGCGGTACTTTTGCCGCTTGCTCATCAGTTAAACTGCTTGATTGCAGCGTAACAGTATCGCCGTTTAAACCAGTATCTATATCCACTTCCAGCTGAGCCGTAGCTGATGAATGCAACTTAATTAGGCTTGTAAGCTCGTTACTTGGTTTATACAAAATAGTATTTAAATCAATCCAATGCGCTGAAGCACCTGTTATAGCAACTGCGCGTTCGCCCAAACTTAAAATAGGGTATTCAAACACCGAAGGCTCACCATGAATGGTAAAGTTCATACGTTGAAAGGTTTCATCGTCTTGCATCAGCGGCATGGTTAAATCCACATCACCAAACGCTTTACCCGTGCCTTCTGTACCAATATGAATAATAAAATTGGCACATTCGTTATAACCCTCTTTAAGGTTAATTATCCAGTACGCACCGTAGTTAGGGTCAATACCATCGTATTCATGGCCGTTAGCCCAATCGCTGGTATCAAATGGCGGTGCATAAGCATCGCATACTTCGTTATTCCACGAATGTAATCGGTAGCCTTCGTAGTTATCATCGGCTAGGCGATTGTAAAATAAAACCGCCTCTCCTTCCCCTGCAAATACCACAGGGTCTGGCAGGGTTGGGTCGGCACCAACCACACAGCTTTCGTTATTTTCATCAGGTATTGTCGGTGCAGGGCACGATATAGGTTCAGGATCGACACATTGTGTCCCCGCTTCATTAGGCACTTGTGGCACATTACAGGTAAGTAATGGTTCACCAGATTCAACATCATCTGTTCCACCACACGCTGCTAATAGCATTAACGCTAACGTTATTAGCAAATATTTAGGCATAGTTATAATTTTCATTTTTAAACGCTCCGTTTGCTAAT
This sequence comes from Pseudoalteromonas atlantica, assembly GCA_007988745.1. Lineage (GTDB taxonomy): Bacteria > Pseudomonadota > Gammaproteobacteria > Enterobacterales > Alteromonadaceae > Pseudoalteromonas > Pseudoalteromonas atlantica. The sequence continues at coordinate 30,088 of BJUT01000029.1, forward strand.
TAATGACTGTATGTAAAACCAAGGTAGAACTGACGACCAAAGTACTGAGTCGTCCCTGTTCGTTGCTCTGAGCCAAAGTAACTTTGGGTTGGTTCATCGGTTAAGTTATTAACTTGCAAAAGCATTGTTAGCGAGTCGCTAAAGCGATAAGAGGTTTGAAAGTCGACTACGGTTTCGGCATCAAAATTAACTACTTGCTCGTTAATGGCAACCTGCTCCGATACAAATTCATCGCGGTAACGCACATTAAGGCGGGTTTCAAAATCATCCATTGAGTAAAACACCGTGGCATTAAGCACGTTATTAGAGAGCCCAGGTAAAGATTGCGCTAATGTATCGCCCCCTAAACTGGTAATCGATTCAATTTCACTTTCGGTGTATGAGTAACTTGCGTTAGCGCCTAAGCCATTAAATGGCGAAGGTAAAAAGGTAAACACTTGCGTATACGCAAGCTCTAGCCCTCTAATGTAGCCACCTTCACCGTTATTAACTGCCGTGGTGTAAATACCGTTAGTTGTGGCAACTTGCTCGCTACTGACAGGGTCTTCTATAAAGTCAGGGACATTAAAGCCATTGCCTTTAAAGTCGAAGTTTTCGATTGATAAGATTTCAACAAACGAGTCTATATTTTTATAAAATAACGCCGCAGCGACAGTGCCGTTACCTTCTTCAAAATAATATTCGTAAGATAAGTCGTACTGGTCAGCATAGAAGGGTTTTAAAAATGGGTTGTTATTACTTGAACCGTTAATAACACCATCATCACTTACGTTTGCGCTGGCATCGCCCGCTAAGCGGTTAATTGGCGCACGCGACATTACTTTAGCCGCAGCAAAGCGTACAAGTGAATTGTCGTTAAGTTGCAGGTTTAAATTTAATGATGGTAAGTAGTCGGTGTATTTAGTGCCTAATACATTAGGTGCGTATAAATTATTTACAATGCCGTTCTCATCAACAATATTTTGTGCACCTAAGCGCGCATCGCCTGCTACGTTTTCTAGTACGGTTGCCGATTGGTCGGTTTCAACGCGGCGCACACCCACATTACCCGATAAGTCGAGCCCGGCAATTTGCGTGTTAATGTTTACCATAACGTACGCAGCTAACACATCTTCAAACACCGAGCCGCTTTGCAGCACTGACCACGAATAGTTAGTTGTGTAACCTTGCGCGTCGTCTACGCCATCGGCGTTGCCCCATGTTTGAACAGGCTCTGGCGTGCCATCTGGAAACCATGCGTTAAGTGCTTTGTCTAAATCAATGGCTAAATACGACGGGAAGTAACTAAACTCGCCCTGCCAGTCAACCACTGACGCCATATCGTCGGTTAAACGCAAAGGGGGTTGCGTTGCTGAAAACGCCCCGTCGTTACCGTACTCAAATACCGAGCGTTTACGGCTGTACTCTCTATCTGAGTAGCGCGCCCCAAACTCTACTGAGCTAAATATGTCGCTTTCTAGCTCGTATTTAAAGTCGAGCCTAAATGCAGTTACTTCATCTTCTGTTTGATCTGGGTAAATACCATATTTGCTGACCATTACACGGTCTATATCACTAAAGGCGGCCGCCTGATTAAACCCAACGTCAGGTAAATTTAAGCCATTTAATTGATAGTTAATTGCTACGTTGTTATCAAATACTGGCGTTTCTGCATTGGCATCTTCTGCTACTAAGCTCCACAGTAAGCCATTTCTAAAATTACTTTTTGCGCGAGAAAGCGACACATCGGCATTTACGTTTAGTCTATCGGTTACCTGCCAATCGGCATTAACGCCAAAGCTGTCTACTTCGTCAAAGTCTTGGTTATCGTCGTTCACTATTTCAACACGGGTATAGCTTTGCGAAGTACGGTTAACCGCGGCGCCTATTACGGCATTACCATCGAGCTTAGCGTTAGCATATGCAGCTGTTGGCCCGCCTAATTTAACCCTCAGGCCGCGAGCAAACGACTCTTTATCAAAGCGCGATAAAAACGCATCACCTTTTAATGTAAAGTTATCTACCGGCGCCCACTCTATAGCTGCTAAGTAACCATTACGGGTTTCTTCGCCGCCTAAATGCTGTAGCTCAAAACCTTCGCTAATGTATTCGTTTTCTGGGTTAGCTAAAGGGCCATTGGTATCGTTAGCTGCGCCATCAACGTCTTTTGTGTCGTTGTACGCAAGGCCAATAAACTGCGTTGCTACACTTGGCTGAAACAAACGCGCATAGCCCAGCGCTACGCCTAATGTGTCGTCTAGGTATTTGCCTTGATACGAAAAACTAATTCGGTCGCCAAATTCAGTGGCATCCGATACCTCTGAGGCGCGGTCGTTATACATACCGCGCACATTAGCTACAAATTTATGCGTTTGATCATTATTAAGTGGACTGGCGGTTTCAAGCTCTACCGTACCGGCCACGCCACCTTCAATAAGCGATGCCTTTGGCGATTTGTATACCGCCGCAGAGCTAATTAATTCTGACGGATATTGGTCAAACTCAATACTGCGGCTGCCACTTGTAGATACTTGCTCGCGGCCATTAAGTGTTGAAAATACAAACCCGCCCGACAGCCCGCGTATATTAATTTGCGCCGCTTGCCCACCCGTTCGCACCGCTGAAATACCAGGTAATCGTGTAAGTGCATCGGCCATTGAAATATCAGGCAGTGCCCCTAAATCATCGGCAGAAATTTGTTCTGACACCGTATCGCTAAAACGCTTTTGATTTAAAGATTGAATTAAACTGCGACTAAAGCCTCGCACTTCAATAATTTCTAAATCTTCAGCTTGTGTGTAGGGTGATTGATTTGTTGAGTCTTCGTTTGCAGCCAATGCACTATTAGCGGCAAATAAAGCCAGCATAAGTGCACTTAGTTTAAACTTGTCCATGTGTGTGAACCTTTGAGTTATTGTTGTCAGGTGTTGCTGTGTTGTTTAAAACACAACCAACAAATTGTAACTAAAAGGTAAAATTAATGTGATGAATACGTATGCAGTGCATGAGGGTTAGGCTGCAGGGGGCATATAGGCACGCGCCCCTGTATTGGGAACGCGATTTAAAGGCTTAGCACCACTTTTATCGCAAGGGCGATAAATATGACTCCCAGTATTTTATCAAGCCACGGACTTTGCTTGGTAAAGCCAAAGCGATTTTTTGAAACCTCTGTCAGCAACGCCACCAGCAAATACCAGCCGGTATCAATTACAAACACGGTTAAACACATAATTATGCCCACGCTTAAAGTAAGTAGCTGAGGGTCAATAAACTGCGAGAACAAGGCTAAAAAGAAAATAGCGAGCTTGGGGTTCAAAAAGGCAATAGCAAAGCCATCTTGTAAAGCTTGACCAGCACTTACTTCACTTTTTTGTACTTCAAGTTCGTTATTGCTGGGTTTTGCTAGCAATATTTTTATACCTAAATACGCCAAATAGGCTGCGCCTAAATACACCAGTATTTGATAAACAGTCGGAAACTGCATCATTAAAGCGCCTAGCCCTAATAACGATGCACCTGCGTATAACCCCACACCAGTACCATGGCTGAGCGCGGCAAGCATTCCGTTTTTCATACTGCCGTTAAGTGAGTGCTTTAAAACCACCGCTAAACTTGGCCCTGGCGACATTGCCCCCATCATACAAATAGCCGCTAGGCTTAACCATACTGTAAATGTCATTTAAAGCTCGTCAATTTCAATAAGTAATGTATAACCGTGCACTTGGCCATAAAAACCTGTCAATGGCACTGCGTTTATTACTTTCCAGCCATCTTGATTTAATTCCTGTATGCGGTCATTCAATGCAGCTATATCTACGCCACCCAAAAAACGGGTCTTTCTAAATTCGATTACTTTTTGCATTTTAATCCTTGTGTATCTTATACCAATTCGCTTATTTAAGTGATCTTTTTTGAGGACGGAAAAACGTGTTGATAGCTAGGCAAAAAATTCGCTATTTAGTTGTTCTAAATTAGAATTTTTTAACGCAGGTAGCGACACGTTTAGGCCCGCAAAATGATTAAGTAATATTGCGGATTGGTATTATAAGGTGTATTCAAAATCATAGTAGTGAATCCCTTGCTCAATACGTATTTTCATACTGCCCGTTAACCCTTCTAGCTCATGAGTGCCTGAATCGGGAATTACATTTAAAATTAGGCTGTCTTGGCCTTTATCCATAGTACCAAAATGCTGTAATACAAAGCTGCCTTGTTTACCTTCAAGCTCGCCTATTACTTGCTCTATGGCAACATAACCGGCACTGCCTTGTGTAGGAGTCATGGCGCTTAGCATTTCGCCTTGGCTAGTGGCATTTAAGCTACCTTTAAATGTTTTATCTATCGACATACGCCCTAAATTAACGCCGTTTTGGCCGCTTGCGTAGCCTTCTATTGGGGCCAAATTTACATTAAATTCTCCACTTACGGTTGCAGTAGTCATAACGTTTCCTTATTGATGCTAATGTTTAAAAGTATTGATTTTTATTATCTTAGTGCCATATCTATACCTTAACCTTTAAAAAGAATCCACTATGTCAAAAACAAGCCCTAAGCCCGAAAAAGCCGCTTTTAGTAGTTTATTACCTATTTTTGCGTTTATTAAACCGTATAAATGGATGGTAGTGGCCGCACTTGGCGCCCTTTTAGTCACCGCTGGTGTTAACTTATCATTAGGCCAAGGGGTTAAGTTTGTCATAGATCATGGCTTTATTGCTGGCTCCCAAGCGCAGCTACAACAAGCTGTATTAGTGCTTATTGGTTTAATTAGTTTATTGGCCGTGGGCACCTTTAGCCGCTTTTATTTAATGTCGTGGATTGGCGAACGAGTCAGTAACGATATTCGCAAAGCGGTGTTTAATCGCATTGTTACCTTGCACCCAAGTTACTTTGAAGAAAACCGCAGTGGCGAGCTTATGTCGCGCTTAACAACCGACACCACCTTGCTGCAATCGATTATTGGCTCTTCCTTTTCTATGGCGCTGCGCAGTGCATTAATGTTAGTGGGTGGCTTGGTAATGCTATTAGTGACTAACTTAAAGCTTACGCTCGTAGTGGTTGCGTGTGTGCCGCTAGTATTAGTGCCGATGATGGTATTTGGCAAAAAGGTTCGCAAACTTGCAAGTTCTAGCCAAGATGCAATAGCCGATATAAGCACCTATGCCGGCGAGATCATTCAAAATATTAAAGTAGTACAAAGCTATAGCCACGAACAGCGTGAACAACACGCCTTTGCACTTGAAACAGAAAAAGCCTTTAACGTTGCCAAAAGCCGTATTAAACAGCGCTCTTTTTTAATTGCTGCGGTAATATTTTTAACCTTTAGTGCGATTAGCGTAATGCTCTGGGTAGGCGGTAGTGATGTACTGGCAGGCACCATGACAGGTGGCGAGCTAGGTGCATTTGTGTTTTACGCCATTATGGTGGCCATGTCGGTGGCTACCGTAGCCGAGGTTTACGGCGAGCTACAACGAGCTGCTGGGGCGGCAGCGCGCCTACTTGAATTACTGGCCGTTAAAAGTGAAATAGAAAACCCTGTCACTCCACAAGACGAAAAGCTATTAATAAAGACTGACAGCCCCGCCATTGCACTTGAAAATATTAGCTTTAACTACCCATCTCGCCCCGATGTAAGCGCACTTAACAAAATAAGTTTAACAATAGAGCAAGGTAAAACAGTGGCTATTGTAGGCCCCTCTGGCGCAGGTAAAACGACGTTATTTGAATTACTACAGCGCTTTTACGACCCTGCTCACGGCGCGATTAAATTTCATGATGTAAATATTAAAGACATATCGCTTACCACCCTGAGGAACAAAATGGGCATGGTGGCACAAAACCCTATTTTATTTAGCTCAGATGTAATGCATAACATTCGTTACGGCAACCCAAACGCCACTGACGAGCAAGTATATGCCGCGGCAAAACATGCCCACGCCGATGAATTTATTCAGCAATTACCACAAGGTTATAACAGCTTTTTAGGTGAGCAAGGCGTAAGGCTATCGGGTGGTCAAAAGCAGCGTATTGTATTGGCACGCGCTATTTTAAAAGACCCTGAAATACTGCTTTTAGATGAAGCTACCAGTGCACTCGATGCGCAAAGTGAGCACCACGTACAAGCCGCGCTTGAGCATTTAATGCAAAATAGAACAACGTTGATTATTGCCCATAGACTGGCAACGGTTAAACATGCCGATGTGATTGTAGTAATGGAAAATGGGGAAATAAAAGCAACAGGGAGCCACCAGCAATTGCTAGCAAGCTCCCCTTTGTATCAGCGTCTTTGTGAATTGCAATTCAACAAAAACTAACCTTCTGTGTTTGGCACTATTTGAATTTCTACACGGCGGTTTTGAGCTCGGCCGTTAGCGCTATCGTTAGTGGCTATTGGGCGGGTTTCGCCGTAGCCTGTAGTGCTAATACGTGCAGCCATAATTTGCTGGTTCACTAAGTAATTTTTAACGCTTTGCGCGCGCTCACGCGACAGGTTCATATTGTAGCTGTCTTTACCTGTGCTATCTGTGTGACCTTCCACGCTTAGGTAGGTTTTTTCGTATTTGTTCATCACTTTAGCAATGGCGTTTAGAGTATCGTTAAAACCTGATGAAATATAAGATTGGTCTGTCGCAAAGGTAATATTAGATGGCATAACTAAACGTAAGTTATCGCCCTCACGTACAACTTCAACCCCTGAGCCTGCTAGCTCATCACGAAACGCTTCTTCTTGCTTATCCATGTAATCACCTACAGCAGCACCCGCTAGTGCGCCAATAGCTGCACCAATAAAGATACGCTTGTCTTTATGATTACCCGTTGCTTTACCTAATACGCCACCTGCGGCTGCACCAATTGCGGCGCCCTTGCCTGTATTGTTCATTTCGCAACCACTTAGTAATACAGCTACTACGGTTACGCTTAAAAGTGATTTAGTTAAAGTCATGTGATGTCCTATTCATTTAGAATTATAAAGCGAGTATGCAAATACATGTATGAACAAACTATGAAGAGCATGTTAAAAGCAGTTCGCTTTATACCAATCCACTTAATTAAGTGGATTGGTATTATTCGTAGATTACGAATTAATGTATGCAATTAATAAAAGTGTCATACTCCTTTGTGACAATTTAATGAACTTTTAAAAAGGATATGAGCTCAATGTTAGTCGCTATTTTTAGACAGTTTTTTTTACTTGGCTGCATGAGTTTTGGTGGCCCTGCTGCCCATTTAGGCTATTTTAAACGCCACTTTGTAGACACATTAAACTGGTTAAGCGATACCCGCTACGCGCAGCTCATTAGTTTAAGCCAAGCGCTGCCCGGGCCTGGTTCAAGCCAAGTGGGCTTTGCAATTGGTGTTGAGCGGGCGGGGGTTATTGGTGGCATTACCGCATTTATCGCTTTTACCTTACCGTCTTTTTTAATCATGTTGTTATTAGCGGTAAGCGCGCATCAGTTTGATGCTATTTACTTTACTATTATTGCGGGCTTAAAACTGTTTGCAGTTGTTATTGTGGCCGATGCAACACTCACTATGGCAAAAAGCTTTTGTACCAGCGCTGCGCTCAAGCTTATCGCAGTAATGAGTACCTTGGCTTTATTGCTATTTCCTTTACTTGGCACGCAAATAGCTATTTTAGTGAGTGCCGCTGCTATAGGCGCAATTTGGCCTCTGTTACAACTCAACACCCAGATTGATCCTAAAGCAGATACTAAAAGCGCGTTTAAGTGGCTCCCTTTAGGCTTATTTGTATTACTACTCGCGATTAGCTTTATACCTTTAGGTGATGACCTTGCTTTGTTTGCTCCTTTTTACCAAGCGGGCGCTATGGTATTTGGGGGCGGACACGTGGTATTGCCTGTATTGCAAGCTGGCGTACCAGCGCTAAGTAACGATCAATTTTTAAGTGCGTATGCCAGTGCTCAAGCTATCCCTGGCCCCATGTTTACAATAGCTACTTACTTAGGCGCGCAACTCTCTTCAGAGCAACCCTTAATAGGGGCCATAGCTGCAACCCTACTTATTTTTACACCGGGTTTTTTATTAATGCTGGCGTTTCAAAAAAGCTGGTTAAACCTGGCAAGTAAACCTCGCTTTGCAAGCTCTATTGCTGCGCTTAACGCTGCCGTAGTTGGCTTTTTAGCGGCGGCTTTGTACTCACCTATTTGGACATCAGCCGTTCACAACCTATGGCAGGTTGCACTGGTTATTGCCGCTTTTGCATGGCTAAGAATGAAAAAGCCACCTATTTGGTGGCTATTAGCTTTATTTATTAGTGTGGGCCTTGTTCAGCACTATTTGCCATTACTTTAAAGGTTGGCTTATCAGTTTGCTGTGCATTTGGCGGGCTTAATTGCCCGCTAACACTTTGATACGCTCTAAGACCAAATACTGGCAACACTGCCAATAAGTGATCCATAATTTCGGCTTGTAAATGCTCGTAAGATATCCAGCGTTTGTCTTCACTAAAGCAATAAAACTCAATCGGTAATCCGTGGTTCATTGGTTGTAGCTCACGCACCATAAGCGTCAGTGAGGTATTTATTCTGTTATGCTGCTTTAAATAGCCCTCGGCGTAGCGGCGAAACAAGCCTAAGTTAGAGACCGGATCAGGCAACGAGGCAACACGTATATATTCATGCAGTGGTATAGCTGCATCTATTTGTTTTCTAAATTCGTCACTTACTAAGCATATGCTGTGCATATCAATATTAAGCGAGCGCTTAATACGTCGGCCGCCAGACTCTTGCATTCCTCGCCAGTTTTTGAACGACCCTGCTACCAGCATATAAGTAGGAATAGTCGTAATGGTGTTATCCCAGTTACGCACTTTTACGGTGTTTAGCCCTAAGTCTATTACTTCACCGTCGGCGCCGTAGTTTTCTACTTGAATCCAATCCCCGTAAGTAACTAATCGGTTTGCCGCAATTTGAATACTGGCTACAAAGCCTAAAATAGTGTCTTTAAAAACCAATAAAGTAACAGCGGCTATCGCACCAAAACCCGACAAAATATAGGTAGGCGATTTTTCAAGCACAATGCTGACTATTAAAATTGCACACACAATAAAGGTGATCAGCTTAACAACTTGTAATAAGCCCTGAATTGGCACTTCGCGGGCAAAATCTAGCTGGTTATAAATAGCGCCGGCAATGCTTACAATGCTGCTAAAAATAAAGCCTACATGAATAATTAATATACCTTGGCCAATGGTTTTTAGTATTTCGGCACTGAGCTCATTAACAGGGTAAACGCTGTCGAAGGTTGCTAAAAAAAGCACGCTACATAACATACCGGCTATGCGCTTATTAAGTTTTGTGAGCAACGGAGAAAGTAACCCTATGCGCTCTGGAGATAACTTAGTCACCACTTTTTGAATGCCTGGCAGCATTAATCGGCGTGTAAATAAATACACCACTAACAACGAAAATACACCAATAGAGGCTGCAGTAATTGCACTTAAAAAATCTGCGTCGGGTACTTTTTCAAACCAAGGAGCGATTAGCTCCTGCAGGTGGGTATTGGTCATAGTGTTTCTATTTCCTTACAAATGGGTGGCTCAGGTAAATCGTGTTGGGCATAAATGCTGGCAAGTTGCGCGTCTTTAGCAACCCATAGCTCATTAACGTACTTTTGAAAGTGGCTTCTAAATGCTTTGTCGTGTTGGTAACTACCTAACATTTGCTGGTTTATAGCAACTACGTCAATAGAAACATAAATTGAATCAAGCTCGCCCTTTAAAATATTACGACAAACATGGCTTGTGCTGCCGCTGTACACCACACTGGTATTTAGCATGGCGTCAAATTGCTCGCCAAGTACCTCAAGTGCAAAGGCAATCCCGCCCGCTTTGGGCTTGAGTAAATGTTTAAACGGGCTTTGCTGGCTTGCATGCTTTGCGTGCGTGTAGCGGGTGCCTTCAACAAAATTAATTATGGTGGTGGGATTATTCCTAAAATTACGACAGCTTTGCTTGGTACGCTCAACATCTAGTCCTTTAAGCTTGGGGTTTTTAGCAAGCTGCGCTTTAGTTACGCGCTTCATAAAAGGCATGCCCATAGCCCATGCGCCAGAGCCAATAAATGGCACATACTTTAATTCGTCTTTTAAAAAAAACTTTGGCGCAGGTAAAACATTAATTGAGCTAAGTACCACAATATCTAACCAGCTCATGTGGTTACAAATTAGTAAGTACCAACTTTTTGAATTTACATCGCCGTTTATGTTTACTTTTATGTTGGCGCAGCCCAGCCACAAGCCAAACCGATTGCCATTACACCAGCCTCGGTACACGCTATGCAGTATGGTGTTAATTATAGAAAAAGGCAGGACAAGCTTTATTAAGCCTAGCATTAATACTAAGGTGCCAAAAATGATTACATTTGAAAAAATCACGCAGCCTACAATTAAGCCATTGAGCCAATTTGGTAACCACTTTTTTAGCATAATTGTAAGCCCATTTTTTATTACCTTATTATTTATGGTTTTGTTCGAGCTGCAAAAGCGTGTGCTCTTTTTCTTCCCATAAACGGTTTAATTCACTTTGAAAGCCGACTCTAAACTCAGAGTCGCCAGTGTAATCACCAACCAACTCCTCGCTTACTGGGCGAATGTCTACATGAACATTAATTTGCTTCACTTTGCCGCCGGCAAAGTCCATAAACGTAGGGATGCCATCGGGGTAATGAATGGTCACATTAACCACTTTAGAGATTTGCTCACCCATGGCTTGCATTACGAATGCGATCCCGCCTGCTTTTGGCTTTAATAAATGCGGAAAAGGGCTATTTTGGCGAGCATGTTTTTGTGTTGTAAAACGTGTACCTTCTACAAAATTAACAATGCTTACTGGCATTTCTTTAAATTTTTCACAGGCTTTGCGGGTTGTTTCTATGTCTTTACCACGTAGCTTTGGGTTCTTTTTTAGCTGCGCTTTGCTGGTGCGGGTCATAAACGGAAAGTCGAGCGCCCACCAGCACAGACCTAAAATTGGCACGTAAATTAACTCTTTTTTCAAAAAGAAATTTAAAAAAGGTATTTTACGATTAAATACACGTTGCAGTACTAATATATCTACCCAGCTTTGGTGATTAGCAATCACTAAGTACCAGTCTTTTAATTTGGTTTCTTCAAGGCCGGTAACGTTAATTTTGGTTGGCGTGAATAAGCGTTGGTTAATGCTATTAACCGACACCCAAATAGTGGCGCACTGTTTAGCAACCCAGCTTAAAAGCTTTTGCATAGGCTTGATAGGGATTAATTTTAATAGCCCACAAACAAAAATAGGCACAAACCAAATAAGTGTGTTTATTGTATAAAGCATAATACTTAATACACTGCGGATTACTGACATTTATTTACTTTCCTTTAAACAATGCGCGCCAAACAGCGACGCTTTTAATTCTGAGAGTATACGGTTAATCTTCGAAGTAAGTATAACCTTCAAGCCCGGCATTAAGCTCGGCTAAATACCCTGCTTTACACTGCTCAGACACTGCTAGCTTGTTGACCAATAATTCAAAGTTTTGTGCCAAAATGGCGCTATCATAGTCAACAAACTTTAATACATCCTTAACGCTATCACCTTTAATGGCATTGGTTAATACATAACCGTCGTCGTTAAGCTCTACATGCACTGAGTCGGTGTCGCCAAATAAGTTATGTAAATCACCTAAAATTTCTTGGTAAGCCCCCACCATAAACATGGCTATATGGTATTGCTCGCCATGCTGGTACTCAGGTATAGGTAAACTGGTTTCTATGCCCGCGCCTTCTACGTACTCACGAATTTGCCCATCTGAGTCACAGGTAATATCTTGAATAATAGCGCGCTGGGTAAGCGGTTTATCTAAATTTTCGATTGGCATAACCGGAAACAACTGCTCAATGCCTCATACATCAGGTAACGACTGAAACAGTGAAAAGTTAACAAATAGCTTATCGGCTAGCTTTTCGTGTAAATCGTCAAGTACCTCACGGTGCGCACGCGCGTTATTGCTAAGTGATGCGCGTACTCGGTGCAAAATAGTAAAATATAATTGCTCTATTTTCGCCCACTCTAGCATGCTTACTAACCCATGCACGTATTGGTCGTGCGCTTCGCTAAATAAGTGCATCGCATCATGGTAAATCTCTAGCGCCATACGCGGGTTTAAACGCTGTAAACACTGCCACATTTCATCAAGCACTAGCGCACTGTTTTTAAGTGGCGGTTCTGGATTTGGATGATTTGGCGCTTTTTCTACGTCTATTACATCGGTAATTAACACCGCGTGGTGCGCTGTTAAAGCACGCCCTGATTCGGTGATAATGGCTGGGTGCGTAAGTTGATGTTGGTCACACACCTCAGCAAAAGCATTAACCACATTACGTGCGTATTCTTCAACGGTATAGTTCATCGAGCAAGCACTGCGTGAGCCTGAGCCTTCGTAGTCAACCCCTAAGCCACCGCCTACATCAACGGTATTAAGCGGCACTCCTAGCTGGGTAAGTTCAGCAAAGTGGCGCGCGCATTCTCGCAGGGCGCGGTGTATGTCGCGTATGTTGGCAATTTGAGAGCCAATATGAAAATGCACCATTTGCATTAAATGTAATTTATTATGCTTTTTAAGCACCTCAACAGCACTAAGCACTTGGCCTGCGGTTAAGCCAAATTTGCCTTTTTCGCCGCCGGTATTTTGCCACTTACCTTTGCCTACTGAGTTTAAGCGAATACGTATACCAATGGCAGGCTCTATGCCTAGGTTATCTATTTCTTCAAGTAAGGTCGTCAGCTCTGAGAGTTTTTCGACGACTATTTTAACGCTGTGCCCCATGGCTTGACCAATACAGGCTAAACGTAAAAATTCACTGTCTTTATAGCCATTGCACACAATAGTAATGGGTTTATCGGCTACCCCTAAAATTGCCATAAGCTCAGGCTTTGAACCGGCCTCTAGGCCAACTAAACCACTTGGGTGCGCCAATAGTTTACTGACCACCGAGCGCTGCTGATTTACTTTTATAGGGTATACACACGTGTACTTGCCTTGGTACTCGCGGCTGCTGCGCGCTAAGGTAAATGCATGGGTGAGTGTATCTACTCTATTTTTTAAAATATCGGTAAAGCGCACCAATACCGGCAATGTTAAACCTTGCTGCTTAAATTGCTCTGTGAGCTGCGTTAAAGAAATCGCATTTTTAGATTGGTCACCATCTGGGTAGGCAACCAGCTCGCCTTGTGCGTTAATATCAAAATAGCCATCGCTCCAATGAGCAACATTATATGTAGCGCGTGCTGTTTCTAAACCCCAAGTCATGGCAACTCTTCTTTAATCAATTAGCTATAAAGGCGCATTTTAATACGTCACTACCCCCTACGCTAACAAAAATTGAACTTTAACTCGATACTGGCTAACTTTATTGGCAAAGCAGTTAAAATTTCATTGAGCAAAACGCGAAGCACTGGCAGAATTGCCCCTTTTTCATACTCAACTTAAAAAGTGTAAAAGCAACTATGGCAAATTTAGATCAAAGTAAGTGGTTTACAGAAATTAGCGACCGCGATGGCAGCGCATTTTCATTACGTATTAACAAAAAGTTGGATGAAAAACAGTCTCCTTTTCAAAAGGTAGAAATGTTCGAAACCACAGACTTTGGTAATTTAATGATCATCGATGGCTGTACTATGGTAACTACCCGCGAAAACTTTTTTTACCATGAGATGATTAGCCACCCTGCACTTTTAGCGCACCCAAATCCTAAAAACGTGGTAATTATTGGCGGCGGCGATTGCGGTACATTACGTGAAGTTTTAAAACACCCAAGTGTAGAAACCGTAACGCAAATAGATATAGACGAAGTAGTCACGCAAATGTCGTTAAAATACTTCCCAGAGCTTTGTGAGTCTAACAACGATGCACGCGCAACTGTTATGTTTGATGATGGTATAAAATACATGCGTGACGCTGCGGGCGAGTCTATTGATGTTGTTATTGTTGATGGTACAGACCCAGTAGGCCCAGGCGAGGGATTATTTAACCACGCGTTTTACACTAGCTGCTTAAATGCATTACGCCCTGGTGGTATTTTAGTGCAGCAAAGCGAATCGCCATTAATGCATATGCCGCTGCTAGTAGAAATGCGCGAGGCCATGCTAAGTGTGGGCTTTAACGACTTACAAACACTGCCATTTCCACAGCCAATTTACCCAAGCGGTTTATGGTCAGTAACGCTTGCTCGTAAATCACAAGCATTTAATGGCTTTAGAGAAGCCGATGCCGAGCAAGTTGCACAACAAAGCGAATACTACAACAGCGGTATTCATCACGGCGCACTTGCTACACCAAACTTTATGAAACGCGCATTTGATAAAAAATAATTCACACTTTTTTTGAAACTAAAAGGGAGCTTTAAAAGCTCCCTTTTTTTGTACTTTAAAAGCGCCATTGAGCGTTAGCCATAAGTTGCTGCTGCGATATTCGCTGAGCAAAGCCACTACCCGGCCTATTTTGTACAAAGCTATGCAGCGCCGAGCCTTCAACACCTATTTGTACCGTATCGGTTAATTGGTAACGCCATGTAGCTGTTAAGCCTTCGCCGTGGCTGGCGTTAGGGTCAAACGCGGTGGTGTCATCGTCATCTACTTTAAAATAATCATACCTAAGCGATAACCTATGCTTACCCGCTTTATGGCTGAGCATTAAATAATGGCTATAAAAACGGTTATAAATAAGCTTATTAGCCCCCATTTCGGTTTTACCATCGAGTAGCTGGGCAATCAAACGGGTTTTACCTGTAAATTTATATAACCACGCTAAACTGCTAAAGCGAGTATGCCAAGCATACTGCCCTGTTGTGCGATTAAAAATGCTGGGATCGGCGTTATTATCGTAATAATAAAACCTAAACTGCGAGCGTTTTAAATAATCCCAATGCACACCGGCAAAGTAGCCAAAGCGGCCATCTACTTCTTCAAAAGGCAGTACTTGGTTAGCTTGCCAACGTAATTCGTCACTATTTAATGCCGCAATAGGTGCAAATTGTACACTTTCGTTAAAAGTTGTTTGCCTGTCGTGCAGCGCAAACCCGCGCCACGAAAGCAACGTCCCTGTTGGGTCGTTCCCTTTATAAATAGCAGCGCTCACACTAAAACTATGCTTAGAATTAAAACGTTTACCTGGGCGCTTAATGCTAAGCTCACCACCTATGGTGCGAAGCTCTTCGCCAAGCCAACTGTTTATGGCCGAATTAGTATAATTGTAAGGCGAGGTCCAGCCTATATCGGGGTTTTCTAGCGACATACTAGGATAAAACCCACCGAGCTTTACATGCCATTTATAACGGCTATTTACTAACGGCTGATACTGTAAATACGCTTGGCTTAAACCTAATGTGGTGTTCGGCTCTTGATTAGCATTAACAACGGCATGTGCGCTCCAGGCGCTACTTAAATCGGCCTTAAAGTCTATAATTCCTTGCGATAACAAAATGCTATCACTGCTATCTCCATGGCGATATAAACCAATACCGCCATCTTGAAAGCTTTGTGTATCGTCGCTTGCAACCGCACGTACCTGAATAAGCCCTTTGACCTGCGAAAAAGCCGGTAGGCTCATAAAAAGTAAGCCAAGTAATACTGTATTTTTGCGCTTAATAGTCATCAAATTCATCCGTAGCAAAGTCTATTTGCTCGGCTATGGCCTGCTTTACGGTGTAGTGTATAGGTGAACCGCTTACATTAACGCTGTGGGTTTCTACGTTGCTTATATCGCTAAAGCCAGAATGCCATACACTCATGCTGTATTGCCCATTAGGGGCAGTTAAATTAACCTTACCGTTGTCGTCGGTAATTGCAAAAACGGTGCTATCAACCACCACAATATAGCCCAGCATCCAGTCATGAATATTACAGCCAAGCTCAACCACCCCTGTTTGATCAAACGTTATGGGCGCTTTAGGCTGCTCTTTGTAAAGTTTCAACTCAAAGGTTTTAGCTTTAGAAAACGAATAGACGTGGTGCATGATAGAGTCGGCATTAGGAAACTCTACCTTTGCATTTTGCGGAACAACTAACGTACGCGGCGTAAACTCACGGTTTTGTTGGCTCATTGCGTAGGTTTTACTTTCTTGATTGCCGGCCTGAATTGATGCCCCGCTTAGCCACACTACCGCATTTGCTAAAGGCTGATTATTGGCATTTTTTATAGTTATTGTTGTTGCTGCTGCGCAAGTACTCATACATAGCAGTAACACACTTAGTAAGGGTTTTATCATGGGCTAATCGCTATTATCAATTTGTTTACATTATAGACCGATTAAACCGTTAAATTCTTTCTATTTTTTAAAACATTGAATACGTATGTAGACAGTCGTATTAACAACTCACTGCCATTATCCTTAAAGGTCACCACCGACTCATCAAAGGACACACAATGAGAACATCCGCACTTTTACTACTGGCGTTTGCTGGCAATAGCTTTGCACAAACCGCTGTAGTTGAATCACCAAACTCACAAATAAAAGTGACTATTTCAGATGAAAATAGCACACCCAGCTACGCTATTAGCTTTAAAAACAAACCAGCCATAAACGCATCGCGCCTGGGTTTTGAATTTACAACCCAAGCTGCATTTAGCGATGGCTTTAAAATTACCCATGTTAAGCAGCAAAGCGTAAATACCCAGTGGCAACAACCTTGGGGCGAGCGACAAACGGTTACTGATAAACACAACGAAGTTGCGGTTACGTTTACAAAAAGCGAGCCTAACGCTGCAACCTACACAGTGCGCTTTAGAGCTTTTGATAGTGGCGTTGGGTTTAGATACGAAGTACCAAAACAAGCAGGCTTTGAGCAAACACACATTACCAAAGAGCTCACCGAATTTGCCATTAACAATAACAACAATGCCACCGCATGGTGGATACCCGCCCGCGGCTGGAACCGATACGAATACGTTTACAACACCACCGCATTAAATGACGTCCCCCTAGCACACACACCGTTTACCTTAAAAACCAATGACGGTACCCATATAAGCATTCATGAAGCAGCCTTAGTGGATTACGCAGGCATGGTACTTAATCAGCGTCGCCCAGGCACTTTTAATGCCGATTTAACACCGTGGTCAGATGGCATTGCCGTTAAAAAACAAGGTGCGTTTAATACCCCTTGGCGCACCATTCAAATTGCCGACAGCGCGGTAGGCTTAGTCAATTCAGACATAATATTAAATTTAAACGAGCCTAATAAACTAGGCGATGTGTCGTGGGTAAAACCTGGTAAATACGTGGGTATTTGGTGGGGCATGCATATAAACACGCAAACCTGGGGCAGCGGCGAAAAACACGGTGCCACTACACAAACCACTAAGTACTACATGGATTTTGCCGCAGAATATGGCTTTGATGGCGTACTAGTAGAAGGCTGGAACATAGGCTGGGATGGTGACTGGTTTTTTAATGGCGATGTATTTAGTTTTACACAACCCTACGACGACTTTGATATAGCGGCTCTTACTCAATACGGCAAACAAAAAGGCGTGCAGTTAATTGGCCACCACGAAACATCAGGTAATGTAAGTAACTACCGTGACCAAATGGAGGATGCCTTTGCCCTTTACGAAAAATCAAACGTAAGCCAAGTTAAAACGGGCTATGTAGCGGATGGCGGTAACATAAAACGCATAGACGAAAACGGCATTGCCCGTCATGAGTGGCACGACGGCCAATTTATGGTTAACGAGTACCTTTACAACGTAAAGCTGGCTGCTAAACATAAAATTAGTATTAACACCCACGAGCCAATAAAAGACACCGGCCTGCGCCGTACCTACCCAAACTGGATTGCGCGCGAAGGGGCACGCGGCCAAGAGTTTAATGCATGGGGCACGCCACCTAACCCACCAGAGCACATTCCTATGCTGGCGTTTACCCGTATGCTGGCAGGGCCTATGGACTTTACCCCTGGCATTTTCGATATGGGCTTTAATGGCTTAGGCGATGATACAAACCGCCCGCAAACAACACTTGCCAAGCAACTTGCACTTTATGTTGTGCTGTATAGCCCGATTCAAATGGCCGCCGACTTACCTAAAAACTATTTAGCCAAGCCTGATGCATTTCAATTTATTCAAGACGTACCAACCGATTGGCAGCAAAGTATTGCGCTTGATGGCGAAGTGGGCGACTTTATTGTTTTTGCCCGTAAAGAGCGCAAACGCGATAAATACTCAGGAAACGATTGGTACTTAGGCGCCGTAACCGACGAAAAAGCCCGAACTATTGAGGTAAAACTCGACTTTTTAGAAAAGGGTAAAAAGTTTGAAGCACACATATACCAAGACGGTAAAAACGCTGAATGGAAAAACAATCCGTACGATTTAGATATAGAAAAGCGCGTAGTTAGCGCAAATGACAAGCTAACTTTAAAACTAGCAACAAGTGGTGGTACAGCAATCCGCTTTAAAGCACTCTAAGTTTTAGCACTATTAACGTTATGGAAATAGCCAACTCTGCACAACTTACTGTGCAGAGTTTTGTATTTTTATAGGTAAATAAATTTGTGCACTTAGGCCGCCTTCTGGGCGGTTTTCTAGCTTAACTTTACCATCGTGCATATCAATAATACGCTTAATAATGGCAAGGCCTAAACCACTCCCCTCACTACCACGCGCGGTATCACCTTGTTTAAAAGGCTCAAACACCGATTCTAGTTCGCTTTCTGGTATACCGGGGCCGTTATCGTTTACCGCTATCACAACGTATTTTTTGTTTGAATTAAAGTAGCTTAGTACTTCTATATCGCCATCGGAATAACGCAGCGCGTTTTCAATCATGTTAGTAATTACACGCTTAATAGCCACACTACTTAACGGAATAAGCCCCACGCTGGGGTTGCCTTTAAAGGTAATAGCGCGTTGCTGTTTAAGCTCACAATTAACCACTTCAGTTACTAGCGCGTTTATATCTTCGCAAGCAAGCTCATCTGTTTTGTGGTGGCGTAAATACTCAATAAATTGATCGATAATGCCGTTCATATCTTCAATATCGTAAATAATGCCTTCGCGAAGGTAGTCATCTTTATCGTTCATCATTTCGGTGGCAAGGCGGATACGAGTAAGCGGAGTGCGTAAATCGTGAGAAACACCGGCCATGAGTAAACGGCGGTCGTTTTCAAGAGCGGCTATACCGCGCGACATTTGGTTAAATGCACGGGTAACTTCTATAACTTCACTGGAGCCTTCTTCTTCAAGCTTGCTACTAAAATCGCCCTTACCCACTTTCACGGCTGCTTGCTGCAACGCCTTTAATGGGCGGTTTAAGTGCCGAGCAAATAGCCAGCCGCCTAACACACTTAAAAAACCAATACTTGATAAGTAAAACGTTAAAAATTCGAGGTTATTTTCTTGATACCCGCTAAGCGGTACTTTTACCCAGTAACCGGGTGCTTGCGGCGCTTCTACCCAATAAATCAGCGGGTCGGTTTGACTAATACGCACCCGAGCAGAACCATTTAATTGCTCAGACATACTACGCGACAGCATCGAGTATTCTCGGGTTTGACCAAGCCCTTGACGCATTGCCTCGCGCTGCGTCATCACTTCTATACCTGTAATTTCAAAAAACTTTTCAGATACTTCGTCGTTGATTTCTACGCCGTCTTCCCAGTCTATAAATACCGTTTTAATTTGCTTAGCGAGCATTAAATTTACTTGCTCTATGGTTGGTTTTACAACGTAAAAGCTCACCGTTACATACGACACTATTTGGTTAATTAGCAGTAAAGCGGCCACTAAAAATACAGTTTGGCCAAACGCACTACGCGGAAAAAATCCCATATAAACTACTTATCACCGTCAGGAACAAATACATAACCCAAACCCCATACAGTTTGAATATAGCGCGGGTTGGCGGCATCTACTTCTATCATGCGGCGCAGTCGCGATACTTGCACATCAATACTGCGCTCAAGCGCACTGTAATCTCGCCCACGGGCAAGGTTCATTAGTTTATCGCGGCTCAGTGGCTCGCGCGGGTGCGATACAAGCGCTTTAAGTACGGCAAATTCACCGCTGGTGAGTGAAATGGTTTTATCGCCCTCGCTCATTTCGCGCGTGGCTAAATTAAGCGTAAATTGACCAAAGGCTATTAAGTTTTCTTCTGCTGCGGGTGCGCCCGGTACTTCTTTGGCGCGGCGGCGTAAAATAGCTTTTATGCGAGCCAGTAATTCGCGCGGGTTAAACGGTTTTGGGATGTAGTCGTCTGCGCCTAGTTCAAGGCCTATAATACGGTCGACCTCATCGCCTTTTGCTGTCAGCATCACAATAGGAATTTCGTTTTCTTTTTGGCGTAGCCGACGGCAAATAGATAAACCATCTTCGCCTGGTAGCATTAAATCAAGCACCATTAAGTGAAAGTTCTCTCGCTCAATAAGTCTATCCATTTGCTCTGAGTTTGCGGCGGTTCTAACAATAAAGCCTTGCTCTACTAAATAACGCTCTAGTAAGCTGCGCAGGCGCATATCGTCATCTACAACTAATACTTTTGTGGTTTCGTGTCCCATTGCGTGTTTCTTATTTTTATTTCCAATTAATAGTTAATATAAATGAAAAACTTAATAATCAAAATCTAATTGCGCGCTTAGATTGTTACTGAACATTTCAAAGTTGTATTATTAGGGCGTGTTGACCTTTGCGGATTGAAATTTGTTCAATCTAGGGGCGATTAAATTGCGGCGCGAGC
>BJUT01000030.1 GCA_007988745.1 Pseudoalteromonas atlantica
CGCTATTTAGTCGTTCTAAGTGAGAATTTTTTAACGCAGATAGCGACACGTTTAGCCCCTGAAAATGATTAAGCGTTAATGCGGATTGGTATAAGTAGTAAATAAAATAAAAAACACGCCATAAAGGCGTGCTTAATTTACACATTATAGTTAGCGCCCTATTACGCCCTCAGCTAAAGGTTTAAATCTAAATATGTAATAGGGTGCTTTATTTTGAGCATTGCCGTTATTAAGTTGTGCTGAAAGCGGCAATTGTGCAGCGCCGGTGTACATGTAACCCTCAGGTCCAATGCTTACACCATCTGGCCAAATCATGTTTTTATCGTACGTGTAATCACGGTACGTACGTGTTTTGGCATCAATAACGCCCACAGTACGCTCACCCACTATGGTTAAATATAAATTATCATCAGCATCAATACTTAAGCCACCGTTTACTGGTTTTTGTGCGTATTGCTCTACACGTTCGCCTAGTTGTTTATCGGTTAATTGCTCGTTAGCAATATCGGCCATTTTTATACGGTAAACATACTTTTTATTAAGCGGAGCAAAGTAAAGCCATTGCTGCGCGTTATCAAGCACAATGCCATCGGCACCAATAAAGGCATTAAGTTGCTTTTGGTTATCAGTCCCTTCATCAATCATTATTGGCATTGTGTAATCGGGTAATGCACTTTCGTGACCTTGCAGTACTCGCCGGCTCTTACCTGTTTTAGTATTAACGATAATAAGGGCGGCTTGCTTGCCATTTCCGCCATCTGCAATACCTTCATCAGCGATCACCAATGTATTGTATTTGCTCGATATAGCTAAATCATTAAGTTGAGATTGAGCAACCGATATAGGGCTAGGTAAATAAATAATTTTATTAAGCTTATTGTTTAGCGCATCCCATGATATCAGCTTTGGCGTAATACGCGGCTGCGCCTGTCCTGAGTCGAGTATCCATACATTACCTCTGTCATCAGCCCTTACCCCTAATACCCAATTTAAATAGTTAGCGGGATTTTTTAAGCTGCCATCACTTTTATAAGGAATTTGCATTTGCGCATTAGGAAATGGCACTACCTCACCACTTTTTAAAAGCTCCCCCACTTTTACTTTTGGGTTATAAAAAGGGTGATAACTAAAAATAAAGCGCTTGTTTAGTGTATACGTAATACCGCCCACAGCACCGTCGGTTTGTGCGTAAACCTCAGCGGGTACCGTGTCATTTGCAAAAGCCGAGGCACTTATTAGCAAGGCTATAGCGCTTAGCCCTAATTTAGATTTATTTAAAAACATAATTTGCCCTACTTTTGCTTAATGTAATTAGCTGTGCCGTCTATCCAGTCTTGTCGAGCTGGGGCAAAAAAATCAATATCTACCGTATCTTGGGTAAAGTGAAATTCGTGCGGTACATTGGCCGGAATCACCATCATGTCACCCGCTTTCATAAGGTATTGTTTACCGCCAGAAAACACTTTAGCCTCGCCTGACATGATCCACGTCACTTGTTCATTCGGGTGTTTATGAAGCGGTACTTTGCCGCCTTTTTTAGCCACCCATTTTACAAACGTAGATTGCGTACCATGAAAATATTGGCGTGTTAAATATGAGCCCATTTGCTCTTTGGGTTGGCTGTCGAGATTAAGTAAAAAAGGGGCGTTGGTAATGTGCTGATTATAACTATCCATTATGCCCATTTGGGGTGCAGGCGTTATTTGCTGTTCAAGTTTACTTTGCGCTGCCCATACGCCACTGCTTGTTAAAGCAGTTGCTAATAAAAGCGTGTTAATTTTCATAGTTTCACCTAAATAATAAACTGTGTGCGGCTGCACTGACTATTTAGGTAAAGTTTACAGGCTGAGGATTTTTGAAAAAGTCGCCTAGGCAAGAAACATTATCAAATAAAAACGAGTAATTAATTACTTATTACAAAATAAAAACCCAGCAATAAAGCTGGGTTTTACTTAGGTAATGCTTAAAAAACCTTAACTGACCTTTAATTCTTGCATTTGTATGTACTTTACTAAGTCTTCAATCGTTACCACTGTCATGCTGTGTTTATTAGCATAATCACTTACCTGTGGTAAACGCGCCATGGTGCCATCAGGATTAGTGAGTTCACAAATAACCCCAAACGGTTTTAAACCAGCCAGCTGCATTAAATCAACAGATGCCTCGGTGTGGCCGCGGCGAACTAAAACCCCACCTGTTTGTGCTTTTAAGCCAAATACATGGCCTGGGCGCGATAAATCACTGGGTTTGGCGTTATCGGCTGTGGCAGCTTTAATCGTTGTTACTCGATCTGCGGCCGATACGCCGGTTGTAACACCATATTTAGCCTCTATTGTGACTGTGTAGGCTGTATTATTTTGGCTGGTGTTGTGAGTTACCATTTGCGGTAGCTCGAGCTGCTTAATACGCTCATCGCCCATACACAGGCACACAATACCGCTGCCTTCGCGGATCATTTCCGCCATTTGTTGGGTGGTTAAATGCTCGGCAGAAAAAACAAAATCACCTTCGTTTTCGCGGTTCTCGTCATCAACAACAAGTACGCCTTGGCCTTGCTGCAAAGCAGCAATGGCGTTTTCTACACGGGTGTGGCTTTCACCAAATTGGCTAAGTAAAGACTGAATCATTATTATATTCCACATAAAAATAAATAGATTCAGGACACTGAAAGGCATGGCAAAATACACAAACTAAATTGCGCACTTTTTGCCACGAAACAGCTTATACCAATCCGCTTAATTAAGTGATTTATTTTGAGGTTGGAAAAACGTGTCGCTCAAAATGATTAAGTATTATTGCGAATTGGTATTAAACACGCAGCCACAGGCAACGTGTTTGCATACGCTACAAGCTATATTCTCTTTCATCCGGACTATAACCGTCGGCTCTGGCATCTCACCAGATCTGCTTGACCTTTATTTAATACATTAAAAAACGATTATTAAATAAAGCGCTCGCGGGCTCGTTTTATTCAAAAGCTAATGAGTAAAACATACCGCCGGTGGGGAATTTCACCCCGCCCTGAGAATGTACCGTGAACTTATCTGTTCACGGCCTGCGCATTATACGCGTGTATTTATACGTTATTCAAAAATAAACGTTAAATAAGCTCAGTATTTAGTGAGGCATTGAGTACTTTACCTTGGTTAATATCGGCCGTGAGTGAGCATTTTGCGCCATTAACTAAGTTTAAATTTGGCTGCACATGGCCAATATCAGCATCTATTATTACCGGGAATAAGCAACCACCCAATGCCACGTCTAGCGCATGGCGGTAATCAAATGCATCGTGATGACTTTGTGTTATTTCGCTGCGCCCTAAAATAAGGCCGTTAATATCATCAAATACACCGGCAAGTTTGAGCGACAGTAAAAATCGCGCCACGGTGGTAGGGGTAAGCTCTGAATTTTCTAAGTATAAAATTAGCCCTTCGTTCGCACTGTGTTTTTTAAAGTCATGCAATGCTAAAAATGGCGAATCCAGCAATAACCCTACGGTATCAAGGCAGCCGCCAAATAAGCGCCCAGACATCTCTATTGTGCGCTCATCTGTGTAATTTAGGCACTGCCACTGGGTAGGCTCGCTTGGCGCTAGCAGCTCATCGGGGTTTTGTGCGTAATTGGGTTTATTTTTTTGATAATAAGCAGAAGGTCCTTGCTCAAATTTACTTCCCGACTCGTAGGTAATGGTTTCAAAAATTTGTAAGCTGTAGGGGTTTGTTTCATCTGGGTGAAGCTGCATTAGGTTGGCACTATGAAGTGTTGCCCATTGGCACTTAGCCGTAAGTGCACAGGCAATTGTGCTCACATCAGAAAAACCCACCAGCCATTTAGGTTTGGCCTCTTTTATGGCGTTAAAATCCAGTAGTGGCAAAATTTCCATCGCCAGCTCTCCGCCCATTGGCGGCATAATGGCGGCAACCTCATCGTCTAGCAAAAAGCCCATTAATTGCTTGGCATGCGCTTTTGCATCTAATTCATCGCGGGGTTTATTTTGGCGTAAAAACTCCCCTTCTACTACCTCGTAACCACGGTGTTTTAAACCGTCTATCACTCTATCTAATCGTGCATGGTATTTTTCTTTTAAGCCCGACGATAGCGAGCAAATAGCAATTTTAGAGCCTACTTTTAAAGGCGCTGGATAAAGTATATTAGCCATGAATGTTCCTTTTAATAAAGTGATTCCAGTGTGTAAAAGCCGTTATGCATTTACACATTACCTATATGAATGTACCTATATCAACACGCACACTCTTTATGCAATATGAATAAGCGTAGAGTGTGTTTAGCACTTATGCAGTCACCATTTTATTTATAAATTTTTTAACGGGTAATGGCACGCGCTTTTTTAGCAATCCAATTATGCCAATCCGTTTAACTCAGCTCTTTATTTTGAGGGGTGGTGTTATATATGGGGTTTATGGGGGTAAGTTGCTATTAGCTAGTTTTTAGGTATAAAAAAACCGATGCAATTGCATCGGTTTTTGCTTGTACATTACTGTGAGCTAAATATTAAAGATACTCAACGTCAATGATTTCGTACTCAACGTCGCCTTTAGGCGTTTTAATGGTCACAGCATCATCTGTTTGTTTACCAATTAAACCGCGCGCAATCGGTGAGTTAACAGAAATTAAGTTATTTTTAATATCTGCTTCGTCATCACCCACAATACGGTAGGTTACTTCGGCATCTGTTTCTACATTTACAATAGTGACAGTAGTACCAAAAATAACTTTACCTGTATTAGGCATTTTAGTTACGTCAATAATTTGCACATTTGAAAGCTTAGCTTCAATTTCTTGAATACGGCCTTCACAAAAACCCTGTTGCTCACGCGCTGCGTGGTATTCAGCGTTTTCTTTTAAGTCACCATGTTCACGTGCAATCGCAATATCATTTACGATTTTAGGACGGGTAACTGTTTTTAATTCGTTAAGCTCTTCGCGCAGTAACTCTGCGCCACGAACTGTCATCGGAATTGATTGCATACTTTTCTCACTTAACACCAAGGCCTAGTGGCCTTGGTACATTTCCTTAGTTCAATCGCTGGTGTAGCTCTTGAACTGACGTCACTTTACTACGGTCGTCCGCTTGGTTAGCAGTACAGTTAGCAAATGCCGCGTTCAAGGTTGTCGTGTAGTTGGTTTTGTTTTGCAATGCACCACGACGCAACACCTTCGAATCTTCGATCGCTTGGCGACCTTCGGTGGTATTTACGATATAGCTGTACTCTTTATTCTTGATGTTATCAAGAATATGCGGGCGGCCTTCATATACTTTGTTTACACGGCGTACTTCAATACCGGCCTCTTTTAAAGCCTCTGCTGTGCCACCTGTTGCATCAATTTCAAAACCAAGGTCTGTCATGGTTTTAGCAAGTTCTACAACACGAGACTTATCGCTGTTACGTACAGATAGTAACGCGCGACCACCGCGTGGTAAAGTGTTGCTTGCACCTAATTGTGCTTTTGCGAACGCTTCGGCGAAAGTATCGCCAACACCCATTACTTCACCTGTAGAACGCATCTCTGGGCCACGGATAGGATCCACACCTTGGAACTTAGCAAACGGTAAAACAACTTCTTTAACGCTGTAATACGGTGGAATTACTTCTTTAGTAATGCCTTGGCTTGCTAAAGACTGACCCGCCATACAACGCGCGGCTACTTTTGCAAGTGCAATACCGGTCGCTTTAGATACAAACGGTACAGTACGCGCCGCACGTGGATTCACTTCAATTAAGTACACTTTGCCATCTTTTACAGCAAATTGTGTATTCATTAAGCCCACTACGCCAAGCTCAAGTGCCATATCGGTTACTTGTTTGCGCATAACATCTTGCACTTCTTGTGATAAAGAGTGTGCAGGTAATGAACATGCTGAGTCACCCGAGTGAACACCCGCTTGCTCAATGTGCTCCATTATGCCGCCAATAATTACTTGCTCACCGTCACAAATTGCATCAACGTCCACTTCGATTGCGTTATCTAAGAAGTGATCAAGTAGTACTGGCGCTTCATTTGAAGCTTGTACCGCTTCGGTCATGTAACGACGTAAGTCTTGCTCATCGTAAACAATTTCCATTGCACGGCCACCCAGTACGTACGATGGACGCACAACCAGTGGGAAGCCAATTTCACCTGATTTAAGTAATGCTTCTTCAGTTGATGTAACTGTTGCGTTTTCTGGTTGTAGTAAATCAAGACGCTCTACTAACTGTTGGAAACGCTCACGGTCTTCTGCGCGGTCAATCGCATCTGGTGAAGTACCAATTACTGGCACACCATTCGCTTCAAGTTCACGTGCTAGTTTAAGTGGTGTTTGGCCACCGTACTGTACAATCACACCTTTTGGTTTTTCAACACGTACAATTTCTAATACGTCTTCAAGTGTAATTGGTTCAAAGAATAGACGGTCAGAGGTATCGTAATCGGTAGAAACCGTTTCAGGGTTACAGTTAACCATGATGGTCTCATAGCCGTCTTCGCGTAGCGCAAGGGCTGCGTGCACACAACAGTAGTCAAACTCAATGCCTTGGCCGATACGGTTAGGACCGCCGCCAATAACCATGATTTTGTCTTTGTCTGACGGGTTAGCTTCACACTCTTCATCGTACGTTGAGTACATGTAAGCTGTGTCTGAGCTAAATTCGGCAGCACAGGTATCAACACGCTTGTACACAGGGACAATGTTTAACTGATGACGCTTTTTGCGAATTTCGGCTTCAGATACACCAGCAATTTCAGCAATACGTGGGTCGGCGAAGCCTTTACGCTTAAGTTTACGTAAAAACTCTGCATTTAAGCCGGCCATGCCACCTTCAGCAATTTTAGCTTCGTCTTTTAAAATGTCTTCTATTTGTACTAAGTACCAAGGGTCAACTTTGGTAAGTTCAAATACTTCTTCTACGCTCATACCGTGGCGCATTGCATCGGCAATGTACCAAATACGCTCAGCGCCTGGCTCGCGTAGTTCACGAATAATTTTTTCGCGCGCTTTGGGGTCATCAAGTGCCACAATTGGGTTAAAGCCCGTTGCGCCTACTTCAAGACCGCGTAATGCTTTGTGTAACGATTCTTGCTGGTTACGACCAATCGCCATTACTTCGCCCACTGATTTCATTTGCGTTGTTAAGCGGTCGTTCGCGCCGGCAAATTTTTCAAAGTTAAAGCGAGGAATTTTTGTTACTACGTAGTCGATTGATGGCTCAAATGACGCTGGTGTTTTACCACCCGTAATGTCGTTTTGAAGTTCATCTAACGTGTAACCAATTGCTAACTTAGCGGCAATTTTAGCAATAGGGAAACCCGTTGCTTTAGATGCCAGTGCTGATGAGCGAGATACACGTGGGTTCATCTCAATGATAACCATACGGCCATCATCAGGGTTTACACCAAACTGTACGTTTGAACCACCCGTTTCAACACCAATTTCACGCAGTACCGCCATAGAGGCATTACGCATTAATTGGTATTCTTTGTCGGTTAGGGTTTGTGCTGGTGCAACGGTGATTGAATCACCAGTGTGTACACCCATTGGGTCAAAGTTTTCGATAGAACATACAATGATACAGTTGTCTTTTTTGTCGCGAACAACTTCCATTTCATATTCTTTCCAGCCAATCAGTGATTCATCAATCAACAACTCACTTGTTGGTGATAAATCTAGGCCGCGTTCACAGATTTCGTTAAATTCTTCCATGTTGTAAGCCACACCGCCACCGGTGCCACCCATAGTGAAAGAAGGACGAATAATACACGGAAAACCAATACGTGTTAGCGTATCGTGTGCTTCATCCATAGAGTGAGCAATTTCAGCACGTGGACATTCAAGACCAATGTTTTTCATGGCTACGTCAAAGCGTTCACGGTTCTCTGCTTTGTCGATTGCATCAGCGGTTGCGCCAATTAGCTCAACGCCGTGTTTAGCCAGTACGCCGTGCTTATCTAAATCAAGTGCACAGTTTAATGCCGTTTGACCACCCATTGTTGGTAGTACTGCATCTGGTTTTTCTTTTTCAATAATTTTTTCTACCACTTCCCAATGAATAGGTTCGATGTACGTTGCATCGGCCATTTCTGGGTCGGTCATGATAGTCGCTGGGTTTGAGTTAACTAATATAACTCTAAAGCCTTCTTCTCTAAGTGCTTTACACGCTTGAGCACCAGAGTAATCAAATTCACAAGCTTGACCAATTACAATTGGGCCTGCGCCTAAGATAAGAATGCTTTTTAAATCGGTACGTTTTGGCATTATTACTCCAGTTAAATTAGTTATTACGCGCTTGCATCAGGTCGATGAAGTGGTCAAATAATGGGGCTGCATCGTGCGGGCCTGGGCTTGCTTCTGGGTGACCTTGGAAGCTAAACGCTGGCTTATCAGTACGATGAATACCTTGTAGTGTTCCATCAAATAACGATTTGTGCGTGGCACGTAAGTTACTTGGTAGTGTGTCTTCATCGGCAGCAAAACCGTGGTTTTGTGCGGTGATCATTACTACATCGCGGTCTAAGTCTTTTACTGGGTGGTTACCACCGTGGTGGCCAAATTTCATTTTTACTGTTTTAGCACCTGAGGCCAGTGCTAATAATTGATGCCCTAAACAAATACCAAAAATTGGTGTGTCGGTTTCTAAAAAGGTTTTAATTGCATCAATAGCGTAAGTACATGGCTCTGGATCGCCAGGACCATTAGATAAGAAGATACCATCTGGGTTTAAAGCAAGTACATCGGCGGCTGAGGTTTGCGCTGGTACAACGGTTAATTTACAACCGCGATCAACTAGCATACGTAAAATATTACGTTTAACACCGAAGTCGTAGGCTACTACATGAAACTTTTCATCATCGCTGCTAAGGGTTTTAAATCCTTGGCCTAATGTCCAGCTTGATTCGCGCCACTCAAAATTTTCCTTGGTTGAGACAACTTTTGCTAAATCCATACCTTTTAAACCTGGGAAGGTTTGCGCGGCTTGTAACGCTTTGTTTTCGTCTAACTCGTCACCGGCAATAATACAGCCGTTTTGTGCGCCTTTGTCGCGCAAAATACGGGTAAGCTTTCTGGTGTCGATGTCCGCAATACCTAAAATATTACGTTGTTTTAAGTAATCATCTAACGATTGCTCGTTACGAAAGTTACTTGCTAGCAGTGGCAAATCACGGATCACTAGGCCTTTAGCCCAAATTTGATTCGCTTCTTCGTCTTCGCTGTTGGTACCCGTATTGCCGATATGTGGGTACGTCAAAGTTACGATTTGTTCCGCGTATGATGGATCAGTCAAAATTTCTTGATAACCAGTCATAGACGTATTGAATACTACTTCACCGACTGACATGCCGTCAGCGCCGATTGCAGTACCGCGAAACACTGTGCCGTCTTCTAGGACTAACAGAGCGGATTTAGTCAAGTTAAACCTCCTAACAGTAAAAAACGGGAGTAAGCAAATGCTTAACACCCCGCCAATACCCAGAGGGATCGTCAAAACCAGATTTTTTTGTGAGCTTAAATTGTTTTACGCAGTCTTAAATGATGCCGATATAAAACGCTAAACCTTCAATCATTTTTCTTGCCTAAAACTCTTTTCATTCCCACTGAAACCCCTGGTTTTACTAGCCACTTGGGTATAATTGGAAACACGCATTTAGTAATTTTTGGCAAATTGGCTGCATTCTACATGAAGATGCTATTTAGGTCTAACGTTATTTAGATAAATACTACAAATAAGTCGCTTTAGGCAAAAATAGACCCAAACAGCTAAAAAAGTAACTAAACTACTTCAGATCTAGCACATCTTGCATATCATAAAGTCCTGCTGGTTTATTTTGTAACCACTGCGCAGCCCTTATAGCTCCTAATGCAAAGGTCATTCGCGAACTTGCTTTGTGGGTTAATTCAAGCCTTTCGCCCATAGTTGCGAAATAGGCGGTGTGTTCACCTACTATGTCCCCGCCTCTTAGCACTGAATAGCCAATTTCATTTTGCGATTTTGCGGTTTCTACTTGGCTGCGGTCGTATACCGCTACTTCATCGTGATCCCACCCTTTAGCCTGTGCAATAGATTCACCAATGGCTAATGCTGTGCCCGATGGCGCATCTATTTTATGACGATGATGCGCTTCAAAAACTTCTATATCTAGGTCGTCACCAAACTTAGTGGCCGCTGTTTGCACTAGGTTAAGTAACACATTAACGCCAACGCTGTAGTTACGCGCAAACACAATAGGAATATGTTTAGCAGCATTTTCTAATAATGCCATGTCTTCGCTAGTTAAACCTGTGGTGCCTATAACCATAGGCAGTTTTTTATCGAGCGCTGTTTTTAAGTGATTGCGCATACCTGCTGGTAACGTGAAATCGATAAGTACATCAACATCAGCAACCTTGCTCTCGTCGCTAAAGCTAATGGATTTGTCGGCTGAACTGTTTACTTGATTTACATTAATACCCAATAACGATGAGCTGCTGCGAACATACGCACCACCAAGTTGTGCTTGCTCTTTAATTGTCGCGGCTTCTAATAGGGCTAAGCCCATTCTGCCGTTAGCACCAAAAACACCTATTCGATTCATTGTTATTGCCTTAATCTGATTTAGTTGGATCTGTTGTTGCGTACCCTGACTAATTTGCCGCCCTAAATTTGCTTTGAGCAATTATTAGCCGCATATAATCGCACACCGGTAGATATTATCTAAAAGTCGTGCAATAGTCAGGTAAGCCCTTAATTAAATAATAATAACAATACCAGTTTACTTTAGCCATCTATACATTTAAACTTCCCTTTCGCGTCGATTTGGTCTTTGGCTTGCGGGCGCTGTGGTCATCTACTTTTTTATTAAAGAGTGATCTACTAAATTCAGCTAAAAGAGGAGTTTTGGCTGTGGTTATACTAACTGGTTATGAGGAATACAATGCAGCCAACATTTAATAAAAACAAAGCAATTCTATCTTTGCTTCCCCTTCTTACCTTTGTAGCCCTTTTTTTAGGCTCAGGTTTATATTTACAATCGCAAGGGGTTGATTACGCTTTTTACCAGCTCCCAGCGCCGGTTGCTATACTACCCGCTATTATGCTTGCCTTTATTTTAAACAAAGGCACTGTAAACCAATGTGTTGAAACCTTTATTAAAGGCGCAGGACACAACAACATTATTACCATGTGTTTAATTTACTTACTTGCCGGTGCATTTTCGGCAGTAGCAAGTGCCACCGGTGGTGTGGATGCGGTTGTAAACGCTGGCTTGTCACTTATTCCCCCGTCGCTGTTATTACCTGGGCTATTTTTAATTGCTGCGGTTGTCTCTACTGCAATGGGTACATCAATGGGTACCATTGGTGCTATAGGACCTATTGCTTATGCGGTATCGGTTAAAACAGGCATCGACCCTGCGCTAATGGCCGGTACTATAGTATCGGGCGCAATGTTTGGTGATAATCTTTCTATTATTTCAGACACCACTATTGCTGCAACGCGTACGCAAGGCTGTGAAATGAAAGACAAGTTTAAAGAAAACTTAAAAATAGCGGTTCCTGCTGCCGTATTAACCATTGCTTTGCTGCTTTATTTAACACCTGCTCCACAAGCAGTAGAAACTAAAGATTTTGATTTATTATTAGTGCTGCCTTATGCCTTTATTTTAGTATTGGCTGTTGCCGGTATGAACGTGTTTGTGGTGCTATTTAGCGGTATTGTATTTGCCGCGCTAATGGGCTTTACCGGCAGCTACGAAGGCGCAAGCTTTGTAAAAGATATTTACAAAGGCTTTACCGATATGCAGGAAATATTTTTACTTTCTATGTTTATTGGTGGCTTATCTGAATTTATTCGTATTAACGGCGGCCTTGATTTTCTGGCACAAAAAATTCAAGCCATTACAAAAGTGATTGCCAAGTGGCACCGCAAAGTAGCTGATCAGCTTGGTATAGCTGCGTTGGTATTAACCAGCAACGTGTGTATAGCCAATAACACGGTATCAATTATTGTTGCAGGTCCTATTGCTAAAAAACTTGCTGATGATGGCGAAATAAGTGGTAAACGCTCTGCAAGTTTACTTGATATTTTTGCTTGTGTTACGCAAGGCTCACTGCCCTATGGTGCTCAAGCATTACTGTTAGGTGCTACGTTTAAAATTAGCCCGTGGGAAGTGTCAACGTCATCTTACTACTGCTTTATTTTAGCCTTTACTGCCATTGCCGTTATTTGTTTGCGCCGCAATAAAGCCTAAACTTTGTGCAAAACCTTATGTTGCAGCTTAATAAATAAGCTGCAACATATGTTAAAATAATAATCTACAAATCAATACCTTGTGCTATAATGCGCGCTTTCGCGTGTCACTAAAATTATAGTTAAATATAGATTATGAAATTTAAAAAAATACTTCCCCTCGTTACTCTTACGTCAATCGCTTTATCATCTTCTGCCCTTGCTGCTAATTGGAGCAGTACCGCATTACATGTTAATAATGGCGACCAAAAAAACCCATTTACCAAGCAAGAATCAGACACTACTGTTTACTCGCTGCAACATGCATCGGGCTATGATTACGGTGATAACTTTTTCTTTATTGATTACAGCAAAGACGATACAACCGACGGCTACCAAGATAGCGACTTTTACGGCGAATGGTATTCAACGCTAAGCTTATCGGCTATTAGCGGTGAGAAAATTGGCGCAGGTGCATTATTAGATGTAGGCCTTACTGGCGGAATTAACGTTGCCGGCGATGCCAAAATGATGAAATACCTACCGGGTGTTAAATTAAGCTGGGATGTACCTGGGTTCAACTTTTTTCAAACACTTGTCACTGCCTATATTGATGACAGTGAAGGCGTAGCCAAAGGCGGTGCCCCTATTGAAACTAACAGCTGGATGTTTGATGTAGCCTTTGAATACCCGTTTACCCTAGGCTCGCAAAAATTTAGCTTTAAAGGACACGCT
The DNA here is from genome assembly GCA_007988745.1 of Pseudoalteromonas atlantica. Lineage (GTDB taxonomy): Bacteria > Pseudomonadota > Gammaproteobacteria > Enterobacterales > Alteromonadaceae > Pseudoalteromonas > Pseudoalteromonas atlantica. The sequence goes on from BJUT01000030.1 coordinate 12,936, forward strand.
GAGTACATTGCAGAGCGCGAAGATGAATTTGGTAACGACGTAGAAGCGTGGATACTTGCACAGCCTATTTTAGTATGGGATATGGGTCACGCGTTAGAAATGAAAGAAAACACCCTATTACTGGGTATGGAACTGCAATACTGGCATAACAAGCTAGGCACTGAGGTCACTGAATCGGTTCCACAAATACACGTTGAGTGGACTTTTTAAGTCCATACAGTGTAAAACAGAGTCAACATTACTTTTAAACGGAGCACTTAAACAGTGCTCTTTTTTTGCCATGAAAACTATTTAATTGAACAGCCTTTAATACTTAGTTATTGTCTTACTTTAATTAAAGCCGTGTGCTTGCCTTTAATAGGAGTAAGGAAATGCCAGCGATTAAAGTTATTTGTTTGTCTGCATTATTAGCCTTTACTAATAATGCATTTGCCAGTAGTACAGAACCCTCTAAAACCCTCTCTTACGATGCACTTTTAACAAATTACCAGTATGATTTTAAAGTAAATTATTTTGATATTGCATCACAAAAGCAATCGCTAAAAATGGCGTATATTTATTTAAAACCCACGCAAAAAAATATGCCAACAGTGACGCTAATGCACGGTAAAAACTTTAATGCCGACTACTGGAGCCCCACAGCCCGTTACTTACAGTCGCTTGGATTTGGGGTGCTGATCCCCGATCAAATTGGGTTTGGTAAGTCTTCAAAGCCCACTAACTATCAATATTCATTTGCGGCGCTTGCGCATCATACACATGCATTAATGGACTCGCTAAAGCTTGAAAAGTCGGTTGTTGTTGGCCACTCTATGGGGGGAATGCTAGCGAGCCGTTTTGCATTAATGTACCCAGATACAACCACTAAACTGATTTTGCTTAATCCAATAGGGCTTGAAAACTACTTACACTATGTAAAATACAAAGACACCAACTTTTTTTATAAAAATGAGCTTAACAAAACGCCCGAAGGTGTTAAAAAGTACCAGCAAAAAAACTATTACGACGGTCAATGGAATGCTCAGTATTCAGCATTAACCGACTTTATTACAGGGCAAATACAAGGCCCAGATAAAGAGCAAATTGCCTGGGTTAACGCTAAAACCTACGATATGATTTTTACCCAACCGGTGATCACTGAATTTAAAGACTTAACCGTCCCCGTTAAATTAATTATTGGTACGCGTGACAGAACAGGCCCTGGCCGAAACTGGAAAAAAGACGGGATAGATTATCAGCTGGGGCGTTACGATAAATTAGGAAAACACGCTGCTGCGCTTATTCCTGATGCGCAACTGTTTGAACTTGATAATTTAGGTCATTTACCGCAAGTAGAAGATTTTGAGCGATTTAAGGCAGTTTTTAAACAAGCACTAAGTGATTAATAGCTTGATACTTAATAAAATAAAGCCCCTGTAAGTATACTGCTTACAGGGGCTTTTTATATAAAACTAATTTACAGCGTACATTGCGGGTTTTTACCCTGCGATTTAGCCGTACTTTGCTCGCTAAGTGCTTCGCTCATTTGTGCTTGTAAATTATTAATTCGATTGCTCGGTGCAGGGTGAGTAGATAAAAACTCAGGTGTGCTACCACTGCCTGCTGCGCTCATATTTTGCCAAAGCGTTACCGACTCTTGTGGGTTAAAGCCAGCCTGCGCCATTAAATCTAAGCCAATGGTATCGGCCTCTGATTCGTGTGAACGGCTAAACGGTAAAACTACGCCGTACTGCGCCCCTAAACCTAAACCTTGCATAATTTCGTTGCGGTATTGTACGTTGCCCATTTCAAGCGCTGCGCTGCCTAATTGCATACCGGTATCTAAAATTGAGCTTTGCGATACACGCTCATTTGAATGCTCTGCTATAACGTGGCCCACTTCGTGCCCTAGTACGGTTGCAAGCTGATCTTGATTGGTCGCTATTTTTAATAACCCCGTATGAACACCTATGTAGCCACCAGGTAATGCAAAGGCATTTGCCGACTCATCTTCAAATACCACGACTTCCCAATTTTGTGAGGCGTATTCTTTTGGTAAAACAGCCACGACCTTTTCAGCAATACAATTTACATACGCATTGGTTTTTGCATCTTTATTGATTGGCTGTGACTCCTTCATTTGAGCAAAACTTGCGGTGCCCATTTCACTCATTTGTTGCTCTGAATACAGCGCAATTTGAGTACGCCCCGTAGGCGATGTTTTACAGCCGGCTAAAACTGCGGTTGCGAGTAAGGCAAGGGCTAGCTTTTTCATGGTGTTTCCTTCAAGTCTTTAATTTTTTATTAGTTGTAGAATAGCAAACACAGTGCCAGTTTAGAATCTTTGCTCCTTATTACGCCGCTTTTTATTTTTAATAAATAAATGACCTTGCCAGACAAACTAAGTTTATACCCTTGCATAGCCCTGTTACACTATAAGCCTTGTTTTTAGTGAATGTTGAGTGACTACATGGACGCCTCGGCCTCGTCTTTTAATACCCGAATTTTGTTACCCTTGTTAGCCAGTATTGTTGCTATTACGCCGCTGGCTATAGACATGTACTTACCGGCCATGTTGGTTATTGCGAACGATTTACAAACCACTATGCCAAATGTACAAATTTCGCTAAGTATTTATTTGGCTGGCTACTCGCTAGGCATGTTATTTTTTGGCCCTATTGCCGATCAACTCGGACGACGAAAACTAGCCCGTATTGGCTTAACCTTATTTGGTGCAAGCTCATTTGCGCTAGCTTTTACCACCGAAATACACACCTTTTGGGTACTTAGAGCCGTGCAAGCATTCACCGGCGCGGCAGCTACGGTGGTTGTGCCTGGCGTAATTAGGCATATTTATCAAAAAAACACCGCTAAGGGCATGTCGTATGTATCTATGATTATGATGGTAGCGCCCTTAGTTGCCCCCTCTGTGGGGTCGTTTATTTTAGGGTTTTCGGTATGGTCAACCATATTTTTGGTTCTTGCTGCCTATAGCTTTTTAATTTTAGCGTTTGTACAAGTGTATTTAATTGATATCCCTATTCATAAAAATGAGAAAAAAGGCCTAACCTTGTTTTTCGACAGCTATAAAACGGTACTTAGTAATAAAGATGCACGTGCAGACATATTAAGCTCTATGTTTGTCTCGTTTGGCTTTTTTTGCTTTTTAACCTCAGTGCCTTTTGTATACTTAGATTTATATAATGTATCTGAGCAATTATTTGGTATTTTATTCGCATTTAATGTCATGGCACTTATGTGTGGTAACTTTTTAAATACCCGAATTGTACCAAGAATTGGCTCTCGAAAAATGCTGTACATAGGGCTTGTATGTGGCTTTGCCTCTGGGCTGGCACTGCTTACGTTTAGCTTGTTGCAGCTTTCTTTATATTACATTGTAGCGGCCATTGCGCCTTTAATGATGAGCCTAGGGGTAACAGCAAGCAATGCTGATTCATTAATATTAATGAAGTTTGAAAAAAACACCGGTACCGCCACCGCTGTTATTGGGACGCTGCGCTTTGGCAGTGGCGCGCTCGTTGGCCCATTGCTTGCGGTGGTGCATGCAAAAAGTGCTGTGCCGTTTTCAAGCTTAATGTTTAGCGCCGTGCTATTAACTATGCTGGTGCAGTTAATCCACTATAAAATAGACAAAAAAAATGCCTCATTATGAGGCATTTTTTTTATAAACAGTGACTAATTAAGCGTCTGCTGCTTTAGATACCATAACCATTGCAGGGCGTAATAAACGACCATTTAATGTGTATCCTTTTTGCATTACTGCAAGTACCGTGTTTGGTGAAACATCGTTACTTGGTTGGATAGACATTGCTTGGTGGAATTCTGGATTGAATTGCTCACCTTGTGGGTTAACAATTTCAACGCCAAACTTTGCAACCGCATCGTTAAAGCTTTTAACTGTCATATCAATACCTTCAAGCAATGGCTTTAGGGTTTCGTTTTCTTTATCAGAAAACTCAATAGCGCGCTCTAGGTTATCGATTACTGGAAGTAATTCGTTAGCAAACTTTTCCAGTGCAAATTTATGTGCTTTTTCTACATCTTGTGCAGCACGACGACGAATGTTATCTACATCTGCGGCGGCGCGTACAACGCTGTCTTTTTGATCCGCAATGGTTTGCTTAGCAGCTTCAAGCTCTGCGTATAGCATTGCAATTTCAGCTTCAGGGCTTTGCTCTTGGTCTGCTTCGTGTTGCTCTGCGGCTTCTACTGCTGCTTCAACATCAGCTTCCATTTGAGCTACTTCTTCGTTTAGTTCTACTTCTTGCTCTGGGTTTTGTGTCTGCTCAGACATAAAATACGTGCTCCAATTCTTTACAACTGCGGTAATTATGGGGATTGAATAAAAAGATTCAAGAGTTAGATGGCTCTAATAATTTAAATTCTTGGATTAATTGTTCAATTTGCGCCGATTTAGGGCAAATTACGCAAAAACGGCTTTGATACTCTTGATTTTGAAAGTACGGCACACTAATTACTATCAGCTCATTGCACTCTGTAAACGGTAAGTTTTCAGTGTTTAAAACTGATACACCGTTTTTAAATGCGAGTTTATCTTCGACAAAATTTAAAAATGAAACGCCAATATTTAAGCTTTGTTCGCAATCGACCTTTTTATATAAATAGTTTTCGCCTACTACAATACTGTTATCTGATCCAAGCTTATGACTAAGCTGGCGCGTCCACTGTGTCAGTGAGTCATGGCAATTACGCGGTGCGGTGTTTGCCATTGCTTGCATTCTGTACAAACCTTCCATTAAGGTTTGTTGGCTAAATACTGTGTTTAACCAAGTTGCAAATTGATAACGCACGGCATCTGAGGAATCATCAGGTTTGTTGATACAAATATTGTGGCTTTGCCCTGCTCTATCTATTAGAAGTACAAGCCAATCGTTAGAATCAAACTCAAGTACTTCTACTCTAAACACTTGTTGCGAGCTTGCTTGGGGTAAGCCTACACAACAACATACTTGGTACTTTTTACTTAATCCATGGGCCAGCTCCACAAGTTGTGCTTGTTGTGGCTGCCAGTAATTAGCTATTTCAGCTAACGGAAAAAACTCATCAAACCAATAATCAAACCCTTGGTTTGTAGGCACACGCCCTGCCGATGTATGAGGGGAATATAACAAGCCTACTTTTTCAAGTCGCGCCATAGCATTTCGTACCGTGGCAGAACAAACCGCCATGCCTTTTTGCTTCGCTATTTTTGTTGATGGAACGGGTAACCCTTCACCATTACAATAAAGGCTCATCACTGCTGAAAAAATTTGTTGATCTCGCGGGTTTATATTCATGTTATCTACATCTTGTTGCATGAAAGAGATATCGGGGCAGTTAAAACAAATTCAAGCCTAAAGCACGCTTTAAGTGAATATGTTGTTGCATGCATTACAATAAAACACTGCTGCAACTATTTTTAAGCATTAAATACAAAAATTAAAGGGGTAATTTAATCTGTTGAGCCAATAATCAGCTCTTAGGTGAGCTTGGCAATATACAGGCGTAATTGAATCATTATCATATTGGTAAATCTGTGTTTTCAAACACTTCTGTTTTGAGTTACCCTACAAAAATATTATTACTTTTTATTGCAGCCGTTATGCACTCACCGTTTAAAACTATTGGCCTTATAGGTAAACCAAACCATCCTAAAGCTGCGGCTACGTTACAGCGTTTACATACTTTTTTATCGGCTCTTGGCTTTACCGTGATTGTAGAAAAGCGCACCGGTGGGCAGTTATCGGATGTCCCTGATACTCATCAAGTTGACCTTGTTAGCTTAGGCGAGCAAGCCGACCTTGCTATTGTTGTAGGGGGTGATGGCAATATGCTTGGTGCTGCTCGCGTACTGGCACGCTTTGACGTAGCTGTAATAGGCGTAAACAGAGGTAATTTAGGGTTTTTAACCGACTTAAACCCAGAGGGCTTTGAAGGTAGCCTAGAGCAAGTGTTAAGCGGCGAATATTTAGAAGAAAAACGCTTTTTGCTCGAGGTAGAAGTATACCGCCATAACGAACTTAAAAGTGCGAATTCAGCCGTTAACGAAGCGGTGCTTCACGCCGACAAAGTTGCCCACATGATTGAGTTTGAAGCTTTTATTAATAATGACTTTGTGTTTTCTCAGCGCTCTGATGGCTTAATTGTATCAACCCCTACCGGCTCTACAGCTTATTCTTTATCGGGTGGCGGGCCCATTTTAACACCTGAGCTTAATGCAATTTCGTTAGTGCCTATGTTTCCTCATACATTATCAAGCAGACCCTTAGTGGTTGATGCTGATAACGAAGTACGCTTAAAGTTAAGCCTTGAGAACACCGACAGCTTACAAGTCAGTTGCGATAGCCATGTAGTGCTTGCCGTTTTACCCGGCGATGAAGTGGTTATTAAAAAAGCCGACAGAAAACTGCGCTTAATTCACCCAAAAAACTACTCTTACTACAACGTTTTACGTACTAAACTTAATTGGGGCAGCCGTTTATACTAATTTTATTGCCAAGCGTAGTGCTTTAGCGCAAAATACAAGACAAATAAAAATTAATCAAACTAGGAATATCTAGCAATGACTTATGTTGTTATCTTTGCTTTGTTATTACTTATCACTTTGCTTGGCGCTTATATTAGAGTTGAAAACAATAGAAAAAAAGCGTTAGAAACCAAGAAAAAACAATTTAACGAACGTGTTGCCCAAGTAAACACTCGCCTCAAAACCAAGCTAAACAATTTATTAGAAGCCAAAATAATAAGACCTAAGTATGTAGCGCAAATTCAGGCAATTGTGGCCAATTTTTTTGTGGTTCAGCCCCATACTGATGAAAACCTGCAACATTTAGAAGATATTAGCGACAGCTTAGTGAGCACGCTTTCGATTGAGTTTCAAAAAGCACTGCAAAGTGAAAACGCCCAAGCGCTTCAAGATAATATACAGTACTTTGTGAGTGAGTTACCCCAGCAAGGCATACTATATAATAAAGCGTTTTATCATGAAATTTTACCCTCATTGATTGTACAAATTAAAACTGACACACCTGTAAACCCAAGCGAAAGCATTGAAAATACTGACGAAACACCTTCTGATGAAAGTACTGACTCTGATGCGCAGTTTTCTCAAAATGCGAGTGTTGCTTAAAAAGTAAAAAATTAATTTGCAAAAAACCTAAACACTGTATAAATTAACAGTTAATTCACTGGATGGATGAACAGTATGTTAATTGGTTTAGAAATTAAAAATTTTGCAATTGTAAGTAACTTAAGCACTGAGTGGCATAACGGCATGACGGCGATCACGGGTGAAACCGGCGCGGGTAAATCGATTGCCATTGATGCACTTTCACTGTGTTTAGGCGAGCGCGCTGAAGCGTCGGCGGTTCGCCCTGGCACAGATAAAGCAGAAGTGTGCGCACAATTTGATTTAACTGCCCTTCCTCTTGCTAAAGCATTTTTAGAACAACACATGCTAACGAGTAACGACAACGAATGCCTACTTAGGCGCGTTGTATGTAAAAATGGCCGCAGCAAAAGCTATATTAATGGCAGCGCTGTTACAGCAGCTCAACTTAAAGAGCTGGGACAGTATTTAATTTCTATACACGGACAGCACGCTCATCAACACCTTTTAAAAGCTGAACACCAGCTGCAACTGCTTGACGCCTACGCAGGCCACAACCAGCTTGTAAAAGCGGTTAGCCAAAGCTTTAAATTATATGCAAACCTGCAAAAAGAATTTAAACAGCTTGAGCAACAGCAATTACAACAAGCCGCTCAAAAACAATTACTCGAATACCAAGTTGCCGAATTAGATGAGTTTGCCTTACAAGACGGCGAGTTTGAACAAATAGAGGCCGAACATTACAAGCTAAGTAATAGCCAAACCATTTTAGAAGCCTGCCAGCGCGAACTTCAGCATTTATACGAAAGTGATGAGCAAAATGCCTGTTCAATGCTGCAACACAGCGCTCAACAATTTGCCGAGCTTGCAAATTATGACGAAAGCTTAGCAAGTGTAGCTGCATTATTAGATGAAGCCGCAGTGCAAGTTGAAGAAGCAAGCAGAGAAGTAAGAAACTACGCAGAGCAGGCCGACTTAGACCCTGCAAGATTAACAGAAGTAGAAGCGCGCTTAAGTGGCGCGATGGACTTAGCCCGTAAGCATCATATAAAGCCTCAAGAGCTGGTTGAGTTTCATCAAAGTTTAACACAAGAGCTAGAGTCAATTAGTAACAATAGCTCACGTTTGGCGCAATTAGACGATGAAATAACTAATGCGCTAAGTGCATACCAGCACGCCAGTGATCAGCTAAGCGAAAGTCGCCATAAATATGCTAATACATTAAATCAATTAATTAGTGAAAGCATGGCTAATTTATCAATGGAAAATGGGGTCTTTGAAATTCAGCTTACCCAAGAAGCTGAGCGCCAACCCAATGCATTAGGTTTTGATAGCGTCTCGTTTTTGGTCTCTACTAACCCTGGGCAGCCATTACAACCTTTAGCTAAAGTTGCCTCGGGTGGTGAGCTGTCGCGTATTAGCCTTGCCATACAGGTGATCATTGCCCAAAAAGTGACAACGCCAACGCTTATTTTTGACGAAGTGGATGTAGGTATATCAGGTCCTACCGCCTCCTCTGTAGGGAAGTTACTACGCCAACTAGGAAAATCAACACAGGTTATTTGTGTAACCCATTTACCCCAGGTTGCAAGTAGTGCGCATCAGCAGTTTTTTGTAGCAAAAGAAATAGCACAAGGCGAAACCTTTACTCAAATGCTCAGCCTAAATAAAGACGGCCGTATTAATGAAATTGCACGCTTACTCGGTGGCGATAATATAAGTAAAACCGCTAAAGCAAATGCTAAAGAGCTTATTATGGCGCACGCCTAAGTTATACTTTTGCTACAACAGTGGAGAGACGTTTTAAATGCAAAGCATGCTGATAAATTTTTGCCATGTTACTGGGTGGCTACTTGTTGTTTTGAGCTTTTTACTTATCGGGTTTAGTAAGTTTAAGCACGCAGAATTTAAGCTAAAACTCTTTAGCTTTTTAAAACTTATATTGGTTTATCAAGTAACGGTGAGTGTTTGGCAGTGGTTTATTATTGGCAACATAGTGGCTAATAATCAATGGTTACTTTTATTAGCACAGATACTGTGCTGTGCAATGTGCTATTTAAGTTTACAGCGGCGAAAAAGTAAAAGCCGCCCCAACCTTGATAGTTTTTCTATGGATTAACTAACACAAGCGTTAAGAGCAAGTTCTATTTTTACCTTGCTCTTTTGCTTTGTATAATCGCTCGTCGGCAAGCTTTATGTCTTGGGCTATGGTTGTATCTAACTGGCTTTGCACAAGCCCCATACTTATAGTTAATACCACCGATTTCCCACTCATGCGCACTGGATTTTTTTGTAATTCTGCATGAATTTTTTCTGCAATACTTTGCCCCTGATCTTTGTCGCTGTTTGGTAGTGCAATTAAAAACTCTTCACCGCCCCACCGAGAAGCAATACCTTGCTTTGGCATGCTCTTTTTTAAAATATTGGCAAGTTGGGTTAACGCTTCATCACCAAAGTCGTGGCCGTAGTTATCATTAATGTTTTTGAAATTATCAACATCAGCTAGCAAAATTACATACGGCTGCTTATTTTTTTTATGAAGATGTTTAAGCTCAGCAAGTTCTTTCATCATAAAACGTCTGTTAGGTAAATCAGTTAAGTGATCTATTGTGGCAAGGCGCTCATTTTTTTGACTCAGCGCGACTATTTTTTCATTGTATTTTTCGCGTGAGCGCTCATAAAAACCACTTAATAAAGCAACAATAATAAAAGAAATGACCACCCTTAGTGGAAGTGCTTCAGGCTGATAATCATAAATATTAAAGTTATCTGTAATAATAAAGCCGGCGATCACGGCAAATAAAAAGGCAACAATATCAAATGTTCCTTTTTTAAGGCCTCTAATAGAGTAAGTCACCGGTGATACAATAAATATCCAAATTGGCCCAGTACCTTCAGCTCCGCCCGAGATCACTAAATACAGCATTAAACAGTAAAGGTTATATAAAATGGTGGTTGCTGATTTTTCGACTGCGCGGTAAAGGCTAAAAGCCCACGCATAAAAACCAGCTGAAACTAGCAGCATAATACCAAGCACTACATCAGCATTAGACAATGCATTACACGCCATAGCGAAGGTAGCTATAAATCCGATGGTCGAAAAAAAGCGAACAATTAGCTTTCTTTCTCTGTTGTCTGAGTATGCATTCATATTATTATTTTTTATTTGCAAGCGAGCTTTAAAAGCCCATTTTCCGAGGATTTAAAAAAGAAGTTAGCAGCAAGTTTGTACTGAAATAGTACTTTAAGCAAGATTTACACGTTAATTATTGGTTAATGACAATTTTTTAATACTTTTTCATTTGTAAAAAGCTAAAAAAAAGCAAGCCAGTTGGCTTGCCTTTATTATATTTAAAACTTAACGAGATAATTAAACCTCTAAATAATCCATAATACCTTCAGCAGCGTTACGCCCTTCAAAAATAGCCGTTACCACTAAATCAGAGCCTCGCACTATATCGCCACCTGCAAATATTTTCGGATTAGTTGTTTGATGAGTAAATTCACCTTGCTCTGGTGCGTTAATGCCGCCCCAGTGGTTAATTTCTACATCATACTTTTCTAACCAGTCCATTTTGTGTGGTTTAAAGCCAAACGCCATAATAACCTGGTCTGCCTCAAGTACGTGCTCAGAGCCTGGTACAACTTCTGCTCGGCTACGGCCGTTTTCATCAGGCTCACCCAGTTGTGTTTTAACCATTTTAACGCCTGCAACATGACCATTATCATCAAGTACAATACCCGTTGGCTGTACATTAAAGGTAAAGTTTACACCTTCTTCTTTAGCGTTTTTAACTTCACGCTTAGAGCCAGGCATATTTTCTTCATCACGACGATAAGCACAGGTTACTTTAGCTGCATTTTGGCGAATAGACGTTCGCACACAGTCCATCGCGGTATCACCACCGCCAAGTACCACAACCTTTTGATTGGCCATATCAATGCACGCTTGGTTTTTTTCATCGTAACCCATAACGCGATTTGTGTTACCAATTAAAAATGGCAGTGCGTCGTGTACGCCTGGCGCGTCTTCGTTTTCAAGACCAGCACGCATACTCTGATATGTACCTACACCTAAAAATACCGCGTCGTAGTCAGCTAAAATTTCGTCCATAGTGATATCTACACCCACTTCAACGTTTAGCTTAAATTCCACACCCATTTCGGTGAAAATTTCACGGCGCTTTTGCATTACTTCTTTTTCAAGTTTGAAAGAAGGGATACCAAAAGTAAGTAATCCGCCAATTTCTGGGTGACGGTCAAAAACCACTGGCTTTACACCGTTACGCACTAAAATATCTGCACACCCTAAACCAGCCGGACCCGCACCAATAATAGCTACTTTTTTATCCGTCCATGTCACGTATGACATGTCTGGTTTCCAGCCCATTTTAAATGCGGTATCGGTAATGTATTTTTCAATATTACCTATCGTTACTGCGCCAAACTCTTCATCAAGCGTACATGAACCTTCACACAGTCTGTCTTGTGGACATACGCGTCCACACACTTCAGGCAAGCTGTTTGTACGATGAGAAAGCTCAGCCGCTTCTAAAATACGGCCAGTTCTAATTAGTTTTAACCATTGTGGAATGTAGTTATGCACTGGGCATTTCCATTCACAGTAAGGGTTACCACAATCTAAACAACGGTCAGCTTGTGAATTTACCTGATTCTCAGAAAAGGGTTCGTAAATTTCCACGAAAGATTTTTTACGCGACGAGATTGGTTTTTTGCGCGGATCAACACGCTGCACGTCTATAAATTGATATACATTTTCGCTCATACTGCCCCCTTATTGCGCTTGAACACGAAGTTCTGCGCTACTGCGAGCGCGGTGCCCGAGTAAACTTTTTACATCACTTGATTTTGGTTTAACTAGTTTGAACATAGGTAAGTACAGTTCAAAATTAGCTAAAATGGTTTCTGCTCGACATGAACCCGTAAGCTCTAAATGCTCGGCAATTAGGCCACGCAGATGCTCTTGGTGCGAACTTAAATCATCAAGTGTTACTACTTCTACAAGCTCTGGATTAATGCGTTTTTCAAAGTCACTTCGCTCATCTAAAATATAAGCAAAACCACCTGTCATACCCGCACCAAAGTTAACGCCTACATTACCTAGCACACATACAACGCCGCCAGTCATGTATTCACAGCCGTTATCACCTACGCCTTCAACAACGGCTTGCACGCCAGAGTTACGCACTGCAAAACGCTCACCAGCACAGCCTGCGGCAAATAACTTACCACCCGTAGCACCGTACAAACATGTGTTACCAGCAATGGTTGCTTTATGACTTTCAAACGATGATCCCAGTGGTGGACGTATAACAAGCTTACCACCAGCCATGCCTTTACCCACGTAGTCGTTTGCATCGCCAATAAGGGTCATTTCAAGGCCACCGGCATTCCAAACACCAAATGATTGCCCTGCTGTACCATGTAGTTCAATAGATACTGGATCTGCAGCCATACCTTGATTGCCGTGCTTAGAGGCTATGTAACCCGACAGCATTGCGCCCACTGAACGGTCTGTATTACATATACGGCTCACGAGCGAAATACCCGATGAGGTATCAATCGCTTGTTGCGCTTTACCTAGTAACGCTTCGTTAAGTTCGCCTAAATAGTGCGAGCTATTTGGTGCGCTACAAAATAAGGTTTCGCCCGTTGGGTTATTTGGCTGAGCAATCACAGACGATAAATCTATTTTCTTTTGCTTCGCTGTTTTACCTTCAATCGCTTCTAATAAGTCTAAACGACCAATTAAGTCAGTTAGATTAGCAACACCTAAGCTTGCCATAATTTCACGTGCTTCTTGGGCTATAAACTTAAAGTAGTTCATCGCCATTTCTGGTAAGCCGTGGTAATGCTTTTGACGAAGTGTTTCATCTTGCGTTGCAACACCGGTCGCACAGTTATTTAAATGACAAATACGTAAGTATTTACAACCTAGCGCCACCATTGGGCCTGTACCAAAGCCAAAGCTCTCTGCACCTAAAATAGCGGCTTTAATGATATCTAAACCTGTTTTTAAACCACCATCTGTTTGCAGGCGAATACGGTGACGAAGACCATTTTCAACAAGCGCTTGCTGGGTTTCTGCAAGGCCAAGCTCCCACGGGCTACCCGCGTATTTAACTGACGTTAATGGGCTTGCACCGGTACCACCATCGTAACCTGAGATAGTAATTAAGTCGGCGTACGCTTTAGCTACGCCTGTGGCAATTGTGCCTACACCCGGCTCAGATACTAACTTCACCGATATCATCGCTTCTGGGTTTACTTGTTTTAAATCAAATATTAGCTGGGCTAAATCTTCAATTGAGTAAATATCGTGATGCGGTGGTGGTGAAATTAATGTTACACCGGGTACCGAATAACGAAGCTTTGCAATATACGGCGTTACTTTTTCGCCTGGTAACTGCCCGCCTTCGCCAGGTTTAGCACCCTGCGCCACTTTAATTTGAATTACATCAGCATTACGAAGGTAGTGCGGCGTTACACCAAAACGACCCGAGGCAACTTGTTTAATACGTGAGTTTTTCTCGGTGTTGTAGCGCAGCTTATCTTCGCCGCCTTCACCAGAATTTGAACACCCGCCTAAGCGGTTCATTGCAATGGCAAGCGCTTCATGCGCCTCTGGCGAAAGTGCACCAATACTCATAGCTGCAGAGTCAAAGCGCTGGTATAAAAATTCAGCCGGCTCAACATCATCAATGCTAATGCCTTTTTCAGGTAATTTAAGCGCTAACATATCGCGCAGCGTTGCAATAGGACGGTTATTAACTAAATCAGCATAGGCTGCGTAGTCTTTATAATCGCCTGAACGTACGGCCTTTTGTAGCGTTTGAATAACATCTGGGTTGTAAGCGTGGTATTCACCACCGTGAACGTATTTTAATAAACCGCCATGGTTCAGTAACTTACGTTTACTAAAAGCAAGTTTATGAAGCTTTTGCTGATCAATATCAAAATCGCTAAAACAGGCGCCTTTAATACGACTTGCCACACCTTTAAAGCACATTTCTACCATAGCATCAGATAGACCAACCGCTTCAAAAAGCATTGAACAACGGTACGATGCAATTGTGCTTATGCCCATCTTAGACATAATTTTGTACAAGCCTTTATTAATGGCTTTTCGGTACGAAAGCGTCACTTCGCAGTACGATTTATCAATCACTTTACTGTCGCTCATCGCAACCAGTGACTCGTATGCAAGGTATGGGTAAATTGCGGTTGCACCAAAACCAAGTAATACGGCAAATTGGTGTGCATCGCGTACGCTACCCGTTTCAATAATAATATTAGACTCACAACGTAAGTTATTATCTACTAAACGTTTTTGTACAGCACCTACCGCCATAGCAGCAGGAATTGGTAATTGGGTTTCGCTAAAGTTACGGTCAGATAAAATAAGCATTACACAGCCGGCTGCTGCTTTTTCTTGTGCAGCGTCGCAAATACGTGCAACCGCTTTTTCTAAACCTTCCTCTGCTGTGTATGTAATATCAATTTTACAGTAGCTGTAATGCTCGTCATCGGCATTTAGTAGCTGCTGCATGTCTGCATACATTAAAATTGGCGTATCAAACTGTAGGCGCTTAGCGTGGCCTGTGGTTTCATTAAATACATTTTGCTCACTACCAATACACGTTGCCAGTGACATTACGTGGTTTTCACGCAGCGGGTCGATTGGCGGGTTAGTCACTTGTGCAAACTTTTGGCGGAAGTAATCGTACAATGAACGATGCCCTTCGCTTAGTACTGCAAATGGTGTGTCATCACCCATAGAGCCAGTTGCTTCTTGGCCGTTTTCACCCATTACGCGAATAACACTATCGAGCTCTTCGTTAGTGTAACCAAACATTTTTTGGTATTTAGCAAGTGTTTCGTCATCAAATGAGCGATTACCCGCATCTTGCTCGGTAAGCTCTTCAAACGGGGTTAAACGTTTAACGTTTTCTTCAAGCCATGACTTATAAGGATGACGCGATTTTAGATCTTGGTCGATTTCGTCTGAGTGCCAAATCTTGCCTAATTTAGTATCAATTACTAACAGCTCACCTGGTCCTACACGGCCTTTTTCGACCACTTCATCTGCAGTGTAATCCCAAATCCCTACCTCAGAGGCAAGTGTAATAAAGCCATCTTGGGTAATAACATAGCGCGCTGGACGCAGGCCATTTCTGTCAAGGTTACAGGCTGCAAAACGCCCATCAGACATAACAATGCCCGCAGGGCCATCCCACGGTTCCATATGCATAGAGTTAAAGTCGTAAAATGCGCGTAAATCATCATCCATAGCACGGTTTTTCTGCCATGCAGGTGGCACAAGCATACGCATAGCACGGAATAAATCCATGCCACCGGCTAAAAACAGCTCCAGCATGTTATCTAAGCTTGAAGAGTCAGAGCCGGTTTCGTTTACAAACGGCGCTGCGCTTTGTAAATCAGGAATAAGTGGCGATGAAAACTTATACGAACGTGCACGAGCCCATTGGCGGTTACCTTCAATGGTATTAATTTCACCATTATGCGCTAAATACCTAAATGGTTGTGCTAAAGGCCAACGCGGCTGGGTATTAGTAGAAAAACGCTGATGGAATACACAAATAGCGCTGGTCATACGAATATCAGCTAAGTCTAAATAAAAGTTAGGCAAATCTGCAGGCATCATAAGGCCTTTATAGATAGTCACTAACCCCGATAAACTCGCAATATAAAACGACTCATCCTCTGCTAAACGCTTTTCTGCACGGCGACGTGCTACATATAAACGTCGCTCTAAATCTTTAGAACGCCATCCTTCAGGCGCACTAACAAAAATTTGCTCAAAACCAGGTAATTGCTGTGTAGCAATTGGCCCTAGCATTGAAGGGTCAGTAGGCACTTCACGCCAACCGAGTATTTTAAGTGTTTCTTGTTCTAATTCTTCACATAAAACCTGTTTTGCAGCTTGTGCTAAAACGGGATCTGAATTTAAGAAAACCATGCCTACGGCGTAATTTTTACCTAAGTGCCAATTATGCTCACTCGCAATAGCACGGAAAAAACTGTCAGGTTTTTGTAGTAATAAACCACAGCCGTCACCTGTTTTACCATCGGCAGAAATACCACCGCGGTGCTGCATGCGATCAAGTCCAGTAATAGCTGTACGAATAAGCCGATGACTAGCTTGACCATTTACTTGGGCTATTAAGCCAAAGCCACAATTATCTTTTTCTAATGTTGAGTCGTATAACATAGACCCCTCCCTTGCTGCACTGTTAACGTGAATGAACTGCTCGACGATTTGCTAACAGACGCACAAAACTAGCCTCTATAGTAAATAGAGTCAATATTATTTTGAATACATATTCACATTCTTGAATATTTCTCACTTCAAGGCAAGATTTCTTTTTTACCCATAAGTTTTAACAATTAGCGCTTATTTGCGCGTTATTTTTTCATGACACTGGTGTCAATTTTAACATTTTGTAAAAACAAAGGCGTCAAAGCAATACCCTTTACGTAAACGTAAAGAGCCAAATCAATGAATAAATATTCACTAATTTCCCACAGGTTCAGTTAACATTTAGATAGTTTAATGCGTTTTAAATAAATTAGAGGTTTAGGATCACGCTTTTCTAGCGTTCATTAGTATAGTTATTAATTGTTGTGTCGTTTTTAGTGCAGATGTAGTGAATTTTTATTTAATACCAATTCGCTTGATTGAGCGAGCTATCGTAAGGCTGGAAAAACGTGTTGATAGCTGGGCAAAAAACTCGCTATTTATTTGTTCTAAAATAATTTTTTAGCGCAAATAGCGACATATTTAGCCCCGCAAAATGATTACGTCTTATTGCGCATTGATATAAAACTCATATTTTAATTAAAATTCGCGCTTATATAAGTAGCTTTGTTGCTTACTTATCCTTACTAGGTGCACCTAAACGAGGAGCAAGGGCTGAGTTTGCTAACTATTGAGCACAGATTAATGGTTTTAATCACCCACTGATGGGCTGTTCAAGAGATTAAGACGTAATAAAGTTATATATAGGCACAAAAAAGCCACGTAAAACGTGGCTTTAATAATCTAGCGAAGTAGCAATTACTCTGCGTCAGCTTCTTTATACTTAGCTGCAGTTTCAGTGATCAGTGGCTGTAATTCACCACGTTGAAACATTTCAATGATAATGTCACAACCACCTACTAATTCGCCCTCAACCCAAAGCTGTGGGAAAGTAGGCCAATTTGCGTATGCTGGTAACTCAGCGCGAATATCTGGATTAAGTAAAATATCAACATAGGCAAATGGTTCGCCACATGACATTAGAGCTTGTGACGCTTGTGAAGAAAAACCACAATTTGGTAATTTAGGCGACCCTTTCATGTAAAGGATAATTGGGTTTTCTGAAATCTGCTGTTTAATTTTATCAATGGTTTCCATCTACAACCTCAAAATGACGATAGCTTGATATACCTAGGGCTTGAAAATAAATCATTGTGGCCACAGATATATAACTTAAAATGGGCAAATAAAGCCGCAATTGAAATAGTCTTCAGCAATAGCATTGCTGTTTGCTTAAACTTGAGTAAAATACTCAACAATTATAGTAACACTATATTTTCGTTTGGTATAGGTAAGTGGTCTGTTCTATCAGGCATTACGTACTATCAAGCGAGTTATCAACCAAAAGAAGATGGAGATAAAAAAATGGCATTTGAACTACCGTCACTACCATATGCAATTGATGCACTTGAGCCTCATATTTCACAAGAAACTCTTGAGTATCACCACGGTAAGCACCACAACACTTACGTTGTTAAATTAAACGGTTTAATTCCAGGTACTGAATTTGAAAATAAATCTTTAGAAGAGATTGTTTGTTCATCTGAAGGTGGCGTATTTAACAACGCTGCACAAATTTGGAACCACACTTTCTACTGGAACTGTCTATCTCCAAATGGCGGCGGCGAGCCAACAGGTGCTATCGCTGACGCTATTAACGCTAAATGGGGCTCTTTTGACGCGTTTAAAGATGCATTAAACGACAAAGCGGTTAATAACTTTGGTTCTAGCTGGACATGGTTAGTTAAACTAGCTGACGGTTCATTAGATATCGTAAACACGTCTAACGCAGCAACGCCGCTTACAGACGAAGGTGTTACACCAATCCTAACTGTGGATTTATGGGAACACGCTTACTACATTGATTACCGTAACGTTCGTCCTGATTACCTTAAAGGTTTTTGGGCGCTTGTTAACTGGGAATTCGCGAACGCTAACTTCGCTTAATTAGCTATTATACGCTGATTTAAAAAGACGCCTCGGCGTCTTTTTTTATGCCTTTATAAAATTCAAACCGCCTTTATACGCGCGAAATTGCTAATTTAGCCACATGATCTTTTTTCACTTAAATTTTTAATTTTATTGCACAAAAATATCAATCTCTGACTAAACTTTAAAAAGTAAGCACCTTTTTAAAGCGGGTTTCGGAGGTTATTATGACTATTTTTGAGCACTACCAAGCACGATACGAAGCAGCACAAGAAGAAGAATACAGCATTAGCGAATTTCTAGAAATTTGTAAAAATGACAAATCAGCTTATGCCAGCGCCCCTGAGCGTTTACTTATGGCAATAGGCGAGCCGCAAATGGTTGATACTGCAACCGATGCACGTTTAAGCCGGTTATTTTCTAATAGAGTGGTTGCACGCTACCCTGCCTTTGCAGACTTTTACGGCATGGAAGATGCCATAGAACAAATTGTCTCCTACCTAAAGCATGCGGCTCAAGGTCTAGAAGAATGCAAACAAGTCCTTTATTTACTCGGCCCTGTTGGGGGAGGAAAATCTTCAATTGCAGAAAAACTAAAATATTTAATGCAACAAGTGCCTATCTATTCAATTAAAGGCTCTCCGGTAAACGATCACCCTCTCAGTTTGTTTGACCCAGTAGAAGATGCCAGCGTTCTCGAAAAAGAATACGGTATTAAACCACGTTACTTAAAAACGATTATGTCGCCATGGGCAGGTAAACGATTAAAAGAATTTAACGGCGATATTAGCCAGTTTAGAGTCGTCAAACGCTACCCCTCTATTTTAAATCAAATAGGTATAGCCAAAACCGAACCCGGTGATGAAAATAATCAAGATATTTCAGCATTGGTGGGCAAAGTAGATATTCGCCAGCTTGAGCACTTTGCTCAAAACGACCCCGATGCCTACGCTTACTCAGGCTCTTTATGTTTAGCAAACCAAGGTTTAATGGAGTTTGTAGAAATGTTTAAAGCCCCTATCAAGGTGCTGCATCCACTCCTTACCGCAACGCAAGAGGGTAACTACAACGGTACCGAAGGTATTAGCGCTCTGCCCTTTAACGGCATGATTTTAGCCCACTCAAATGAGTCAGAATGGCAAACATTCAAAAATAATAAAAACAATGAAGCGTTTTTAGATCGTGTTTATATTGTAAAGGTCCCTTATTGCCTGCGCGTGACCGAAGAAATAAAAATTTACGACAAACTTATTCAACATAGTGAACTTGCCAGCGCACCGTGTGCACCAGGTACGCTTAAAGCGTTAGCGCAATTTACTACCTTATCTCGATTAAAGGAGCCTGAAAACTCTAGTATTTACTCAAAAATGCGGGTCTATGATGGTGAAACCCTAAAAGATACCGACCCTAAAGCAAAGTCTTACCAGGAGTATCGTGATTACGCAGGGGTAGATGAAGGCATGACCGGCCTTTCCACTCGTTTTGCTTTTAAGATTTTATCGCGCGTATTTAATTTTGATACCACCGAGGTTGCAGCTAATCCGGTGCATTTATTTTATGTTTTGGAGCAACAAATAGAGCGTGAACAATTTAGCGCCGAAGTGGAAGAGCGCTATTTAAGTTTTTTAAAAGGCTATTTAATTCCGCAATATGTTGAGTTTATTGGTAAAGAGTTACAAACCGCGTATTTAGAGTCATACTCTGAATATGGCCAAAATATTTTTGACCGCTATGTGATTTATGCTGATTTTTGGATACAAGATCAAGAATACAGAGACCCAGATACAGGACAGTTATTTGACCGCGCCTCGTTAAATGCAGAACTTGAAAAAATAGAAAAACCCGCCGGCATTTCTAATCCCAAAGATTTTAGGAACGAAATAGTTAACTTTGTATTACGTGCACGCGCTCACAATAATGGTAAAAACCCGTTATGGACAAGCTACGAAAAACTACGCACTGTGATTGAGAAAAAAATGTTCTCAAATACCGAAGATCTACTCCCTGTTATTTCCTTTAATACAAAAACCTCCGCTGAGGATCAACAAAAACACGAGGACTTTGTTAACCGCATGGTTGAAAAAGGCTACACGCAAAAACAAGTGCGTTTACTTTCTGAGTGGTATTTACGGGTTAGAAAATCGCAGTAACCTTCATGTAGTTTAGGGGGAACAGTATGGCGCATTTTATAGATAGACGCTTAAATGGTAAAAACAAAAGCACGCTTAATCGTCAGCGCTTTATTAGGCGCTATAAAAAGCAAATAAAAGAAGCAGTGTCTGATGCGGTTAATAAACGCAGCGTTACCGACTCAAGTTCAGGGGAGAGTATATCTATCCCGCAACGAGATATTAGCGAGCCCATTTTTCACCAAGGTAAAGGGGGCGACAGAGAACAAATTCACCCTGGCAACGATCAATTTTCAACAGGTGACAAAATTGAGCGCCCTAAAGGCGGCCAAGGTGGTGGCGCAGGCGATGGCGATGCAAGTGATTCAGGCGAAGGCCAAGATGACTTTGTGTTTTCTATTTCTAAAGATGAATACCTTGATTTACTCTTTGAAGACCTAGAGCTGCCCAACTTACAAGAAAACCAGCTAGATAAGCTTGTACAAATGAAAACTCATCGAGCTGGTTTTTGTAGCGATGGTATGCCCAGTAATATTGATATAGTACGCTCATTACAGGGCTCACTCGCCAGAAGAGTCGCCATGAGTGCGGGTAAAAAAAGACGCCTAGCAGAGCTTGAAGGTCAACTTGCGATGGAGTGTGAGCAAACCGACAGCGACCAAGCCATTATTGCATTATTACAAGAGGAAATTGAGCAACTTAAACAGCAAATAAAAGCCGTACCATTTATTGATAATTACGACTTACGTTTTCGTAATTATGAAAAACGCCCCCACCCCACCAGCAAAGCCGTTATGTTTTGTATTATGGATGTATCAGGCTCAATGGATCAGGCCACAAAAGACATTGCAAAGCGTTTTTATATTTTGCTGTATCAATTTTTGACCCGAACTTATAAAGACATTGAGGTGGTGTATATACGCCACCACACACAAGCTAAAGAGGTCGACGAACAAGAGTTTTTTTATTCTCAAGAAACTGGCGGCACCATTGTCTCCAGTGCCCTTAAATTAATGAACGAAATAATAAAAGAGCGCTATGATTCAGAGCAATGGAATATATACGCAGCGCAAGCATCTGATGGCGATAACTGGGCAGACGATACCCCACACTGCGGTGAAATATTACGCAATAAGCTACTTAATGCGGTACGCTACTTTGCCTATATAGAAATTACCACGCGTGCGCACCAAAGCTTGTGGCGCGAATACCAAAACATCACCCAAACCCATAGCAACTTTGCAATACAACATATTCAAAGTGTTGAAGACATTTACCCTATGTTTAGGGAGCTATTTAAAAAAAATCGTCAACAACAAGGGGCTGCTTAGCCTAAGCGAGGTTTACTATGAGCACTGAACGAATTAGCGATGGCCCAGATTGGACCTTTGAGCTGCTTGAGCAATACCAAACTGAAATAGCCCGTGTTGCAGCGCATTACCGGTTAGACACTTACCCTAACCAAATTGAGGTAATAACAGCTGAGCAAATGATGGATGCTTATTCAAGCGTTGGCATGCCTATAGGCTACAGCCATTGGTCATATGGTAAAAAATTTATACAAACCGAACAAAATTATAAGCGTGGGCAAATGGGGCTGGCTTACGAAATTGTGATTAATTCAAACCCCTGTATTGCTTATTTAATGGAAGAAAACACACTCCCTATGCAGGCACTGGTTATGGCGCATGCCTGTTATGGCCATAACTCATTTTTTAAAGGAAACTACTTATTTAAAACATGGACTGACGCCGACTCCATCATAGATTACTTAGTGTTTGCTAAAAATTACATTAGCCGCTGCGAAGAAAAATACGGTATTACACAAGTAGAAAGCTTAATTGATTCGTGTCACGCATTGATGAATTACGGCGTAGATAGATATAAACGCCCGCAGCAAATTTCCCTTTTTGAAGAGCAAAAACGCCAAAAAGAGCGTGAAGACTACATGCAATCTCAAGTAAACGAGCTATGGCGCACTATCCCCGCTCAACAGCAAGAAGCTAAAAAGCAAGAAAGGCATTTTCCGCAAGAGCCGCAAGAAAACATTTTATATTTTATTGAGAAAAACGCGCCTTTATTAGAGTCTTGGCAGCGAGAAGTAATACGTATTGTACGAAAGATATCGCAATATTTTTACCCGCAAAAACAAACCCAAGTGATGAACGAAGGCTGGGCCACCTTTTGGCACTACACCATTTTGAACCACTTATATGATGAAGGTAAATTAACCGACTCCTTTATGATGGAGTTTTTGCAAAGCCATACCAACGTGGTTTATCAGCCACCTTATAACAGCAATTACTATTCAGGTATAAACCCGTATGCATTGGGTTTTAATATGATGGTGGATATTCGCCGTATTTGCGAAAACCCAACAGATGAGGATAGACGCTGGTTTCCCGAATATGCAGGCACTAATTGGCTAGACACACTGCATTTTGCGATGGAAAACTTTAAAGATGAAAGCTTCATAAGCCAATTTTTATCACCTAAGTTGATTCGTGATTTTAAGCTGTTTACTATTGTCGATCACTGCCGTAATCCACATCTAGAAGTAGGCGCAATACATGATGATAGCGGTTATCAGGCTGTACGCGAAGCGCTTTCAGAGCAATATAATTTGAGTAATCACGAACCTAACATTCAAGTATATAATGTTGATGTTAGAGGCGATCGTTCTTTAACGTTGCGTTATGTTCCTCACAATAATATCCCCCTTGCTGACTCGCATAAAGAAGTGCTAAAACACCTTTACAGGTTATGGGGATTCAAGGTTCAATTAGAGCAAGAGACCAGTACAGGCGATGTGTCTACTCTTGGCCAATGCCCAGCAGATGATACTCGCCATACTACAGAGTAAATAAAACGGCTGATAAAAACGGCACTTTAACCAAGCCCTTGTTAAGTATTGACTGCCAAAGCTTGCAGCGCAATTAGGTGCATCCTTGGTTACTTTAATTTAGCAGTAATATTACCGCTGCTTTAATTTTAGCAGCGCATAAAAAATGACGCTTATGCGTCATTTTGTATATCCTCAAAATCGGTTACTCTGTTACGGCCATGCTCTTTTGAGTGATACAGGGCTTTGTCAGCGGCTTCAATCCACCGCTCATGTTTTGCAAAGTCAGGGCTATTTCCTGCAAAACCAACACTCACAGTCATCTCTATTTTTGTGTTTTTATAAACAAAAGGGTTGGCTTCTATTAACGCTCTTATGCGCTCGGCAAAAGTTGCTGCGCCTTGCTTGTCGGTATCGAGTAAAGTAACAACAAACTCCTCCCCACCATAACGCCCTGCTATATCGGTTTCGCGAAGCGTCGTTCGTAGCAGTTCTGAAAGGTGGCGTAGCGCTTCATCGCCACAACTATGGCCATGCTCATCATTAATTTTTTTAAAATGATCGATATCAAACATCAATAATGTGCTGCTGCCACCGCTGCGCTTAACACGTAAAAACTCTTGGTGCAGTGTGCTTTCCCAATGCCCACGGTTAAACAGTTGCGTTAAGCTGTCGGTTTGGCTTACTTGCTCTAAACGCTTATTTAAATCTTCTAATTCTTTTTTATTGACCGCCACATCGGTAACATCATAAATAATGATACAAATATGACTGACCTCACCCAGAGTGTTGGTAAGTGGAATAAAGGTCGCATTTTGGTACATGTAATCTGCTTTACCGGTAATGGGGCGGTAGTTTTTAAAACGAAAGATGTAAGGTTGCTGCTCCCAGATAGTAAAAGAGCGGTTTTTAAGTACAAATACAGACTCTGATTTACTCCTAAACCATTTCTCATCAATCGAAGGAAATAAATCAAATAGGTCTTTGTCTTTTACAGCACTTGGTAATAGCCCAGAATGGTTTTCCATAAAGCCATTCCACACACACACTTTATAATTTCTATCCAGTACAACCAGGCCCACATCAACCGTGTTAAACATATCCATTAACCAATGGATCTCATTCATTTCTAAATCAGCGGCCATAACTTAGTCTTCTAATAGGTAAGCAACTTTGTATTTCAAAGTTTTAAGTGAATCTTCGGTAAATAACAGCATAAGATCGCAGTTAATATCGTGGTTTTCGATGCCGTAGCTTATTTCTATCGCTAAGGTTCTTTGCCAACGAGATTTATTTGATTTAACCAATTCAGATACATCGCGATGTTGGCCAAGTACAATGGGATGACCTTGGCTAAAAGACATATCTAGCTGTTTAGAAAGCCCCGTTAAAATTGAGCCTATTAAAATATTACTAATATCCATAAGTAGCTCAAGCTCAACTTTGTCGTTCAGCTCACCGTCGTAATTCATCAGTGACGCAATTTCTTTAAAGCTTGAGTCGTTTAATAAAAGTAATGCCTCGCCCGATACGCCACCGCCAATAAAGCCTTGGCACACCCCTGATGTGGCAGCATTATTATCAATTGACTGCAGCGCCATATCCAATTCATTAACTTCAAGCACATTCACATTCGGAATTGGCAGCTCTACAAACACATTCAAAAGCCGTGCAAGCAAATCGCCTGCTTGGCCCATAGCGACATTTGTAAGCTCTTGGTATATATCGCGCACATCTGGGTCTACTTGTTCACCTAAAGAATGAGCAAGACGCTCGCGCATGGCTTTATCTTTAATGCCATGATGCTCAATAATATCGGCAAGTTTTTCAGGTGAGCAAGGTTTTTGGATAAAATCAATGGCGCCTAATTCAAGTACGCGTTGGTGCGCATTTGGCTGAATATCGCCAGACACAACCACGGTTAGGATATTAAGGCCTTGCTCTTTCATGGCCATAAGGACTTCGTAACCGTCCATTTCAGGCATGTTTAAATCAAGAAAAAGGATTTCAGGCTCGATTATTTTTAGTTTTTTGATGCAATCAACACCATCTTGAGCAAACTCTACTTTAATATCCCAGTCATCTGGTAAAGAGCGGGCTAGCTGGCGCCTCGCTAATTTTGAGTCGTCACATATTAATACGGATGTTGACATACTATCTCTCTATTATTTAACCCAATGTTGTCAATAGGCCTTACGACTTTATTAAAGATACATTTTGTAACTACATGTTAATAAAAGTTCTTGCAGTTTACAATTTATATATCACAGAACTTATTATTACTTTTACAGTGATATTTAATCGCTTGGTCAGTGATATTGAGTATAATACACTCAAACCTATTGCGTTAATTTAAAAGGAAATAACCTATGGTACGCTCTCTTATTTTTGCACTAAGCACACTGGCTTTAAGCTCAGTTGGGCATGCATCACAGTACCCAGAAAACACGCTTGATGCGGGTAAGGTCTCTGCTCAGGGTAAGCCTGTCACTTTGTTAGGTAAAGGTGTAAGTGTAGGTGATAATGCGCCAAATTTTAAAGTGGTTGATGGTGGTTTTGCCCCTGTAAATCTTAATGATTATAAAGGGCAAGCTGTATTAATCAGCGTGGTGCCGAGTTTAGATACAGGCATTTGTAGCTTACAAACTAAACATTTTAATGAAAAAGTAGCGACGCAATTTCCTGCTATCGCAATACTGACCATCAGTGCCGATTTACCTTTTGCTCAAAAACGCTTCTGTAATGCTGAAAACATCGACAAAGTAACAGCCCTTTCTGACTCTGTATGGCGAGACTTTGGCCAAAAATATGGCTTAATTATAAAAGATATGGGGCTACTAACTCGCGCTGTGCTTATTTTAGATAAAAGCCATACAGTGATATACAAACAGCTCGTGTCTAATTTATCTACCGAGCCAAACTACGACCCAGTAATAGAAAAGCTAAAAACGTTGTAGATAACAGGGCGTGTTGACCTTTAATGGTTTAATTTTAAAGTGTTAAAAGCTACTAAATACAAAAAAACCGCCCGAGGGCGGTTTTTTAATACCTAAGCTGTGTTTAGATTATATTAACCTAAAAGCTCTGCTAGTTGCTGGCTTACTGTTTCAACAGCTTGCGTACCATCAATTTTATGGTACTGCGTGTTACCTGCTTGCGCTTCAGCTTGGTAGTAATCAACCAATGGCATAGTTTGCTCATGGTAAATAGCTAAACGTTTACGAACTGTTTCTTCCGTGTCATCTGCACGAATAATAAGCTCTTCGCCTGTTTCATCGTCTTTACCTTCCACTTTTGGTGGGTTGTAAACAACGTGATAAACACGGCCAGAGCCAGGATGTACGCGACGTCCACCCATACGCTCAACAATTACTTCATCAGCAACGTCAAACTCAATAACGTGATCAACCACAACGCCATTTTCTTTCATAGCATCTGCTTGTGGAATAGTACGTGGGAAGCCATCAAGTAAAAAGCCTTGTTCGCAGTCTGGTTTAGCAATACGCTCTTTCACTAAACCAATGATGATATCGTCAGAAATTAATTGACCTGCATCCATTACTTTTTTCGCTTCTAAGCCAAGTGGTGTACCTTCTTTAATGGCTGCACGAAGCATATCACCGGTAGAAATTTGTGGAATACCGTATTTGTCCATTAAAAACTGAGCTTGAGTACCTTTACCAGCACCTGGCGCGCCCAAAAGAATAATGCGCATATCATTGTCCCCTAGTATGGATATTTATTTTAAAGCCTGAATTCTTCCACAAGCGCTGCAGATACTCAAGCAACTTATACTAATTGCCTACTTTAGAGCGCATAAAAAAAGGAAGCATACGCTTCCTTTATAATTATGGTTATATTTTAGGCTCTTTTAGCAATTAAAAGAGCCTGTTAGCCTTACTTATTTAAATCAAGCATTAACTTGTTTAAACGTGTTACGAACCCGGTAGGATCTTTTAATGTACCGCGTTCAGCAAGTAAAGCTTGGTCTAGTAATACATGAGACCACTGTGCAAACTTATCTTCGTCTTGCTCATCGTTTAAGTGCTTAACTAACTGATGCTCAGGGTTAAGCTCAAACACTGGCTTAGCCTCTGGTACAGGTTGCCCTACTGACTCCATAAGCTTTTGCATTTGCGAGCTCATGTCGTTCTCATCGCTAACAACACAGGCAGGAGAGTCTGTTAAGCGATGCGTAAAGCGTACTTCTTTAACTTCTTCGCCTAGCGCTTTTTTAATGCGCTCAATTAAGCCTTCTACTTCTTTTTCAGACTCTTCTTGCGCTTTTTTTGTTTCTTCGTCGTCAAGCTTACCTAAATCAAGGTCGCCACGGGTAATTGACTGGAATGATTTTTCGTTAAACTCAGTTAAGTGGCTCATCATCCACTCATCAACACGGTCACTTAGTAATAATACTTCGATGCCTTTTTTGCGGAAGATTTCTAAGTGCGGCGAGTTTTTAGCCGCTGTAAACGAATCAGCAACTACGTAGTAAATTTTATCTTGCTCATCGTTCATACGCTCAATGTATTGCTCAAGCGATACATCTTGTGTTTCTGAGTCGGTATGCGTAGATGAGAAGCGTAACAATTTAGCAATGGCTTCTTTATTCGCTGTATCTTCTGCTGGGCCTTCTTTGATTACTTGGCCAAACTCGTTCCAAAATGTTTGGTAGTCTTCGGCTTTGTTTTTAGCCATACGCTCTAGCATTTTTAAAATACGAGACGTACACCCTTTACGAATCGCTTGCGTTACTTTGTTATCTTGTAAAATTTCGCGCGATACATTTAGCGGTAAATCGTTTGAATCAAGCAAGCCTTTTACAAAGCGCAGGTAGCTTGGCATAAACTGCTCAGCGTCATCCATAATAAAGACACGTTGAACATACAGTTTTAAGCCACTTTGGCGCTCACGGTTCCATAAATCGAACGGCGCTTTTTTAGGGATATACAATAAGCTTGTGTACTCAGTTTTACCTTCTACTTTATTGTGCGCCCAGTTTAGCGGCTCTTCCCAATCATGGCTTACATGCTTGTAAAACTCTTTGTATTCTTCATCAGAAACCTCTGACTTATCACGTGTCCATAAAGCGGTTGCACGGTTAATGCTTTCCCACTCACCTGGAACTGCTGGGATTTTTTCACCGTCTTCGCCTTCAGACTCAGGCACTTCTGCTTTATACATTTGTACAGGCGTAGAAATATGATCTGAGTATTTAGTAACGATGCTACGTAAACGGTATTCATCCGCGTATTCTTTTTCTTCTTCACGCAGGTGTAAAATGATATCCGTACCACGGCCTTCTTTTTCAATTTCTTGTAACGTGTACTCACCTTCACCTTGTGATTGCCACTCGTACGCTTGTGTTTCACCCGCTTTACGCGTGCGCACTGTCACTTCATCAGCCACAATAAAGGCTGAGTAAAAACCAACACCAAATTGAC
This sequence comes from Pseudoalteromonas atlantica, assembly GCA_007988745.1. Lineage (GTDB taxonomy): Bacteria > Pseudomonadota > Gammaproteobacteria > Enterobacterales > Alteromonadaceae > Pseudoalteromonas > Pseudoalteromonas atlantica. The sequence goes on from BJUT01000030.1 coordinate 41,728, forward strand.
CAATTAATTGCGAGTCTTTACTTTGGTCACCTGTTAAGTTTTTGAAAAACTCAGCAGTACCCGACTTAGCAATAGTTCCTAAAGAGCTAATCACTTCTTCACGCGTCATACCAATACCATTGTCAGATATGGTAATTGTGTTCGCCTCTTTATCTGCGCTAATACGTACACGTAAATCGGCATCACCTTGGTAAAGGTCGCCATTTGAAAGCGCTAAAAAGCGTAGCTTATCGGCGGCATCTGATGCATTTGATACAAGCTCACGTAAAAATATTTCTTTATTCGAATATAACGAATGAATCATTAAGTTTAATAGTTGTTTTACTTCTGTTTGAAAGCCTAATGTTTCTTTTTGTGCTGCAGTCATTTATGTATCTCCAATTAGCAAAGTGTCTGCGTTATGCACTTAATATGGGGTGAGGTGGAGTAACTTCAAGGGAAAAATTTAAAAAAGCAGCTTTTGCGCTGACATAAATAAAAAGCCACATAAAAATGTGGCTTTTAGAGTTAAATTACGGTGTGTTTTTAGCGTGCTGGGCTTTTAAAGCGCTGACTTGTTCGTGTAAATAATTAGCACTTACCTGCTCAGCTTCAATCGGCTCTCCCACACTCACCGATACTAAAGACCATTTAAGGCGTGGTAGTTGCCACTTGGCTTTACGGCTAAACATACTGCCCCACAAGCCACCTAAGTGAACGGGCACAACAGGCACAGGTGTGCGCGCTATAATGCGCTCAATGCCCCGCCTAAACATGTCCATTTCACCATTACTTGTTAGTTTTCCTTCAGGAAAAATACCAACTAACTCACCGCGTTCAAGCGCTGCGGCAACCTCATCAAATGCTTTTGCAAACGCCTTTGGGTTGGCTTTTTCGCTATCAATTGGAATAGCTTTTGCCATTTTAAATAGCCAATGCAGCGCTTTTGAGTAATAAATGGGAGCAAACACCATAAAGCGTATAGGCCTAGGCGAAGTGGCTAAAATAAACATCCAATCTACAAAGCTTACATGGTTAGCTACAATAACGGCTGCGCCTTCGCTTGGAATATTTTCATGCCCTTTTGTGTGCACGCGATACATGCATATTGCTAAAATATAGATAACAAAGCGCAAGAAAAATTCCGGTACCTTAGTGTAAATATAAATAGAAATAAGCAAATTAAGCCCCGCCAAAAGCAATAGTAACGACGAAATATGCCACTCTAAAACAGAGAGCGTTACAATACTTAATATGGCACTGCCAACCATAAAGAGCGCATTAAGCACATTATTAGCAGCAATCACCCGTGAACGACTTGCCTCCTCGGTACGCTGTTGAATAAGCGCATACAGCGGCACAGTATAAAAACCGGATGCAATACCAATACCTGCCATCCAAACAAAATGCCATACCATGTCGCCTGTATTGAGTACTTGTTTAAGCGTTAATAAATTTTCAGAGGGCGCGATATATTCACTAATAGCCGGCTCTTGGCTTAATAAATACAAAAATAGCGTAATTAAAATAGCGCCAAAAGGTACAATGCCCAGCTCAATACGTGAGCGCGAGAGCTTTTCGCACAACAAAGACCCCACGGCAATGCTTAGCGAAAACACCACCAGCGCACTGGTTACCACGAGTTCATCGCCACCCATTACATGCTTAACGTAATTAGGTAATGCCGTTAAAATAACCGCGCCTATTAGCCAAAACCAGCTTATACCCAACACCGATTTACCAACCGATTCTGTTTGAGCATTAAGCGCTTTAAATACATTTTTAGTGGATGAAAAAATATTATAGGTAAAGTGCAAATTAGGATTATTGGCTTGGCTTATAGGAATAAAGCGGCTACTGAAAAAGCCAAGTACCGCAAGTATCAGCACGGCAATACTAATAATTGTTGGACCTGTTGTTTGAGTAATGTAATAGGTGCCAAAAATAGTACCAATTAAAATAGCTACAAAAGTGGCAGACTCAACCAAACCATTGGCTTTTGTTAATTCGTTAGGTGCCACATGCTGCGGTAATATTGAATACTTAAGCGGGCCAAAAAAAGTACTTTGCAAGCCCATAAAAAACACGGTGGTCAGCATTAGCCACACATATTGCGTAAAAATAGAGGCTGCGCCAAGAACCATAATCGGTATTTCGCAAAATTTAACAAGCCGGATCAGCTTTGATTTTTCTGTTTTTTCGGCTAATTGCCCCGCCATTCCTGAGAATAAAAAAAACGGTAATATAAATAAGCCCGCTGCAAGGTTTGAATACAGCGCACCATCGCCAAGGGTTGCAGCTTGAAACACTAACAATATAAGCACGGATTGCTTATACACATTATCATTCATAGCCGACAAAAACTGCGTTACAAATAGCGGTAAAAAGCGCTTACTGCTGAGTAAACCGCCTTTATTGTCGTGTTTATTATTTTGCATAGTACTCCTTACTAATCAGATAAATTCCTGATGTTTTTATAGCAACTTGAGCGATATTTTTAAGGCGCGTGAGCCGTGCAACTATCACGTTATCTAGTTGTTGTTAGTCAATAATTTATAACACAACGTCGCAAAGTTTAACTCATTTATTAATTTAATATGATTACCGGCAAACTCACACACGTTATACGGTAATAAAAAAGCAAACACAAAAAAGCCCACATATTTTACTATGTAGGCTTTTAAAACGATTTCAGATAGTTGTGTTAGTCCTGCATAACCGCTCGGCGGCCACTAAATGCATGCATTAACGTGGTGCCATCTACTAAATCAAGCTCGCCACCAACAGGTATACCATGCGCTATACGCGAGGCCCCTACTTTATATTTATGGCAAAGCTGGGCAATATAATGTGCAGTGGTTTCGCCCTCAACCGTAGGGTTGGTTGCTAAAATCACTTCGTTAATACCGCCGTGCGAGAGCTTTTGTTCAAGTATATCAAGGCCAATTTCTTTAGGCCCGATACCGTCAATTGGCGATAAATGTCCCATAAGTACAAAATATAAACCAAGGTATTGGCCTGTTTGCTCTATTGCCAACACATCAGTAGGCGATTCAACAACACACAGCACACCACTGTCTTGGCGTTTTGTACTTAAGCAAATATCACACTGCGCTTGCTCAGTAAAAGTGCGGCACGACTGACAATGCCCAACCGCGCCCATGGCTTTGGTCAATGCGTTACCAAGTTGAGTACCGCCTTTACGATCGCGCTCTAATAAATGAAACGCAATGCGCTGAGCCGACTTAGGACCAATACCCGGTTGGCAACGTAGCGCTTCTATAAGCTGCGTTAAACTATCTGAAAGTTGCATATTTGCTTAAAACGGCATTTTCATACCTGGTGGTAATTGCATACCGCCAGTTACTTTGCCCATACGCTCTTGCGTTTCGTCAGCAACGCGGCGAACAGCATCGTTACATGCTGCAGCAAGTAAATCTTCAATCATGTCTTTATCGTCTTCCATAAGGCTTTCATCAAGCTCAACACGACGCACGTTATGATTACCAAGCATGGTTACTTTTACAAGGCCTGCGCCGGCTTCGCCAACAACTTCCATTGTCGCGATTTCGTCTTGGGCTTTTTGCATGCGCTCTTGCATTTGCTGCGCTTGCTTCATCATGTTACCCATTCCACCTTTAAACATAATTTTCTCTCTTTCTTTTAAACTCTAGTTGTCATGAAGATAAGGGCGATTGTATTTAATTACAATGCCTGAATACTGTTTTCGTCAATTTCGGCGCTAAATAGCTGCTGAAATTGTACTATGTTTTCATCAGATGTGATCACATCAATTGCTTGCTGGTGTCGCCCTGCATCTATTTTTTGCTGAATTAAATAAGGCGAGTCAATCACCCCTTTTGCAAAGTTAATACTCAGCGATACGTTATGCCCGTATATACTTGATAACGCCGCATCGAGCTTTTGCCTAAGCATGGGCGTATCTAAGTGTTTTTGCGATTCATCCACGTCAATATGTAAACTGTCGCCTTGCTTGGTAAAAATCGAGTGTAATGCAAATTGACGCATTCGCCCACCAAGCCCCATACGCTTAATTAAATAAGCCCACTCATCTTGCTGATGCGCAAATTTAATCTCGCTAATTGGGCTTTGAAAATCATCAGGAACCGGTATAGCGGGCTCTTGCTCTATTACCTCAGGCTTTTTTTGCGGGTTAATTTGCTCAAGCAGCTCAGGCGCTAAGTTTTCAGTAATTGTTTGATGCTTTTCTTTAAAATCAACCTTACGCGCTGGCTGGCTTTGCGTTACTGGCTCAGCTGGCGTTTGGCTCCCTGTTACTGGGAGCGTTGGCTTTTTTTCGCTATCGCCTTGCGCATGGTCATGCCATGGCGGTGAATCGTTTTGTGACTCACTCGCTTGCGGGCTTGTATTGTGTGGCTTTGCTTCGCTGTTAGGCGTAGCTTGAGCAGGCATTTTTGGTGTTTGCGCTTGCTCAGGGGTATTTACACTCCCACCTGAAAGCCTGCCTGCCCCCGATATATTTCTATCCCGTAAAATTCGCGCAATTGCTGATTGTGCTTGAGCTTCTTGTTCACGCACACTGCTATCTTTAGCATCGGCGTTTTCAGGCGCGGGTTGTGTGTGTTGCGCTACAGGTGCAGGGTTATAACCTTGCTCTACCGCACTGCTCATAACATCATCAAATTGTGCAGCTAAGCTTTGCTCCATATTACTGTGTTGCAGATAAGCATCGTCTTCACTTTGGCGCTCAGCAGCATCGTCACTCTTAGCAATGTGCTCACTTTGCTGCACAGGGCTCGGTATATCGTTTTGCGGGCTTTGAGCCGCAGGTGATGCGCTGTTGCTGTGTTGCTCACTTGGCGAGCGTGTTAGCTGCTCTGTGGGCGGTTGCTCTACTGGTTCATCACTTGTTTGGCTTTGCGCAGTGCTTTGATTTTGGCTTTTCTCAACCATTACTTGCGGAGCAGGGGTTTCGTCTTGCGATGGTGTTTTATTTTTATTTAATATATCACGCAGCGCATCGGCACGGCCTTTACTACTGGTAGGCGCAGGCGTTGCAGCACTCGGTGTGTCACTAGGCTCAGGAAGCGATTGAGCAGACGTTGTACCTGCAGATTCAAATGCTAATAAACGCAGCATTATCATTTCAAAGCCTAAACGAGGCTCTGGCGCCCATTGTAAGTCTTTTTTACCGTTTAACAGTAACTGGTAATAAACCTGAATTTGTTGAGCCTGGGTGTGCTGTGCAACATGACTAACATAATCGGCGTTTTTATCATCCAGTTGCGCTGCTTGCGGGACAAGCTGAGTTAATTGAATAAGGTGAGTTAATGCAATTAAATCATCAAGTAGTGCAATATAGTTAGGATTACGGCTCGCTACTTGGGCTATTTCGTCCATCAGTGCGCCACCATCTTGTGCTAACAAAGCAGCAAGCAAACTTTGGCTGTAATGGGTGTCCATTAAACCAAGCATAGCTTGTACGGCTTGATTGTTTATGTCGCCGTTGGTTTGCGCAATAGCTTGATCTGTTAAGCTCAACGCGTCACGCATACTGCCATCGGCGGCTTTTGCAATAATACTTAGCGCATCTTTATCAAAATTTAATTCCTCTTGAGTAAGGACATGCTCAAGCTGAGTTTTAATTTCGCTTTGCGAAAGTGCATTTAAGTTAAACTGTAAACAGCGTGATAAAATGGTAACAGGTAACTTTTGCGGATCAGTGGTTGCTAGTAAAAATTTCACATGCTCTGGCGGCTCTTCCAACGTTTTTAATAACGCGTTAAAGCTATGCTTAGAGAGCATGTGTACTTCATCTATTAGGTATACTTTGTAACGTCCACGCGTGGGTGCATATTGAACGTTATCAAGAATTTCACGAGTATCTTCTACTTTGGTGCGAGAAGCGGCATCGATTTCAAGCAAGTCAATGTATCGCCCTGCTTCTATGTCAGTACAACTGCTACATTGCCCACAAGGAGATGCCGATATACCCTCATCACAATTTAAGCTTTTAGCAAAAATACGCGCAATGGTCGTTTTACCCACACCACGGGTTCCAGTGAATAAATAAGCGTGATGCAGTCTATTTTGCGTTAGCGCATTAACAAGCGCTTGCTTTACATGAGACTGGCCAACCAATTCATGAAAGGTTTGCGGACGCCATTTTCTCGCTAGAACCTGATAACTCATCAATTACTCGCCTTCAAACTCAACCAGTTTTAAGATTTTAATACCCATTTTTTCTATACGCTGCTCACCACCAAGCTCTGGTAATGAAACAACAAACGCTGCATCAGTGGCTGTGCCGCCTAATTTTGCAACTAGCTTTGCTGTGGCTTCAATTGTGCCACCGGTCGCTAATAAATCGTCAACTAATAATACTTTGTCGCCTGGGACAATAGCATCAACATGAAGCTCTAATGTGTCTTCACCGTATTCAAGTAGGTAATCTTGGCGAATCACTTCGCGTGGTAGCTTGCCTGGTTTACGAACAGGAATAAAAGGGATCCCTAACGCGTAAGATAGCGGTGCACCAAAAATAAAGCCGCGAGATTCTGTACCAATAATTTTTGTAAAGCCTTGGTTTTTATATTCGTTTATAAAAGCATCGATTGTTGCTTTAAAGGCTTCTGGATTTGCCATTAGTGTTGTTACATCACGAAACATAATGCCTGGTTTAGGATAGTCGGCAATGGTTGCGATACTGTTTTTAATAATAGCGGGTGTTACTTGAGTCATAAGTTTAATTGCTCAATAGTTTATATTTCAAAGCAGCTGATTATAACCTTAACTGACGTTAAAATGCGAGTTTGCTGTTATTAATACCAAGGTGGTTTGAAAATTATAAGGGTGGAGGAAGAAAAGAAGCTTAAGGCTGATATAAACAACAGCCTTAATAGAGCAAGGAGCTTTAAGTTAGGCTTGTGATCCAGCCTAAAATCGCATTTAAACAGCCAATACCTACAAAAACTGCTAAAAAAGCAATAAAGTAAGTAGCGTTAAACGGATCTTTAAAGTCTTTATCATCTGACATTGGTATAACCTTTTTTAAGCACGACAAATAAGGCTGCCATGATAGACGAAGTAAAAACATCTATAAAGACCTTAATGTTGATTTTTTGTCACGATAATACCGCGCTCGCACATTGCATTAAGCGTACTTAACGCACCATGCGCAATTTGTTGTTCGCTAAAATTAGGCGCGTGGACTAAAACCTGCTGGCATACACTCTCAAACTCAATGCCCGCATTAGATTCTATTATTGAAAGTAGCAAGGCGGTCATTGCATTTGTGGCTAAAAACTGTACGTCGTCGTTATCATCTCTGTATACAACAAAGTAATTAGGCTGCTCAGATGGCGTGCTGGGTTTATACTCTGTGCTGATATTTTGCACCGCATATTGGTAGCTTAAATTACGCGCTACACTCGATAAGTAAAGTTCAGAACTGGTTAGTTCAGTGCTTTTTAAGCGTTGCTCGTTGGTATCTTCATTAGCCACGGAAACATCAAGCTCTATCCACTCATAATGTGCTAGCTCCAGCATAAATGCATAATCGTACTCTTGCAGGGTATAGCTGCTCGATAAGTAATTAATAAATTCCCCTGCTATGTCTAAAAAATAAGGCGACTTGCAGTCATGCTCACTAAAAAATGCCCTTATTAATTTTTGCCATTGTTGCTTTGTGTATAAAGTTTTAAGCACCGGAAAACCTGATGAGATGAACCCTGCAATATTATTAAAAAATAAGTCGCGGTAAATCGCCATGCGTCTATCTTCAATATCGTTAGGCTTTGGGTTATGTTCAGGCTCACGTATGTGGGCCATAAACTCATTTTGGCTGTCAATAAAGCTCATATTTCTTCCTTTATGCTAATTGCTGAGTAGGCGATGCGCATAACTGCTTATTTTGTAAATCGTGAATAATATCAAGCTCTTTTGTAAGTGTATTTATACTTGGAATATTAAAATCACGCTCCAATAAGGTAGGAAACACCCCATGCGCTTGGTACGCTTTATCAAGCAAATCCCATACGGGGTCAATAACCTCAGCGCCGTGGGTATCAACAATTAAATCATCGGCTTCATTGTAGTGCCCAGCTACATGTCCATATGCAATGCGTTTTGAAGGTAGCCCTAATAAAAACGCTTCGGCGTTGTAGCCATGATTAATTGAATTAACATAAATATTATTTACATCAAGCAGTAGCTTACAATCGGCTTGCTCTAAAATCGTGTTTGTAAATTCAAGCTCAGATAACTGCTGGCCAGGCGCCGCATAATAGGAGACATTTTCGATGGCTATTTGGCGATCTAAAATATCTTGCACTTGTTTGATGCGAGGTACAACGTGTGCAATGGCATCTTCAGTAAAAGGGATTGGCATTAAATCGTACATATGCCCTTTTCCAGAGCAGTAACTTAGGTGCTCACTGAATAGTTTAATGTTGTGCTGATCAAAAAACGTTTTTAGCGATTTAACAAATTCAATATCAAGAGGTTCAGGCGAGCCGATAGAAAGCGATAAACCATGGCAAACAAAATTATTGGCGTCAGTTAAGGTTTTAAATTGTTTTTTAAAGCGCCCTCCCAGCTTAAGCCAGTTTTCAGGCGCTACTTCCATAAAATCAATTTGCTTTGGTGTATGCGCTAGTAGTTCATCAAGCATCTCTCGACGAAGACCTAAGCCCACCATCCCAAATGCTGAGTTTTGTGTTGCTCTCATCATTATCTCCTAAAACAAAAAGGGCCTTTTGGCCCTTTTAGCATAACGTATATCTGAGTAAATCAGGTACTTAAATCAGCCTGTTATTGGCCGCCACATTTGCCTTCGCCGCATTTACCTTCTTTTTTACCTTTTGCGTCGCCACCACATTTACCTTCGCCGCACTTACCTTCTTTTTTGCCTTTTGCGTCGCCACCACATTTACCTTCGCCACATTTACCTTCTTTTTTG
>BJUT01000031.1 GCA_007988745.1 Pseudoalteromonas atlantica
TATGGAAAATAAACTAAACAGCTACTCTAATTGAACAAGCAAAACGACCATAAAATGAGCCACCATTAGCCCTGCCTCTATATTACACACATAAAAAAGCCCCGCTTGGTTTTAAACAAACGAGGCTCCACACTAATTTTTTAATCAAGAATAAAAGCGCCGATACAGCGGGCGCTTTGCATCATTGAATTTTATTGATTAACTACACTTTTAAGTGGGTTAACTGGTTGTGCGTTGTCATCTAATAAGTTCATGTCAAAGTCGAACTCATCAACGCGAATCGCTTTTTCACGCTTTTTGTTGTAATCAATTAGTTGCGCATGTTCATCCGCAGTAATTACATTTGCCGCTAATGCGTTATCTAGCGTAATGGCAAAACGTGTACCTGGTTTAATCGTTTTAGCGCGCAGCGCTTTTTTAACTTTGGCCAGTTCAACAAGTGATGCCATTTTAGCTTTATAAGCTTGCTCGTTAATGTGATGACCGTCGCCTTCTACAGGCTTAACTAAATGCGTAATTTGCGCTTTAAATGCGGTATCAAGCTGTGCTTGTTTTGCTAATTCACGAATTAAGTCGTCGCTAATTTTTGGCATTTTAGTTGAGTAGTTCATTGTTACAAAACGAATAAACTTACGAGTACCACTTGCAGGGAAGTTATCTAAAAACTTATGCAGTGCTTCTTCAGCGCTTTGTAGTGCAAAACGTGTCGCATAGTGGAAGTACGGCGCTGCTTGCTCGCGCTCGCTGCTTGCTACTTTTTGCTCGTAATACTTAATTGATGCCATTGCCGCGTATAAAAAGCTCATTACATCGCCTAAACGTGCTGATAGCATTTCAGCCTGCTTTAATTTACCGCCAAGTACGAGTAACGAGAAGTCGGCATACACTGCTAATTTTGCAGATAGTTTATGTACGGCTTTTTCGTATTCACGTACTTCTGGTAATGCAGAGTTTGCACTTGCAGTAAATGGTAAAACACCTAAACGGAACGCACGTAAGCTATTTGCTGTGCTGTAACCAATTGTTTTACGCAAAATGCCGTTAAACTCTTTATCTGCACCTTTATCTTCACTATGGATTGATTCAACCATAGATTGTAAATAAGGGTGACAACGCATAACACCTTGACCAAAAATCATCAGGTTACGTGTAAGAATGTTCGCGCCTTCTACTGTAATTGCAATAGGCTGTGCTACGTAACCGCTTGCAAGGGTATTTTGTGGACCATTTTGAATCGCTTTACCCGCTTGAATATCCATTGCAGAGTCTAATACGTCGCGGCCAAGCTCGGTCATGTGGTATTTAGCTATTGCTGTAACAACCGATGGTTTTAAGCCCATGCCCAGGCCTTCAGTTGTCAGCACGCGCATTGCTTCTTGAAGGTATGTTTTACCTGCAATGTCTGCTAGTTTTTCTTGAATACCTTCAAATTGACCAATTGCTAAACCAAACTGCTCACGCACTGCTGCGTATTCAGATACTGATTTAAACGCCACTTGTGATGTACTTACACCTAGTGCAGGTAATGAAATACCACGCCCTGCACCTAAACAGCTAACCAACATTTGCCAACCACGACCGATGTTTTTCTGGCCGCCAATAATAAAGTCCATTGGTACAAATACTTTGTTACCACGTGTAGTACCGTTATAAAAACGAATACCCATTGGTCATGGCGGTTGCCAAGCTCTACACCTGGGTGATCTTTAGGAATAAGCGCACAGGTAATACCTAAGTTTTCTTTGCCGCCTAGTAAACCTTCTGGATCCACTACTTTAAATGCTAAACCAAGTACCGTAGCGATTGGTGCCAGTGTGATGTAACGCTTATCCCATGTGATCTCAAGGCCAAGTACTTCTTCGCCGTTGTACATGCCTTTGGTGACAGTACCAATATCTGGAATGCCACCTGCATCAGAGCCCGCCTCTGGGCTTGTTAATGCAAAACATGGAATGTCTCTGCCGTTTGCTAAACGCGGTAAGTAATGCGCTTGCTGCTCTTGTGTACCAAAGTGAAGTAATAATTCACCTGGGCCTAAAGAGTTAGGAACCATAACAGTTACCGCTACTGCAGAGCTTTTAGTTGCAATGGTTGCCACAATAGTTGAGTTTGCATAAGGGCTAAACTCTAAACCGCCAAACGATTTAGGAATGATAAGCGAGAAGAAACGCTCTTTTTTCAAAAATTCTAATATGTCATCTGGTAAGTGAATACCGTTTTGAATAACTGAATCGTCAATCATGCCTAGTAGCTCTTGTACTGGGCCATCTAAGAATGCTTGCTCGTCTGCACTTAGGGTAGCAGCCGGCACATCGCGTAGTGCGCTAAAATCTGGCTTACCTTGATAGATAGACCCTTCTAACCACACATCACCCGCGTCTAGCGCTTCTTGTTCAGTGATTGAAATACTTGGTAATACTTTTTTTAATTTTGTACGTAAACTCATGATTGAACTCATCCGACCAGATAAATAATACCTACATTACGTCATAAAAATCAGTTTAGATCAATTACTCTATTCAATTAATTAACAGTTTTTTCAATTTATTTTCTTTACGGTGACGTAAACTGTTGAAACTAAAAGGCTTACACTTGTGCGCTGAAATACCTCTATTTGGCAACAATTAAGCCCCATACTCATAAAAAGCTATTTTTTAGGCATAAAAAAACGCAGCCACTTGGGCTGCGTTTTTAAAATAAGGTGGGCAACGTTAATTGCTTATTTGCACAACGTGTTTGCCTGTAAAGCCACCCGCTATTTGGTTATTTAAGGCAGCATTGACTGAGTCAGCAGTAAAGTCAACCGCAGTGATTGCCGGTGTTTTAATATCGCCCGATAGCGCGCCTTCAAGCAATAAATTGCCCATAAAACTTAAGCGCTGCTGTGCACATAAACTATTGGCAAGCCACGCACCACCAATAGACACCACACTAATATTAGGCGCTCGGTGGTACATTAAATCTTGATCAAAATGAGGCAGCGAGTTTAAACACGCGATACGCCCGCAAAAGCGCATTAATTCAATATTTCTAAGCGTTGATTCACCGCCCATGGTATCAATTACAGCATCAAACCCTTGCGGGCCAAGCTCGCGGCGAATTTTGTCGCGTAACTTTTTGTCGTTATAATCAAATACCACATCGGCACCTAGCTGCTTTACCAGCTTGTGATTACGCTTTGAAGCGGTGGTAAATACATCGGCACCGCGTTGTTTAGCATATTGAATGGCAAACTGCCCTACCGCACCAGAGCCACCTTCGATTAGGATTTGGTCGCCCTCAGTAATTGCAATTTTATCTAAGCTAATAAGGGCGGCCATACCAGCACACGGTAACGTAGCAGCCTTTGCAGGGCACAGCCCATCGGGCACAACCGATACAGCAAAGTTAGGCACCGTGGTGTATTCACTCAGTACCCCTTGCTCGCCAATATTGGCATGCCACATTACTCGTTCGCCAACCCCAGGAAACACACCTTTGTTAGCTTTAACTACCACACCAACGGCGTCTAGGCCTAAAATATGAGGGTATTGCCACTTACAAAATCCCGTTTTAGCAAAATAGGCATCAGCAGGATTGAGGCCTACATACTCAAGCTTTACCAACAATTCGTTGTCGGCGCACTCGGGTATATCAACCTCAACATCTTGCAAGCGTATTTGCTCATCTGGTTGTGATAAAACAATAGCGCGCATTGTTTGTAAGGGGCTGCCTTGATGTGATAATTCAGTATTGCTCATTCAATTAACTCTACCTATTTTGTACTGCTCAGTGCATAGCTCCATTGGCCGTTAAATGCCTGATAAGCATTCACTTTAGCAAGCAATGTAGCAATAGTTGTGTCAACAGCGTTTTCTTGTGCCATTAAAACATCCTGGCGTGCATCTAACAACTCTAAGTACGGTATTTGGCCTTCTTCGTACATCGCCTGTGCTTGTAAAAATGCTTTATTTGCAAAGCCATAGCGCTGTTTAGCATAACGCTCTTGCTGTTGTTGATTGACCAACATTTGCAATGAAAGTTCACTTTGAGTCACCGCATTTAATACTATTTGCTGATAGTCGCTGTAGGCAGCTTCACTTAAAAACTGCTGTGCGTCGCGCTGAGCAAGGAGTGCGGGGTAACTTAATATTGACCATTGCAACTGGGGGGCTACTTGCCATTGCTGATCAGTATTTTTTAAGCCCGTGCTGTCTATGCTCACTACGCCTGCAAAGGCTGATAAGCTAATATCAGGTAGTAAGGCTTTACTTGCCGCCACACTTAAGCTGTTGGCTTGGCTAAAATCATACAATGCACGGCTTATATCAGGGCGAAGGGCAATGGCGCTATTGGCATTTTTAAGCGCAACGCTAAAGCTTTGCTCCAGCAGGTTTTGCTCATTGTCTATCGCAATGTCTTGCGCAAGCTTACCTGTAAGCACAGCTAAAGTGGATAAGTCGCTGTATTTAGCATACTCAATAGCGGGCATTAGGGCTTCTTGCTGCCTAAGCTGTGCCATCGTACGGTTTAGGTCAAGCTCGTTGGCAACGCCTTCATCTACACGTGCTTGAAGTACCTCAATGCTTTGCTCTAATGCGTTAATTTGCATGGCTATGATGTGTTGTTTTTCAACATTACCTTGATAGCTTACAAACCCTTTAACAACAGACGATACCACTTCAATTTGCAGTGAACGTACTTGCTCGGCTTGGCTCATGGCCGATGCATTTGCAGCATCAACCAAAGCAGTAATACGGCCAAATAAATCTAACTGCCAATCAAGCGCTATGTTAGCACTCGATTGACGGTCAAACACACTCGGTGCATCGCTTCGTGCTGCGCCAATATTTACCCCGCCTTGGGGTAAATATTGCGCTTTTTGCTCACCAAGTCGGGCAAGGGTACTTTTGAGCGTTAATTGGCTTGTTTGCAAATTGTAGTTATTGGCAAGTGCGCTATTAACCAAAGCATTTAGCTGCTTTGATTCTAACTTGTGCCACCAATTTGTTTCATCTGCAATGGCAACATTGCTGGCAATATTTGCTTGAGCTACAAAATCGTTAATAGCGTTTTGCTCGCTTTGTGTATCTATTTTGCTAGCGCAACCAGATAAAAAAGCAGCCACTAACACAGCACTTAACGTTAAGCGCGTTTTGATAGGTTTAGCGATTAAATTAGTCATGCGATATCCCCTTTGCTTTTTGCTGCTTTTTCACAACTAACATGTAAAACACGGGCGTAAATAATAAGCCAAACACCGTTACGCCTATCATGCCTGCAAACACCGCGTTACCCATTGCGTGGCGCATTTCGGCACCTGCCCCCGTTGCAAGTACTAGTGGTACAACCCCTGCTGTAAAGGCAATTGAGGTCATTAATATTGGGCGTAAACGCATACGACACGCCGCTAATATTGCCTCAAAGTGCGTTAACCCACCGCCGTGTTGGTCGCGGGCAAATTCTACCATTAATATGGCGTTTTTAGAGGCAAGTGCCACCAGTACAATTAATGCAATTTGAGTAAATATATTATTGTCTGAGCCTACAAACCACACACCTAATAGTGCTGAGAAAATAGTCATCGGTACAATTAATATTATGGCCAGTGGCAAACGTAAACTTTCGTACTGCGCAGCAAGCACCATAAATACAAGCAACACAACTAATGGGAATACATAAACCATAGTGTTACCTGCAAGTACTTGTTGGTACGTTACTTCTGTCCACTCGTACTCAATACCTGTTGGCAGATTGTCGGCTAATATTGTTTCAATAGCAGTTTGTGCCTGATCAGAGCTATAACCGGGGGCTGGACTGCCGTTTAGTTCTGCACTTGGGTAACCGTTGTAATGCATTACACGGTCAGGCCCTATTGTTGGTGTAACTGTAAGTACCGAGCCAAGCGGCACCATATTTCCTGCACTGTTACGTACTTTTAGGTTAAGAATTTGCTCAGGGTCAAGGCGAAAATCAGCATCAGCTTGCGCATTAACCTGATAAGTACGACCAAACATATTAAAGTCATTCACATACACAGAGCCTAGGTATATTTGCAATGCGTCAAATACTTCATCAAGAGGAATACCTTGAATAAGCGCTTGCTCGCGGTCTATATCAATATCCATTTGTGGTACTTGAATGCGAAAGCTTGAATATAAGCCCATTAACGCGGGGTCTTGCTGCGCCTTACCAATAATGGTTTGCAAACTATTAAATAGTGCATCAAAGCCTTTATTTGCTCTATCTTCAATTTGCAGTTTAAAGCCACCGGTGGTACCTAAGCCTTGAATTGGCGGCGGCGGAAATACAGCCACAAACGCTTCATCAATAGCTGCAAAACGCTGATTTAACTGCGCGGCAATTGCCATCGCTGATTGACTAGGGTCGGTACGTTTATCAAAGCTCTCAAGTGGCGTAAATACAATGCCGCTATTTGGGCTGTTAGTAAAACCGTTTACCGATAAGCCTGGAAACGCCACGGTGTGTGCAACGCCTGGTACTTCTAATGCTATTTTTTGCATTTGCGAGAGCACATCTTCGGTACGGTCTAAACTGGCTGCATCTGGCAATTGCGCAATCGCAACTAAATATTGCTTATCTTGCTGTGGAATAAAGCCACCGGGTACGGTATCAAACAATTTAATTGTACCGCCCACCAGCGCAACATAGGCCACCATAACAATAACGCTCATACGTATAAGCTTTTGTACCAGCTTTTCGTAGCCTTTAGCACCACGGTCAAACACGCGGTTAAACGGTTTAAATAACCACGCACCAAACAGTTTATTAAGTAAACGCGTGAATGCATCTGGTTTTGCATCGTGCGACTTTAATAATAATGCCGATAGCGCAGGCGACAGGGTTAAGGAGTTAAACGCCGAAATAACAGTCGAAATAGTAATTGTTAGTGCAAATTGCTTATAAAACTGACCCGATAAACCGGTAATAAATGCAGTAGGAATAAATACCGCACACAGCACTAACGCTATCGCAATAATTGGCCCGGTTACTTCGCTCATAGCAACACGTGTTGCCTCTAAAGGCGAAAGCCCTTGTTCTATATTTCGCTCTACGTTTTCAACAACAACTATCGCATCATCAACTACAATACCAATTGCCAGTACCAAGCCAAACAGCGAAAGTGTATTAATAGACACGCCTAGCCATTGCATTACAGCAAACGTACCAATTAACGAAATTGGCACCGCAATCAATGGAATAATAGACGCGCGCCACGTTTGTAAAAATACAATAACCACAATTACAACTAATACAATGGCTTCAAGTAGCGTTGCTATAACCGCATCTATTGAACCACGTACAAACACAGTGGGGTCGTAAACAATGTCGTACTCAACCCCTGCCGGAAAATCTTGTGATAAACGAGCCATGGTCTCGCGTACTTGATCAGAGAGCTCAATTGCATTTGAACCCGGGCGCTGAAACACTGGCATTGCAAGTGCTGGCTGGTTATCAAGCTCTGCACGAAGTGCATAGGTATCTTGGCCTAAATCAACACGGGCTACATCAGACAAACGCGTTAATTGCCCCTGTTCGCCCACTTTAATAATGACCTTTTCAAACTCTTCAACACTGTTTAAACGTCCTTTTACGTTTAACAAAATTTGAAATTGGCTGTCGTTAGAAATTGGCTGTGCACCTAAGCTACCCGCTGCAACTTGCTGATTTTGCGAGCGCAAAGCAGCCACAACATCGGTGGCTGTAAGCTCACGCGCTGCTAATGCATCTGGGTTTAACCACACACGCATAGAGTACTTACCACCGCCAAATAAACGAATATCACCTACACCCGGTAAACGGGCAATTTCATCTTTAATATGAGTGTCGGCATAGTTAGATAAATACGCTGTGTCGTGGCTGTTTTCAGGCGAGTATAAATGCACCACCATGGTTAAATCGGGTGATGATTTTTCGGCCACAACACCTAAACGTTGAACTTCCTCGGGTAAACGTGGCAATGCACTGTTTACACGGTTTTGTACTTGTACTTGTGCACGGTCTAAATCCGTACCTAACGCAAAGGTTACCGTTAATGTCATGCGGCCATCGCTGGTACCTTGCGAAAACATATAAAGCATGTTTTCAGTACCATTGATTTCTTGCTCAAGTGGCGTTGCCACTGTTTGCGCTATAACGGTAGGGTTTGCGCCTGGGTAATTTGCAGTTACTACAACCGTTGGTGGTACCACTTCTGGGTATTCACTTACAGGAAGTTGAAACAGTGATATACCACCAGCAATTAAAATAACCAACGACAGCATGGCTGCAAATATTGGTCGCTGAATAAAAAAGTGTGAAAATTTCATCGATAAACCTTATTGCTTAGCCATTAACTGGGCGTTGTCGTTTGACAGTGTAAAGGCAACCCCATCGGTATCAATTGTGACTGTATTAGGCGAAATAGGCATACCTGGGCCTACACGTGCAGGGCCATTTACCGCAATAATATCGCCTTCGTTTAGGCCAGCAGTAACAGCGCGTAACGCACCATAGCGCTCGCCTACTTCTATTAATTTGTATTCAAGCACGTTGTTTTCGCCAACGGTTAACACAAAGCGATTTTTTAAATCGGTGCCAATAGCACGCTCAGGAATAATTACTTTTTCGCTCACTTCGTTTGCTGCCAATTTAACGCGAGCAAAAGAACCTGCACGTAATTGATTGTTATCTTGTTCAAATACCGCACGTACACGTAAAGTACCCGTTGCTGAATTAATTTGGTTATCAATAAAATTAATATATCCTTGGTAAGCAAACTCTTTTTGCCCTACTTTTTGCATAACAACTGTTTGGCGGCTTTGTGCGGTTACATCGTTAAAGGCGCTATTCCAAGTACGCTCATCAACATCAAAGTAGGCATACATCGCTTTATTAGAAACAATTGACGTTAATACACTTTGACCCGCTAATACGTTATTACCTTTGGTAATATTTGCGCGTGAGATAACACCATCAATCGGCGAAACTACTGATGTAAATTCTAAATCGAGCTTTGCAGAGGTAAGCTGTGCTTGCAGCGCTGCCAGTTGTGCTTCGCGCTGGCGAAGCGTTGAGGTACGCGCCTGTGCTTGTTCTGTTGAAATAGCTTTACGCTCTAATAAGCGCACTGCTCGTTTGTCTTCACTTTTAGCTTGTTCAAGTGCAGCTTCTGCGCTGTGGATTTGCGCTTCTAGGCTTGCTACAACTGCTGCAAAAGGGCGCTCATCAAGTTGAAACAACACATCGCCTTGCTTAACAACATCACCTTCTTTAAATTCAATGCTATCAATCACCCCAGATACACGCGGCATCAGCGCAACTTCTTGCGGCGATTCTAAACGCGTGGTGTAGGTGTGCCAGCTTTGTACTGGTTTAATTAAAACTTGTGCTACATCGATAGGTTGTAATTGTTGTTGCTGCGCATTAGGTGCGCTCTCATCGGCACAGCCCGCTAAGGATAGAGTTGCCGCAGCTAATGCAGCAGCAATTAAATGTTTATTCATGAAGACGCTCCTTTATTTATTTACCTGGCATGTTACGGACTATACTTGCGGACAAAAACCATAGATTTATAAATTCATTAATGCCAAAATGGCATCAATAACATTTATTGGGTGATCATAATGGATACAACAAGCCGGCTTTTAATGCTGCTTGAAGTGGTAGAACAAGGCTCTTTTGCCAAAGCTGCAGAAATAAGAAACATAGACCGCTCTGTAATATCTAAACAAATCAGTCGATTAGAGGACGAGCTAGGTGTTAGGTTATTAAACCGCACCACCCGTTCGTTTTCGTTAACGGCGGCGGGCGCAGAAATGATTAAAAAAGCGTCAGAGCTAAGAGAGCTACTTGGTGAAACCGTACGTATGGCCGAAAACTACCACCTAGAGCCACGCGGTGTGCTAAAGGTTACCTCGTCAACATTAATTGGTCGGCGTTATTTACAACCTGTGCTAAACGACTTCCAAAAACGTTTTCCACAAGTAGAAGTAGAGCTACGTTTAGACGATAGGCTAGTTGATATTGTATCTGAAGGGTTTGATTTAGCATTTAGAATTGGTGAGCCTAAAGACTCCTCGTTAATTGCCCGTAAAATTGCCCGTAATAGGCTGCTTATTGTAGCCGCCCCTGAATTTATAAAAACCTATGGTATGCCACAAACCATAGAAGAGCTGGTGCAGTTACCCGCTGCAAGTTATGCAAGTAACGCTATGCGCGTAGAAACCATAGATTACTACGATAGTAAAGGTGAGCCGTGCGAGCTAAAAATAAAAAGCGTGTACAGAGCAAACGATGCTGAAGTACTGCTAATGAAAGCTATTTCAGGGACTACCTACTTTGTTGCGCCAGCATTTATTATCGATAAAGAAATTACACAAGGTCAATTAGTGCCCATTTTAACGGATGTTAAGTTAAAAGAGTTTAGCCATATGTATGCAGTGTACCCACACAGAGACTTACCGGTAAGAACACGTTTATTTTTTGATGCAGTAAGAGAATACCTAGGTAAAGACAAACCAATTTGGGAAAACAACATCCCAAATTTTGAGCAAATGTACTAGCCTCGTACTTAGGCTATTTGAGGATTTTCAATCAGGTTGGCATTTGCTTGAAAGTACACTTTATTGCGGCCATATTCTTTTGCTTTATACAGTTGTTTATCTGCTTTAATTACAAACTTTTCAAGCGTGTCGCCTTGGCGATACTTAACAACGCCTATACTGGCAGTTACATTTATTTTTAGCCCATCAATCTCAAATGCCGTATTGTTGAGTTTTTCTCTTATGGTTTCAGCCATTGCCAATGCATCACTTTGTGACGCAAAAGAATGTAGTAAAGCAAACTCTTCCCCGCCCACTCTAAATACATACCCTTTTGCCAATACAACCCGTAACAAAGTGGCGACTTCAATCAGCACTTTATCTCCTACTGCGTGGCCATGGGTGTCGTTAACCTGTTTAAAAAAGTCTAGGTCGAGTAAAAACAAATAAAGTTGCGACTTATCTTTAAGCTCTACTGCAAAGTAATGGTTCATTGATAAACGGTTTGCAGCCCCAGTAAGTGGGTCTAACAAGGCCAGATTTTTCAGCCGTTTAGACGATAAAGCACGGCTGCCTTCAAATACATGAGAAATGGCCCAAATGCTGATATAAACAAAGGCAAGATTTAAACTGAAATTAAGCGTAGTTAGAGGAAGTTGCGATGCTTTGGTTAATAATATGGCCCCCTGGAGTACAAATAACAAAGCCGATAATACAATGCCATAGCGCTTACCTAACAGTAGGTAATACAACACAGGTAACGCAAACGACCACACATACAAACCATTTATTGGCTTTGCTAAATAATTACCTAATACAATAACAAAGGTGACAAATATGCACATAACAACAGATTGCCATACTTCGAGTGCGTGTGTGTTTAAGCGGTGGTAGGTGTAGGCACAAAATACAGTGAGCGCTATTTCTAAATAGCCTAATAACGCAAAGTTATTTAAAAAAATATTAAACGCAGCAAAAAACAATGAGACATAACCAAAACACAAGCACATCCATTTCAGAACGTTTCTTCTTAATGATTTAGTACTACTAAGTGCTGCTATATCCATTCAAAAAACTTAAAATAATAAAAAATTCAGTGTAACGCTAAAATTAAATATAACAAGTAGCTAAATAGGTAAAAACAGTCATTTTATTAAACTATGTAGCGAAAACAGTAAACTCAGTAGCGAATTACACTACATTTACGCCTTTACCCGCCTAACATAGATAAGTTTGTAGTGACCCCAGTGTTACCTTGGTGCAATAAGTGCGTTGGTTTTTTTGTTTTTATATAACGCGCTAGCTGATCAATTAATGCCTGATTAGTGTTATCACTCATGTATTCTCTAAGTGATATACCCTGCTCAGAAAACAAACATAAATGCAGTTTCCCCAGTGATGAAATTCTTAACCTGTTGCAGGTAGCACAAAAGTCATTACTGTAAGGCATTATTAACCCTATTTTGCCTAAATAATCAGGGTGGAAAAACTCTTGCGCAGGCCCCGCCGTTACATCGCGTATAATGGGTTGCCAACCAGCGCGAAGCAACTGCTCTTTTATGGATTGCCCCGATATATGGTTAGCATCAAAAAATGCTTTATTGTCGTTTGTTTGCATTAACTCAATAAAGCGCATCGTTACGGGTCTGTGCTTTAAATACGCTAAAAAAGGTTCAAGGGCACGGCCATTGTACTGTTTCATGAGTACGCTGTTTATTTTTACTGAATCTAAGCCGCTCTCTAGGGCCGTGTCTATGCCTTGCATAACCGTGGCAAACTTATCGTTGCCGGTAATGGTATTAAACATACGTGGGTCTAGGCTGTCGATGCTAACATTTATTGCATTGAGCCCTGCGTGTGCCCAATCTTTAACATGTTTATGCATTGAGTAACCATTTGTAGTGGCGGCTATTTTGGTAATACCTTGGGTGTCTTTTGCCGCACGAATTACATCTATAAAATCTTTTCTGAGGGTTGGCTCACCGCCAGTAATGCGTAACTTTGATATGCCATGATGAG
Organism: Pseudoalteromonas atlantica; assembly: GCA_007988745.1. GTDB lineage: Bacteria > Pseudomonadota > Gammaproteobacteria > Enterobacterales > Alteromonadaceae > Pseudoalteromonas > Pseudoalteromonas atlantica. Next base: position 12,543 of record BJUT01000031.1, read on the forward strand.
CAAAGGCGTTTACTGTATTGCTAATTTCGTTAAGTGAAAGGAAGTCTCGGTCGTGATCGCATTGATAACCATCCGGTAAGCAATACACACACTTAAAATTACATACATCAGTAATGGATAAACGTAGATAACTAAATTTTCGCCCTGCTGGGTCGACTAGCATAAAAAAGCCTTTAACATTTTAATAATTCATCGCTAAGTTCAAAGCACGTAAAGCCTGTGCCTTACGCGCTTTGTTAGCACTTAACTAGGCCGTAAGACCTGCTTTAAGCTCATTGGGTTTCATGGGTAAATTACGTAACCGCACACCAACTGCATTAAATACCGCATTTCCAATAGCTGGCGCAACCCCAATTACTCCAGGCTCACCTAAGCCCATTGGAAACTCATCACTTTGTACAAACTCTATGTCCATATCGGGCACATCTTGCATTCTAAGTGGTAAGTAAGTGTTAAAGTTAGTGGCTGCTACTTGTCCGTTTTGGTAATTATTTGATTCATGTAACGCAAGGCTTGTGCCCCACAATAACGAACCTTCAAGCTGGGCTAGTGCACCATCAGGGTGAACAATTAAACCTGCATCTACCACGGCGTAAAGCTTCTTAAGCGTAATTTTGCCATCGCTTTTATTTACGTGCACATGGGCTGCTGTGGCAATCCACGCTGGCATATTACGCTCTTGGCCTGAACTTACTGAAAAACCAATGCCTTCATTTTCACCCAGCTTAACATTTGCGACCTTCGCTGACACTTTTTTAAGTACCGCATTTAAGCGCAGCGCTCCGCCTACGCTTTCAGGGGCTTTACCTGCTTGCTTACCTTTGCCATCGAGCATTGATAAACGAAACTCAACCGGATCAATCCCTTGTTTGTGCGCTATTTCGTCGATAAAAGATTCTAAGCTCCATGCTATCCAGCCAGGTCCTACCGAGCGAAGCCAACCTGGGGTAAATGTGCTTTGCGCTAATTCGTTATTAATTGCGCGGGCACGGTGGTTATCCATGCTGTACCAGTGATCGGCTCCAGAGGCCGAAAATGCATCAAACTTACCTTTGCCATCAACCCCTGGTGATAAAAAGCCAGGTGCCATTGCTTTTGTTGGCCAGCCTGCTGCAAAAGCATGTTCCATTGCACTAAGCTCGCCATTTTCATTAAACGAAGCAGTTAATTTAGCTGTAGAGGCAGAGCGTGATTGATCAAATAAGCTATCGTCGGCGCGCGTAAATACCAGTTTTACGGGTTTGCCAATCGCTTTCGCTGTTAATGCTGCAGGCACAGTCCAATCACCAAATAAACGACGCCCAAATCCACCGCCTAAATAATAAGGGCGAATAATAACGTTATTTTGTTCAACCTCTAACGCCTTGGCCAATGCAGGTAGTGTTAAAGACTGCCACTGATTACCGGTATGGATAATCCACTTGTCTTGTTTAAACTCTGCCACTGCGTTAAGCGGCTCTAATTGATAATGGCTTGCTGTTGCTGTGGTGTACAGTGACTCAAGAGACTGCGTTGCCTCAGCCTGCATTTTAGCGGTATCACCTTCATTAACAAATAAGGTACCAGCGCTGCTATCGTTACATAATTTTTCGCCTAGGGATTGAATATCGGCCTCTGTAACATTAGCTGTTTGCCCTTTTTTATAGGTTACTTTTAGCGCATCTACCGCTTTAATAGCACTGGGGTAATTGTCAGCTAAAACCACCACCCAGCCTTGTACGGTATTACTCGGGTCGTTTAAAATCTCAAACCCTTTATAGCCTTTTATTGTTTTTGCAGCGCTATCGTCCACCTGTGTCACTTCACTACCATAGCGTGTTGGTGGGATCACAGGGCGCGCATACACCATGCCTTCAAGCTCTACATCTATACCGTATACGGCAGTACCATTTGTTTTTGCCGGAATATCAAGCGCTTTAAAGTCTTGTTTTAAACCCGTTAAGTGGCGTTTATTGGCAGGCTTTAACGGCAGTTTTGCAACTTCTTCACTGCTAAAGGTACGGTTAAACTCACCATTTTTAACAATATCGGCATAACTGATCGATTGATCGCCTGCAATTATGCGCCCTTTACTTGCGTGGCACTGCTCAGGCTTAACCCCCAGCATATTAGCCCCTGCATCTATAAGGGCTATACGCCCCGCAGCGCCAGCTTGTGAAAGCGGCTTAAAGCTTTGAAATACAGACCACGAGCCACCTGTAACCATGTAGCCCCATTTTTCGTGCGTATCTACATACGTGATTGATACTTTATCCCAGTCGCACTCAAGCTCATCTGCCACAATACGCGCTAAGGCGGTGCCTACGTGCTGGCCCATTTCAGCTTTGGCAATACTAACGACTACTTCACCTTGCTGGTTCATAGTCCACCAAATTGTGGGTGAAAACGATTGTTGTGCAATCGACTCTTTGGCGCTAAGTTCACCTGAAAATAAAGCCGGAGCAAATGCCATAACCAGGCCAGCAGTTGCTGTACTAATCATAAAAGAGCGACGGTTTAAGTCTACGGTTTCGGTATTTTTTTGAAATAGTTTTTTCATTGTCGGCTCCAGTTACACGTCTAGCTCTTTGGGGTTAAACATTTGTACTGCACTTTGCGATTCATCAGCTGCACGTTGTATAGCCGATTTAATACGCTTGTACGCCATACAGCGGCAGTAGTTGCCATTCATATGATTTACTATTTCTTGATCTGTTGGATTTGGATTGTCTGCTAATAACGTAGCAGCTTGCATAATTTGCCCCGATTGACAGTAACCACACTGAGGTACTTGCTCATCGACCCACGCTTTTTGCAGCGGGTGCGCGTTGTTTAGCCCTTCAATGGTCGTAATATTTTTTCCTGCCACTGCGCCCACGGGTAATACACACGAGCGCGTTGCTTGCCCATCTAGATGCACTGTACATGCACCGCACATAGCAATACCACAACCAAACTTAGTTCCTTTTAACCCTATTTCATCGCGAATAACCCACAGCAAAGGTGTATCTGCACTTGCTTGCGATTTAACCTCTTTGCCATTAACTGTAAACGTCACCATAGCTTGCCCCTTGATTAAGCCTAAATAAAATTAAAGTAACGCATGACCCATACACGTTACTTTTTATACCACCGTACGTTGAAACTATTACGCTTTGCATTGCAGCGCACATTTAAAATGCGCGCTGGCATAACTGTTAAAAATCTAATCTCGTTTTAAACGTTTAACCTAAAGTTTAGGCTATATTTTTTAGTTTATTCGCTTACAGTTAGGTTGTTGTTATTATTAATAAACTGCTTTAATTGCTGTTGTGTGTCGATATCTGTGCTTGCCTGCTTAAGTAAAATGGTATTAACGTCAACCTGTGTATCGCGCAGCAAATGTTGAGCGCCTTTATCACAATTTAGCGCTGCGAGTGTTTTAAAATCACAGGCAGGAAATACAGCAGGTACGCCAAGGCGTTCGCCATAATCAGCGCACCAGCGCGAGGGGTTGTTGTTAAAATGAGTAATTAAAGTATTTATGTGTGTAGCACTAAGCTCAACCTGATCCGCCAGCATAAATAAAATCCCCTCTAATGAGTGCGCCTTACTTATAGTGTGTGTTGCCAGCGCAATGGATTTTCCTAAGCCTATTTGCCAGTGTGGGTTATGCAGTATTTCAACATTTTTATAGCCACGTAACGCGTGTTCAATTTGCGCATGCCAAGCACCGCTAATAACGTATATGGGTAATGTGTCATCACCTTGTAAGGTATCTACGGCGCGGCAAATCATTGGTTTATTACCTACATCGGCTATAAGCTTACAGCCGTTAAAGCGCGACGATTGCCCAGCGGCCAAAATAACCTTTGCTACGCGCACCTTAGTTGCCCCAATTACTTAACGATGTAGCATTTTTATTAGCAAATACCGCATGAATTTCGCTAATGAGCGACAAAGCTATGCTCTCTGGCGAGTCGCCTCCCAAATTAAGCCCAACAGGACCAAATACAGGCGCTACTACCTTATCTACACTTGTATTTGCATGCTCAAACACTTGCGCTCGGCGATGTGCAGGCCCCAGTAACCCCATGTACTTTAGTTGGCTTTGCTCAAGTGCGGCTAACGCCTGTGAGTCAAGCTCTACACTGTGGGCCATTAAAACAGCGGCATCCACTTTGTGCTGTTCGCAAAATTGTTTAAGCTGCGTAGCTGGGCAACGCAAAATATTATCGGCCTGCTTAAAGTAGTCTCTTTTAGCATTTGCAGCTCGGCTATCCCATACACTTACCATCCACCCGAGTTGTTTAGCAAACGCGTACACCGGTATCGCATCAGCGCCACCGCCAACAATTAATAAATGTGCGCTGGGGTAAATAGCCACTTCTAAACGTTGGACTTTATCTTGCTCTAAAAGCGTTGCTTTGCGGTTTAAAGATAAGTTGTGCTGCTGCGCCACGGTTTTAAAAACGCCAGACCCCTTTGCCACTAAAGGTTTAATTTGCTGTGTGTAGTGCCCCGATTGCTTATTTTTAAGCGCATTAAACATGCTATCTAATTGTAAGTATTCGTTTTCACTATTAACGCTTTGCAAAATAATATGCACCACACCACCACAGCCAATTCCTAGCTGAAATGTTAAGTCGTCTTCATCGGTTGCATCGTAGGTAATAGTTTTAGAATGTAATGAGGTCATAACCTGTTTGGCATGGCGCTGAATATCAGCCTCTAAACAACCACCCGAAAGCATGCCTAAGCGCTGGCCAAGGCTTGAAATAAGCATCATCGCGCCCAATTTTCGATAGCTAGACCCTTCAATTTGGTACAAGGTTGCTAGCACCCATTGTTGTTCATCACGAAGCGGATACCACGTATTGAGCATTCCTTTTAAATCAGTAACCATAAACTGCAGCCATTACAAACCTTAATATGCGCGCGTTTTAATTATCACCAAGGTGTCGCTTTGCTTCATTTGTTAGATATAACGAGGATAATCAAGCAACAAATAAGTGAGAAGCGTACGTGATATATTTTAAAATCGATCAGATAGGACGTTATTAAATATGAAATATTATCTTAGCATTTATCGAGGGCGAGGTGACCTGTGTGGATTGAAATTTTTCACTCTAGGTGCAATTAAATCGCCTTCAAAGGCTTTGCCCTGACTAAAAACCAAACGCCCTGTTGTAAATTCATCCACCGCAGTACGCCACGCCCTAACTTCCTTAATAAGCGTATAATTTATAAAATGTTACACATGCTTAATTAGCAAACAATACGTTAGCTTTATGGCTAATGTGAGCCTTGGCTTAAATAAGCATTAATCTTCAATTAAATCGGTGAGCGTATTAATTAGCTCATCAAACTCATCATTTACACTCTCGCGTTGCTGCTCACTCAATGTGGTATTTAGTTCAATAAGTAGGTTTACATAGAGCGCTAAGTTTGCATCATTACTGGCTAATAGCTCTTCGCTCATATAAGCTTCTCGCTGTGTAATTACATAGCTTAATTGTTTTACAAATTCAGCCTCACTGAGCGCTTTATTTAAAAGTACTTGCTGCGCTGCATTTAAACGCGTTTGCTTGTACTGATGCCAAAGCAATGAAGAGTCATAATGAGCATTGTTAGCTTGGGTAATAAGCTGCGTTTGCACAGGGGTTAACTTTCCTAGCCATTGTTTGTAGTAATCAAGCTGCCTTTCTAGGCGCTCGCTTTTGCGCTCCTGCGCTGTTAATTCAGTAAACTCTTCGTATTCTTCGTTAATTTGCGTTTGGATATTAGCAATAAGCTCTTCGCGCTGCGCATAAGAAAGCGTAAGCCCTAACTGCGCGAGCGGTATATGCGCGTGTTCAAGAATGTTTTGAAAATGAGCTCTGGCCAATACCACTTGCGACTTTAGTTGCTGATAGTCTAACTGCTGATTAAATAACCCTTTTAAATTTAGGATATCTTGCTTGTAGGCGGGTAATTGCGTGGTGCGGTGCCACTGCTGGGTTGTGTTAATAATACTTTTGAGTTGCTTGTTTTGCTGCTTATTTAGGTCAATGTAGTCATCTACCCAAAACGACGAAAGCCACGTTAAGTTATTATAAGTAAACGAAGCCGAACAACTACACAAAAATAGCAGACTGAGCGCAATGGCTACGCGCGAAACTTTTATATTTTTTATTTTAAACATGAAATCCTCAACTAACGCTTTCTCTCAAACTCTCACATAATACGCAAAGATGTTAATTTATTTTAATTGATAATAATTATTATTTACTGTTGACACACCATCAAATCTAAATAATAATTAATCGCATAAACAAAGTGTAACGACCTCAGTGCCCAAGGAAGAAATACAGCATGGATGCTGACATTTTGTTTTAAGCGCGTGACTGCTTAATGGCTATTATTTACTCGACCCAAGTAATAGCATAAAAGTTCATCTCTACTTGCTACATTGCTCATATTAGTGACGGTTAATATGACATTAAAAGCGCAGGCCTTGGTTTGCGCTTTTTTACTGCTTTAAATTTTCTGTAATATCTGTATCTTACGCTTATAAACAGCGCATTATTAGCAATATAATTGCTTATTTAAGCTATAATTACCACAACAGCTTGGCTAAGTGTTAAACGAGCATATAATCACCAAAGCGTTAGTATTTCACTTAACCCCAAGCACTTGCACCATTTTATACGTGGCTATTAAATAGTAAGTACAAAGTGTTGCAATAAAACAGGTTTCATACATACACATTGCAACTATTACCTATTGGAGACATGGCTATGTCACAGTTTAATTTAAAAGCATTAATACTCACTGGCGTTTTGCTTTCAAGCCCATTTGCACATGCAACTCTTGAAGACGGTATAAGAGCTGCCAACGAAGGCGAGTTTGCGACGGCACTAAAAGAATTTGAATATTTAGCTGATAAAGGCTTTGCCCCTGGTATTTACGAACTAGGTAAACTTTACGAGGGCGGCTATGGTGTTACACGCGACTACTTTAAAGCGGCAGAGCTTTATAAAGAGGGCGTTAAAAAAAATCACGCTGACTCAATGTTTGCGCTAGCGGTTTTATACGATGAAGGCAAAGGCGTAAAGCTTGATAAGCAAATGGCGGTTACGTTATTTGAAAAAGCAGCGAAAAAAAACCTCCCCGCCGCACAATTTAATTTAGGTGTTATGTATGCAAATGGCGAGGGCGTATCGCGCGATTATAAACAAGCCAGAACGTGGTACGAAAAAGCCGCTGCTAATAACTACTCACTGGCGCAATTTAATCTGGCGCTCATGTATTTTGAAGGCCTAGGCATGCCAAAAGACTTAGAGAAATCGTATGTGTGGAATACCATTGCAGAATACAACGGCAACATGCAAGCAAGCCATAGCCGTAAGCTAGATGAGCGTAAAATGCTACCTAAAGAAATAGAAGAAGCAAAAGAAAAAGCCGACAAAATCTACGAAAAAATACTCGCAGGCACGTACGCCGGTGAAGGTCGCTTATTTTAATTTTCGCCTAGCAAAACCTAAGTGTTTAACAAGGGCAAATGCATCTCGCATTTGCCCTTTTTTATACCAATTTACTTAATATATAAAAATTTAAGCAGCTTAATAATAAGGTTGCTCTGTTTGAGTAAAAGCGCGGTACGCGGGTTAAACGAGCTAGACACCAAGGTGTTTTTTGCATGACTAAAGGTTAAAAACCCCTCTTTACCATGATAATGCCCCATTCCTGAATGCCCAACGCCACCAAATGGCACATCGTCTGCTGTCACCTGCACTAAGGCATCGTTTACAGCAACTGTACCACTTAATGTTTGCTCCATGATGTAATCTTGAGCGTGCTTATCTTGGCCTAAAATGTATAGCGCTAAAGGGTGATTATGCGCTTTTATGTAGCTAATTGCCTCATCGAGCTTTTCGTAGGTTTTAATAGGCAAAATGGGGCCAAATAACTCATCTTGCATTAACGTCATATCATCGCTAGGCGCGGTAACAATATGCAAACCCATTCTATGCTTTTGTTTGTCTTGCTGGTTTTGATCTAGCGGCTTAATAACTTGCGCACCTAACTGCTGTGCTTGTGTTAAATACCCTTCTAAGCGAGAGTAATGCGCATCGCTAATAATTGACGTTAAGTTTTTGCCTTCAACCCCGTCTTTAAAGTGCTTTTTATAAAGCTCGCACAATTGCTGCACCAGCTGATGCTCAAGGGCCTTAGGTACAAATACATAATCTGGGGCTACACAAATTTGCCCTGCATTAGCCATTTTACCAAACAATAATGTTTGCGCTGCTTTTTTAATATTAGCTTGCTCAGTAATGATCACCGGCGACTTACCACCGAGCTCTAAGGTAACAGGGGTTAAATTTTCGCTGGCTGCTTTCATAACCAGCTTGCCCACTGACGTTGAGCCAGTAAACAGCAGATGTGCAAATGGCAGTGCAGAAAACTCACTCGCTACATCGCTTGCCCCTAACACCACTTTACAATGCGCTTGTAGCTCGTCTGCAAATATTTTTTCGATGACTGCATTTGTATGCGGAGTAAACTCGCTGAGCTTAAGCATAACTCTATTACCCGCAGCAATGGCGGTAATAACAGGTACTAATGCCAGTTGTATGGGGTAATTCCATGGTGCAATCACGCCAACTACACCAAGTGGCTGGTAAGTCACACTCACTTTTGATGGCCACAAACTTAAGCTAGTTGAGCGCTTACTGGGTTTTGCCCATTTTGGCAATTTTTTAATTATGTGCGCTAAACCCTGAACCGTTGGCAGAATATCGCCAAGTAACGTATCGAACGCGGTTCTGTAGCCAAAGTCTTTTGATGCTGCATCGATAAGCGCTTGTTCATTGCTAACAATGCGTTTGTGCAACTTTTTTAATAATACGATACGCTTATCTATCGGGAGGTACGACTGGGCTAAAAAGCTATTTTGCAGCTCATTAAACGTATCGCTGGGTGACGGTGTGTGTGTGCTATCAGTATCCAAAGGTGCTACTCGTGTATCATTTTGCTACGACTATAACGCCGTTCTGATTTTCGAGCAATAACACTAACTATCTAAAAATTACCGTTTTTGTAGGAACAAATAGCCACAATTAATCACTACTCGCTCAATAATTTAGCCCTTAAATTACTTTTATTTAGCACGTTAGCGGCTCACAAGGAAGCGTAATAATAAATTTAGCGCCGCCTTGCTCGCGGTTCTGTGCGCTTAGCGTGCCATTAAGCGCGCTAATAATTTGCTTAGAAATACACAACCCAAGCCCTAGCCCATCAACCGATTTAGTACTGTAAAAAGGCTCAAAAATAGTGTCTATATCGTGCACTTCTATACCCGGACCGGTATCTTCAATACACAGTTGCACACTATTATTTAGATAATTGGCACTGATACTCAGCTCGCGAGTAATACACCCTTGCATTGCTTGGCTGGCATTCGATATTAAGTTAACTAACACTTCTTCAAGGGCCGCTTTATCTGCTAACACGTTTAATTGGCTGTCAATTTTAGGCGGTAAAACACTTATATTGTCCTGCTTTAGCTGGTTTTTATTAATCTCAAGTGCCTTGGCTACTGATTCACTTAATGGCACTTCGCTAATAATCGTTTTTGCAGAATCAGAAAAATAATTTAGCTGTGCAACTATCTTATGCACTCTTGCTACTAAGGATTCAATAAACTGTAAATTTTCGTTTAGGGCTTCAAACTTTCCTTTAGCTAGCAAGCGCTTAGCACTGGCTAAGTAAGTATTAATGGTATTAAGCGGGTGATTAATTTCGTGGTTAAAGCCCATGCTAAGCTGGCCAATTGTTGCAAGCTTAGTTGATTGTACAAGCGCATCTTGCTGTGCTTTAAAAGCATTGGTACGTGCACTAATTTCCTGACTGACACTGTGATGGGAATAAACCAGCTTTTTAACGCCAACAAAGCGCCTTAAAACAACATACCCTAGGGCAATAATAAGCGCATAAATTACCACAAAGCCAAATAACGCCGGTAATTGGGCAATATTAGCATTAGATACATTTACTAATACGGTAACCGATGCGTTCAAAAAGCGTAATTTTTGCTCTACCGATAAATAGTTATGCTCATCAATTGTGCTAAACAGTAACCTTTGTGATGTGTAATTTGAATGGGCAATCAGCTTAGGTTGATAATCTAAATACGCTCGACGCTGAGCGATGTCTCGACGATGAGTAATATCGAGTGTAGAAAACGTATTCAGACGCCAATTTTCCATATCTGAAATAGCAATCACGCTATCTTCTAGCTGCACATAAAAGTGGCTGCCTTTGGCGGTATTTAAAAGCTCACGGTCACTTTCAAATTTGTTCACATTGACTTTTAAAACAACGACCCCTACCGCTTGATTATTGTTATAAATGGCTTGTGAAAAATAGATGCCTCGCTCTTTTGTACGCATGCCTAGGGCAAAATACGCTACTTTTTCACCTGCAAATGCGCGCTTAAAATACGGTCTAAACGACAGATCGCTGCCTAAGAAGTTATGATCGGCCTGCCAGTTACTGCTTGCAATCACAGCGCCTTGTTCATCAAGAATATAAATATCTGAGGCACCACTGGCTTGTTGTATATCAGCTAAGTAGTTATTAATCTTTTTTTCGTTATTTTGCGCCGCACCTAAAAAATCAATAACCTCGTTGTTATAGGTGAGAAGCTGAGGAATTTTTGAAAAACGCGCAAGCTCAGCATCAATATAATGCTTTAACTGAGTTGCTTGCTGGGCTGCTTTTTGCTCGGCCTGATTATAATAATGAGTTCGACCATAGCAAAACACAACCGACAATAGCACTATCAGTACAACAAAAGATAAAAGAAGTTTTTTAGAAAAGGAGAACATGCCCTAGCTCACAACAAAATAGCTATAAAATTTAAGGGCGCTAGTTTAACGGGTTATGGGCGCTAACAACAGAAACTTTGTGTTAACAAATACAATAAATCTTAATTTATTTATAAACTGCTGCAAGTCTGTACTGACTCGCAACAGTAAACATCATTAGCGGTACTAAAATTACGAGTTAGTGGCTAATTGAGGCTTATTTTTAGCGTACTTGTATAAGCCGATCAGTGAAGCTGCAATCCAGAAAATCTCAATTACAAAGCTTGCAAGGTTAAAGTTGTAACACAAACTTATTAACAGCAAAATTGCCCCTGTTAAATTCATTATGTTGTACAATAACCCCGTTGGGGATGCTTTATTAAGTTGTAATAAAAAGAATGCACCAACAACTAAGAAAGTACCCGCCATACCTACAATATCAAATAACAGTGCTATCACACGTTTATCCTTTGCTTAAAAAACCCAACTAACTGGCCCTATCCTTGGGGAGGGTGTTTTTCAATCATTGAAACAGCAAAACCGGGCGAGTATATCAGGCTTGTTTATTGGTACAAGGTCAATTGTCCGCCTTACTAATCATCAAATCTAAGCTTTTGTAGTTATTACATTTTTAAACGTATTGGGTTATTTAAAGGTAACCTTACCGCCAATTATTTTATAAGCTGGCGTACCGCGTATGATTGCTGGGCGCGCAAATGGGCGCTCGCATTGGGGGCAAATACACGGTGTAGTTGTGTAATCTTGGGTTATTCGCTCTATAAAACACTTTACTAAAGCGCCTTTGCCACCTTTCCTATATTTAAACAGCGCCGCTTTGCAAGCAGAGCAAAAAATATCGACTGTTTTAGTCGGCCCTTTTTTATTTGGCTTAGCCATACACTCCTTAACATACCTACGTTGATACAAAGCAGACATTTTAGCAGTTAATAAATAAAAACGTTACAGAAGCTAGGTAAACTGCCTAATAAGCGGTGGAGAAAACGCAGGGGATTAAATAATAGGTACGATATAAAACACCATAAAAGCGTTTCGCTAATCTCTAAAAAACAAACGGTTTAATTGCGCTGATAACACATTCATATTAAATGGTTTAATAATAAACCCCGACACTTTTGCTTTAATAACTTGTTTTACTGTATCGGCGTTATCTTCGCACGTGACCATAATAACAGGTAAATCGACTAAGGCTTGGTCGTGGCGTATGTTATCGAGCAAGTTTACACCGTCTACTTTAGGCATATGTAGGTCGGTTATTACTAAATCAAATTTTTGCTGACGCAGTATTTTTAACGCCTGTTGGCCGTCAGTTGCCTCTACAACATTTTTGTAATCAAGCTGCCTTAACATATTAATTAATACGTGGCGCATAAGTGGCATATCATCAACGACTAATATTTTCATAATTATCTTTATTGTATTTTAGCGCTTAAAGGTGGCGCCTTATTTAGCGTTCTTAGGGCCATACACCTATAATAAAACCCATTAATGTAAATTGTAATGTGTAATACCCTGCATTAATTATAAATAACTTGATTGGCCGCTGCTCATAAATGTAACTGAGCCCCAGCGAACTACCTACCCAAAACAAACCGATGGCAAAACCTGTAAAGGCGCCCTCTCCCATTCCGGCCTCTTTACCTAAAAATAATGAAAGCACCACCGCCGACAAAAGTGCAAGTACCATACTGCCACCAAAAATTAACGCCGGTTTTGCTGTTTGTAAATCAAGCTCCGTAAGGCCTGTACACTCTAACCAAGCATTTTTAAAAAAAGCGTTTGAATACCAAATACCGCCAAGCATAAAAGAGGAAAGCGCCGCCACAAGCACGGCAAAAAAATTAACATCAGAAAAATTCATACATACTGCCATAATGCATAGTGTACAAGGGTATTTTGACTGTAGTTAAAAATACCCTAAGCAGCAAATTATCGCCTTTAAAATTTGCGGTTTAGGGCGTGTTGGTTTTTGTGGAGGTTTTTAAAAATCGCCATAGGCGGCACGCGTTTGTGCCTTTAAATCGGTTGGCGAAAGCGCTACCTCAAGCCCTCGCTTACCTGCACTTACATACACTGTTTTAAAGGCCATAGCGCTTGAATGAATAAAAGTGGTTAGGCGCTTTTTTTGCCCAAGCGGGCTAACCCCTCCCAAGATATACCCTGTAGCGGCTTGTACCTTTGGCGCGCTTGCCATTGCGACCTTTTTAGCGTGACTCAGTTTGGCCAATTGCTTTAAATTTACTTGCTGGGATACCGGTGTAATGGCAACAATTAACTGCCCTTCACTGGTTTCAAGCACGAGGGTTTTAAATACCTGCTCACTATTAAGGTTTAACTTTTCAACGGCTTCTTGGCCATAACGTGTTGTATTAGCATCGTGTTGATAACTAAGTACATCGTGAGGCACATTTTGTTTTTTCAGTAATTCTATAGCCGGGGTCATACAATTTAGCCACATTATTTTAAGCGAATTATTAATCTACAATAAGGGTTAATCATTTTGAAGAGTAACTTAATAGCAGATACGTAAAAAGCCTCTTATTTACGAGGGTATAGGTACAAAGGGTAAAGCAGTGTGGGGTCAATTGCACAAGGCAACAAAATTGCTCAATGAATTAATCGATTGAGTATACGCACTTTATAATATTGCTAAGTCGTGCCCAGAAAAATGGTTAAATCACATGAATTTGAGTCAAAAAAAACGGTGCATCTAGCACCGTTTTTTTTAGTTTTTACGATAACTTATTACTTAGTTAAATCGTCAAAAAACTTTTTAACGCCGTCAAAAAAGCCTTGCTCTTTAGGACGGTTTTTTGAGCTATCTTTGCCCATGCTCTCGTCTAACTCTTTAAGTAACTCGCGTTGACGCTCGTTTAAGTTAACTGGCGTTTCAATCACTACTTTACAAATTAAGTCACCTTGAGCACCACTACGTACAGATTTAACACCTTTGCCACGCATACGGAACATTTTGCCCGTTTGTGTTTCAGACGGTATTTTAAGTTTTGCACGGCCATCAAGCGTAGGCACTTCAATTTCGCCACCTAAACCTGCGGTAGTAAAGCTAATTGGCACTTCGCAGTACAAGTTATTCGCATCACGTACAAAAATTGGGTGTTCGCGTACAGATACTTGCACGTATAAGTCGCCAGCTGGCGCTCCGTGCATACCCGCTTCGCCTTCACCGGTTAAACGAATACGATCGCCTGTATCTACGCCTGCTGGAATTTTAACTGACAACGTTTTCGTTTTCTCAACACGCCCTTGTCCGTGACACTTATCACATGGGTCTGAAATAATCTGACCTTGTCCCTGACACGTAGGACACGTTTGTTGAACAGCAAAGAAACCTTGGCGCATCTGCACTTGGCCAGCACCATGACACGTAGTACATGTTTTAGGCTTAGAGCCCGCTTTTGCACCACTGCCATCACATGGCTTACAGCTAACCCACGTAGGTACTTTTATTTCTACTTCTTTACCACGAACCGCTTCTTCTAAGCTTAGGTCCATGTTGTAACGTAAATCTGATCCACGTTGTTGACGCGATTGACGACGGCCACCACCGCCACCAAAAATGTCACCGAACACATCACCAAAAATATCACCAAAATCGCCTTGACCACCACCGCCAAAGCCACCGTGACCGCCGCCACCGCCTTGTTCAAAGGCAGCATGGCCGTATTGGTCATACATTTGACGTTTTTGATCGTCGGTTAAAATCTCGTAAGCTTCTTTTACTTCTTTAAATTTAGTTTCGAGATCTTTATCACCGGCGGTACGATCTGGGTGATATTTCATCGCTAAGCGTTTATACGCTTTTTTTATGTCTCTCTCGCTTGCATCTTTGCTTACGCCGAGAACTTCGTAATAATCGCGTTTTGACATATCTATCACACTACTCTTTTCTATTTGCAGCTAGGCTGCGGGATAAACCGATAAATCACATCGATTTATCATGAAAATTTTAAACCTTAAATACATACAAAAGGCGCGACAAGCTGTAGCCTGCGCGCCTCAAAAGTTCATCCTACCCTAAAAACTTGAGCAAATCATGTTGTTTAGGCTAGTTAGAAGCTTAGCTGACAATTACTTGTCGTCTTTTACTTCTTCAAACTCAGCATCAACTACATCGTCGTCTTGCTTAGCAGACTGTTGTGGTTGCTCGCCTGCATCTGCGCCACCTTGTTGCGCTTTAGCTTGAGCGATTTCCATTAGCTTTTGAGACTTTTCAGCAAGTGCTTGCGTTTTAGCTTCAATTTCTGCTTTGTCATCGCTCTTAATAGCTGCTTCAAGGTCAACAACAGCTGCTTCAATTGCATCTTTGTCTTCACTTGGTAGTGCATCGCCAGCTTCTTCAATTTGCTTGCGAGTACCGTGTACCATTGCATCAGCTTGGTTACGAGTTGCTACTAGCTCTTCAAACTTTTTATCTTCTTCAGCGTTAGCTTCTGCATCACGAACCATTTTTTCTACTTCTTCATCGCTTAAGCCCGAAGACGCTTGAATCGTGATTTTTTGCTCTTTACCTGTATCTTTATCTTTCGCTGATACATGTAAGATACCATCCGCATCTACATCGAAAGTTACTTCGATTTGTGGAGTACCACGTTGTGCTGGACGAATACCTTCTAAGTTAAATTGACCTAGAGATTTGTTGTCGCTAGCACGCTTACGCTCACCTTGTAGTACGTGAATCGTAACGGCAGATTGGTTATCTTCTGCTGTAGAGAACGTTTGCGATTTCTTAGTAGGAATCGTTGTATTTTTCTCAATTAGCGCGGTCATTACTGAGCCCATTGTCTCAATACCTAGCGATAATGGAGACACGTCTAGTAATAGTACGTCTTTAACGTCACCTGCTAATACACCACCTTGAATTGCCGCGCCTACTGCTACAGCTTCATCAGGGTTGACATCTTTACGTGGCTCTTTACCAAAGAACTCAGCAACTGTTTTTTGTACTAGTGGCATACGTGTTTGACCACCTACTAAAATGATATCGTTAATATCATTTACAGATAAATCAGCATCCGCTAGAGCACGTTTAAGTGGCTCAATTGACTTAGTTACTAAGTCTTCAACTAATGACTCAAGTTTAGCACGCGTTAGTTTAACGTTCATGTGCTTAGGACCTGATGCATCGGCAGTCACGTACGGAAGGTTAACTTCTGTAGATTGTGCAGATGATAGTTCGATTTTCGCTTTTTCAGCCGCTTCTTTAACACGTTGCATAGCAAGCGGATCGTTTTGTAAATCGATACCTTGGTCTTTCTTGAACTCAGCTACTAAGTAGTTGATTACGCGGTTATCGAAATCTTCACCACCTAAGTGAGTGTCACCGTTTGTAGCAAGTACTTCAAATGTGTGCTCGCCTTCAACTTCATCAATTTCAATGATTGATAAATCGAAAGTACCACCACCTAAATCGTATACTGCAACAACGTTTTCACCTTTGTTTTTGTCCATGCCGTAAGCAAGGGCAGCAGCTGTTGGCTCATTGATGATACGTTTAACTTCAAGACCCGCAATACGACCAGCATCTTTTGTTGCTTGGCGTTGTGAATCGTTAAAGTATGCAGGTACTGTGATTACAGCTTCAGTTACTTCTTCACCTAAGAAGTCTTCTGCTGTTTTCTTCATTTTTTTAAGTACTTCTGCAGAAATTTGTGGTGCAGCGCGTTTTTCACCGCCCGCTTCAACCCATGCATCGCCGTTATCAGCTTTGATGATTTTGAACGGCATAATACCGATATCGCGTTGTACTTCTTCGTCTTCAAAACGACGACCAATTAAACGCTTAATTGCAAATAACGTGTTAGTTGGGTTAGTAACCGCTTGACGCTTAGCAGGTTGACCTACTAGCGTCTCACCGTCTTGCGTGTAAGCAATAATAGACGGGGTTGTGCGATCGCCTTCCGCATTTTCAATAACACGTGCTTTATCACCATCAAGTACTGCAACACAAGAGTTTGTAGTACCTAAATCGATTCCAATAATTTTACCCATGAATCTTCTCCAACTTCAAATTCGTTAATACGTTCGATGACTAGTAAATAGGGATGCCACAAAGTTAATTCAACTGTAAAAATGAAAAAAAATTCATTTTTTGTAATTTATTTAACAAAAAACCTTAATAAAAGTAGGGTTTGATGTTTTTTACGCCAAATACACCTATTCAACACAACTAGTCTGACCAGTTGTTATGTGCTATATATGTCTGATAATGATAATTTCAAGGATATTAACGATGCATTTTGATGACTTATTAAAACAAGCCTCTGCTATTTCAAACTCTTCTTCCGCTTCGCTTGCCAATAACAGCAATACAATGGAGTTTCCTGCTAATTGGTGCCAAGGTAGAACCGCTTTTGGTGGCCTTTCTGCTGCACTACTTTATCAAGCAATCAGAAAACACATTGACCCAAGTAGACGATTACTGTCTTTAAGCACTAATTTTGTTGGGCCGCTGCTTGCCGACACGCCTTTTTCATTGTCAGTTGAAATTTTACGCCAAGGTAAAAGCAGTACTCAGGTATTAGCTAAAGTGATTCAGAGTGAACAAGTGTGCGTTATTGTCCAAGCGTGTTTTGCTATTGATAGGCAATCGGGTGTTAATGTACCGGTTAGTAAAGAAATGGGATTAAAGCCTGTGGATGCACGTCATACATTGCCGTTTATTGAAGGGCAAATGCCTGAGTTTTTTCAGCATGTTGATTTATGTCCGCAACAAGGCGCTATGCCTTTTAGCGCTGCAGAGACCTCGCATTTAGGCGGCTGGGTGCGCTTTAAACATACCCCAGAGGCAATTACCGAAGCACATATAATAGCCCTTACCGATGCATGGCCTCCTACATTATTACAAATGTTTAAACAGCCGGCTCCAGCAAGTAGCATGTCGTGGTATTTAGAATTTGTGCAAGAGCCAACGCTTACACCCGGTGAATGGTTAGGCTTTGAAGCAATTACACATCATGCTAAAGGGGGTTATGGCTTAGAAGATGGCTGTATTTGGTCGCAATCGGGGGAGCTAATTGCTTTGACACGTCAAACCGTTGCTTTGTTTGATTAAGTACCGCTTAGCTTACTAATGAGCTTAGTGGTAACCACTCATTATTTGTTGATATTTTCCCTTTGCTTTTATAGTTAGCAGGCCTTTATCAAATGCTTTTTGCAGCACTGCGTTGTTAAAATAAGCAGGGCGTGGGGCTTTTGGAAAAATTGGGTGAATATTAACGGGTAATGAGTGCGTATAGTCATTGTTATAGTAATGAAATATGCGCTCATCGAGGATAATTACATCCACCCAGTCTTTCATTAGCCTATCGACTTGCGCACGCTGATTGACTACTTCTTCATAACTTGCAAACTGAGCAACCCCTTTTGCAAATGGGGGTGGTAAATAAGCTGTTGCATTTTGAAATCCTAATACACTTTTATTGTTTAGTTCATTTATCGTCTCAATAGTAAAGTTGCGCTTTTTAAGAGATACCGCCACATTTTTATAACTCAATACTGGCTGACTAGGGTAAATACCTGCGCCGCGCTTTCCTGCGTAATTAAGCAGTATATCCACATTACCGCTATGCAGTTGCTGCTCGGCGCGCTTGTTAGACATGTAAATAACCACAATATTATCTAAGCCCTGCTCAATAAGTGCCGCTTTAATTATATTAAGTTGTATACCCGTATCTGTTTTTTCTATTACATAGGGAGGAATAGTCGCACTGGCAGCAATCACAATTGGCTGTTTTTGCCAAGCGGCAGACACTGGCGGGCTTATAAAGAAACAGCTAATAAAGCAAAGTAATAACAGCCTCACATCTATCCTTAACGTATTGTTATTGCGCTTAATGATGAATCGCGTTGTATTAATAACTTAAATATAGCAAAATTGCGTAAACATTCTTCTTTGATGGTTATAACTTGCAAACAATTTGCCCGTGCTGCGACCTAATAATTGATATACCCGCAATAGCCGATAAGCAAATGGCCGTGTGCCCGCATTGTCACCATAAGTTGTGCGAAGGTGATGTAAACAACGACAGTAAAGTGGTTGCGCTAAGTATTGGCTCATTACTAATGCTATTAAGCAGCATGTTTTACCCGTTTATTTCATTTAGTAGCAGCGGCATAACGCAAACCATCACCCTGCCCGATGCTGCCAGAATTTTATTTAATTACGACAGTGAGTTACTTGGCTTATTTATTGATTTAAGCATTATTGCGCTGCCAATGAGCTTACTGGTCATTCTTATTCCTATGCATCTTGGGCTTTTGCAATCCTTGCCAGAGGCCATCGCTAGGCGATTGCTCAAGTTTACCTTGGCCCTTGAGCCGTGGATCATGTCTGAAATATTTTTAATTGGGGTGTTAGTAAGCATGGTTAAAATTATGTCGCTTGCCGACATTAGTTTTGGCACCAGCTTTTGGGCATATATTGGCTTTGTTATTATGTATATTGCGGCGCTTGCCCATTTAAATAAGCCGCGCTTATGGGCACATATTAAACCAGCAACAACACTCGAAGACGCAGCACATGCCAAACGCGCTATTGATCAAAACATTAAAGCTTGCCACGTATGCCATCAGCTGTGTAAAAGTAGTGTTTGCCCGCGTTGTCACACTAAAACCCATGTAAGAAACCCCAACAGTGTTCAAAAAGCAACGGCATGGTTAGTGACCTCTGTGCTGTGTTACATACCTGCAAACCTATTACCAATAATGCACACCACCAGCCTGGGTGATGTGTCACCGTCAACCTTAATTGGCGGCGTACTGACACTTTGGAAAAGTGGTTCCTACCCCATTGCTGCCATTATATTTTTGGCCAGCGTAGTGGTGCCACTGGCCAAAGCCTTTGTGCTTAGCTTTTTATGCATTATGGTGGCAAAACCTGCTAACAAGCACACAAAAGGTTATACTAAAATTTATCAACTTACTGAATTTATTGGCAAATGGTCAATGATCGATGTATTTGTTGTTGCTATACTCGTTGCCTTAGTGCAACTAGGCAACTTAATGTCAATTACCCCAGGGCTAGGCATTGTATTTTTTACTGTTATGGTAATATGCCAAATGATGGCTGCACATGCGTTTGATCCGCGCTTGTTGTGGGATACACCAAAAAACAAACATTCAGAGAATAAAGCATGACCGAAACGGCTAATGTAACAACAAAACCAAAAATTTCTGCTATTTGGATTATTCCACTGATAGCCTTATTAGTTGGTATATGGATGTTGTATCAATACCAAGCAAATGTAGGCCCTACTATTTATATAAAAATGCCCCACGCAGAGGGCATTATTGCAGGTAAAACAGAAATAAAAGTGCGCAGTGTTAAAATTGGTCAAATTGATGCTATACGCCTTTCTGACTCGCAAGATAGCGTTATTGCCCGCGCACAAATAGACAAAAACTATAATGAACTCCTCACCGACGATGCTAAAATTTGGGTTGTTAAACCCCGTATAGACGAAACGGGCATTAGTGGTATGAGTACGCTTTTGTCGGGTGTTTATTTAGAGTTTTCACCGGGGGAGAGTAAAAAACTAAAAGAGCGTTTTGTATTACAAGACGAGCCAGCCCTTATTGGTAAAGATGTTAAAGGTGGGCGTTTTCAGTTACTCAGCTACAACGCTGAAGTGCTAGAGGTAAGCACTGGGATATTTTTTAAAAACTATAAAATAGGCCAAATAGAAACCGCTACTTTTGACTGGAAAAACCAAGCAATGAAGTACGGTATTTTTATTAACGAACCCTATCAAAACCTCATAACATTAAACTCTATATTTTGGGTTAATGCCGGCATTGAAATAGATTTGTCGGCCGATGGTATTAATATAAGTACCGGCTCATTAAGTAAACTCCTCAAAGGCGGTATTTCGGTTGGCTTACCAGAGCAACAAGCCCCAGGCGACTTAGCCCAAGACGGCCACAATTTTTCGCTAAGCCAAAGCTACAAAGAAGCACTAGAAGAGCGCTTTTACGACTTTGATTACTACATTATTGATTTTGAACAATCTATACGTGGCCTAAGACCCGGCGCGCCTGTGGAATATCGCGGCACCCGAATTGGTACCGTGGTAGAAGCCCCCGCTAACGTTATTGTTAATGGTAAACCTGCACATTTTAAAAACCATAATACAGCGGTGCCGGTACTGATTAAAATAGAGTATGGCCGTTTATATCACGATAGCGCAGCGGCCAAAGAGTTTTGGCAAAGTAGCCTAACCGGCTGGATAAAAAATGGTATGCGCGCTTCTTTAAAACCCGGCAACCTTTTAACTGGCGCAGTGTATGTAGATTTTGATATATACCCCGACGCACCAAAAGCGCATTTAGCAAAGCTCGCCCAGTATGATGTATTTCCGAGTATATCTAGCGGCATTACGGTGCTTGCCGATCAGGTCTCGGATGTGCTTAACAAGGTAAACGATTTAAAAATTGAAGACAGCCTAGCGCAAATGCAGGCTACATTTAGCGACTACCAAGCGCTTGCTAACGAAATGCGTGCGTTATTAAGCCAAAAAGACACCCAAAACTTACCCGGCGGCTTTAACCGTAACTTTGATAAAATGACCAAAAGTATGGAGCAGTTTGAAGTGACCATGCGTCAATTTGATAAAACCATGGCAAGTTATCAGGCCGGCTCTGAGTTTCATCATCAATTACAGCAAACCTTGCTTGAATTTAAACGCTTAAGTGAAGAAATTCAGCCGCTTACACGGGGTTTAAACGAACAACCTAATATGTTTATTTTTGATAAAGCACTCCCTGCTGATCCACAACCAAGGAAGCAATAATGAAACACTTATTTTTAGCCATAACCGTGTTAATTACCCTTGCAGGGTGCAGTGCGTCAATTCAAACCGCAACGCAGTATTATCAGTTTGAACAACCCATTGCTTCATCATCACGCCATGTAAAAGAAACTGATGCCCAATTAAGAGTGCAAACCGTGGCCCTTAGAGGCGCTTTAAATAATTTGGGCATAGCAATGAAAATTGATAGCAACCAAATTCATGCGGCAAATTACAACCTATGGGGTGAATCGCCCGATGTGATGCTCACCGCTACAGCGCAACAAACCCTTTTTAATGCAATGCCTAATTGGATGGTCATTAAGGGCTTACCGGTAATTACCGAGCTTGATCAGCAAACGTTTTACGAGCTTGAATATGAAGTGCACCACTTTAATGGTGATATGCAAGGCAACGCTGATATTTCTGGCCTGTGGCGCTTATATTACACCCACCCAGAAACCGGCCGCCGCCTAATTAGTGTGCATAATTTTTCGCATGTAGTTCCAATAGAAGATGATGGTTACGATGGCTTAGTGGCTACCCTTGAGCAAACTTGGCAAAACATAAACCTAAGCGTAGCAAAAGCCATAGAGCAAGCGCGACTTTAATAACCATATATAATTACGGCGGTTTTATCATTATTAATAACCGCCTTGCCTACCCTATTAAAACCTAACTTTAATAATACACCATGAGATGCGGTGTTATTAGCTGCGCAGATAGCACTGACCTGTTTTATCCCAAGTGTGTGCCTATTTTGTAATAGCGCTTTGGCCGCTTCAAAAATATAACCGTTTTTCTCATAACGGGTTAACAAGGCAAAACCTAAATCTGGCAGTTGCAGTACGTCGCGTTTATAAAAACCCACAACTCCTACTACTTCACCATTGTGTAAAGTAATAATATAAGGGCCAAACCCTTGGTGTTTATGGGCTGCCCTAAACGATTGCTCAATGTAGCGCTTGGCATCGCTGTGCGTATAAATGGCTTTATCGCCAATATATTTTATAAAATTTGGCTGATTCACCAAAGTAAGTAACATGGCTGCATCGTGCTCATTTGCATAGCGTAATAATAAACGTTGGGTTTTAAATACGGCCTCCACATTATCTCCTATAAAAAGTTATTTTGTACGTAAATTTTTATTGACTGAAATACAAAACCGGATTATTTTTGCGCCGATGTTTTTACAGGCACAACAATAGCGGCATGCTTCTCTTGCACCGTCTGGCGCCAAAGCCAACGCGTTTCCCTTTCGCTATTAATTTAACATAACAGCAAAGCACCCTACGCGGCAAAAGCAGTGACTTGGCACGTAATAACTATTACCTGCTTTGTTTTTGTTAAGCAATTTATTATTTAAATATGCTTTTAATTTTGTGAATCTTTAAATGCTTGAACCTTCTGCATTAAGTTTACTGCCACCAGCGGTGGTTGTGGTATTGGCTGTTGTTTTACGCCGCCCTATTTTATCTTTACTTATTGGCGCTTTAGTTGGCTTAGTAATAGCCGACCCAGCTCAGGTGCTTGCTAACTTTGCCAGCACATCACTTAAAGTAATGACCGACGAAACCATAGGTTGGTTAATACTCGTGTGCGGAGGCTTTGGCGCTTTAATCGCTTTATTAGTGCGCACTGGCGGTGCGTCGGCGTTTGGCAAATTAGCGCTAAAATACACTAAAGGTAAACGCTCTTCTTTATTTATGACCTTTTGTTTAGGTGTGGTTATTTTTATTGATGACTATTTAAATGCGCTTACCGTTGGCGAAACGATGAAACGCATTACCGATAAATTTAAAGTTAGCCGAGAAATGCTCGCCTACGTTGTAGATTCAACAGCGGCACCTATTTGCGTACTTGTCCCTTTATCGACTTGGGCTGTATTTTTTGGCGGCTTGTTAGTCGATAACGGCATTGCCGAGGAAGGCAAAGGCATTGCGGTTTATATTCAAGCCATTCCTTATATGTTTTACGCCTGGTTTGCAGTATTGGTGGTTTTGTTAGTGGTACTGGGTGTAATACCTGCTATTGGGCCTATGAAAAAAGCCGAAAGGTTAGCGCACGTTGAGCAAGCCACTGTAGACCCTGCGCAATTTAGTGATATTCAAACAGCCGACGAATACGCTGTAAAAGCAGTAGAAGAAAGCTTTGAAGATGCAGACCCTAAAGGAAAATTACACAACTTTTTACTGCCTATAATTTTACTAGTAGCCTTTACAGTTTACTTTGAAATAGATGTATATAAAGGCTTATTAGCAACTATGGCGGTAACGCTTCCTTTTTATGCACTACAAAAATTAATGAGCTTTAGCGAAATGATAGAGCGCATGCTTGATGGTTTTAAAAGCATGATACCGGCTATTGGCACTGTAATAGCCGCATTTATATTTAAAGATGTGTGCGACTTAATTGGCTTAGCGCAGTTTGTGATCGGTAGTTTGAGCCCGTACATGACTGCCCAATACTTACCGGCGGTGGTATTTATTGCTATGGCGGTGTTAGCGTTTGCTACAGGCTCTAGTTGGGGTATTTTTGCTGTGTCGATCCCAATAGTTATGCCACTGGCAACTGCCGTTGATGCAAATATTCCACTGGTTATTGGCGCGTTGTTATCGGCCTCATCATTTGGTAGCCAAGCCTGTTTTTACTCAGACTCTACCGTACTTGCAGCACAAGGCTCTGGCTGTAATTTAATGAGCCATGCAGTAACGCAACTGCCTTATACATTAGTTGCCGCGGCACTTGCCGTTGTCGGCTTTATTGTTATGGCATAAATTGAGTTAATATAAATAAAAACCCCAATGTAGTACTACATTGGGGTGTTTTACCAATCCACAATAATACTTAATTAAGCGGATTGGTATTATTTAGCTGTATATATATATATAGCTTATTTTTGTAATTTAATACCATTGTAATAGGTTTCAAGCGATTGAATTTTGGTTTGATTTGGTAAATCAGCAAAGTCGCTTTCTACAAACTTAGTACCACGTAACTGCACATTTAAACGTGCGGCTTGTGGGTTTAACATAGTTTGTTTGTAGTACTGCTTAATATCTTCAAGCGTTACTTTTTCAACTTCATCAATTAGCTTTTGCTTAGAGTCAAAGTTAAAGTTTTCACGATACCAATCGGTAATAAGTGGCCCCATTTCATCGCTTAGGTTTTTAGGCTGCTCTTTTAGTGATACAAGCGTGGCATTTTTAAGTTGAGCAAAAGTATCTAAGCTCATATTATCAAGCTCTACCGCGTACTCTTTTTTGAATTGATCAAAACGTGCCTGTATTTCTTTTGGCCCTTTAACAGGTGTTTGAATAAACAAGCCAATTGCCGAGTAATCCTCTATTGGGCGAGCCAGCGCGCCTACAGCGTATGCAAGCTGCTCTTCGGTACGCATTTTATCAAATGCAATGGTTCTAAAGTGGCTTTGTAACACAGCGGCTTGCGCTTTTTGTTTATACCCTGGCACTGGGTGAACGGTCATATCAACAACTGCCACATCGGCAACATCAATATCTTTTTGCAATACTCGCGTTTCGCCTGGCTGTGGTAACCATGCTTTACTGCGCGCAAACTCACTCGATGTATGATTGCTTGGTAAAGTGGCACTTAACTCAGTGGCTATCGATTCTATATCTTGTTGGTTGTAATTACCGTAGCTAAATACACGTAAATCGTTGGTGGCAAATGTGGCTGTTTTTAGCTTGTTTAAATCGGCAACGCTTAACGATTCTGCAGCTTTTATCAGTGCCTCTGTATCAAAGCTGCCTGTGCGGATAAGTTTAGAGTAGGCGCCAAATGCTTGTGCATACGGAAATTGCTTTTGCTGATTTAACAAGCCACGTTTGTAGCGATCAATTGCTTGGGTAAATGCTTGTGCCGTTACGTCGGCTTTTAACCCGCTTAGTGCTTGTTTTAAAAGTGCATCTTGCTTATCGGTAAAGCCACTCATTGATAAAACTAAACCATTACTTGGCGCAAGGTTAACGCTCATGCCGGCAATGGCGGCTTCGGTGCTTAGTTGGCTTTGTTGAATGTTATATAAGTCGGCCCATACTGAGTAAAGTACTTCAGCATTAATATCATTTAAGCCTGGCTGGGTATTAATATATACCTCAACCAACCCCTTTGGCTGGGCAGCAAATTTTTGGCTTGCTTGGCGCCATACTTTTACGCCGTTTTTATCGTAAGCCAGTTCAGGGTGTTTTTGCTCTTTAAACTCAGCTGTTTTAATC
The DNA here is from genome assembly GCA_007988745.1 of Pseudoalteromonas atlantica. Taxonomy (GTDB): domain Bacteria; phylum Pseudomonadota; class Gammaproteobacteria; order Enterobacterales; family Alteromonadaceae; genus Pseudoalteromonas; species Pseudoalteromonas atlantica. Next base: position 38,415 of record BJUT01000031.1, read on the forward strand.
GCGAAGCTTTCAGGTAGTAAGTTATTTACACTTGGTAAAGCAAGCTTAAACTCGCTTGATGTTTTCCAACTGGCAATTTCGGCATCGCTAATATCTTCTATGCGGTATTTACCATCATAAAAATGCAGTTGCGAGTCGGTTTCTTCTTGCTGCGAAATATACCAAACGCGCAGCGTATCGGCATTTAATTGTTTAAGTACCTGGTTTATCGCCTCTGCGTCAAATTTGGCATAATAGTAAGGCGCATCAATGGCATGATTTAATGGGTAATCTTGCATGCTGCCAGTAAGCGCACTGACATAGCTAAACTCATCGCCTTTTTCCAAAAACTTAAATTGATTGCTAAGAGATGTACGAATTTCATTAAAGTACTTAGCATCTACACCTTCTTTTTTAATCAGTTCAATGTATTGCATAATAGTTGCGACAATTGTTTCGCGGTTTTTCATGCCTTCATCGGTTAATTCTAGCGAAATAGTAAGCGCGCCGTAATTGCCGTACTGACTAGGAGAAGGAGACGCTGTTAATTGCGATACCCAGCCTTTGTCGCGTAGTAATTGTGCCGGGCTACCTGGCATTTCATTACTTAATAAATAACTGACATAACGGTTAGGTTTAACCGCAAAGTCGCGGCTGTTGTTATTAATAGTAAACTCAAGTTGCAGCTGTTTTACGTCTTCATTAGGTGAGTAATATACTTTTTTGCCACCGGCTTTATCAAAATCAAGCTCTGCGGTAACGGTTGGCTTTTCAATGTGTTTATTTTTGATATCGGCAAAATAAGTTTTTGCTTTTTTCTCCATTTGCTCAATTGGCAAGTTTGAAATAAGCGCTACTTTCATAATGTTAGATGAATAGTATTTATTGTAAAAGTCGACCGTTTCTTTGTGTAATTGGCTGCCTTCTTTGTCTCCTAGCGTTTCTAGGTTACCAATTAAAAAGCGATTTGCCGGGTGATCGCCCATCATTTTACGGGCAAGTTTAAACTGGCCAAAAAAGTCCATTTCGCGGCGCATTGACCACTCGGCATTTACAGCGTTTTTTTCTTTGTCTGCATATTCAGGGTACAGCTTAGGGGCTTTAAAAAAATCAGCAAAACGGTCTAGCGCTTCATCAAAGGCATCGTTATTAATTTTAAACATGTAGTTTGTAATATCGAGCCAGGTATACGCATTATTTACCCCGCCATTTTTGGTCATAAAGTCAGAGTAGCCTTTTGTATCGGGGTAGCGCTCTGTGCCTAAAAAAAGCATATGCTCTAAGTAATGTGCCATACCCTGCTGCATCATAGGGTCGTGTAGTAAGCCTACGCCTACACTTAGCGATGCTGCTGATTTTTCAGCGCTTGGATCAGAGACTAAAATGACTTCTATTTCGTTTTCGAGGGTAAGGGTTTTATATTCGCGCGTATCATTTGGGCTTACAACTAATGTGTCTGAGAGTAAGGAGCTTTGCGAAGAACTAGCAACCGATGAGGTAGATGATGTATTAGTACAGCCACTTAAAACTGCTAAAGCGATGACGCTAAAACCAAGAATTTTTTTCATTTTGTTTTTCCATTAAAATTGCGCTTAGGATGCGCTCAAAACAACGTAATAGAGCTAAATTAACACTAACAATTAAGGGTTTACCACAAAATAATACTAATTTATGTAACACATTGTGAAAAACACCTGCATACTTAAAGTCAGTAAAATAATAACGAAGGAAATAGGATGGAAAAAATAATAATACTCGCCATGTTTGCACAAGTAACGTTATCGCTCGTTGTAATGTTAATTATGGGCAAGCGACGCTTTGCTGCTGCAAAACACAAACAATTACAGTTGAGCGATTTTAAAACCATGCGCCTTGATAACGCAGGCGATACCGTACGCGTAGCTGATAGAAACTTTACCAATCAGTTTGAAATACCAGTGCTTTTTTATATCGGTTGTATTGTTGCATTGCAACTTAACAGCGCTAGCTACTTAATTACTGCGCTTGCGTGCTTATTTGTTATTTCGCGTATTGTGCATACGGTTGTTCATATTGGCAGTAATAATGTAAGAATGCGCTTTAATGTTTTTTTACTAGGCTGCGCCAGTGTGTTTGCTTTATGGCTTGCGGTTGTTTGGCGAATTTTAGCATTTTAGTAAAAGCGGCTTAATTAGCCGCTTCTTTATTTACTGTTTAACACATAATTAGTATTTAGCGCGTTTTAAGCGTTTACCCACACCAAGCAGTGCAATTAAGCAAAAACCAACACCCATACTCCCACCCGAACTGCTTGATGAACCAGCCTCTGCTGATGAATCGTCTTGGCTTATTAATGTATTGGCTGTTGGGTTTAAGTTGGCAGATGAAAGCGGGTCGTCATCTAATACCACCACACTATTAATAGTTACAAAGTTAGCGCTGCTAAGAGCGACATCGCTACTTGAGCATTGTTCACTGGTTATATCAACCAACGGGATATCGCCGCAGTGTAGCAATCCAGCAATATTATCGAGCGTAGCTTGGCTTTGCGCTGTAATTTGCCCAAATACTGTAAAACCGCCATTTTGAGTATCAAGCGCTTCGCTATTATCAACCATATTAAAAAACCACTGGCTCGTTGCGCTGTTTTCATCGTTGGCTAATTTAGCCATCGCGATTGTGCCCTTCACATTAGATAAAACAGGCTCATTAACAACAGTAGGCTTGGTGGTTATTGGCACTAATTCGTCGGTAAATGTAAAGCCACCGCCTTGTATTACAAAGTCGCTGACTGAGCGGTGTATTACGGTTTGGTTATATGCGTCATCTTCAATATAACTTAAAAAGTTAGCAACCGTATTGGGGGCTTGTTGATCAAACAAGTTAAGCTCTATCACCCCGTGCGAAGTTTGCATTTCAACAATAGTGGCTTGGCTAGTAAAGCACGAAAATGCAAGTAGTGAGCCAATCAGGCACTTTTTCATCATGAGTCCTTTTTGTTATTTTTATTTAAATTAAGTGTTAATACTAATTCACACTATACGCCAAGGAAAAGCATTTAGAAGGCACAACTACAATTAACACCCTTTTAGTTACACTTCATTACATATTCTTTTAAATAACACTCGCTGTATTCGCTTTGTGTAAAAGCATTTAATAATTTAATATTACTTTTAAAACTCGAATATAAAAAAGTATAAAATAAGTACGTTATTTATCGCTAAATTAGTTTAAACTAACCGCCTAATAAATTAAGCACACCATAATAAATGGGTATTTCATGCGTATAATTATTTTATTTTCAGTTATTTTATCTGTTATAGGTTGTACAAGCTCACCTTTAAACACCTCCACTGCCCCACAGTATATTACGGTATTACATACTAACGATAATCACGGGCGCTTTTGGCATAACGAAAAAGGTGAATATGGTATGGCAGCGCGTAAAACGTTAATTGACGCTTTACGTAACAAAGCTCAACAGCAAGGCCATGCAGTATTGCTGCTTTCTGGCGGTGATATTAACACCGGTATACCTGAGTCAGACTTACAACACGCAGAGCCTGATTTTAAGGGGATGTCGTTACTCGGTTACGACGCCATGGCAATTGGTAACCATGAATTTGATAACCCACTGAGCGTTTTAACTAAGCAGCAGCAATGGGCTAACTTTCCTTTACTGTCTGCAAATATTTTTGACAAAGCAACTGGGGAAAGCGCATTTCAAGGCTATAAAATTTTTGAAAAGGGGGGCTTAAAAATTGCGGTTATAGGACTTACCACTACAGACACCGCGAAAATAGCTAACCCACAATATATTGGCCATTTAGAATTTAAAGACCCTGTTGATGTGACGGCAGCTCTCGCTGAAAAAATTAATGAGCAATACAACCCCGATATCACTATTGCACTTACTCACATGGGTCATTATGTAGATGCAAACTTTGGGATTAATGCCCCGGGTGATGTCACACTTGCCCGCTCTTTACCCGCTAATACCTTAGATATGATTATTGGTGGTCACTCGCAAGAGCCGGTTTGTATGGCAGCTAAAAATAAAAATGACGATAACTTTAAACCCGGTCTTGCGTGTAAGCCCGATCAGCAAAACGGTACATGGATTATGCAAGCACATGAGTGGGGTAAGTATGTGGGTAAGGCAGAGTTTAAGCTAGAAAACGAAAAGCTCACCCTACTCGATTATAAATTGCTGCCAGTTAATTTATATGTTGATGAAATTCAAGCCGACGGGTCTAGTAAACAAGTATTAGCCAACGAATACATTAAACCCGATCCGACCCTAGAAGCTTTTTTAGCAAGTTACCAAGCAAAAGGCGCAAAACAAATTGCAGGTAAAATTGGCAGTGTTGATGCGCGTTTAGAGGGCGATAGAAACAAGGTGCGTTACCAACAAACTAATTTAGCGCGTGTGATTATACAGGCACAAATGAATGTAGTTGGCGCCGACTTTGGCCTGATTAGTGGTGGCGGAATAAGAAGCTCTATTGAAGCTGGCGATATTAGCTATAAAGATATTTTAAAAGTACACCCGTTTAAAAATCGCATTACTTACATGGACTGGCAAGGGCGTGATTTATGGAACTACTTAGAAACAGTGACCAGCTTCCCTGTTGATGCAGGTGCCTATTTGCAATATCACAAATTAGCGTTTACCCGTAAAAATGGCAAATTAGTCAGTGTACTCATTGATGGTAAGCCACTTGATGAAAATAAAACTTACCGTATGAGTTTAAATAGCTATAACGCATCAGGTGGTGATGGTTACCCTGCTATTAATAAACTCAAAGGGTTTGTTAGCACAGATGAAACCGATGCCCAGGCACTTAAAACCTTTGTCTCGCAAAATAGTCCACTTAAAGCTGCGCAGTTTTCACCTAAATAACAAAACGTTATTAAAAGATAATGTTTAAGGAAAGTAGCTGACTACTTTCCTTTTATTTCTATGTTTCCCTTTGCAATATTTATTAAACCGTAACTGTGTAAACGTGAGCGAGAGCCCTCGCCATATGCTTTAGGCGGATAATAAATATCTTTCATATCAGGGTGTTCGTTTAAGACTTCGTCTAGGGCTGCACGAATTTCACTGAGTGTTTTTTCTAAGCTGCTATTAAAATTTGGCCGCTTGCGTATAGTATGCCCAAGCTCAATCAACCTATAAAAGTACTTATTAGCAAGCTCTATAAGCTCATCCGGCACGTATTTATTTTGATTTAGCACAACATCTTTATTATCACGACAAAACTCTATTAATGCTAAATAAAAGCATAACGGTTTGTTAGCTAAACACACTGTAGCCTCAGGCATATAACTATTACTGAGTGTTTTAGTGTTTAAATCAATGATCAATGCCAGCTCTTTTGGTTTTCCTAAGTCGGTACCAGCATTCAGTGATGGGCCTTTTGCATCTACAGGCATACCTATAATAGACTTCAGCCATTTGCTAAATAAAATACTCAAAACCAAAAATAACAAACAAATTAAAAACCTGTTTTCTGACCAAAACTGTGCGTTTTTCTCAAACACTAAAGAGACATGGGTAGTGCTCGACTTGAGTGTTCTTACAAACTGGTTTGGCTTTAAAGTTAAAGGCTTAGCAGATTTTGGCACAATTTTAACTAAGCGAAGGTTATTGTCTAAATAGCCGTTGAGCTTTAATAAGTAGTCTTGCACTGCATGTTGGTTACCCGAGTGCTTTAAAAGCTCATTAGAGAGCGCAATTAACGGTAAATCGAGTGCAACTTGTTTTTCGGTTTCAATAACCTGGCGTTTAATAGCGTCACTCTGCTCATTAATTACAGACACATAAAACACTAAACAGTTAATAATAAAAACAGCGCAGCCAAAAAAAACATATTTATACTTATCCATTTTTAACGCTCTCATCTTTAGCTGTTACCTGCTCTGAACTGCAATCCCAATACGATTGCGCCTCTTTGTAATAACTCAGTGTCTGCTCCTTTGACATATCAAGAATATGACGCTGTACAGCACATAAAAGGTCTGTATTGTTTTGCTGCATTTTTAGATACCAGCGCGAACCTGAAATTTTATTACTTAAAGGGGTTATATAATTTTTTGAAAAACGAGCAGCATCACTTTCTTTCCAAAAAGACGCAATAATATCGACCTGCCCATTAGCTAATAAGTCACGAAGCTCGCTGTGCGAACTGGCGTAAGTAATATCTAGATTGGCTAAGTTGATATTTAAATCTTTAAACATTTTCTTTGGAAGTATATGGCCAGAGCGGCTTGTAGGGTAATCTAATAAGCCTATACGCTTATCTAAAAAGTATTGTTTTGTTAAGCGTGGCTTTTCTTTTGAGGAGATAAAAAATGCGGTGTAATCAGAAAAGCCCACCACAGATTGATAGTTATAAGTTAGCTCTGCATTAAAGGCATCCATTATATTATTTTTTGCAAGTACGAGGTCTGCAATCCCTTTGCCGACAAAATCGAAGCTTTCCGTTGTACTGTCACCCCAGTAACCTTTAACTGAACCGTATTGTTTCGTTACCACGGTATCAAGGCATAGAGACTCTGTAAGCTTCTCTGCCACGCTTTGCGATGGCGTAAATACAATAAGCTGATTTTTGTTTTCACTGGCTGTTGTATAACATTGTGTTGACGTTTTTATTAGTTCTGGGAAATTTATTTCATCACTTTTAACGCTCACCTTTCCAACAGACCATGCAGCAACCATAACCAGAAACAAAAGTGTAACAAACGACAGTTTATGTAACATGACCTTTCCAAACCCCATCAATAAGATGTACCTAACAACCCTAAGGCTTTATTTGAACAATATTATTTACTTATTACAACAGGTAATTTTACCCATCAAAGGTAAGTTATTGATTTAATGCAATTATGAATAAGAAATAATGAATGCTCTTGACTCCTTTCTATATTTAGCAAAAACAATCACAATGTTTACACCAGCTAATAGGTGAATAAAAATAAATGCAGGAAACATTGATGCGCATTAAAATTGCTACTCTCGTAGCAACAACGTTAATAATTGGTGCTGTTTTTACAACTTCTAAAGCGTATGCGTGGGGTCAAAATGGTCATCGAATTGTTGGGCATATTGCAGAGCAACATTTGAGTGACGAAACAGTGCATAACCTGTTGCCACTATTAGAAGGACAATCCCTAGCTCAAATTTCTACTTGGGCAGATGAAATGCGATCTAGTCCTGAACTATTTTGGCGTAAAAAATCTTCACGCTGGCATTACATAAACCTTCCTAAAAATAAAACACTTTCTCTAAATCACGCACATACACACAGCAAAGACGATGTAACAAATATTCTAGAAGGTATTTACTTCTCTATTAATACACTTCAGTCATCTACCTCTTCCCTTAATGAAAAACAGTTTGCTTTAAAGTTTTTAGTTCACTTGGTTGGCGACAGCCATCAACCATTTCATGCTGGGCGAAGTGAAGATAGAGGCGGCAATTTAATTAAAGTTGATTTTTTTGACAACGAAACCAATTTGCATAGCCTTTGGGACACTGGATTAATAGAAAATGAAAACTTAGCTTACACTGAATACGCTAAGTTTATAGATACCGACGATGCAGCATTAATTAAAACATACTTAAACAGCAGCCCTACTACTTGGCTGATGGAATCTCACAAACTGGCCGAAGATATTTATACCTCAACCAGTGATGAAGTGAGCTATAGTTATGTTTTCAAATACAATCCGCTTGTTAAGCAGCGTTTGCAAAAAGCAGGCGTTAGGCTTGCGGGTGTATTGAACTATTTATTTGATTCGTCAGATGAGAATAAAAAATTAAAAATAACGACAAAATAACAATCAACCTATAAATAAAAAACCTACACACGGGAATTAATTTATGTTTATACACGGTCTGGAGTATAGCTAAAATAATACAGCTAAAAATGTATTGATTACAAAATGTAAATAATTAATTGTAAAAGGAATTATAAAGTTTGCATTTCATAATACTGTCACATAACGGCGGTAACATAACAATAAGTAATTAATCCAAATTTAGTTAAGTATACAAGTATAAATTGTGCAAATTAATTTTGCATATTACAAGAGTATAAATTCAACAACACTGCTGACTTTATACTACTTAAAATAACAATTTAATTATAACTTTCACGGGAAATGAAAATGAAGACTAAACTTCAAAAAACAGCACTCTCACTTGCTATCGCTGCGTGTGTAAGTGTAAGTGGCGCTGCATTCGCCAACGAAACCACCTCTGCGATTAAGGGTCAAATTACCGGTCCAAACGGTAACCCAGCTCCAGGTACCAAAATAACAATTTTACACGTACCGTCTGGCTCAGTTAAAACAACAGAAGCAAACGATGCAGGTTACTTTACTGCTAAAGGCCTTCGTGTTGGTGGTCCTTACAAGGTAATCGTTGATTCTGATGTTTATGCTGATCAAGAATTTAATAACATTATCCTAAACATTGGTAACGATTACCCAGTAAATGCTGCACTTGAGCCACAATCAAGCATGGAGCAAATTGTAGTAACAGGTGCACCTATCAGCTCTATGTCTGGTGGTACTGGTCCAGCATCTACATTTACTTTAACTGATCTTGAAAACACGCCTGCTATTAACCGTGATTTAAAAGATATCATTCGTATTGACCCGCGTATCACAATTGACGATAGCCGTGGTTCAATCAACTGTGGTGGTGGTAACCCTCGTTACAACAGCTTAACGCTAGATGGCGTTCGTATGAACGATAACTTTGGTTTAAGCTCTAACGGTTACCCTACTATTCGTGCCCCTTTCTCGTTTGATTCAATTGAGCAAGTTTCAGCTGAGCTAGCACCATTTGACGTACAGTACGGTGGTTTTACCTCATGTAACATTAATGCGGTAACAAAATCTGGTGGTAATGAAGTTCACGGTGGCATCTTCTACGATTTCACAAGTGATTCATTCAAAGGCGACGAAATTGAAGGCGAAGACGTTGATAACGGTAACTACACCGAAAAACGTTACGGCTTTAACGTTGGCTTACCGTTAATCGAAGATAAACTATTTTTATTCACTTCATACGAAAAACTTGAAGGTGTTCAACAGTTTAACTACGACGGTTTAAGCAGCGGCAGTGTAACTGCAGATGATATTGCTCGTATTACAAGTGTAGCTCAATCTGTATATGGTTATGACGTAGGCGGTATGCCTTCAAGTATGCCGGTTGAAGATGAAAAAATCTTAGTTAAATTAGATTGGAACATCAACGAAGATCACCGTGCAAACTTAATCTATAACTACAACGATGGTAATACGGTTTCACAGTCTGATACTGGTTCTAGCCGTGTTTCATTATCTAACCACTTTTACGACCAAAGTGCAGAATTCACATCAATTATTGGTTCTGTTTACTCAGATTGGTCAGATGACTTTTCAACTGAAGTTCGTATTGGTAAATCAGAACTAGATGCAACTGTACAGTCACTTGATGCTGCTAGCAGCTTTGGCGAAATGCAAATTCGTACAGAAGATGGTGGTACGGTTTACATTGGTCCAGATGACTCTCGTCAATCAAATGATTTAGATTACGATACCACTACATTTAAAGTAGCGGGTACTTACTACCTTGACCAACACACAATTACTGCTGGTTATGAGTTTGAAGAGTTAGATGTATTTAACTTATTCGTACAGCATACTGAAGGTGAATATCGTTTTGATTCAATCGATGATTTTGAAGATGGCTTAGCTGACCGTGTTTACTACAATAATGCTGCAGCGACTAACGATCCAAACGATGCAGCTGCAAGCTTTTCATACGCTCAGCATACGTTTTATGTACAAGATGAATACGCATTTACAGACTTAGATGCAAACATCACGTTTGGTTTACGTTACGATAAATACACAAGTGATGACGTACCTAACTTCAACCAAAACTTTACTGACCGCTACGGCTTTAGTAACCAAAGCACGTTTGATGGTATTGATTTACTTCAACCACGTGTTGGCTTCCAGTGGTATGCAACAGACGAGTTAGAAGTTCGTGCTGGTGTTGGCTTATTCTCTGGTGGTAACCCAAATGTTTGGTTATCTAACTCTTACTCTAACGATGGTATTACAAACATCGGTACATTCCGCAGCCCAGTTGATTTATTCAATACGCCAAACGTAAATGGCGGCGCGCCTGGTTTTGAAGTACCACAAGATATGTTTGATGAAGTTGCTAACACTGTTATTGGCTCAGGTGATTCAGCAACAAACGCTGTTGACCCAGACTTTGAAATTCCTTCAGAGTGGAAATACTCAATTGGTGCAACATACACAACTGAAAACGAGTATGTTATTTCACTTGATTACTTATACTCTAAGAAGAAAGATGCAGCGTTAATGCGCGATATCGCACTTGAAGATACAGGTGAAACAACTTTTGATGGTCGTCCTATTTATGAGTCTATTGAAGGCCGTTCTGGTGAATACCTTCTTACAAATGTAAGTGGCGATAGCGGTGATTCATCGGTTATTTCATTAGCAGTAAGCAAAATGTTTGATAATGGCGTAAGCGTTAACTTTGGTTACGCGTACACAGATTCAGACGATGTTAACCCAATGACAAGCTCTGTTGCGGGCTCAAACTACGGTAATATTGCGCTAACGGATCCTGGTAACCCTGGTGTTGCATCATCAGATTACGAAATCCCACATCGTTTTACTATGACGCTTGGCTACACGCATGAGTTTGTTGATGGTTTTGCTACTCGCTTTAACCTATACGGTGAAGCATACAAAGGCTTACCATACAGCTACACATTTGATGGTAGCGACGAAAATGTATGGGGCGATGCTAACTGGAACGGTGATCGTCAATTACTTTACGTACCACTTGAAAACGATCCTAACGTTGTTTACGACATGAGCGCTGATGAAATTAACGCGTTTAACGATTTTATCGCGTCTAACGGTTTAGAGCGTGGTGAAATCACTGGCCGTAATGCTGAAAACTCAGATTGGTTTGTTAAATTTAACTTTAAAGTTACTCAAGAATTACCAGGCTTTATGGATGGCCATAAAGGTGAAGCGTTCTTCGTAATTGATAACTTAACTAACCTATTAAACGATGATTGGGGCGTACTTAAAAAAGGTCCTTTCGTTGGCGCTAGCATGATTTCAACATCAATTGATGAGCAAGGCCGTTACGTTTACTCTGGCTTTAATGAAAACAACGCAAATACATCAGTACAATCTGATGCGTCATTATGGCAAATGCGTGTAGGTGTTCGTTACACTTTCTAATCGCATTAGCGTAAAAACGACTAATTAAAGCCCATCTTTTGATGGGCTTTTTTTTACCAACCAGCTTAATTAAATGATCTATTTTAATGATAGATAAATGTGTTGAGAGCTAGGCAAAAAATCCTTATTTAGTTTTCTAAATATGAATTTTATAACGCAGATAGCGACACATTTAGCCCCTCAAAATGATTAAGTATTATTGCGAATTGATTTTATAAGGCACCTTTAAGCTCTTTTAGTAAATTTAGCAATTGGACTTGTTGCTGCTTACTAAATTTTTCAGCTAATTGTGCTTCCCAGTTTTGTGCATCACGTGCTATGAGCTTGTAAAGTGCATTGCCCTGCTCATTTAACATAACCTGCGTTACTCGCTTATCTTGCTGATTTAGTTGTGCTTCAACATACCCTCTTTGCAGCAATGATTTTATAACTCGTGAAACCGTTGACTTGTCCATATTGGCCTGTGTACATAAATCTTTTGCATTGCTTTTGCCATATTGTGCTAAGTTTGCCAACACCCGCCATTGAGGAATGGTTAAGTTGTATTTTTGCTGATAAACACGCGCAAAATCATCGCTTATGAGATTTGCCATTTGATTTAACTGATAGGGCAAAAACTGCTCTAGATCTATTTCCATTATTACTTTCTCATCGCATTTACACACTGTGAAAACTGTGCATTTTTATTTACAGGCTAAAACATGCGCCCATTTGAAATTACTCTCACTTGAGAGTACTTTAAACTAATTAGGGCCTGTTGACCTTTCAGGATTGAAATTTGTTCAATCTAGGGGCCA
>BJUT01000032.1 GCA_007988745.1 Pseudoalteromonas atlantica
TTACCAAACAGACGGCTGCAAATTTAACCTCAAAAGATAAACAGGCCCTAGCTAGACATGGGGTTAGTTATTTTTATTTAAACCGCCAGCTTTGTTTATACGGGTATACGTCAGGTAAAAAGCCTGATTTAATTTGTTGTTGGCAAGCTTGCCAAAAATCAGCTAAAAACAGATCGTTATGTTCGCAGTTAAAATAGTTAAATGCCGTTTCGTTTGCGCTAAAAAACACCTTAAACTGACTGGGGAAAATATCGTTTTCTGCTATATCAAAATAACTGTTGGCGCTTAGCTCCTCTAGGTCGTTTTGTGCGCTAGGTACATCTCTAAAGTGGCAATCAGTCAATGGGCAAATTTCATCAAAGTCGTAAAAAACAACGCGCCCCCAACGGGTTACGCCAAAGTTTTTCATTAGCATATCGCCTGGGAATATATTTGCGCCGGCTAAGTCTTTAATCGCTTTACCGTAATCGGTCATAACCTGTTGTAATGCTTTGTTAGAGCAGTGATTAATGTATAAATTAAGCGGCGTCATTTTTCGCTCAACATACACATGCTTTAAAATAAGCGCCTTACCCGATATAACCATGCTGCTGCCAATTTGTGCCTTCATTTGCTTAAGTAACTCGTCGCTAAAGCGGCTGAGGTCGAACGCTAAATACCTAAATTCGTGTGTATCTACTAAGCGCCCTACGCGGTCGGCTTGCTTTACAAAGTTGTATTTGGCTTTTACTTGCGCTTTGGTGGCTGTTTTTGGTGCACTAAATTTATCTTTTATTACTTTATAAACGTAGTCTAGCCCTTCAATGGTAAATACCAGCATAACCATGCCGGGAGTACCTGGGGCTGTCACGTATTTAAAATTATTAGGGCTATTTTTAGTGGTATCAACTTTGTAACGATAAAACTCTGTTTTAGCGTGCTTAATAAAGCCAATGGCGTTAAATAACTCAAAGCGTTTTTTATGTGGCATCAGCACGCTTAAGTAATCTACATAGCGCGCGGGTTGATCGGTATCAACCATAAAATAGGTACGAGCAAAACCAAACAGCAAACTTAACTGATCGGCGCCCATCATTACGGCATCAAGCTTTAACCCTTTATTAGTATTTAATATGGCGATAGCAAAAGGCATATTATCGCCATTTTTAGCGATACAGCGCCCTATTAAGTAACAGGCTTTGTTTCTAAAAAATAATGAATTTGCGTATTCTATAAACCCGTCGTTTAAATTTATAAGCTCATACACTTGTTTGCATTGCTGCTTTGCACCGGCCATTAACGTTGCTTGCAATGCCTGTAAATCGGCATTTAATTGACTAAAAGGCACTCTAAATGCTTGGCGGGTAATGAGCGTTTTTACAGCGTGGTTAAACCCATCTTTAAACGATATTCGCCTTACTAAATTTTCATACGAACGCGGCTCGCTTCTGTATTTTGCTTTTAATACAAACAAATGTACGGTACGAATTTTTTTATCGTCCCAAATTGCACCAAAGGTAGAATTAAAAAAGGTATGTGCTATGGGTTTGTTTTCATGATTTTGCACCATATCGCCGTATATATTTTTAGCTAGCTGCCATGTTTGCGGGCAACTCAGTTCAGCGTAAGCAATTACTCTCACAGCCTCACTGACATTTTTTACTTCCCGTTCGTACACTTGTAAGCGTTCGCGCATGGCAGTTTGCACATCGTGATATTTTTGTTGTTCAAACCGGCTTTGCGCACCTAGGGTAATATTTAAAAACTGCGCAAACATTGCTTCAAAGCCTGCAAAAACAGCGCGGGCCAACTTAGTAGCAATAACTTGCTGTAGCGCATTATTGGTTTGATTAGTTAACGATTTTGACATGGTTACAACACTTTTATTTTTACCACTTATAGCGGTTATTTTTTATTAATTGTTTACACCTTAGCAAGCAGGCTTTAATTTAGGTAATTAATAAAGCATATAAATAAAATTGATCATATGAATATACGTAACGTCGATCTCAACTTATTAGTGTACTTAAATGTGCTCATTGATGAAAAAAGTGTTTCAAAAGCGGCTAATAAACTCGCACTAACACAACCTGCCATGAGTAACGCACTTAAACGATTACGTGACTTATTTGACGACCCACTACTTGTGCGTGCCGCAGGCTCTATGACCCCCACCAGCAAAGCACTTAGCTTAAAGCCTGAAATAGAGTCTCTTTTAAAAATGGCAGAGGCGATTACTCAGCCCAGTGAGCAATTTAACCCAGCAACGGCAGAGGTGACTTTTAGAATAATGGCAAACGACTACATAGAGTCGACCTTAATTGCCCCCTTTATTACTGAGCAGTTAACTAAAAACCCGGGGGTTAATTTTGATGTACTGAGTCCAAGCGATGTAAACCTGCAAGATATGGAAAAAGGCACTATTGATTTAGCCATAAACCGTTTTAATGGCTTGCCTCGCTCGTTTCATCAAGCCAGTGTTTGGCGCGATAATTACTGCTGTTTAACCCACCCTAAAAATACCTTTTTACAGCATTCAAGCCTTGATGATTACCTGCAAAAAGAACATGTTTGGGTAAACCGTGCAGGCTGGGGGCCAGAAGCCGCCGTTACCAATAAGTCAGGCAAGCAAAAACTAGGTTGGGTAGATGAAGCACTTTGGCAGCTAGAACAAACGCGTAAAATACGGGTGTTTACACGCCACTACATGATTGCAAGTTTGCTATGCCAATCAGAGCAACTTATTGCTACTTTACCGCGCAGGCAGGCTAAATTATTAACCACACATACCGATTTAGTCATTAGCCCAGTACCGTTTCAAATAGTTCCTATTGAGGTAAAAATGATATGGAGCCCGCTGCTTCAGCATGCTCCCGCACACCAGTGGTTACGCCGTGAGTTGCTTGAGTTTGCTAAAACAATTGCTGATAGGTAATTAGTAATTTTCTTTAATTTAAAATTCTGATTACAGCTCAAAATGTATTAAAAAAGATTTAAGGAAAATCACTATCAACATTGATTACTCTAATTATTCACTTAAAGAATTACATGAAGCACTTGAAACTATTGATGCAAACAAATACCCGCAAAGATACAAACGTCTAATAGAAGAGCTAAACAACCCAAAGAGAGTGGATCCTAAGGTTATAAAGCAATTAGAAATAACAGAGCAAAACTCAAAGAAAGAAGCCAAAGCATACGTAACTATTTTACTAGGCTTGTTTTTCATTCTATGGAGCTACTTTACTTATAATGATGGCGTTATACATAATAAAGGAGGGGAACGGGTAATTGCTTCTATCGAATCGAGCCCTAAAAAATTCTATTTTTTTATTTTTGGTGCAATAGGCTTAGGGTGTATAACCGTCGCGCACGGTATAGAAACGATAGTAAAACAAAAAAAAGCGCTCAAAAATAACAATTATGAAAAATAAAAAAGAATATCCTTACCTATGCGAAAGCCGCCTTAGCTATATTTATAGATGTATAAAATGTGGCGCATTTATTAAAAAGGGAATGCACGTGTGCTATCGGTGTGAACATGTTTTTTCTAAAGAAGATGTTGATATTATGATCAAACAGTATCGTAAAAATTATAAGAAAAACTGGCATCATAAACTTTATTTTGTCGTTTTTATCACAACTATTATATGCGCATTGCTCTTTTAAAAATAAAAAAGCGCCATGGTATTCAACTTTGGGAAAATACCACGGCGCTTTTGAAATCGTAGAAATAGGAGTGAACCCTACCCTTTATATTTAGCAACCTTGATGCCAACCCACCACAAAAATAAAACAGATTTAAAATCAATCACCTAACTAAGTTATGCTTTTAATTATTATTTAGTGTGTCCCAGTTTTGTGCATTTTTATAGGTTTTTGCACCACTTTAAATAAGCATGCTAGGTGGTTTTTGGTTAGTTGCTATTTACTATTGATAAAATCAATATCAGTTATTGAAAACAACAATTTCATTAATAATACACTTAGCGCTAAAGTGAAGTTAAGCCAACAAACTAAGAGTAATGATTATGACAACATCAAGCTTCACACAACAAGACGGGTTATTTATTGACGCTAATTTACATCAGTTTATTACCCAGCAGTTATGCACTAAAACCAATGCCGCTGAGACATACCAAGCACTTGCTACCTTGGTTGATGAGTTTGGTTGTAAGTGCCGTAAAACAAAGCACCAACCAGATGACATTTTAGAAGTAGATACACTACTGCATGCGTATCAGCGTAAAAACCACCCGCTTTGCCATGTAGATGCACAAACAACCGAGGCAGTACTTGATGAATACTGCTGCCAAGTACCGGCTATTATTGTAGTTGCATTAATGGATACGCTTAGCGGTACTCAGTGCGATGAACCTAATGCACACGATATTTACCACCGCGCTGCACAGCTTACTAATCGCCCATGTGTACACAAGGCAAAAACAGCCACAGCGGCCTAATAATGGAGTTGCTTAAAAATACTCGATAACCTTTTGTGCAAAATCACTGCAGCTTAGGGTTGTCGAGTTATTAATATTTTGCGCTAAATCAAAGGTTACATTACTGCTTTTGAGTGCTTGTTCGAGCGCTTGTTCAATCAGCGTTGCTGCCTCATCCCAGCCCATAAACTTAAGCATTAAAACGGCACTTAAAATACTGCTACTTGGATTTGCTTTGTTTTGCCCTGCTATTCTCTCAAACGTACCATGAGTTGGTTCAAAAAATGCCACATCGTTATTTAAATTAGCAGCCGGCATAATGCCCACTCCGCCAACTTGTGCGCTGAGCATATCTGCTAAAAAATCGCCATTTTGGTTTGTGGTTGCTACCACATCAAATTGCTCTGGGTTCATTAAACATTGTTGCAGCATGTTATCGGCTATCACTTCTTTAATAATTAAAGGCGATTTATTAGCGCGTGCTATTTCAAGCCAGCGCCCGTTTTCGTGTGGGGTAGCGTTAAACTCATTTTGGGCTAAGGCAAACCCCCAACGTTTAAAGGCACCATCGGTAAATTTAAGTACATTTCCTTTATGCACAAGCGTTAACGATTCGCTGTTATTTTTAAGGGCGTAATTAATTGCATAGCGTACTAGGCGCTCGGAGCCTTCTTTAGATATATTTTTTATACCTATGCCACACTCTTGAGAAAACCTTAGGCGCGTTACTCCCATTTCTTCACATAAAAAGTCGAGCATTTTCTCGCTCTCTACGCTGCCAGCTTGCCACTCTATTCCTGAATATACATCTTCGCTGCTATCACGCAGCACTGTTATATTAGTTAAAAATGGATTTTTTAACGGCGATGGCAACGCACTTAACCCTTTAACAGTGCGCATATTTACAAATAAATCCATTTCGTGCCTTAGCGCCACATTTAATGAGCGAAAACCGCCGCCAAGAGGTGTAGTTAGCGGCCCTTTAATTGCTATTTTGCACGCACGTACTGCGTTAATCGTCTCCTCTGGGAACCAATCGCCATCATATAACTTTGCTGCTTGCTCGCCGTTATATACTTGCATCCAGTGAATTTTTCGCTCCTTTGCATAACAGTGTGTAATGGCATTATTCACCACATGCTGCATGGCCGGTGTGACCTCTTGCCCAACCCCGTCACCATTAATATAAGCAATAATAGGGTTTACAGGCACATGCCATTGGCCTTTAGCATCAATAGTAATATTTTGTCCGAGCTCAGGGATTTTAATATGCTGATAAGCCATGGTTAATACCTATACTAAAAATAGTGTTACCTGATTAAATCATGCTTGATTGAGCATGTATGCAATTTGCTTTTTATAATTGATATTAGTTAAAAAAATAACGAATAACATGTGCTTAATTACGTAAATAGTGGGTCAAGTATTAAGCGCGTATTTAGGAGGTATAAATGAAGTTATTTTGGCTGTTATTGCTATTAATGTGCTCCTTAAAAGCCTTAGCTGTTGATGTAGTTATTCATAATTTAGACGCACTGACTACTAAGGGTCAAAAAACGGTAGCTACTTGGGTAAATCAAAGCCTTAAAAAAACACAAAATACCTTAGGCCCATTACAACAAAGCACCCTCCCAATTTATTTAAAGCCACAATATTTTGCTTTTGAACCCGTGCCATGGGCTAGCGTAAAACGAAATAACCCCGATGGGTTAGAGCTGCATATTGACCGCTACGCAAGTTTAAATGCATTTACAAAAGATTGGACGCTTTACCATGAGCTTTCTCATTTATATTTGCCACTACTGCCTTACTCTGGCTTTTGGTTAAGCGAGGGGTTTGCCAGTTACATGCAAAACGTAATAATGCGCAACAGCGGTGTCATTAGCCAAGCGCAATTTGTTCAGCGCCTAAACGCAGGGTTTGAGCGAGCACGCTTACAAACTAAAACAAAGCAACAGCCACTTAATAAACTTTCAAGTGATATGTGGAAGCAACGTGCACAACAGCGGGTTTATTGGACAGGGGCAGCATTTTTTGTAGAAGCCGATTTAGCCCTTCAAAAACAAGGTAAAAGCGTTGCCGCTATAATAAAACAATACCAACTATGCTGCAGAGCTGCGCGCACAAGTGCTAAAACGCTCATAAAAGAGCTAGATAAGCTCTCACGCAGTAGTATTTTTACTACCTTGTACGCGCAATATAATACGCGTACCGACTTTCCTGTTATTACTAAAACGCAGTTAAATACACTTTAAGTGCTTTTAATAAGTGCGCAATACTCATCATATGCTTTTACATTGTAATTAGTAGAGTAAGTATTCATAAAACCATGTAAAAACGGTGTTTTGTTACACGTAACTTGGCTTTTACTATCTAAAGTACTTATCACTTCATCTACATTAAAATGCACTTCGGTATGTGGAAAAATAAACGTACAAGGTACTTTTGCCGCAATATCTAAATGATTTCTAATTTGTGAAGGGTAAAAGCCAATCAGCTTTTTTAGGTGTGGATTGCCTGTTAATAACTGTGCGCGCCACGCGGCACTTGCGCCTGCACTAAACCCTATACAGGCTGTTGGCTCTGTAAGGTTATTAAATACATTTAAGAGCTTAACTACGTAATTGTCATGGCCACAGTCATTTATAAATTTATTATAATAATACTTTTCACTATCAATGGGTTGCAGTTCTCCTTTGTAGGGGTCTATAACCTCTGTATTGGCTTGCATAATATCTAACAACCTCATTAAAGGTGCTGTTAAACCATAAATATCGCTGACTATTATGTAATTCATACTTACCTTTTTAGGGTTAAAATCCATGCGTTTAAGCAGTTGATAAAATTAAGTATAAATAATTTTTAAATAAATAGCTTGCACACATTTTTTATTTAGGTTACCTTTCTTCTCTGGTCTTAAAAAACCACCGCGGTTAACCTTTTTACCCTGATCCAGTAAGCCCCGCAAAACGTATATTTTAAAGCTAAGTTATTGTACGGCGAGAACCCCTATTAATACCTTGATGATTTTTTTAATATCATCGCAAAAGTGTCATAAAGATCGTCAACACTGTAATGAAGCTAAACACAACATCGTTAATTTATTAACTGCATTTGGCTATAAAAAATAGCGCAGAGTAAATAACAAGAATAAAGTGAGTTTTATTATGTCTTATAAATACAATGGATCTATGATCCAAATTGCCCATCCGGTGCAATCAATTTCTGTAAACAAACAACGTGTTATTTTTAGTGATACACAAGGTTTGAAAAACGCAATGTTTCAAAAAGCAAGCGAAGCGCGCGAATTTGTAAAATGGTTAAAAGCCAACTAATCATTGCGAGCAATTAACTGCTTAAGCAGTTAATGTTAATAAAATGTGCCAGCTTTGTAGCTGGCATTTTACTTTGTTGCACTTAATTGACTACAATAGCGATACTTTCATTGTTTTAGGTAGTTGTAGTAATGCTCCGTGCATTTTTGTGTATCACCTTATATTTAAGCATTTCTTCAGTCAGTTACGCCCACACGATTAACTGGCTAACGCACGACTTTGCGCCCTATTACATTTTAAATGGAAAATACCAACACCAGGGGCGTGATGAAAGCGTTATAACCTTACTCGAGCAACAACTTGAGCACATCACGTTTAATCGCCTTGTTATCCCCTCTGGCAAAGTAACGCAAGAACTAGCCAATAAATCAGCCACACATTGTGCCCTATCACTTTATAAAAATGCATTTAGAGAAAAGTTTATTCACTTTAGCGAGCAAAGCTCAACCACGGGCCTTTCACCTTCCATTGCTATGCATAAAGGTTTGGCGCATTCACTAGAAGTGCCTAACTCAGAGCCGGTGTCGTTGCAGGATTTACTAGCAGAAAAAAAGCTCACATTAGGTGTATCTATGAACCGCTCATACGGCGAGCAACTCGACAGCGTAATAAATAACACCCCCGATGTTGATATTGTTATTCGCCCAACGCGAAATAGTTTAGCCAGCCTTACCTATATGCTTAATTTAAAGCGCTTAGATATTTTATTAGGTTACCCAAGTGAGCACCATTACTTAGCTAAATCTATGTACTTTGAAGAAAACCTAACTCAGCGAGCGATTGTTGAAGCGCCACCGTTAAGTTATGGCTATATTGGCTGCACTAAAAATGAACAAGGTGCTAAAAATATTCAACTATTAGATGAGCAATTAAAAAAAATTAAGCAAACCGAGCAATACCACCAAGTAATGTTACGCTGGTTGCCCCCACATTTAAAACCCTTATTAGAATCAAGAATTCACGCTACAAAAAACAAAAACGCCACTAACTAAAGTGGCGTTTTAATTTAATCTACGCTTTATTATTTACGCACACCTTCAATAGACAGCCCAATATCAACATGGGTAGACGCCGGGCCTAAATTATAATCAATACCGTAATCGGTGAGTTTTAAACTGGTTTCGCCCTCAAAACCAGCACGGTAGCCACCCCAAGGGTCTTGCCCTTCACCTACTTTATCCATTTCAAACGTAATGCGTTTAGTTACGCCATGTAAAGTAAAGTCGCCCGTTACAGTGGCTGTATCATCATCGGTAAATTTCACATTGGTGCTTTTAAATGTTGCTGTTGGGTATTTATCTACATTTAAAAAGTCTTTACCGCGTAAGTGTTTATCACGCTCAGCATGGTTAGAGTCTAAACTTGCTGTATCTATATTTACTAAAATATTAGATCCTGTTTGCGCTTTAGCGTCGTAACTGAAGCTGCCATCAAAACGGTTAAATCGCCCGTGCAGCCAGCTGTAGCCTAAATGCTTAATTTTAAAGGTAACAAATGCATGCGCCCCTTGCGTATCAATTACATAATCTGCTGCATTTGCAGTGGCCGATAACATCATTACACCCGATAGAGCTGCAGTTACTAGTCGTTTTTTCATGTTAGTATTCCTTTGGTTTGATCATTCTTGTTAAGGTTTTATCTTTATCAATAAAGTGGTGCTTTAATGCCCCCAGTGCATGCAAAACAGCCAAGCCAATTAATGTACACGCACCGTAGTAATGAATTTTTCCGGCAATATCGGCTTGTCCATCAAAGTTATAATCCAAAGCAGGTACATTAAATATCGAAAAAACGGCGATTGCTCTGCTATCAGCGGTAGAAATCAAATAACCCGCCACCACAATGACTGCTAAAATTAGGTACATAACAATATGCGCGGTATGTGCAATGTGGTTTACTGTTTTATTTTGACTAAGGGGGCGAGGTTTCGGGCTGGATACGCGCCACAAAATTCTAAAAATAAGCACTGCGGCGAGCGTTATACCGATACTTTTATGTAAATCCAGTGAGCCTTTATACCAGCTGTCGTAATAGGTTAGCTCAACCATGTATAAGCCCAAGCCAAATAAACCAAACACGATAAAAGCCATCAACCAGTGTAAAGTAATGGCAATAAGGCCATAAGATGTGGGCGTATTTTTAAACATGTGGGTTCCTCTAAATTCAATAATTTAAGAATATAGAGGGTGAAGAAAAACTAAAATAGCGTATACAAACAGCATCTGTGCATATACGCACATACAACTTGAGCTACAGTTTTACTAATTAGCTATTTGGTGTGTCAGTAAGGTTTATGTAAATTAGGCTATCAGGTGAGACTTGCAAACAGCTAATTAAGCCTTCTTTTATAAGCTCAAGCATAGCAATAAAGCTAACCACTACACCGCTTCGCCCTTCACTAAGGGTGAATAAATCGTTAAACGGCAGCGCTTTTTTTGCGTTACTCAGCTGGGCTAAAATTTGGCTCATCCGCTCACGGGTAGAGAGGATTTCTGCTGTTACTTGGTGATGCTCAAATGTTTTGGCGCGCGCCATCACGTCGCTCAGAGCTAACATTAAATCTTTTAACTCAAGCTCTGGCAGGTTTTGAGCGGTATTTTCAATAACCGGAATAGTTGCATGTGCGACAAAAATATCACGGCCTACACGGGGGATGGCATCTATATTTTCGGCTGCTTTTTTAAACTGCTCGTATTCTTGTAAACGCTTGATCAGTTCGGCGCGGGGGTCTTCCTCTTCTTCGAGCTCCTCGTGCACAGGCAATAACAGACGCGATTTTATTTGTGCCAATAACGCTGCCATTACTAAGTACTCACCGGCAAGTTCTAACTGAAACTCACTCATCATTTCTACATAACTGACATATTGCTCAGTAATGCTAAAAATAGAGAGTTCGAGCACATCTAACTTGTGCTTTTTTATTAAATACAGCAGTAAATCAAGCGGTCCTTCAAAGGTTTCCAAAATAATTTCAAGTGCATCGGGCGGAATGTATAAATCTTCAGGTTTATCTACAACGGCTTTGCCATGCAAAAAAGCCAGTGGCAGCTTTTGCTTCACTGGCTCACTCTGAGTATTTTTTTCGCCCTGTGTTGAATCACTCACCAAGGTTACTCAAACGGGCTGGTATCGCCACACCCTACACGCAAAATGTGAATGTCGTCTTCTGATAGGTCAATAACCGTGGTTGCTTGCTCTGCAAGGTGTCCGCCGTCAATAATTAAATCTACGTGTTTATCTAAACGCGTTAAAATTTCATCTGGGTCTGATTCTGTGAACTCTTCTCCAGGTAAAATTAACGAACACGACATTAACGGCTCCCCAAGCTCTGCAAGTAATGCACATGCAATTGGATGCTCTATAACGCGCATACCAATGGTTTTTTTCTTATCGTTTAATAAACGCTTTGGCACCTCTTTTGTGCCTTTAAAAATAAAGGTGTATGGCCCTGGCGTATTATTTTTAATAAGCCTAAACATTTGGTTATCTACACGGGCATAAGTTGCCAGCTCAGATAAATCACGGCATACCAGCGTAAAGTTATGGTGTTTTTCTATTCCACGAATACGCTCAATGCGCTCTTTTGCTTGCTTATTACCGAGGTTACACCCTATCGCGTAGCCCGAATCTGTTGGGTATACAACAACCCCGCCCTGTTTAATAATATCAACCGCTTGGCTAATAAGTCGTGGCTGTGGGTTTGCTGGGTGAATATGAATTAATTGACTCATGATAATGCTCCTTCTTGCCCTTCCCACACTTGCCAAACCCCTTAGCAGTCTTTGGGTAAGTATAAGTTTTTACCTAGCTCTAAATAACTAGTTGGAAAATGAAAGTCAGAACCTTGCGAGCACAGTAAACCGTACTCTTGGCTCAATTGCCCTAAAAATTGGCGTTCAGTAGGCGCTTGCTGCGGCTGCGCAACTTCCATGGCATCGCCCCCGTCAATTTTGTATTGCACAAGTAACTTACGTAACCATTTATTAGACATTTGATAACGCCCTGGGTGTGCAAGTACTGCAACCCCGCCCGCAGCATGAATGGCGCTAATGGCTGTTTGCATATCACACCAATTGCTTGGAACATAACCTGTTTTGCTGCGCCCTAAGTATTTTTTAAATACCCCAGGAAAATTTTTAGCTACGCCTCTTTCAATCAATGCACGCGCAAAATGAGCGCGTGTTATTTGGGCGTTTTCTGCCAGCGCCTTGGCTTGTTCGTAAATGCCATCAAAACCGTTTTTTGCCAGCCTTTTGCCAATTTCAATGGCGCGTTCGTCACGCTTTTGCTGCTGCGCCGATAACAATGATGTAAGGGCATTGTTATTTATATCAATATTTAGCCCAACAATATGTATTTCAAAGCTTTCCCACTTGGTAGAAATTTCTACGCCAGATATAAGCTTAAGCGGTAGGTTTTCTGTTTCGATAAACGCTTTTGCCGGCGTAATAGCAGCCACAGTGTCGTGATCGGTTATCGCAAACACATCAATGTTTTTTTCTACGGCACGGTTTAATAATTGCTCAACTGTTAAATGTCCGTCTGAATGCGTTGTATGGCTGTGTAAATCGTATTTTATCAAAAGAAAACTGCTTAAATTTAAGGGTAATAGATGTTTATATAAGTATAACAACTTTTTTGACTAAATTGTTTTAAATAAACACTTGACACAAAAGCGCTAAATACGTTTTACTGTAGCCACTTTAAGACACATTAAGAATTAATAAAAATGATCAATTCAATTCAACACACTATTTGGTGGTGGCACTCATAATTTTTGGGTGATGAATTGTCGTGTCTAGCAAATATTCAAAACCCGCAACTATGCGGGTTTTTTTATAACTAAATTTTACGTATTTAATTTTTTATTTTGAGGCAAAAAAACATGAATAACGGTCTTACTCTTACACATCGTTGGTGGTGGCGCCTGATATAGCGGGACGGTAATGATCTGTTTGTAATTTAGATATCGTTATTCAAACCCCGCATTGCAAAAGCATTGCGGGGTTTTATTTTTTGAGGGAATGAGGTTTGATTTTTAGTCATATAACTACCACACCAGGCGAAGTTACTAGCATAACGCAAGTGCGCGACTACATTAGTAGCCCACTTGCACTTTATGCAGCACTTGATAAGCCTAATTCGCTACTGCTTGAATCAGCCGAGATTGATTCTAAAGACAGTGTTAAAAGCTTAATTTTAGTTGACTGCGCGCTGCGCATTGTTTGCCAAGGTAAAACCGTCACGGTAAGCGCACAATCTAATAACGGTAAACAGTTACTGCCGTATTTAAGAGCCAATGTTCAAAGCTGCGATGCAACCTTAACCGACACAAGCCTAACCCTTGTTTATAAAGGCGGCTCTAATGACATTGACGAGGCAAGCAAGCTGGTTGCCGATAATGCATTTAGCGCACTACGTACCTGCATAAACAGTATCAAAAGCACCACCGAAAACCCGTTCTCGGTATTTTTAGGCGGTGTATTTGCCTATGACATGGTGGCTAATTTTGAGCAGCTAAGCGACGTACCCGATGGCGAAAACACCTGCCCAGACTACGTATTTTACTTAGCCGAAACCTTAGTGGTTATCGACCATCAAAAACAAACTACCGAGCTTATTGGTAATGTGTTTAATGGCCCAGACGTACACGCTAATTGTTTTGAGGTAGGTAAAGAGCTAGAACGATTAAATGCCCTATGCGACAAAGCAGAAGAGTTTAGTGCGCCTATGCAAACTGGCACCTGCGATGTAAGTGTTGATATAAGCGATGAAACTTACTGCGAGCAAGTGGTTAAGCTTAAAAAGAACATCGTTGATGGTGATATTTTTCAGGTTGTGCCTTCGCGTACGTTTTCACTGCCCTGCCCTGATTCGTTGCACGCATATAGCCAGCTTAAAAAGCAAAACCCAAGCCCTTATATGTTTTATATGCGCGATGAAGAATTTGCTTTATTTGGCGCCTCACCTGAGTCTGCACTTAAATACGAAGTACAAAGCAAACAAGTTGAAGTTTACCCTATTGCCGGTACTCGCCCACGTGGAAAATTTGCCAATGGCACAATCAACCCAGATTTAGACAGCCGTATAGAGCTTGAACTAAGAAACGATCAAAAAGAGCGTGCTGAGCATTTAATGCTCGTTGATTTAGCTCGTAACGATGTGGCACGCATCAGTGTAGCCGGCACGCGCCATGCAAAAGAGCTTTTAAAAGTAGACCGCTACTCGCAAGTAATGCACTTGGTTTCTCGCGTGGTGGGCACATTAAAGCCTGAGCTTGATGCACTGCACGCTTACCAAGCGTGTATGAACATGGGCACGCTAGTAGGCGCTCCTAAAGTACGCGCAGCCGAACTTGTACGTCAAACCGAAGGCAAACGCCGTGGCAGCTACGGTGGCGCAGTAGGCTATTTAACAGGCGATGGTGCAATGGATAGCTGCATTGTTATTCGCTCAGCGTTTGTTAAAAATAATACCGCGTATGTGCAAGCAGGTGCAGGTGTCGTTTACGATTCTGATCCGCAAGCCGAAGCTAACGAAACCCGCGCTAAAGCCCAAGCGGTGATCACCGCCATAAAATCGACTTATGAGGCGGTATAAAATGAGCACAGCAAACCCAATGAAAATATACTTTTTAGATAACTTTGATTCGTTTAGCTACAACCTTGTTGATGAACTAACCATGCTGGGCTGTGAGCTTGTGGTATACAGAAATAACATAAGCGCAGAGGTTATTTTTAATAAAATGTGCCAAGAGCCTGGGCAAGTATTATTAGTGCTTTCGCCAGGACCTGGTGCCCCCAGTGATGCAGGTTGCTTAATGGAATTAATCGAACTGGCTAAAGGCCACTTCCCTATGCTGGGCATTTGCCTGGGGCAACAAGCACTTACACAAAGTTATGGCGGAGTAATCGGCCACGCTGGCGAAACCGTACATGGTAAGTCTTCAATCATTAATTTAAACCCGCACCCGGTGTTTGAAGGAATGGGCAACACCATGCCCGTAGCCCGTTACCATTCATTAATGGCAACCAAGGTACCTGAAAATATTGAGGTAATTGCACAATTTGACGATATTCCTATGGCCATATATCACCACGACGATAAAGCGCTAGGTTATCAATTTCATCCTGAGTCAATACTTACGCCAAATGGTGCAATGCTACTTCAACAAAGTGTTGCGTACTTAACGCGCACCAACTAATAGAGGACATTATGAGTACCCAAGCAAAAGAGACCATAAATGTTCAATACGCTATTGAGCAACTTATTCAAGGCAAGTCGTTAAACTATGCCCAATCAAACGCATTATTTAACCAAATAATGCAAGGTAACATGAGCGAAATAGAGCTCACTGCATTGCTAATCAGCCTTAAAATAAAAGGCGAAGTAAGCGATGAAATTGCCGGCGCTGCAGCGTCAATGCGAGAAAACGCCGTTGCCTTTCCAACCGCTAGCACGCAACTTGCCGATAGCTGCGGCACCGGGGGCGATGGCTCAAACACGATTAATATTAGTACTACCGCGGCTATTGTTGCAGCTGCCGCGGGTATTAATATGGTAAAACATGGTAATCGCAGTGTATCGAGTAATTCGGGCTCTGCTGATTTATTAAAAGCACTGGGCATTAATATTGATATGAGCCCAGCACAAGCTGCACAGTGCCTTGAGAAAACCCATTTTACCTTTTTGTTTGCACCGCATTACCACAGTGGTGTACGCCACGCGATGGGCGTACGTACTGCGCTTAAAACACGTACCATTTTTAATATTTTAGGCCCGCTTGCTAACCCTGCTGCACCACACGTGCAATTACTGGGTGTTTACGATGAGTCTTTATGTATGCCAATGGCGCAAACACTTAAAACATTAGGCACTAAGCGCGCGATGATAGTGCATGGTTCTGGCACTGACGAAATAGCCCTGCACGGCCCAACTAACGTAGTTGAGCTAAACAATGGCGAAATAACGCAGTACACATTAAACCCAAGCGACTTTGACCTTGCAAACTATTCACTTGAACAACTAGCCGGTGAAGGCCCACAATATAACGCAAATGCAAGCCTTGCTATTTTACAAGGTAAAGGCAGTGATGCGCACAATGCTGCAATCGTAGTCAATGTGGCTGCACTTTTATACCTAAGCGGTAAAGTACAGTCATTAAAAGAAGGCGCACAACAGGTACAAACATTACTAAGTTCAGGCAAAGCCATGAACACATTAAATGCAATTATTGAGGTAAGTCATGGCTAATGTATTAGACAAAATTGTTGCTGATAAAAAACAAGAGCTAATAGAGCGTAAAGCCGCGCGCCCACTAGAGAGCTTTAAACACCTAGCAGTGCCAACTAGCCGCAGCTTTTATAAAGCGTTAGCAAAGCCGGGTACGCAGTTTATTTTAGAATGTAAAAAAGCATCTCCTTCAAAAGGGCTAATAAGAGAGCCGTTTGATTTAACCGAGATCACCTCTGTTTATAAAAAATATGCTAGCTGCATGAGCGTACTTACAGATACTAAATACTTTCAAGGTAGCTTTGATTATTTAGAGTTTGTACGTAGCCAAGTAGAGCAACCACTTATTTGTAAAGACTTTTTTATTGATGAGTACCAAGTTTACATGGCACGTATTTATGGCGGCGATGCTATATTACTAATGCTTTCAGTACTTGATGATGAACAATATAAAGCGCTACATGCAGTTGCCGACTCGCTTAACATGTCGGTATTAACCGAAGTAAGTAACGAAGAAGAAGTGCACCGTGCCCTTGCACTCGATGCGCAAATTATTGGTATTAATAACCGTAACCTTCGCGATTTAAGCACTGATTTAGCAACCACCGAAAAACTACGTAAACTCATCCCACAAGATAAAGTGGTTATCTCAGAGTCAGGTATTTACACTCATCAAGATGTTAAACGCCTAGCGCCATTATGTGATGGCTTTTTAATTGGCAGTTCTTTAATGGCTGAGCGCGATTTAGAACAAGCCTGCAAAAAAGTGATTTTAGGTGATAACAAAGTGTGCGGTTTAACCCGAGCACAAGACGTACAGGCCGCTTACAACAACGGCGCAGTGTACGGTGGACTCATTTTTCACCCTAAATCGCCTCGTTATGTTGATTTAGATTGTGCGATTGAGCTGAGCCAAAGTGCGCCACTTAAATTTGTCGGTGTTTTTGTTAATGCAAGCCCGCAGCAAGTAGTACAATACGCGCACGAACTAAAACTTGCCGCAGTACAATTACACGGTCAAGAAAGTGACGATTACATTGCCGCATTACGTACACAGTTACCTGAAGGTTGTGAAATTTGGAAAGCACAGGCAATTAAAGATACATTGCCAACCCCAGCTACGGGCGTAGACCGCCATCTTTATGATACCCACAGCGATACACAAGCCGGTGGTACAGGTAAAGCATTTGATTGGGCAGTACTGCGCGACGCAACAACCCCCTTTATGCTAGCGGGTGGCTTAAATCCAGACAATATAAAAGACGCGCTTTCTCAAGGTGCCCTAGGCCTTGATTTAAATTCAGGCGTTGAAGAATCTGCGGGTAAAAAGTGCCCTATCAAATTACAAAATGCTTTTACAAGCATCAGAAATTATTGAGGTTATAATGCAAAATCCAGCTTATTTTGGCGAGTTTGGCGGTATGTTTGTACCTGAGCTACTTGTCCCTGCGCTTAAGCAGTTAGAGAACGAATTTAACAAAGCACAAAAAGACCCTGAGTTTCAGGCTGAGTTTACAAAATTATTAAACGAGTATGCCGGTCGCCCTACGCCGCTTACATTAACGCGTAATTTAATTAAAAACCCTAAAGTAAAACTTTACCTAAAACGTGAAGATTTACTGCACGGTGGCGCACACAAAACCAACCAAGTACTTGGCCAAGCGTTGCTAACTAAACGTATGGGTAAAAAAGAAGTTATTGCCGAAACTGGAGCGGGCCAACACGGCGTGGCAACAGCCCTAGCCTGTGCATTACTTGGCTTAAAATGCCGAATTTATATGGGTGCTAAAGACGTTGAGCGCCAACAGCCTAATGTATTTAGAATGAAATTAATGGGCGCAGAAGTTATTCCGGTAACCGCCGGCTCTGGCACATTAAAAGATGCGGTAAACGAAGCGCTACGCGACTGGTCTGCAAACTACCAAGACGCTCACTACTTACTTGGTACCGCTGCGGGTCCTCATCCATTCCCAACAATTGTACGAGAGTATCAAAAAATCATTGGTGAAGAAGCTAAACAACAAGTGTTAAAAGCAGAAGGACGCTTACCGGATGCCGTACTAGCCTGTGTTGGCGGTGGCTCTAATGCCATTGGTATGTTTACTGACTTTATTGACGAGCCAAGTGTAAAACTTATTGGTGTAGAGCCTGCAGGTAAAGGCCTAGATACCCAGGAGCACGGCGCTACAATTTGTAAAGGTACAAAAGGTATATTGCACGGTACCTATACGTACATTATGCAAAATGACGATGGCCAAATAGAAGAGTCATACTCAGTATCTGCCGGTCTTGATTACCCCGCAGTTGGACCACAGCACGCGTTTTTACACGAAACAGGCCGTGCTCAATATGTGGGTATTACCGATACAGAAGCCCTTGACGCGTTCCAAGCACTGGCTAAAAACGAAGGTATTATTCCAGCTCTTGAATCAAGCCATGCCCTTGCTTATGCGCTTAAATACGCCGAAGAGCAAACAGAAGAAAGCATTTTAGTGGTTAACTTAAGTGGCCGTGGCGATAAAGATTTAACCCACGTACACAGCGTTTTATCACAAGGAGGTCAACTATGAGTCAGTTAAATACAGATCGTTACGGTAAAACCTTTGCTGCACTTAATGAGCAAAAACAAGGTGCATTTGTACCATTTGTTACCATTGGCGACCCAGGTAAAGAGCAAAGTATTGCCATTATTAAAAGCTTAATTGATGGCGGTGCGGATGCACTGGAGCTAGGTATTCCGTTTTCAGACCCAATCGCCGATGGCCCCGTTATTCAAGCGGCGAATATTCGTGCTCTCGATGTAAACATTAACACGCAAGATTGCTTTGATATTATTAAAGAAATACGCGATTACAATGCAGATATTCCAATTGGCTTATTATTGTATTCAAACCTTGTGTTTAAACGCGGTTTAGAAACATTTTATAAAGATGCTAAAGCGGCGGGCGTAGACTCTATTTTAGTTGCTGATGTACCACTGCATGAGTCTAAAATGTTTAGAAAAGCAGCCGTAGCAAACGGTGTAGACCCAATATTTATTGCCACACCCAATGCCGATGACGATACTCTGCGCCAATGTGCATCTTACGGCCGTGGCTACACGTATTTATTATCGCGTGCGGGTGTTACCGGCACCGATACTAAAGCGCAAATGCCAGCGGGTAACATAGTAACTAAGCTAAAAGAATACCATGCAGCCCCTGCTTTATTAGGCTTTGGTATTTCTACGCCCGATGATGTAAAAGCCGCCCTAAATGCCGGCGCAGCTGGTGCTATTTCAGGCTCAGCCGTTGTTAAAATTATTGAGGCCAACCTAAATGATTTAGACGCGATGACAACGAAGTTAAAAGCGTTTGTAGCTGATATGAAAGCGGCCACCGTGTTGTAAAAGCTTAAAATTTACACATTAAAAAAGGGCATTTTAAATGCCCTTTTTTATTAAGCTCTAAACTTAGTGAGCTTGATGCTTACCTTCTAAAATTTCTTCAATAAATTTTGCATTAAATGCTTCTAAATCTGCAGGGCTGCGGCTTGTTACTAACCCTTGGTCTACACTCACCTCTTCATCAACCCAGTTTGCACCAGCATTGATTAAGTCACTTTTAATGCTCGGGAATGATGTAACGGTGCGGTCGCGTAATTTATTAATTTCGGCAAGTAACCAAGGGGCATGGCAAATAGCTGCGACGGGTTTGTTTTTCTCAGCGCCAAAAAAGCCGTCTATAAACGCTTTTGCGTGCTTATCTTGGCGTAACGTATCTGGGTTAAATAAGCCACCTGGCAGCATAAGCGCATCGTAATCGCTGGCACTGGCATTTGTAACAAGTTTATCTACGCTTACTTTGTCGCCCCATTTATCTTCATCCCAGCCGGTGATTTCACCCTCTTTTACCGACACAATATCGATATCGGCGCCAGCATTAAGTAAAGCATCACGTGGAGATAATAGCTCACTTTGCTCAAAGCCATCGGTGGCTAAAATAGCAATTTTTTTGCCTTGTAAACGAGTGCTTGTTTGTAATGTAGACATATAGATCTCCTTATTGCGTTTAATAAATTGTTTCAATCACCCTATTAAAAGCATAACCGATGCCAATTTTAACCTATTGAAAATAATGGATAATATAAATTAAAGCTGTCAAAGCTATGTAAATCATTTAGAGGGTTTGAACAATCTACATAGCTTAATTTAAAGTGCGTATTAAAAACCAGCACACAAGCTTTGCTTACAAGATGAAGTAGTAAGGCATTAACTAAAAGCTGGGTATTTATTTTGTAGACGCACCCTATTAGCGGGGTGCGCCGAACTGTAATTTTGTGATTAATAGCGCTAACTAAACCTAAAAAGGTAACCGGGCTATTAGCAAGTATTGGTTGCAGGAACTAGTCGCTGGTACTGATCACCGGTACCGCTCAATGCAAGTTGCTATTTAAAGGAGATCTTTTAATGCTTTGGCTGGTTTAAATACGGGTTTGGTAGCGCCTTCTATTTCAATGCTTTCGCCTGTTTGTGGGTTACGGCCAGTGCGCGCTGGGTAGTAGCTTAAAGCGAATGTACCAAATCCATTAATTTGCACTTGGTCGCCTTCAGATAACGATTTAGTAATTACCTTTTGTAAGCTAGTAAGGGCTGCTTGTGTGTCTTTTTTTGTTAGTTCACTGCGTTTGGCTATTTGGGCAACAAGTTGTGCTTTGTTCATTGTAGGCTCCTAAATGCACACTTAATCAGTGTTGGTTAAGCGTGGGAATATGATGATGGATAATTAAAGCCACGCAGGCTAAGGCTTACAGGGCAACAAGTCAACCTTGTAGTTGCCTAGTGTTATGTGGTAAAAACTTCCCTGACTTCTTTTTGTATAATTTAGGTAGTATATGCACGCATTGATTGAATACATCCCGCTAATATTATTTTTTGCGGTATTTAAATTAGTTGATATTTACTGGGCAACAGGCCTTTTAATGGTCACTACGCTTATTCAAGTTGCGTATAGCTACTTTAAGCACGGCCATGTACCTGCCCGCCAATGGCTATTTTTTGCTATTGCAGCGGTGTTTGGCACATTAACCTTAGTACTCCACGATGAGCAGTATATAAAATGGAAAGCCACGTTAATTTATGCCGGCTTAAGCCTTACCTTATTAATTAGCCGTTACGTACTGAATAAAAATCTTGTTAAAAAAGCCCTTAGCTCAATCCTCGAAAACGCCAACGACTCTAAACAGGCGATTGAGGTACCTGAGCCGGTGTGGAATAAGCTTAACTTAATGTGGGTTGCCATTACCGCAGGTATTGCAGTGCTGAATATTTACATTGCGTATAATTTCTCAC
Source organism: Pseudoalteromonas atlantica (assembly GCA_007988745.1). GTDB lineage: Bacteria > Pseudomonadota > Gammaproteobacteria > Enterobacterales > Alteromonadaceae > Pseudoalteromonas > Pseudoalteromonas atlantica. Next base: position 21,318 of record BJUT01000032.1, read on the forward strand.
TCGATTTTTGGGTTAACTTTAAAGTGTTTGGCTTAATGGCCATTACTTTTGTGAGTATTTTGATCACTATATTTGCTTTGTATAAGTACTTCCCTGATGAAGAAGAACCCGCAAAGTAAAACACCTTCGTCATAAAAATGTCGTCTTTGCTTGATAGCGTGTAAAAAAAATCAATCAGAGACGACCTTGAACGCCAATCAATACCGCTGGTTTGAATTTACCCTAATATTTGTTTTATTGCCTTTAATAGGCTTTACCCTTCGCAGTTACCTAGCTAACTGGCTCATACCCGCACTGATTGTTTTAATGAGTGTGTGCTGCATGTTATTACTGAACGACCCTCACTTTAAGCGATTTAGACTCACAAGCCTGGGGCAGTTTTCTGCGGTAAAGCGCCGTTTATTTAGTTTCTTTTTTTTAGGAGCGCTTTTTTCAGGCGTGTTTTACGGGATTATTCACCAAGAAAATTGGTTTAGTATGCCGCTGCACTCATTTTATAACTGGTTACTTTTACTGCTTCTATACCCGCTGCTGTCGGTATTACCACAAGAGCTAATTTTCAGGACCTACTTTTTTCATCGCTATAAACGCATTATGCCCAAAAAAAGAGTGCGTATAGTGGTAAGCGCAACGGTGTTTGCCCTTGCCCATATTGTGTATGCCAATTGGGTGGCTGTAGGCTTAGCATTTTTAGGCGGGCTATTATTTTCGTTTACTTACGCGCAAAGCCGCTCAACCATAGTGTGTGTAATTGAGCATAGCTTATGGGGATTATGGATGTTTACACTGGGGATTGGCACTTCATTAGACTCAGGAGCTATAAGCTAACAAGCTAAGCCGCTATTTTAAACACAAAAAAGCCGCGTTAATACGCGGCTTTTGAAAACTTTTTTAGCCTAAAAACCAAATAACTTAAAGGCAAAAAACTTAGTCGCTACTGTGTTTATAAATATGGCTAATAAAATAACCGGAATAAACGTAGAAAGCGAAAAGTTAACGTATTTCTCCATAAAGCTACCGGCGTAATTAGGTGAGCCTTGGCTTAGCTCATCTGTTAGGCGCGCTTTTTTCCAGCGGTACATAACAAATAAACACACCATTAAACCATTCAGTGGCAATATAGTGTCGTAAAATACATCATAAACAATATCAAAAAAGCTTTTATTACCGCTGCCGTAACTAGTAAACGACGTTAGGCTATCAACCATACCAAACGACATAGTACATAATATAGTTAACACACCGGTGGCTAGCGTTAAAATACCTAAGGCTTTTTTACGGCTGATCCCTTTGCGGTCGCTAAGGGTCGCTGTAGGTACTTCTACAATTGATACAAGCGAAGTAATCGCTGCAAAAAACACTAATAAAAAGAACGAAAACGCCACTGCAGACGCGCCAAAGTAACCAATGTCATTTTGTAGTGCTAATAAAATTTTAGGTAAGTATACAAATATCATCGATACAGACGAATCAGAAAGTGCGGCTGGGTCGGTATTAGGATCAAAACTAAATATTGCCGGTAACACCATTAAACCGGCAACAAATGCCACTAATGAGTCGGTAATAGCTACCATTTTAGCACTGCCAACAATGTCATCTTTTTTAGATATGTAAGAAGCGTACGTCATTAAAATACCCATACCTAGCGATAATGAGAAAAACGCTTGGCTTAGTGCACCATTAAGCACGCTGGCGCTCATTTTAGAAAAATCAGGAATAACATAATATTTAACACCAGCCATGGCGTTATCAAGCGTTAATACATACGCTACAAGGGCAAGCAACATAACAAATAAAGCCGGCATTAAAAACTTAGCGGCTTTTTCTATGCCTTGTTTAACCCCACCCAATAAAATAAGGTTAACAATAATAACCACCACAGCCATGTAGCCAAAAACAGTGTAGCTATTTATAAAGCTGCCAAAATGGCTCGGATCTGCCAATACATCTAAATTACCCATGGCGGTTTGGCTTAAGTAACCAAAAATCCACACGGTAATAACCATGTAAAATACGGCAATCATAAACGGCGTTAATACAGCCAAAAAGCCTGCAAACTTCCATTTTTTGTCGTTATTTGCCAGCGCTTTGTACGAACCAAGTGGATCTTTTTGCGCGTTACGACCCATGGCCATTTCAGCCATCATTACCGGTAAACAAATAAAAGCAACAAACAAAGCGTATACAAGTAAAAATGCACCACCACCATTTTTAGTTGCCGACACAGGAAAACCTACTAAGTTGCCAATACCCACTGCCGAACCTGCTGCAGCCAGTATAAAGCCAAGACGGGAGCTAAAATGCTCTCTATTATTGCTCATGTATTAACCTTGTTATTTTTAAGTTATTCAAGCGACTCTACCAGTGTTGTGCCGCGCTTTTCAAGCAATTACACACTAAAAATAATTAATAACTGTAAACCTAGCTTTAACGGTAATTTGTTCACCAACTATCAACGTTGTGCTAGTATTTGCGTTATTAAACTTAACATTTTTTTGAGAATTACTATGTTGTACATGATTTATTCAACCGACGTTGAAAACAGCTTACCGCTTAGAAAAGAAGTCCGTCCCGCCCACTTAGCACGTTTAAGCGAACTTGACTCTCAAAACCGTTTATTTGTTGCCGGCCCACTGCCTGCAATCGACAGTGAAGACCCGCAAGATGCTGGATTTACAGGCTCATTAGTCATTGCCGAATTTGATTCACTTGAAAAAGCACGTGAATGGGCAGCCTCTGATCCATACGTTGCAGCCGGCGTTTACGCAAACACCGTTGTAAAACCATATAAAAAAGTATTACCAGCGTAACGAACACCCTGAATTTAAAACGTTATTTAATTCAGGGTTGGTTCACTGCTAATTAATTAAGCTGGCGAACGTAAAAGCGCATATTGGACGTTTTTACTTGAGTTTTAGTAGCTTAGTTAATTAGAATAGCTGGGTTTGATCTAGGAGTTCCCGTCATGCGTGTATTATTAACCCTTGGTTTAATTGCCTGTATTAGCGTCAGTGGCGCCGTACACGCAAGTACGACTGTTACCAAAGCAGTTAAAAAAACTGAGATCAGCAAAAAGAAAGCCGTAATACTTGCAAAAGAAGAAACTGACGGTAAAACCTTAAAAATTACAGAACAAGCAAAATTTTATACTGTACGTATACTCAAATCTGACGGCCACGTCGTTGATTTACATATAAATAAAAAAACCGGCGAAGTGAAAAAGGATTAGCAAATGCGAATTTTAGTTATAGAAGATGATTTACACTTAGCAGACAACCTACGTAATGCTTTAGAGAAAGAACGTTACAGTGTTGATTTATGTCACGATGGCGAAGCTGGCCTATTCCATATTACAGAATACCCGCTAGATATGGCAGTGGTTGATTTAGGCTTACCAAAAATTGACGGTATTGAGCTAATCAATAAAGCACGTGCACAAGGCGTGACGATCCCTATTTTAATCTTAACGGCGCGCGACCGCTGGCAAGACAAAGTTGAAGGCCTAGATGCTGGTGCCGACGACTACTTAACCAAGCCGTTTCATGTTGAAGAATTAATTGCGCGTTGTAACGCACTTATTCGCCGCAGTGCGGGTAAAGCAAACCCTGAAATGACAGCGGGTCCAATTAAAATTCATACTCGCTCACAACAAGTTTGGGTTAACGACAAAGAACTTAGCCTTACGGCTTATGAGTACAAAGTACTTGAGTATTTGATGGTTAACCCGCAAAAAGTAATTTCTAAATCAGAACTTACTGAGCACATTTACGACCAAGATTTCGATCTTGATTCTAACGTTATCGAAGTATTTGTACTTCGTCTGCGTAAAAAATTAGACCCTGAAGGCACATTAAACCCAGTAGAAACACTACGTGGGCGTGGTTACAGGCTTAAAAGTCAGTGGTAGCATCGCAAATATCGCTTAAAATAAGGCAAGGATTTATCCTTGTCTTTGTTTTATTGGTGGCACTGCCTATTTTGTTTTACTCGATTGGTAAAGCGTATTACGCCTCATTAGTCGAAACCACCGAAAAAAATCTAGAAGCCCACTTATACTCCCTTATTTCTGAAGTCGACTTTACTGAGCGCGGCATTATTATGCCCAGCACAATTTTAACGCCTGAGCTTAATAACTTAAATTCAGATACCTACGCCATGATTTACCGCGATGATGTACCTGTGTGGCACTCAGAGTCGGCAGTAAACGTAAACTTTAAACCCGAGTACATAGAGCCTAAAGCAGGTGCGGCCGACTTTAGACGTGTGGTTTACAACAATGCGGTTTACTGGCAATTAAGCCTAACGGTCATTTTAAATAATATTGACCAATCTGAGCAGGCACGTTTTATATTACTCAAACGAAACGATGCATTGATAAGATTAATGGATGGCTTTAAGCAAACCCTAGTCGATTGGATGTTTATAATGGGTATTGCGATTGCCGGCTTAATGGCAATTGGATTTATTTGGAGCGGCCGGCCGTTACAACGTCTTGATAAAGAAATAAAAGCCATTGAGTCGGGCGATATTCAAGAAATTAAAGGCTTATACCCTGTAGAGCTACAAACAATTAAATCAGACCTAAACTTATTACTAGAGTCGCAGCAACGTCAAAAAGAGCGCTACAGAGCCTCTTTAAGTGACCTAGCACATGCATTAAAAACGCCCCTTGCGGTATTAAAATCAAGCCCGCTTGCTAATGATGCCGATGCCCAAGAGCAACTTGATAGAATAAATGTAATGATCGAGCATCAGTTAAAGCGTGCAGCTACTGGCGCCTCAGATACATGGAAAAAACAAACCCCAGTTAAACCTGTGGTTGATTCTATTTTAAGTGCAATGGCCAAGGTATACCGCGATAAAGACATTATATTTAATTGTACCGTGACCGATAAAGATTACTTTTTAGGTGACCAAACAGATTTAATGGAATTACTGGGTAATTTAATTGATAACGCCTGTAAAGCGTGTCGCTCACAAGTAGAAATACAAGTCATTCAAAGTAAAACACTGTGCATAGGCATTAGTGACGATGGACCCGGTGTACCCGAGGATAAACGCGAGTCTTTATTAACCCGTGGTACCCGCCTTGATACTTACGAAAGCGGCCACGGTGTTGGTATGGCGATAGTCTCGGACTTGGTTAAATCTTATAACGGACACTTAACGATTAATAAGTCGGACACCTTGGGCGGCGCACAATTTATTTTAGAGTTTAATTACAATGATAAAAAATAGCCTTTTAATCACACTTGCGAGCCTATTAGCACTAAGTGCTAATGTCAGTGCGCAAGCACAGTGTACGCTTGAGCAAAACGCAACGCCAAGCCAAACTAAACGCTATACGCAGTGTTTAGACACCCAAATAAATCAGGCTAAATACAATCAGGGTACTTGGGTTCAAAAACGTAAATATGAACTCACTAAATTAGAAGAGCAAAGCGGAAATACGCAAATACTGATGTTGTTTAAGCGCAGCGTCGACAACCACCAAAAGTATATTGAAGCAAGCTGCCAATGGCGCTACATATTAAAACTGCCAAATGCCAGCCAAGCCGCTATTGATTACAAATTATGTGAACTTGCACTTATTGAACAGTTTACTCAAGTGCTTAAAAAGCCACTTTAAACGGGGATTAACCCCTACAAAAAAAGCGATTAATACTGTGAATTAATCGCTTTTTTTGTATCAAATATTTAATCAAATACGCAATTTTAAGCTATGAAAACCAATTGATATTATTTATCGTCTATCGACTCTCCAGTACCAAGTAGCGTGGCAACCCAGCGCCCTTCATCACTTGCCTCTAGGGCTATTTTAACAATCATGGTAAGAGGTACCGATAGCAACATGCCTACAGTGCCTAATAACCAACCCCAAAATATTAACGACAAAAACACCACCAAGGTAGAAAGCCCAAGCCCTTTACCCATAAATTTAGGCTCTACAATGTTACCCATTACCGTATTAATAATTAAATACCCTGCACCTACAAGCCCGGCTGTTAATGGTCCTTGTGTGATCAGTGCTAACAATACAGCTGGTACTGCGGCAATAATAGAACCTATATTAGGAATATAATTAAACATAAAGGCCAACACGCCCCACAACACAAAGTAGTCAACTTCTAAAATCCATAAATAAAATGCTGCAATAATACCGGTGGCTAAACTCACCAATGTTTTAATTGCTAAATACGAATTAATAGAAACCAAAAAGCGGTCAATTTGCTCCATTTTTCTATCTGGGTCGGCAAGTGCCATATGAATTTTTTTGCTTAATGCAGGCCCTTCAAAAAGCATAAACACCACAGTTAAAATTATTAAAAACATGTTTGCCATTACGCCACCTAAGCCGGTAAGCATATTCGTGGCTACATCAACCATTTTACCTGGGTCAAACATAGAGAGAATTTGATCTCTATCGATTAAGATATTGTATTGCGATGCAAGATCGACCAGCCAAACAAACTCTTCTTGTAACTGGGCTTTATATTCAGGAAGTTGCTGAGAAAAGTCGTTAACTGATTGTCCTACAAGGCCGCCTAAGCTTACACCTAAGCCCACAATGATAAGCACCACAATAACAACAGAAACCCCTTTAGGGATCCGATAGCGACCAAAAAATGTGATCAGCGGGTTGCATACAATGGCAATAAACGCCGCCAAAATAAAGGGAATAATAATAACACTTGCGGCCTTAATACCGGCTAATACAACCACCAGGGCTGCAAATATTATTAAGCTTTTATTTACGCCAGTTAAACTTGCCAACGCGCCAATCCTTTTCTTATGAAATTCGCTTTAGTGTAAGGCAAAAACTAATTAAATGAAATATTTACAAAGTGATCGTTGTTTTTTAGTTAACGTAATAATTTGCATTAAGATAGTTTAAATAGTATACATTTTAAACAAATCGTACACTTAAAATTGGTAAGATTTTTATGCATATTTTTTTTACAGGCGCTACAGGCCTAATAGGTAAACACTTAACGCCTTTTTTGCTGCATCATCATAAAGTAACCGTACTGAGCCGAAATAAAACCAAAGCCCATGTATTGCTTGGTCATAATATTGATGTAGTAAGCAGCGTTGATGAGGTTAATTTTAACCATGTAGATACTGTGATTAATTTAGCCGGCGAACCTATCGTTAACAAACGCTGGACGCAGACACAAAAACAAACAATTAAAAACAGCAGAATAAACCTTACCACGCAAATCAGCGATGCTATTTTAAATTGCAGCACGCCCCCTGCTACATTTATATCTGGCAGTGCTATTGGCTATTATGGCCGCCAAGGCGATACTCCTGTAGATGAGGACACCGACGATGTAAATGATGAATTTAGCCATCAGCTATGCAAAGAGTGGGAGCATGCGGCACTAAAAGCGCAAAGTGATAAAACACGGGTGTGTTTATTACGCACGGGAATTGTACTTAGCAAAAACGGCGGCGCTTTAAGTAAAATGCTTCCTGCGTTTAAAATTTTTGCAGGTGGCCCCATTGGTGATGGGGAGCAAGGTATGTCGTGGATTCATATTGATGACATGATTCAACTGATTTTATTTATTATAAAACACACGTCGCTTTGCGGGCCAATTAACGTCACTGCACCCACCCCTGTTAGCAATAAAGTATTTAGCAAAAGTTTAGGTAAAGCATTGTCTCGCCCTGCGGCCCTAACCATGCCAAGCCCTGTGTTAAAAGTGTTAATGGGTGAAATGTCTGATTTGCTCACTACTGGGCAATATGTAATACCCAAAAAAGCGTTAGCGCATAATTACCGTTTTCATTTTACGGATATAGATTCGGCTCTGAGAAGTTTAATAAAGTAGGTGTATTCAGCATAGATACACCTACTAAAGGTTATAAAAATACTACTTTAAGCTAGGTTACTGTAATTAATATAAGCTTTAGTATCTAGTCTCCATTAAAATAGTCGTTTTATAATAAAAGAACCTTTCTATGCTGCACTTACCAACCGTTATAAGCCTTTCTTTTATTTTAAACCTTATAATTGGGCTGTATTTTATCTCTATTTATCAATATAAAAAACAAACTAGTTTTTTATATTTTGGCCTAGCTTGTACCACCTTTACATTCGCCATACTATGCGCAAGCTTACGCGTGATCATTGCATGGCCGTTTATTACCCATTACTTTGCCAGTCTATTTATTATTGCTTGCCCACTTTTTTTAATTATGGAATTAAAAGCACTCAGCCCTTTAAATAAAAGCATATGCAGGCAAGTTAGCTATTTGCTCATCGTGGCTGCGGTTTTTTTACTCGTAGTTTACAACACCGCAGCAGAGCAAGTATTGGTTAGTTTAACTGTGGCAGGGTTATTTTTGTATGCCTCGTATATTGTTTTAAGCACCCGCTTTATAGCAAAATTACAGCAACGTATGCTATTGCTTTGCCTATTACTGCATGCACTCGTTATGCTAATACAGGGAGTTTTATTACTGTTGCCGTTTTTTACTGCGCTCAACTTTAATTTTGCCTCTGTTTTGCAATTTACTTTGGCTGTACACTTAATACTTGCCACTAGCGCCGCCCTATTGCTGCCTTTTTTAGTGTTTGCCAATACAGAGCATACGCTCAACTCCCTTGCTAATCGCGACCCATTAACCCAGCTATTAAATAAACGCGGTTTAAATGCAGTGGCCAATACGTTATTTAATAAAAATAATGCCGAGCATCCCCTTAGCATTATTATGGTCGATATAGACTTTTTTAAGCGCGTTAACGATGAATACGGACACGATGCAGGTGATGAGGCAATTAAATGGGTTTCGCAGCATATTGCAGCGCTTTTTTCTAACAGCGCAGTTACCGCACGTGTAGGCGGCGAAGAGTTTGCAATTTTACTTAGCCACTGCACTTTAAATGAGGCACAGTGCGCGGCAAACACCCTCAGAAAAAACATTAAAAACAAGCCCTTTAGCTATTACGGCAACACCATTTATTTAAGAATAAGCGCAGGAGTGGCATGCAGCGATACTCAAACAAGCTCTTTTAAATCGCTACTTAGTGCGGCAGATAAGCGCTTGTATATTGCTAAAACCACAGGACGCGACAAAGTTATATATGAATCTGCACAAAACCCTTTTATAAATAGCAAACCGGTTTGCACATAAAAAAGCCCTTCAATTGAAGGGCTTTGACATACACACTAAAACAAAATGATTACTGACATTTAAGCCCAGCAGAGTCTGCCTTATTAGGCACAAACTGAATGTTTGCTACCGACACTGAGGTTTTGCTGCTTGCATGTAAACTAAACGGGCTTGTAAGGCTAGCAAAGTCTACGCCTTGGTTAGCAAAACAACGTAAGTCTACCGACACCGACTGCCATTTATTTTTGATTGATTGATCAACCATTTTACTCAAGGCAATCGCACCACCACACTCACCTGAACAAGTCATAGCAAGGTTTACGTCATCGGTTAGTGGCTCATTGAGTTTAATATCAAAACTAATAACGCCATTAGCCTCTAAATACGTAATGGTATCTTCTGCAAAGCTTGTGACTATTTCAGCACTTGCCTTTTGCTCGCCACTAAAATTAAATTGGCGCGCGTCTTCTTGAACTGTTTTATCTTCAGTACGGTATTTAAGTGCCCCCAGTTGATGAGTACTGCTTGATACATCTAATAGCTCATCGCCAGATTTAAGTAATAAACGCCACGGAGCAACCGGTGCGCCAACTAAAATATCCATACTAGTGAGTGCTGAGTTATCTAATTTAGAGTCTTCGTCTAAATTATCAGCCAATACATTTTTATCGCCATAAGTTAAACCAAAGCCGTACGGTAATAATGGGCTGTAATCGTCATCGCCTTTATTAACCGTTGCTTGTACTGCTGTTTTAGGCCATGAAAACGAAAGCTTGCCGCTAAAGTCATGTTGAATACTGCCATCTTTACCTTTTAAAATAACATCGGCAATACCGCCGCCCTCTGTACCTGGCAGCCATGCTGCAACAAATGCATCTGAGGCATTTAATTCACTGTTAACCCACATTGGGCGACCCGAAATAAATACCGATACAACCGTAATACCCTGCTCTTTTAACGACTTTAATAACGCGAGCGATTTTTTATTACCACGCTCAAATTCAAGGTTATCTCTATCGCCATGGCCTTCTGCATAAGGCTCTTCACCAAATACCACAACGGCTACATCTGGGCGCTGCTCATATGAGCCATCCACGCTTAAAATGGCACGACCACCCGCCTGCGTAATTTGTTTTTCAAGACCTGCGTAAATAGACGTGGCACCAGGAAAATCAGCATTTTTGTTATTTGTCCCTTGCCAAGTAATACTCCAACCACCCGACTGCTTACCTATGTTATCGGCTCCATCGCCGGCAATAAGTACAGTTTGGTTTGCATCAAGAGGCAAAATATTGTTTTTGTTTTTAAGTAAAACAAGTGATTCACGTACTGCTTGACGCGCAACTTCGCGGTGCTGCTGCGCCCCAATTAGCTCAGTTTTACCCGAAAACTGACGCTTAGCCGGGCTTGGTTTATCAAATAAACCAGCACGCAATTTAACGCGTAAAATTCTACTTACTGCATCATCAATGCGCGACATGCTAATTTCGCCAGCTTTGACTTGCGCTATGGTGTTTTCGTACAGCGGCTTCCAAGCGCCCGTTGGCACCATAAAAATATCAAGTCCCGCGTTAACAGCCTGTGCACAGCTTTCGTTTGTACAGCCTTCAATTTGACCGTGGCCGTTCCAATCCCCTACCACAAAACCATCAAAGCCCATGCGGGTTTTAAGCACATCGGTTAACAGGTATTTATTGCCGTGGTTTTTAACCCCATGCCAGCTATTAAACGATGCCATAACCGACTGACTTCCCGCCGATAAGCCACCTACATAACCTTGGGCATGTATATCAAACAAATCTTGCTCACTGTCGATATTATTACCTTGGTCATCGCCATTGACTGTGCCGCCATCACCTAAAAAGTGCTTAACGGTACTAATAACACGTTTATCACTTAAAAAGTCGCCATCGGCCTTGCCCTGTAAACCATTTACAATGGCAGCAGAATAATCGCGTACAATGCGAGGGTCTTCTGAATAACCTTCATAGGTTCTGCCCCAGCGGTCGTCACGCACAACTGCCACTGTAGGTGCAAATACCCAATCAATACCCGTTGCCATTACTTCAACCGCAGTGATAGCTGCTATTTGCTCAATCAATGCAGGGTTGTTTGCCGCACCTAAACCAATATTATGCGGAAATAAGGTCGCGCCAATTACATTATTGTGACCATGTACCGCATCAGTGCCCCACATTGTGGGTATTTTACTGCCATCGATAGAATCATCTACCGATGCCTGATAAAAATCTTCAGCCAATTTTACCCAGTCCATTGGTGTTGCGTGTTTATCACCATTAGGAAAGGCGCCGCCCCCATTTAGGTATGAGCCAAAGCCATATTTGCGCATGTCTTCAACGGTAATATCACGAATTTCTGGTTGAATCATTTGAGCTACTTTTTGCTCAAGTGTCATCGTTTTTAAATAATCTGCTATTTTAGCTTCAATTTTTGGGTTTTGTTTTACGGCAATATTAAGTTTTGGCCAAATTTTCTCTGTTTTAGACAACGCATTATTAGCTTCAGGAGTGGTTGTCGCGTCATTTGAACAAGCCGCTAAAATGCCTAGTGATGCAATTAATGAGGCACGTGCTATTTTATTAAGTGAAAAAGGGGTTTTCATTATAGAGTCTCCTGAGCTTGAACTGGTTTGCTTCCGCTTAAACCATAAAACGCGATAAATAAGTAACAAAAAATAGGTAAAACATACGAAAGTTGAACACCCACACTATCAGCAAGTGCACCTTGTAAAAGAGGCACTATTGCACCCCCTACAATCGCCAAGCACAAAATACCAGAGCCCTGCGCGGTATGCTTACCAAGGCCATTTAACGCTAAACTAAAAATAGTTGGGAACATAATAGAATTGAATAAACCAACCAGTAGTATTGACCACATCGCTAATTGGCCCGACGTGCTCATAGCAATAACCACCAAAATAATAGCCATACTTGCGTTAAAGCCAAGTACTTTACCAGCGGGTAATTTTTGCATTACCGCTGCACCAATAAAACGCCCCACCATAGCTCCGCCAAAATAATATGTGATGTAGTGAGCGGCAACATGCTCTTTTAATCCAGCAATATTTTCTTGGGCTAAAAAGCTAACTAAAAAACTGCCAATCGCAACCTCTGCACCTACATACATAAATATACCCACAGCACCGAGTGTTAGGTGGCGGTATTGCCATGCACTACCTTCAATTGTCTCTGACTTTTCAGCGGCTTCTTTTTGCTCATTCATTATGTCTGGTAATTTAAGCCATGCAAAAATACCGGCTAGTAAAATAAGCATGCCTGCTAATAGTAAATAAGGAAGTTGTACCGATTCTGCATTTTGTGCCGGTGTTAAAAACGCTTCAGAGGCAGAATCAAGAATCAAAAATGCACCAAATGTAGGGGCAACCGTCGTGCCTAGCGCATTAAATGCTTGCGTTAAGGTAAGGCGAGAAGACGCTGTTTTAGGGGCGCCCAATAAACTTACATAAGGGTTTGCAGAAACCTGCAACAAGGTAATACCGCTTGCCAGTACAAATAAAGCAAACAGAAATACCGGGTAATTATGTAGCGCCGCGGCTGGGTAAAAAAGCACACAACCACATGCCGCTATAAGTAACCCCACTACAATGCCTTTTTTATACCCTAATTTTTTAACTATATAGCCACTTGGCAGTGACATTAAAAAATAAGCCCCAAAAAAACAAAACTGAACCAGCATTGCCTGAACATAAGTTAGGTTAAACACCGCTTTTAAATGCGGGATTAAAATATCGTTTAAGCAGGTAATAAATCCCCACATAAAAAATAAAGTAGTTAAAGAAGTTAATGCAAAACCATAGTTTTTATCTTGGTAGTTTTGCGACTGTGTGTGTGTCGTCAGTGGTGCTGAACTGGCCATGGGCTCTCCGCAATTTATTATTATAAATTAATGCAAAAGTCGTTATTAAAAATTGCCGTGTAACCCAGCAACATTAAAGAGTTGACCTTCGTATCAATTAACACTAATCTAAAAATGTAAGCGCTTTCACGTGTAATTAAATACGAACATGTAACATATTTCAACAAGTTTTATTTTTTTATAAACGCGCCCTTACGCTTCATCGCAGTAAATACAGTGGCTATTTATGCATTTAAGGTTTAAAAAGGTTTGTTACTAATGACAAAATTATCGTTACCATCTCATTCACCTCTATTAACAAAAAACTTTGTTTATGGTGTGGCTACGGCATCATTTCAAATTGAAGGCGGGTATGAGCATCGCCTGCCCTGTATATGGGATACCTTTTGCGATACACCCAACAAAATAGCCGACAGCTCAAATGGGCATGTTGCCTGCGATCATTACAATCAGTGGCAAAACGATATTGAATTAATAGACTCGCTTGGCGTAGATGCATATAGACTTTCTATCTCTTGGCCGCGCGTTATTACCTTATCGGGCGAGCTAAACCCTGAGGGCGTAAAGTTTTATACTAATATTCTTGATGAGCTTAATAAGCGCAACATTAAAGCGTTTGTAACGCTATATCACTGGGATTTACCTCAACATTTAGAAGATAAAGGCGGCTGGTTAAATCGCGATACAGCTTATGAATTTGCTCGGTATGTAAAGCTTATTAGCCAAGCATTTGGCGAGCGGGTATTTTCGTACGCGACCCTAAATGAGCCATTTTGCAGTGCCTTTTTAGGCTACGAAGTAGGCATACATGCCCCAGGTTTAGTGGGCAAAGAGTACGGTAAAAAAGCAGCGCACCATTTATTGCTTGCCCATGGTTTGGCAATGGATGTGTTAAAACACACCTCGCCTAATACTCAAAATGGTATTGTGCTTAATTTTACACCTTGCTACCCATTAACGCAGTCAGCAGAGGATATAAATGCAGCTCGCTACGCCGATGATTACTTAAATCAATGGTATATGAAACCAATAATGGATGGCCAATACCCCGAAATTATAAAACAGCTTCCTAGCAATCAGCAGCCTGAAATCCACCCTGGCGATATGGACATAATTTCACAATCTATTGATTACTTAGGCATTAATTTTTATACGCGCCAAGTATACAAAGCGCACCCTAGCGATATATACGAGCCACTTGCACCACAAGGGCCTTTAACCGACATGGGCTGGGAAATTTACCCGCAGTCGTTTACCGACTTACTTGTAACGCTTAATAACACCTACACCTTACCGCCTATTTATATTACCGAGAACGGCGCGGCTATGCCCGACACCATTAAAAATGGCGAGGTAAACGATGTAGATCGCCTAAACTATTATCATAGCCACTTAAATGCCGTGCACGATGCCACAGCGCAAGGGGTTAATATTATTGGTTACTTTGCGTGGAGCTTAATGGATAATTTTGAATGGGCTGAGGGCTACTTAAAACGCTTTGGTATTGTTTACGTTGATTATAAAACTCAGCAACGTACTATAAAAGCCAGTGGCCAAGCTTATAAAAGCTTGATACAAAGCCGTAAATAGTCAATAAAAGCTATTCGATTAATCGCATAAATAAAAATCAAAAAGCGAGAACCTAACATCATGATAAGTGTAAAAGAAAAAATAGCCTATGGCCTTGGCGATACGGCAAGTAATATTATTTTTCAAACAGTTATGATGTTTTTAATGCTTTACTACACAGATGTAGTAGGGCTTTCTCCAGCGGTGGTAGGCACCATGTTTTTAGTGGTTAGGTTGTTTGATGCCATCACCGACCCAGTGATGGGCAACTTAGCCGATAAAACCCAGTCGCGCTTTGGCCATTTTAGGCCCTATTTGTTGTGGCTTGCCCTGCCCTTTGCGCTTATTAGTATTTTAGCTTTTACCACGCCAGAGCTTGAAGGCACTGATAAAATTATTTACGCCTTTACTACCTACACCTTGCTTATGGTGGCGTATACCGCCATAAATATTCCTTATTGCGCATTAGGTGGCGTGCTCACTAACGATGTAAAAGAGCGTGTTAGCGTGCAATCGTATCGTTTTGTGTTTGGTATGTTAGGCGGCGTTATTGTTGCGGGCTGTACAATGCCAATGGTTGAATACTTTGGCCAAGGCGATAACGCCAAAGGCTACCAATACACCATGACGGCAATGAGCTTGCTTGGCTTAGTGTTATTTTTACTGTGTTTTTTTGGTACCAAAGAGCGCGTAGAGCAACCGCCTGAGCAAAACCTGTCGTTGTTTAAAAGTTTAAAAACCTTGATTAAAAACGATCAATGGCGAGTCCTGTGCGCTGCCGCGCTATTTTTACTCACTGGCCAAGTATTACGTTTAACCTTAGGGGTTTATTACGTTAAATACTATTTAGGGCAAGAAGATTTAATTACCTCCTTTATGACCCTAGGAGTGGTTGCCAGTATGGTTGGGTGTGCGTGTGCTCAGCCGTTGGCTAAGCGATTTTGTAAAATAAAAGCCTATATTAGTTTGCAGTTAATCGCTGCGGGCATATGTATTGCGAGCTATTTTATCTCCCCTGATAACATTACCTTGGCATTTGCCGCCTTTATTCTGTGGAAGTTTTTTTTAGATATGGCCACCCCGCTACTATGGGCAAAAATGGCCGACACCATAGACTACGGGCACCACAAAACTGGGGTAAGAATTACTGGCCTAGTATATTCGGGCGTTATATTTTTTATAAAAATGGGTGTGGCGTTAGGCGGTGCAATTGCAGGCTGGCTGCTGTCTTTTTATAATTACCAAGCGCAAACAATGCAGAGCCTTGATACGCAACAGGGTATTTTATTATCGTTTACTATTATACCGGCGTTTGGCTCTTTGTTTGTTGCTTTTATTATGCGTAAATACACGCTCAATAACGCGCAGTTAGCCTCTATACAGGCATCGCTAAAAACTAGTGCTAGTTAACATTTGGTGGGTACGGTATTATTTGCCCGCCAAAATAAAGGATATAAGTGAGTTAACAATAACATGGCCACAATTTATGAAGTGTCGGAGCTTGCTGGCGTATCGTTAGCTACAGTGTCACGGGTAATGAATAAAAACACCCGCGTAAGTGAAAAAACCACTAAAAAAGTACTCGATGCAATGCAGCAGCTGGGCTATAAGCCCAATTCTATTGCGCAATCGCTTGCCTCAAACAGAACCAACAGCGTGGGTATTTTGGTCTCAGAGCTTCATGGTCCTTTCTTTGCTCAAATGATGGCAGGCATCGAGTCAGCCCTACGCGCTGCGGGTAAGCACGTTATTATTACCACCGGTCACAGTGAAGACGATAAAGAAAAAGACGGCATTGAATTTTTAATTAGCCGCAAATGCGATGCGCTAATTTTACATGTAGAGTCAGTCAGTGATGACTACCTAATTGAGCTAAGTAAAGGTAAAACCCCTATTTACCTTATTAACCGATACGTACATTCACTTGAAAGTAACTGCATTAGCCTAGATAACGAACTCGGCGGCTACTTAGCCAGTAAATCTATTGTTGAACAAGGCCACACAAATATAGCTTATATCGCGGGGCCGCAAGTTAAAGCCGATGCCAGAAACCGTTTAAAAGGCCATAAAAAAGCACTGCACGAAAAAAACATCCCTTTTAATGAGGCGCTGTTTTACGAAGGTGATTTTAACGAAATTGGCGGCAGTAAAGGCCTTGAAAAACTACTCAACACGCGTATTCCGTTTAGTGCTTTAGTGTGTGCCAACGATGAAATGGCATCAGGTGCTATGAAATACGCCCGTGAACATGGCTTTAATTTACCAAACGATTTGTCGGTTATTGGCTTTGATAACGTTATATTTGCCAATTATCTTTACCCTACACTTACCACCATAGATAACCCCGTAGAAGAAATGGGTGAAATGGCTGCAAAAATGGTGCTACAAGATGTGTATCAGTATAAAAACTTACACATAAACCGCGTGTTTGAACCCACCCTTATAAAACGTGACTCAACACAAGCACTGCCAAAATAACGCATAAAAAAACGGCGCTATATTAAGCGCCGTTTTTATTAAACCCTGCAACTTATTTTGCTATCCAGGGAGTTACTTTAACTACGTTTTCTATATCACCAAGCAGATTTACGTCATCTTCCCAGTTATCCTGTACTGCAAAGTAGCAGATTGATTTTTCGCACTGTATATGTGGGTTATTAAAGGTCACAGGCTCTTTAAATGTCACAGCAACGCCTTTTTGCTCAGGCAATAAAAACCACATGAGTTTACTAACAAAAAAGCCCGATAAATCTGTTAAAAGTTCATCTAACTCGTTATTAATTGTGTACAACGAATCTTTAGTTAAGCTAAGCCCTTCAAATTCGCTGGCCTCAATTTGCAATTTTAACTGACAATCGTGATCAGGATTTTGTGGCTCTACAACAATAACGGCTTTATCCGTATCGAGCTGCTTATCAAACGGTAAAAGTAACTGTGCTTTATCGGTAAAGTTGAGCGGGTATTCGTTATTTTCAGTTAAAATTGTGCCGCTTTTAATAGCACATGCCTCGTTTGTGGCAATATCGCTAATGTAAAAGTTAACCCGTGCATATTGAAAGTCGCCCTTGTTAACCACTTTTAATCTATCGTAAAAGCCATCGTACGACATAACAAACTCTTTGGCATTGACGGTACTTGCCGCCAAACTTAATAAAATGAGTATGGCGTTAATATTTATAAGTCGTTTTTTATTCATCAAAGTAAGCTCTGTTTTGGTTAATCATGGTGTTTAGCTCTTCTATGTAGGCCTCGCCGCGCTCTGAGTACGACATTAAACCATGCGTTAGTGCCGTTGCCGCAATGGGCTTTTGCTGTTGTCGTAAATCTTCGCGTATAAGGCGTAAATCTTTGTAGGCATTATGCGTGTTTATATTTCTAAAATACGAGCTTACTGCTGCGCGTACCGACTTAAATGCAGCAACTTCGTGCGCCGCTCCGCTATTGCGGCGTCTTGGCACCATACCGCACCCTTTTGAATAACACCATTGGCCAAAAAAGTTGAGCCCTATGCGTGCAAAGCGTGATGTACCCCACGCCGACTCATTCGCCGCTTGCATTAGCGCAAGCTCTTTAGGAATAATATCAACACGGCGCAGCGCTTGGCTTAAAATTAGGGTGTTTACTGTTTCAGGTAAGCCATAGGCTTTTAAAATATTAACGATGTCGCGCTGTTGTTTTTTCTCGAGCGGTTCGTTGTATTCAAGCATCATACGCGCAATTTCTAACTTAGCGCGTTGCTGTAATATTTTTTTATTTTCAGCCTCAACATGTGGGCGAATAAAATCAAAAAATGCCTGTTTTTTCTCTTTTACATCAGCAAATTCAGAAAATTTAGGTAAAGTAACATTGTGCAGGGGTTTTTCTTTTTTCTTTACTTTTTTAGGTTGTTCACCTGTGGTTTGTTCTTCAACCTCTTGCTCATTACTTTGCATAAACGGATATGCAAGCGCCCATAAAAAAAATACGCTTAGTAACAGCTTTAAAATGGTTTTTAGCATGTAGTCTCTCTTTCAAACAACAATTATGCATGGGTAATACACACACATACGAAACCCCATTATACCTAAGCCACTATATAAACGCGAATAACACCCTGTGTGTAACCCTTTAAGGGCCACGCTTTGCTAAAAAATGCTAAAGTGGCTGCTTGCGATAAATATATTATCCACCAGCTAAGGTTATGTACTTGTTCATTCGCAATTTATTAGGGCATGGGTATACTGAGCTTATACCGTGTATAACAACGTTTTGTGAGTAAGCAGTATGGATAAGCAATGGCAAAGCCGAATAATAGAACAGTATAAAAATCGCCCTAATGATAATCGCTCCCCCTGGCAGGTAGACCGCTCTCGTATAATTCATGCCGCAGCTTTTAGGCGCTTACAAGCAAAAACCCAAATTATGGGGATAGGCTTAAACGACTTTTATCGCACACGCTTAACGCATTCTTTGGAGGTATCGCAAATTGGTACCGGCATATTACGGCATTTAAAAGCACAGCACAGCGATTTTGAACACTTCCCCTCTACTGGTTTATTAGAAACCTTATGTTTAGCCCACGATATAGGCCATCCGCCGTTTGGCCATGGCGGCGAAATAGCCTTAAATTATATGATGCGTGAGCACGGTGGATTTGAAGGCAACGCACAAACATTACGTATAGTCGCTAAACTTGAGCCATACTCTAACGGCCACGGCATGAACCTAACGCGCCGCACGTTGCTTGGCTTTATTAAATACCCCGCATTTATAGACGATTTATGGCACACCATTCCGAAGGTAAATAACACACGCTCATTTATAAAAGCAGATGATTGGCGCCCCGCTAAAGGCTTATACAAAGACGATGCACAAATATTTGAATGGATCATTGCCCCTTTAAGCGACAACGACAAAGCCCTATTAACAAGCCATACGCCAGTAGATCAGTACCGTGCAAAAACCCGTTATAAATCGTTAGATAGCGCCATAATGGAACATGCCGATGACATAGCATATGCAGTGCACGACCTAGAAGATGCCATAGCCACTAAAGTGCTCACACTAGATGATTGGCAAACACATGCATTACCCCACTTAAACGCGCTTAATTACGATTGGTTAAACACTAAATTAGACTCGCTTACCCAACGCTTGTTTTCAAAAAACGATTTTGAACGTAAAGATGCCATTGGCGAGCTGGTAAATATGTTTATTATTCATATTCATTTAGATGTTCAGCATGGTGATTTTGAGTGCCCTATTTTAAAGTACGCTGCAAAGCTAGACCCACAGTACGAGCGCGTTTTACAAATACTCAAACATTTTGTATTTAATCGCTTAATACGCGACCCAGAAATGCAGCAAATAGAGTTTAAAGGTCAAAACTTACTGATTGAATTATTTACCGCTTTTGCCAGTGACCCTCTGCGTTTATTACCCGAAACAACGCAAGCTCTTTACATAGACGCTGAAAAACAAAACCAAGGGATGCGCATAATATGCGACTACCTAAGCGGCATGAGCGATGAGTACGCTTATAAAACCTATCAGCGGTTATTCTCACCAGTACAATAAAAAGCGAAGAGCACATCCTGTAAAGCGTTTAGGTAAAGGTAGAGCCTGTGTAAGGGGTTATTGCAAATAAATAGGCGTTTGCAAAAGCCGTTATCGAGCCCACTCGGTTACAAACTTAGTGCCGCGATTAAATAGCCCCTTGTTTGCAAAAATTTTTCCTGCAAAATCTAGCAGGCCCTTGTATATTTAATAAACTATAAAAATAAGAGCATTGACTATGAACACACCACACACTTTTAACTCCTTTAAAGCGTTTTACCCGTATTACTTAAAAGAGCACCGCAATGTAACCTGCAGAAGACTTCACTTTATTGGCAGCACGCTAGTACTTGCAGTCATCTTTATTGCATTAATCAAGCAGCAATATAGCTTGCTGTGGTTATTACCGATTATTGGCTATGGATTTGCTTGGGTTGGGCATTTCTTTTTTGAAAAAAACCGCCCCGCCACTTTTAAACACCCTCTTTATAGCTTATGGGGAGATTGGGTCATGTTTAAGGATATACTTACCGGTAAAATAAAATTTTAATTTTTATATTATTTTATTATAAAAATCACTCGCAACCTTTTTAAACGCTATACAAATTTCAGCTTAAATAATCTGCTCTTTATATGTTAATTTATTTAACATATAAAAGGTGGGTTATACACTTAATTTAAAAAAACACTGAGTAACAGCCATTATTAAAGGCGTACACACTGCTCTTACCTGTTAACTAAAAGTAAACTTCATGGTTGCCAATTATTTTAAGCTCCATCAGTTACTTACAAACTCCTGCCTATTTATAGCTTTTACCTCATTTAGTCTTGTTAATTAAACCTTGTAACTATATACCCTTTAATTTTAATTGAATGTTATTCAATTGACTCATTTTGTTAATGCGGTTTATGTTCTCAAAGCAGCTCCATTAAAAAGTAGCAGCTATAAAAACAAAAATTTTAAATCAATGGGTGATCAAATGAGGATTAACAACATGAATAAAAGCCTACCGTTTAGGTTAAATAACTTAAAAGTGAGTACAGCAGTGGCTGTGGGCGCATCGCTTTCGCTATTTGGTGCGTTTACTGCCCACGCGGCACAGCAAACACCTCAAGCACAAGAAGATATAGAGCAAATAAGCGTTATTGGCTCACGCCGTTTAGGGCGCACAGTTGAAGACAGCGCCGTACCTATTGATATTATTGGCGCTGAGGCGCTTACCAGTTCAGGCCTTACGGAAACAAACGCGCTACTGAGCAATTTGTTACCTAGTTTTAACTTTCCACAGGCATCGCTTACCGATGGCAGTGATCATGTACGCCCTGCACAACTTCGTGGTTTAGCACCCGATCATACCTTAGTGCTGGTTAATGGGAAGCGTCGTCATAGTAGCGCACTGCTTAATTTAAATGGTTCAACGGGGCGTGGCTCATCTTCTGTAGATTTAAATGCAATACCAGCTAATGCTATTGAACGCATTGAAGTTTTACGCGATGGCGCTGCGGCGCAATACGGCTCTGATGCTATAGCGGGTGTGATTAATATTGTACTTAAAAGCGCAAGCAGCGGCGGCTCCCTTGCGGCTATTTATGGGGCAAATGTCACCGAGATGGATGGTGTACCTCAGCTTGAATCGGTATCTGAGGGTAGCGATGGCAACCTAGCATTTACCGAAGGCGGCGATCGCTCTTTAACCGATGGGCAAACGCTTACTTTGCAAGGTAATATTGGTTTAGAGCTTGGTGATAATGGCTTTTTAAACATTTCGACTGAATACCGCGACCGCCACTCAACTAACCGTGCCGATTACGATCAACGCGAAAACTACAACCGATTAGAAGATGGCTCACTCGACCCTCGCGAGTTTACAGTTAACCGCTATAACCATAACTTTGGTAATGGGGATGTAGAAGACCTATCGGTTTTTTATAATGCAGGGTATCAACTAGCTAACGATGCAGATTTGTATTCATTTGGCTCTTACTCTAAACGTGAAGGTGAAGGCGCTGGTTTTTATAGACGCGCAAGCGATAGCCGTAATATAGAAGAAATATACCCCGACGGTTTTTTACCTGTGATCACCTCAGATATAAACGACTACTCACTCGCGTTAGGTGTTAAAGGCTTTATAAGTGATTGGAACTACGATGTATCGGCTGTGTATGGTGAAGATGCGTTCGAATTTGGTGTAACCAATAGTTTAAATACGTCGTACGGCCCCACTAGCCAAACACGCTTTGATGCCGGTACGCTGACATACGATCAACTTACTTTAAATGTTGATTTAAGCCGCGAAGTGGATGTCAGCTTTTTAGAAAGCGCGGTAAGTGTTGCCATTGGGGCTGAGTACCGCACAGAAGGCTATCAAATAGAAGCTGGCGAAGAAGCCTCATACGCACAAGGCTCATTTGGCCCAGGTGGCGTAGTCACAGGCGAAGATGGCCCATTTGGTGCAGCAGGTGCGCAGGTATTTCCAGGCTTTACACCTGAATCAGAAGGTGACAACAGCCGCCATAATGTAAGCTTTTACATAGACTTAGAAACCTACCTGACAGATGATTGGAACATAGCTGTGGCAGCCCGTTATGAGGATTACTCAGATTTTGGCGATACACTTAACGGCAAAATTGCAACGCGCTATTCGTTAACCGAAGATTTAGCCATACGCGCCTCAGCCTCAACAGGGTTTAGAGCGCCTTCATTACAACAGCAATATTTTACTTCGGTTGCTACCGTATTTGTTGATAGCGTTCCGACCGAAACCGGCACCTTTGCACCAAGCAGCGATGTAGCCAAAGCGCTTGGCTCACCGGGCCTTGATGCCGAAGAAGCCACTAACTACGGGGTTGGCTTTACTTGGTCTACCGACTTTAATTTCAGCTTATCGGTTGATTACTATCAAATACTAATTGATGACCGTATTGTTTTATCTAACAATTTATCGGGCGCAGCAATAGAAGAGTTGCTAGCAGGCACGGGCGCTAACCAAGGCCGCTTTTTCTTAAACGCTATAGATAGTAAAACGCGCGGTGTTGATGTGGTTGCCTCGTACAACTTAATCACCGATGGCTATGGCGATATTGCCTTTAACTTAGGGTATAACTACGGCAAAAATGAAGTCACTGATATTATTGACCCGCCCGCTGAACTGCAAGGTGCTGGGTTTGATCAAGACAACTTGTTCTCAGGTACAGAGCTGCGCCGCTTTGAAGTAAGCACCCCGCGCAATAAATACAATTTAAGTGCTACATGGACCCATGATGCGCTGCGTACCACACTTAGAACTACGCGTTATGGTGAAACCCAAGACCCTTCATCAACGCCCGAGCTAAACGAGGTATTAAAACCTAAGTGGATCACTGATTTAGATGTAGCCTATGCCGCTACCGATAACCTAACGCTTAGTTTAGGTGCCAATAACATTTTTGATGTATACCCAGATCCTACCCGCGAAAATGTAGAAGAAGTCTCTACTTTTTCTCGCTTGTTTGCTTATTCGAGCTTTTCGCCCTACGGATTTAATGGCCGTTACGTGTACGGCAAAATAGAAATGAAGTTTTAAGCGCTAAACATTTCAAAATGTACTCAAAAACACAAAAGCCACCTAGTCGGTGGCTTTTTACTGCGAACTGCTCAAATCAATTAGATTTTAGTTAACCAGCCGTGTTTGTCTTCACTTTTACCCCATTGAATATCGTTCAATGCTTGGCGTAATCGCGCTGTTGTAGGGCCTGGCTCGCCACTGCCTACTTTGTATTCTTTATCGTTATGAATAAACGTGCCTACCGGCGTTAACACCGCAGCAGTGCCTGAAAGTGCAGCTTCTGTGCCTGGCTTTGCAGCACGCTCTAAAAGCTCGGTAACGCTAAAGTTACGCTCGCTTACCGTCATGCCTAAGTCTTTTGCAATGGTTAAAATGCTATTACGGGTTACGCCATGTAAAAACGTGCTATCAAGCGCTTTGGTAATAATTTCGTTACCATCGATCAGAATAAAGTTAGCAGCACCTGTTTCTTGTACGTCGCCGCCAGGGCAAAACAAGATTTGATCGGCTTGGTATTTTTCGCGTGCTGCGCTAATTGGTGCAAGTGCACTGGCGTAGTTACCGCCACTTTTTACCATGCCCATGTGCGGGGCACAGCGCATGCCATCTTCTTCAAGTAATACCCGCAGCGCAGTAGCACCGCCGGTAAAGTAATCGCCAACTGGCGATAAAAGCGTATATAACAACGAGCTCATTGAAGGTGCAGCCGCTTTACCAATGGCAGCCTCTGTTCCTATGTGAGTTGGGCGAATGTACATAGAGCCCGGTGGCAATGGCGTTTCATCAGCATACTCTTTAACAATCTCGATAATCATGTCTTTTAGCATTTGACCGTCAAAGCTTGGTAAGCTTAATAGCGCAGAGCTTTGCTGCATACGCGCAATGTTTGCATCTATTCTAAAAATATAAATAGAGCCATCTTCGTGGCGAAAAGCTTTTAAGCCTTCAAAACACGTGCTTGAATAATGAAGGACGTGCGCGCCCGCATGAAGTTCAAGTTTATCGGAAGGGACGATTGAGCTTTCGCTCCATTGGTTATCAGAAAAACGAGCTTGAATCATCTGCGGCATAAACACGGTACCGAATGCGGCCATTTTAATCTCTCTTGTGTGGTCTATTTTTCTCCATTGTATGACATTCATGCATCATTTAACCATAGCAAAACTGAGGCTTTTTTAATTATCAAAAAGAAATTTTTGCAACTGCTGTTTATAAATTGGCCATATTGCTAAGCACATACAAAAAAGCCGATTAATGCACCTTCATTAATCGGCTTTTTAAAGGCACATTATTTATTTAAACGAGTACCTAATTTATTTAAACGAGTACCTAATAATACGTTTTAATACCGAGCTGTACTGTTTATAAAAACCACCTGTATGATAATCAATACCGTGTTTTTGCATAACGGCTTGCACTTGCGGGGCCACTTCTTGATAGCGAGAGGACGGCATATCAGGAAATAAGTGATGCTCAATTTGGCAACTTAAATGCCCAGTTAAAACATGAAACCAGTGCGGGCCTTTAATATTTGATGAGCCTAAAACTTGGCGATAGTACCACTGCCCTTGCGTTTCGTTTATGCAGTCCTCTTGTTTAAAGGTTTCGGTGTCCTCGGTAAAGTGGCCACAAAAAATAATGGTTGAGGTCCATAAATTACGGATTAAATTTGCCAGTAAGTTGCCTGCTAATACCCATAAAAACAAAGGGCCTGCCAATAAAGGAAATATCACATAATCTTTTATTAATTGGCGCGCACCTTTACTAAAAAAGCGCTGCTTTAGGGTAGAATGCGATACACCCCCTTCGCGGTTTTCTTTCTTTTTACCAATAAACACGCGTTCCGCTGCCAGCTCGTGATACGACACACCCCACTGAAACAGCACACTTAAATTTATATATGTAATAAACTGCCACACATTTTTTAAGCGCCATTTAAAATCATTGCTTAAACGCAATAAGCCATAACCAAAGTCGCGGTCTTTACCAATAATATTAGTATACGTATGATGCTCAAAGTTATGAACGCGATGCCAACTTTGCCCATCGCAAGCAATATCCCATTCATAATGCTGCGAGTTAAGCTGCTTATCGTTCATCCAATCGTATTGGCCGTGCATAACATTGTGGCCAATTTCCATGTTGTCTAAAATTTTTGCCAGCGCTAATAACAGTACACCCGCAACCCATAAAAGTGGCTGAATAAAGCCCAGCATAAGTAAAATACGGCCACTCCACTCACATAGCCGCTGCTTTTTAACAACCGAGCGAATGTAGTTTGCATCTTGCTGCCCTACTTTGCCTAGCGTATCCATTTTTATGCTATCTAAATCGTGGGCTAACTGATCAAAGTTTATGTTTTTCATAGCTGTAACTCCAAGTCGCTAACAGGTTGACTTACACACAGTTGAATTAACTGCTCGCCGTTATCACTCAACTCACCAGTTTTTAGATTACGCACCACGCCTGACTTTTTAATGCACTGGCACTGGTGGCAAATACCAATGCCACACCCGCGTTTAACCGGTAATTGTTTTGCCTCAAACTGTGCTAACAATGCATTGTTAGCATTTACGATATGAGCGCTGCTATTAATCTGTACGTTAAACAGGCTGTCGTCATTTTGGCTTGGCAGCGTTAAACCAAATGCCTCTTGGTAGTAATTTAAATGGTGTTTTTTAGCAAAGTCACACACCGTTTTCATAAAGTTTGCAGGCCCACAGCAGTATATATCTGGGTTTTCCCATACATTTACATGGCGAGTAATATCATCTGATTGCTCGCGTGTGAGCAGTAAAAACGAAAAATGCGAAAACTGGTTTGCTAATGCGCTTAGCTCGTCTACACATTGGTGCGCTGCGGCTTTGGCATAATAAATCAGCGATACTTTTTGTGTGGTATGTTTTAAATGCTCACTAATCATGGCAAGCATAGGTGTAATACCCGAGCCGCCAGCTATAAACGTTGCATTGTTTTGGGTGTTTTTATAAACAAAGTCGCCACTAGGCGCTGAAACATTGCACCACTCACCGACTCGTAAAGCACTGCTTAAAAGGCTTGTAAAACGCCCTTGCTCATTAGTTTTAATTAATAAACGCACCAAGCCCGTTTTTTTAAATTGCTCAGGGCTTGAGGCAACCGTAAACACACGAGTTAATAAACGCCCGTTTATTTCTACCGTTAAACTAATATGTTGGCCAGCATTGTGTGCCTGCCAGTGCTGAGTAGGCTTTAAGGTAATACTTAAAAAATCACCATTGTGCTGCGTCAGCTCTTCTATTTTTGCTCTATAAAGACCAGCACGCCACGCAGGCTTAACCATTTGCATTATGGGCTCAATGTAGCCTGCAAAGCTTTGATGGTGTAAAAACCACTTCGAAAATTGGTCTAATACTTTAGTAATCATCACTATTAATCTCTTGGATATTAAATATTGAATTTGAACTTACATGTGTACGCTCAAACTTCAGCGCACAAGTGTACGCCCAAAAAAATTAATTTCAATAGTATTAGAGTAAATATTCAGTTTTTTAGCGCAATTTTTACGCATCCCTCTAATTTAAAGCGCTGTACTAAAGCCTCAATTAAGGTGTAATAAATAGCTGTTTAAAATATTAAAAACAGCCATACAGCACTGCGGGTAAACTCTTTATGATTGAAATATATATGGTTTTTATTAAAGCGCTACATTTAGCAAAATCATCAACAGCATGCTAATGTAGGTATTACTTGCTTATTTATTGGACAGGACAACAACTGTGTTTTTACCTATAAAAACGATTGCTAAAACATTATCAACGGCGTTTATAGCTGTACTCGTTTCAACGCCGGTGGCAGCTGTAGATTACAAAACCCTTGATGTGTTACCGCTCAATGTAAAGGCCGTCAGTGTGGCTAAAGGGGTAACTATCCCCTGGGCTATTGAGCCGTTAAGTAACGGTGATTTACTTATAACCGAGCGAAGCGGCACACTTTATTTACTGCCTAAAAACTCAGCTAACTTAACTAAGCTCTCGGGTTTGCCACAAATTGATGCTAATGGGCAAGGCGGTTTACTAGATTTAGCCCTACATAGCGACGCAAACAATAATCAATGGCTTTACATAACTTACTCAAGTACCCAAGGCGCTAAAAGTGGCAGTAATACAGCCCTAATGCGCGCCAAGCTTAGTGACGATCGCACTGAGCTTTTAAACACACAATTACTATACAAAGGTGAGCATAACAGCACAAAAGGCCAGCACTACGGAAGCCGTATTGTGTTTGATAACCAAGGGTATGTTTACTTTTCGATTGGCGATCGCGGCTCGCGCGATAAAAACCCGCAAGACTTAACCCGTGATGGCGGTAAAATTTATCGCTTACACACTGATGGCCATATTCCTAAAGATAACCCGTTTGTAAATCAAAACAGCGCTAAACACGCTATATGGTCATACGGACACCGTAACCCGCAAGGCATGTGGTTTGATAAAACAACACAAACGTTATGGTCTCATGAGCACGGCCCACGTGGCGGCGATGAGCTAAACATAATTAAAGCGGGCGCTAATTATGGCTGGCCTGTGGTTAGTTATGGGATTAATTACAGCGGTACTTCGTTTACCGACATACAAGAAAAAGACGGCATGCAATCGCCCGTACTGCATTGGACCCCCTCCATAGCCCCTTCTGACATGTTATTGGTTAGCAGCGATAAGTACCCGCAATTAAAAGGCAAGCTTTTGCTATCGTCTATGAAATTTTCGTTTTTAAGTGCACTGGAAATATCTAACAAAGGTGTTTCAAAGCAATATAAAATTTTAGAAGGAATAGGCCGCGTCCGCAGCTTAGCACAAGGCAGTGATGGCTATATTTACTTAGGCATTGACGGACAAGGAATTAAACGCCTTGAGCCTGAGCAATAAAACCGTTAGTAACCGCAGCATAGCAAATAATGCGTTTACCTTGTTTTTATATAACAAGGTAAACGCCCTACGGCTAAAAGAACTATTTAGCTCTTTGTAGCGTATGGTAATGCT
>BJUT01000033.1 GCA_007988745.1 Pseudoalteromonas atlantica
GGATTGGTATAAGACCCCTTTTTACATACAATAAAGCCAGCAACAGGGCTCTCCCCTTATGCTGGCTTTTTTGTGCCTAACAGCTTAATTAGAGTCAGATATTAGATGTAGCTGTGTTTTATCCGACACCGTAATTAATTCACCGTAATTAATTGTAAATTGGCATCCACCATTAAGGTGTGTAATAAATAGGTGACTCAGGCCCTACTGGCAAGCCTAAAGCAAACACCCATACGTAAAATAAAATGACCCAACCGATAAAAAACACAATACTGTATGGCAACATGGTGGCCACTAACGTTCCTATACCCATGTCTTTTTTATATTTAACTGCCACCGCTAAAATTAAGCCAAAATAGCTCATCATTGGGGTGATTAAGTTAGTCACAGAGTCACCAATACGATACGCCGCTTGAATGGTTTCTGGTGCGTAACCAATAAGCATAAGCATAGGCACAAAAATAGGGGCCGTAATCGCCCACTGCGCCGATGACGATCCTAAACTCAAGTTAACCATTGCACACATTAATATAAACAATACAAATACTTCTGGGCCAGTAAGGTTTAACGCTTGTAATAGTGCTGCACCATTAATTGCCAAAATAGTGCCTAAATTAGTCCATTTAAAAAAGGCCACAAACTGGGCTGCAAAAAATACTAATACTATATATAAACCCATTGAGCTCATGCTTTTACTCATTGCGTTAATAACGTCTTTATCGTTTTTCATGCTGCCAACAACACGCCCGTAAACAAAGCCTGGCACACTAAAAGTTACAAATATAATTGCGACTATTCCTTTTAAAAAAGGCGAGCCTGCCACTTGGCCTGTTTCTGGGTGGCGTAAAATACCATCGGCAGGAATAATCGTCCAAGCAAATAACGACAGCACCACTAATAGAGCAACACCCGCCCATTTTAGACCGGTTTTTTCTAACGCGGTAAGTGTATCAATATTGTTTTGTGACAAGTCGATACTGGCTTCATCAGGGTTATATTTACCTAAACGCGGCTCTACTATTTTTTCGGTTACGAGTGTACCCAGTGCGGCAATAAGTAATACTGATATCATCATGAAATACCAGTTAGCCTCGGCGCCAACCTCGTACGTTGGGTCAATCATTTGTGCTGCAGGCGTAGTTATACCTGCTAATAATGGGTCTATTGTGCCAAGTAGTAAATTAGCGCTATAGCCGCCAGAAACACCGGCAAAGGCAGCCGCTAAGCCAGCTAAAGGGTGGCGCCCCAAACTATGAAATATCATGGCTGCAAGCGGAATTAAAACCACATAGCCAAGCTCAGAAGCTGTGTTAGACATTATGGCCGCAAACACCACCATAAAGGTAACTAAAC
The DNA here is from genome assembly GCA_007988745.1 of Pseudoalteromonas atlantica. Taxonomy (GTDB): domain Bacteria; phylum Pseudomonadota; class Gammaproteobacteria; order Enterobacterales; family Alteromonadaceae; genus Pseudoalteromonas; species Pseudoalteromonas atlantica. The sequence goes on from BJUT01000033.1 coordinate 1,354, forward strand.
GCTTTGACGCGCCCATAACCATGCCTCGCATAGCAGCAGAGAGTAGCCCTGAATGCTCTGCAACACTTACCCCAAGTAGTGCCACTAAAACAGTGCCTAAAGGCGCAAAACCGGTAAAGTTAGTAACCAAGCCAGCCATAATACGCTGTAGCCCCTCAGCACTGAGTAAACTAACAACTTCAATTACTCCATCAGGCGCACGCCCTGCTGCCCCAATCGGTCTTGGGTCAATTGCGCTTAGCCCAAACCAATCGGCAATACCACTTATTAGCACAATTGAAACCGCAAATATCGCAAATAAAGTAATGGGATGAGGAAGCATATTTCCTAAAAACTCAACGGTTGCTAAAAAGCGATTAAATAAGCCGTTATTGTCTTTAGGTTGATTATTAGGTGAGTGTGTGGAGTCTGTCATACTTGGCTCTATAAATTACAAAATTGCGCTAACCTAGCATTGTTTGCAAAAGAGATCATGTATAAAAGGTAAATGACGTGTAGGTTTTAAGTTTAAAAAGCGCTGCTTGAGTGTATTGGCTTTTGTGGATTGAAGTTTATTCAGTCTTGCCATATTACCTAGAGCAGCGAATATCTGGTATTTGTAAGCGCTTATCACCTATAAACAGGCAATAAGCACATTAGCCAGGCACGGCTTTGCCTAAACACCAAACATACGGCTGTAAATTTATTTTTAAACGATAAACAGATTTTAGCGCTTTTAATATTTTAAGCTTGCTCTATTGGTTCTAGCTGTAATTTAGCTGCAATAAGAACGGCTTGGGTACGGTTATAAACGCCAAGTTTTCTAAAAATTGCAGTAATGTGTGCTTTGACTGTTGCCTCAGAAATATGTAGTTCGTAGGCTATTTGTTTGTTTAGTAACCCTTCATGAAGGTATTGCAATACACGATATTGCTGCGGCGTTAACGATGCAACCTGCGCGGCAATTTCTCTGTCTTCTCCTTCTATTTCGGCTACTTTATTTTTTAACTCTTTTGGAAGCCACGTATCGCCTTCTAGTATTTGGTTTATAGCATTAGCAATATCATCTGAAGATGATGACTTAGGAATAAAGCCCATTGCGCCATAACCCATTACCTTAGACACTATGTTGATGTCTTCACTTCCTGAGACAACCGCTATGGGTAAGCTTGGGTAGTCTTCGCGAATGCGGATCAGGCCATATAAATCGCCATTACCTGGCATGTGTAAATCTAGCAGTAATATATCAAGATCTTCTTGTTCGCTAAGTACTTGCAGTGTGCTGTCAAAATCTGATGATTCAAATACCTCTAAATCATCAAACTTAGCACTTAATGCTCCTTTTAGTGCCTCGCGAAATAACGGATGATCATCCGCTATTAAAAACTGACTCATGGTTCGCTCCTAATAAATTCGGCTGCCAATAAGGTATAAAGTACTTACTGACAGCCGATATACTACGTTTAGAATCAACTTGTAATCAAGTTTTTAACGCGCATTTAACGATTTAATCGGTTTTCTATGAGCTCATCTACCACGGTTGGGTCTGCAAGTGTTGATGTATCCCCTAGCTGTTGGTGTTCATTTGCGGCTATTTTACGTAAAATTCGACGCATAATCTTACCTGAACGCGTTTTTGGTAGGCCTGGCGACCATTGAATCATATCAGGGGAAGCTATTGGGCTTAGCTCTTTACGTACCCAATTACGTACTTGAGTTGTCAGCTCATCACTTACAGTAACGCCTTCATTTGGCGTAATGTAAACATAAATACCTTGGCCTTTAATATCATGCGGATAACCTACTACGGCGGCCTCTGCTACAGCTTCGTGAGCTACTAGCGCACTTTCTATTTCAGCGGTGCCTAAACGATGCCCTGATACATTAAGCACGTCATCAACACGCCCTGTTATCCAGTAATAGCCATCTTCATCACGACGACAGCCGTCACCTGTAAAGTAAACACCGGGGTAAGCACTAAAATAGGTTTGTTCAAAACGTTCGTGGTCGCCATAAACAGTACGCGCTTGTGAAGGCCAACTATCTAATATCACTAAATTACCGTCAACGGCACCTTCTAGTGTATTACCCTCTGCATCAAATAGAGCCGGCGCAATACCAAAAAACGGATGCGTTGCTGAACCTGGCTTAGTTTGGGTGGCACCAGGCAGTGGGGTGATCATAATGCCGCCCGTTTCGGTTTGCCACCACGTATCTACGATTGGGCAGTTAGCATTACCAATATTTTCGTAATACCACGTCCATGCTTCAGGGTTGATGGGCTCACCCACCGAGCCTAAAATGCGTAAACTTTGACGATTTGATGACGCGGTTGGCTCATCGCCTTTAGCCATTAACGCTCGAATAGCGGTTGGTGCAGTGTATAAAATGGTTACGCCGTGCTTATCAATCACCTCCCCCATGCGCCCTGCGGTTGGGTAGGTCGGCACGCCTTCAAATACCACTTGCGTACAGCCATTAACCAGTGGGCCATAAGCAATATAGCTGTGGCCGGTGATCCAACCTACATCGGCGCTACACCAATATACGTCGTCCTCTTGTAAATCAAATACGTATTCGTGGGTCATTGATGAGTAAACTAAGTAACCCCCTGTAGTATGCACAACCCCTTTAGGTTGGCCAGTAGAGCCCGATGTATATAAAATAAAGAGTGGATCTTCTGCATTCATTGGCTCCGGTTCGCACTGCGCAGGTTGGTCAGCTACAAGCTCATGCCACCAAATATCGTGCTCGTTCCAATCAACTTCGCCACCGGTTAGCTGATGTACAATAACGTGTTCAATGCTTGTCACCGACTCTTGCGCTACGGCTTCATCAACATTCGCTTTTAAAGGAACACAATTGCCAGCTCGGCGACCTTCATCGGATGTGATCACCACTTTAGCGCCAGAGTCTTTAATTCGATCTGCAATGGCAGAGGGAGAAAAACCACCAAATACAACCGAGTGAATAGCACCAATACGTGCACAGGCCTGCATGGCGTAAATGGCTTGCGGCGTCATCGGCATATAAATAGCAACTCGGTCACCTTTTTGTACGCCCAGTTTTTTTAAACCATTAGCAAAGCGCGCCACTTCATCATGTAATTGTTGGTAGGTAATGTTTTCACTTTGGTTTGGGTTGTCTCCTTCCCAAATAAGCGCAACTTTATCGGCTTTGGTTTTTAAATGGCGGTCAATACAGTTATAAGAGGCATTTAAAACTCCATCTTCGTACCATTTTATATCGATATGGCCTTTATCAAATGAGGTGTTTTTTACTTTAGTATACGGAGTAAACCAATCTAAGCGCTGGCCATGTTCACGCCAAAACCCTTGTGGGTCATCAATCGACTGTTTGTAGAGTGTATTATATTTTTCGTTATCAACTAACGTCGTTTTTTCAATATGTGCAGGAACAGGATAGATACTTTGTGACATCTCAGTCTCCATTTTAATAACTTGCCATGATTAAAGGATTACTCAGCAGTACTTTATTAAGTATTAGACCTTAGTTGTACAACCCTTCTAATTAACGTTTTGTGGTTTATAATCTCGCCGCTCATGACTTTTTTACATAGAAATACAGTATGTTAAATATAAGTAAGTGGCCATTGAATTACTCTTAAACCTTCGTCTTATAGACCAATAGGTAATTGAGTAAATTTTGCACATATTTAAAAGTGGTTTTCGGACATTAAAATAATGATGCAGCCATGCAAGTTAAACACTTATTTAACGAAATCGTAGCGTGATGCAAGATAAATAAATTTTTATTCGTAAGTAATACCTGTAGCAAGTAATACATTTGAACGTTTAAAAAGCAACAAACAACAAGTAGCCTTTAAAGGACACCACAATGAAATTTACCCCATTAAAAACTCTTGCAGCGAGTGCTGTATTATGTGCTTTAACAAGCACGGCTTATGCGGCAACTGCAGCTAAAGTAGGTAACACCGAATTTACTTACGGCGGATACATTAAGCTAGATACAATGTGGAGTGATTACTCTGCAGGCGCTCCTGATGGCTCAAATGTAGGGCGTGATTTTTACGTACCAAGTACACTGCCAGTAGGCGATGACGATGATTCGGATGCCGTATTTGATATGCATGCACGTGAGTCACGTTTTAACTTTGGTACGTCAACGTTAATGGATAACGGTAAAACAGTTAAAACTAAAATAGAGTTAGACTTTTTAGCATCGGCACCTGGCGGTAACGAGCGTGTATCAAACTCATATGCACCACGTATTCGCCATGCATTTGTAACTTACGATGGCTGGTTATTTGGTCAAACATGGTCAAACTTTCAAAACGTGGGTGCACTGGCAGAAACACTTGATTTTGTAGGCCCTGCTGAAGGCACTGTTTTTGTTCGCCAAACGCAAATTAAGTACACGACCGGTGCTTGGTCGTTCTCACTAGAAAACCCAGAAAGCACAATTACCACTCAAGGTGGCGCACGTGTAGAAACAGATGATGCGTCACTTCCTGATTTTACTGCGCGCTACACACACAATGCCGATTGGGGTAACTTTGTAGTTGCAGCACTTGCTCGCCAACTTACTTATAAAGTAGGCGATGTTGACGCTGATGAAACCTCGTTTGGTATTAGCGCTTCGGGCCGTGTAAATTTTGGCGAAGATTACCTTAAATTTATGCTTACTCAAGGTAAAGGCCTTGGTCGTTACGTGGGCTTAAATGTTGCCCATGGTGCAGTGCTTAATGGCGATGAGCTTGATGCAATAGACTCAACATCTGGTTTTGTTGCTTATCAACATAAATGGGCAAGCCAGTGGCGCTCAACCTTCTTATATTCTTTCTTTAGTGCTGACAACAACACCGATCTATTAACAATATCAGGCGACCCTGTTGAATCAAGCCAAAGCTTTAGTGCAAACATTTTATACTCACCGGTTAAGCGTTTAACATTTGGTGCAGAGTTTAAACATGCCGAGCGCGAAACAGAAAGTGGTATTGACGGTGATTTAGAGCGCTTACAATTTTCTGTAAAATACAATTTTTAATTAAACATAGTGATCACAATAAAGCGGCTTAGGCCGCTTTTTTTAGCTATACAACTTGAACTCTGTTTAAAAGGTTTAATAATACTGTGATAGTAATGGTATTTAAGGGTGCTTTTTTGTCTGAGATTTTCAGTAAATTAAACACGGTTAGCGCTTAAATAAGCTTAAATAGCAGCATTTGGAAGAGCTCAGATAAAAGTTTGTACAGAAATAACACCCTCTTTGCGATTAAGGAATATTACCTTAGCGCTAAACTAAGCGGCTATTTAGTTGCTAAAATCCACTAAATTCCCACAATTTCGGATAACTATTAATTATTTTGCACAAACTACAAACATGTTATTGAAAATCACTCTCATTTAGATTATGTTATGCACTTCTTTTTTGAACCTATTGGAAAAACACATGTCGTCCCAACAAATTTTGCGTTTATCTAAGCTAAGCCTTATTACTTCACTTGTTTTATCTGGTCATGCACTTGCACAAGAAACTACAACAAATACAGATGACTCATTAGAAAAAATAGCAGTATATGGCCAGCATCATAAAAACTACATCACCGAAGATGCGCAATCTGCTACAAAATTAGGCCTAACAATCAAAGAAACCCCACAAAGTATTTCTGTTGTTTCTCGCGCTTTAATGGATGATTTTTCATTAGATGATATTAACTCAGTGCTAGAGAGCACCCCCGGTGTAACTGTAGAACAAATAGAAACTGACCGTACTTATTTTAAAGCCCGTGGTTTTGAAATAACAAACTTTCAGGTTGATGGTTTAGGCATCCCACAAAGCTCAGGCTCTATTCAGGGCACTTTAGATACGTCTATTTACGACCGTGTAGAAATTGTACGTGGTGCAAACGGCCTTATGACTGGCGCAGGTAACCCATCTGCAACCGTAAATATGGTATTAAAAAAACCAACTTACATAACTCAAGCGCATGCATCTGCATCGTATGGTTCATGGAACAACAAGCGTTTAGAAGTAGATGTTTCAACGCCAATTAACGACGACCACGCTGTACGCGCCGTATTTACCAAGCAAAAAGCGGAGTCATACCTAGATCGTTACGAAACAGATAAAACAATTGCTTATCTTGCTTACGAAGGCAAGCTAACCGACGACACGACATTAAGCATCAACTATGTTAACCAACAAAAAGATGCCGATAGCCCACTTTGGGGCGCACTCCCTCTTTATTACACCGATGGCACAGCAACAAACTACGACGCCTCTACAAGTACGGCATCTGATTGGTCTTACTGGGATAACAGCGCAGAGCAAGTATATGTAACACTTGAGCAAAACCTATCGGCTACGTGGGTTGCAACAGCGCGTTACGCACACATAGAAAACGAGCAAGACTCAGAACTATTTTACGTATATGGCACACCAGATAGCGAAACTGGCCTTGGTTTAACAGGTTACGCAAGCCGTTACGACTACGAAGATAAGCACGATTTATTTGATTTATACGCCAGCGGTAAATTTGATTTATTTGGCCAAGAACACGACCTGTCATTTGGTGTTAGCCAAGCAAAAATGGATTACAACGAGCAGTCGCTTTACGATTACACCACGGGCAACGGCTTCCCAGCCATGCCTTCGCTTGATACGTGGGATGGCGTAGTACCTGAAGCAACCCTTGCTGATGGCTTAAATGGCAGTGATATAGAAAACAAACAGCAATCAGCTTATATGTCTACTCGCATTAAATTAAGCGCTCCGCTAAGCGTATTAGCAGGTGTACGTTACACTGATTGGGAAACATCCGGCACTGCTTATGGTGTAGAACAAACACGTAACGACAGCGAAGTTATCCCGTATGTGGGGGCTGTGTATGACTTTAATGAATCGCTTTCAGCCTATGCAAGTTACACAGAGACCTTTGTGCCACAAAAAGAGCTTGATATTAATGCCGAGCAATTGGCGCCAATTACAGGTAAAAGTAGCGAAATTGGTTTAAAAGCACAGCTTTTAGACGATCAAGTATTTGTAACCTTTGCTTACTTTGATGCAAAACAAGAAAACCTAGCGGTTGCATTACCTGATTCATTACCAAGCGATACTCGTTATTATGGTGCTGATGGTATCACCAGCGACGGTTTTGAAATTGAATTAAGTGGTAAAGTAACCGAGGATTTAAGTGCAAGCATCAGCTTTAGTAATTTAAGTATTGATGGTGATGATTTAGTTGAAGATTACACGCCAGAGAATCAGCTAAAACTGGCTGCAACTTACCAAGTACCTTTTGTTGAAGGCTTAACTTTTGGTGCAAATTATCGTTGGCAAGACTCGGTTAGCCGCGTACAAGTTGAAGATGCAACCGGCGCTGCACTTGTAACCACGAACCAAGATGCTTACGGTATTCTTGATTTAATGGCTAACTACAAAATTACAGAAAACGTTGGGGTTACTTTTAACGTTAATAACACCACAGATGAAAAATACCTACACAGCCTATACTGGGCTCAAGGTTATTACGGTGCGCCACGTAACTACGCGCTATCTGTAAACTGGCAGCTATAAGTCGCTTTTTAAAGTACGGCTTTTAAATTTAAACGGCACTTTTTAGTGCCGTTTTTGCTTTAAGCCCCCTTAAGTTAAAGCGCTTATCCCCCTCCTTGCGCTATCTATCTTATGCAAAGTAATTGCAATAGCATGCTTTTATTACGCGCCTCAATTAAAACGCGAACTTGTTAGCCAGCCTCACTGTAAATATGGCTAAGTGCTATTTAAACTGCATCTATTAAAGCCTGTAAGGTTATAGTTTTAGCGTGCTTTAAACACAAAAAGGCGCTAACCATTGCTGATTAGCGCCTTTTAAAGCTCGGGTCAAATCAAGCTTAGAGAACGTTTACACTTAAAGGTCAGACTCAGCGCCTAATACGTCTTCGCCATCTTCTGGCTCAACCGTTGCTTTTAATAGCAACATATCACGTAACTTACCTTCAATTTCATCTGCAATTTCTACGTTTTCTTTCAAAAACTTAATAGAGTTTGATTTACCTTGGCCTACTTTATTGCCATTGTAGCTGTACCAAGCACCTGCTTTTTCAACAATTTTGTGCTTAACACCTAAATCAATTAACTCACCTTGTTTAGAAATACCTTCACCATACATAATGATGAACTCAGCTTGTTTAAACGGTGGTGCAACTTTGTTTTTAACTACTTTAACGCGGGTTTCGTTACCGACTACCTCATCGCCTTCCTTTACAGAACCAATTCGACGAATATCAATACGCACTGACGCGTAAAACTTAAGTGCATTACCACCGGTTGTTGTTTCAGGGTTACCAAACATTACACCAATTTTCATACGAATTTGGTTAATGAAAATACATAGCGTATTTGAGCGTTTAATATTACCTGTAAGCTTACGTAGTGCTTGCGACATTAAACGTGCTTGTAAGCCCATGTGCGAGTCGCCCATGTCGCCTTCAATTTCAGCTTTTGGTGTAAGCGCTGCAACAGAATCGACAATAACAACATCTACAGCACTTGAACGTACTAACATGTCACAAATTTCTAGTGCTTGCTCACCGGTATCTGGCTGAGAAACTAACAGCTCATCAATGTTAACACCTAACTTTTGTGCGTATACCGGATCAAGAGCATGCTCAGCATCAACAAAGGCACATGTTTTGCCTTCTTTTTGAGCCTGCGCGATAACTTGCAAAGTAAGCGTTGTTTTACCTGAAGACTCAGGGCCATACACTTCAACAATACGCCCCATAGGCAAACCGCCTATGCCTAAAGCAATATCAATCCCAAGTGAGCCTGTAGATACAGCATCAATATTTAGGGCTTTGTTATCGCCCAGTTTCATAATTGATCCTTTACCAAATTGACGCTCAATTTGTGATAGTGCAGCGTCCAGCGCTTTTTGTTTATTATCGTTCATTCTGTTCTCCAAATCCGGCTAATGCGAACAAGTATACTGTATGAAATCACAGTATCAAGTGAAATTTATAATTTTATCTTCTCGATCGTACTTTTCAATGCAAATTCAATAGCTTGCATTCTAACTTGCGCTCTATCGCCGTTAAATATTTGCTTAAACGTAAATTGTTCATTGGCAATTTGTATGCAAAACCACACAAAGCCAACTGGTTTATCGGACGTAGCGCCACCTGGCCCAGCAATGCCCGAAATTGCCACGGCAACATCAGCTTTGGCAACGCTTGCGGCACCAAAAGCCATCTCTTTTACTGTTTGCTCACTCACCGCACCAAATTGCTCTAGCGTAGTATTGGCCACATTAAGCAGTTCATGCTTAGCTTCATTACTATAAGTAACAAATGCGCGGCCCAAATAACCTGAGCTACCTGGCGTATCTGTAAGCGCATAACTCACTCCGCCACCAGTACATGATTCAGCGGTAGTGATCCATAAGCGTTTATCCGTTAAAATAACGCCCAATTGCGCAGCAAGTGTTTTAATCTCTTGATGTAATTCCATATTCAGCCTTTGGGTAAATACATGTCGTTTGATCTTTATGCACCGCACACTATAAAACAACAAACCCCTATGATGCAGCAGTATCTAAAAATAAAATCAGAGCATCGCGATATTTTATTGTTTTATCGTATGGGGGATTTTTATGAACTCTTTTTTGACGACGCTAAACGCGCGGCCCAACTACTCGATATTTCGCAAACGCATCGTGGTAAAGCCGGCGGCGATCCTATCCCTATGGCGGGTGTCCCTTATCATGCAGTAGAAAACTATTTAGCTCGTTTAGTGCAAATGGGCGAATCGGTTGCTATATGTGAGCAAGTTGGCGATCCTGCAACCAGTAAAGGGCCAGTAGAGCGCAAAGTCGTACGTATCGTTACACCGGGTACTATTTCAGATGAAGCGCTATTGCAAGAACGCCAAGATAACTTACTCACTAGCGTATGGCAAAATAAAAAAGGGCTATACGGTATTGCCTACCTTGATATAAATTCAGGGCGCTTCAACGTAGTTGAAGTTAACACCGACGAAGCATTTACTTCAACCTTACAGCGCTTAGCACCCGCTGAGCTTTTATACTGTGAAAGCTTTGAAAACACACATTTAATTGAGCATATAAAAGGGGCACGCCGACGCCCTGAGTGGGAGTTTGACCTAGACACCGCGCAACACTTACTGTGCGAGCAGTTTGGCACCAAAGATTTAGTTGGTTTTGGTGTAGATAAAGCGCATGCTGCTTTGGTCGCTGCGGGTTGTTTAATGCAATACGTAAAAGATACACAACGTATTGCGCTACCCCACATTCGCGCTATTACGCTTGAGCATAACGAGCACGCAGTTATATTAGATGCAGCAACGCGCAAAAATTTAGAACTAACCGTTAATTTATCGGGCGGCTTTGAAAACACCTTAGCGCAGGTACTTGATAAAACCGCCACGGCCATGGGGTCGCGTTTACTTAAACGCCGCATCCATACACCGGTGCGTAATAAAAATGAGCTTAACTCACGTTTAAATGCCATTAGCGCTATTTTAGATGTGCAATTATATGGCGAGTTACACGACTCATTAAAAGAAATTGGTGATATAGAGCGCGTAATAGCACGACTTGCTTTATGCACGGCACGCCCGCGCGATTTAACCCGACTGCGCAGTGCCCTACAAGCACTCGCACCACTGCACGCATTATTAAACGATGCTAATGATGAGCGTATCGCTAGCATTGTTCGCCATTCTCCAGAGCTGCCTGAACTACAAGCTTTACTTGAGCGTGCTGTTATTGATAACCCACCAGTACTAATTCGCGATGGGGGCGTTATTGCACCAGGCTACAACAGCGAACTCGATGAATGGCGAAACTTGAGTAAAGGCGCTACCGATATACTTGAGCAACTAGAGCTTAGAGAGCGCGAGCGCACCGGGATCAGCACATTAAAAATTGGCTATAACAAGGTGCATGGCTTTTTTATCGAGGTAAGTCGTGCAAATTCACACTTAGTACCTGCTGATTATATTCGCCGCCAAACGCTTAAAAATAATGAACGTTACATAATACCTGAACTAAAAGAGCACGAAGACAAAGTGCTTGGCAGCCAATCAAAAGCCCTTGCGCTTGAAAAACAATTATATGAAGAGCTATTTGAGTTTATAGCCCCGCATATTGAACAGCTTCAAATGATGGCTGGCGCATTAGCTGATTTAGATGTATTGAATAACTTAGCAGAGCGAGCACAAACGCTTAACTATGCTAAACCACAGCTATGCGATGATGACAATATAAGCATTAAACAAGGTCGCCACCCCGTGGTAGAGCAAGTAATGAAAGAACCTTTTATTGCCAACCCTGTGGAGCTAAATAGCCAGCGTAAAATGTTGATTATCACCGGTCCAAACATGGGTGGTAAATCAACCTACATGCGCCAAACAGCACTTATCGTATTGATGGCACATATTGGCTGTTATGTCCCTGCTGATAGTGCAAAAATTGGTAATATTGACCGTATATTTACTCGCATTGGTGCAAGCGACGATTTAGCCTCTGGTCGCTCTACTTTCATGGTAGAAATGACAGAAACCGCCACAATATTAAATAATGCAACTGCGCAATCTTTGGTATTAATGGATGAAATTGGCAGAGGTACCAGTACCTACGATGGCTTGTCACTTGCTTATGCAACGGCTGATCATCTGGCACAAAAAATATCTGCTAAAACATTATTTGCTACGCACTACTTTGAATTAACGGAACTTGCCGAGCAAAAAACTGGACTGGTGAATGTGCACTTAGATGCCATAGAGCACAACGACACCATTGCATTTATGCATACTGTGCTTGATGGTGCAGCAAGTAAAAGCTTTGGCTTACAGGTCGCAGCGCTTGCCGGCGTGCCAAAAGCCGTGATAGCCCAAGCAAAACAAAAGCTTAAACTGCTCGAAAACCACCAAAGTGTAACAGCGCCTAATGCTGAGCAGCAGGCGTTTTCATTTGCTAATGAGTTACCTGCGCCTGAGCCTTCAGAGGTTGAGGAGCAACTCAGTGCCATTGACCCTGATAACCTATCGCCGCGTCAAGCACACGAACTTCTTTATAAATTAAAGGCTCTGCTTTAAATATAGATAACTTGAGCGGTGGTTAAGAAGCTGATAACACAGTGAATAGTATTTCTTGGGGATCGTAAGACATAAAAAAAGCTGAAGGTTTTATCCTTCAGCTTTTAAACACATAGACAGTATAAAAGGGAGTTACGAGAACTGGTCAAACAAACTTTCTGTGCTTAACCCTTCTTGTTGTAAAATATCTTTTAAACGACGTAATGCTTCTACCTGAATTTGTCTTACGCGCTCTCGCGTTAAACCAATTTCACGGCCAACATCTTCAAGTGTTGATGGCTCATAGCCAAGTAAACCAAAGCGACGCGCTAATACTTCACGTTGTTTAGGGTTTAACTCACCTAACCAATCAACAATATGTTTGTTAATATCATTATTTTGAACTTCGCCCTCAGGGCCTGCGCTTTTTTCATCGGCAATAATGTCTAACAGTGCGCTGTCGTTCTCACCGCCAATTGGCATATCAACTGAGGCAATTTTTTCGTTTAAGCGTAACATTTTAGTTACGTCTTCTACGGGTCTACCTAAGCTTTCAGCAATTTCTTCAGCAGTTGGCTCATGGTCTAGCTTTTGTGTCAGCTCGCGTGCTGTACGCAAGTAAACATTTAATTCTTTAACTACATGTATTGGCAGGCGAATTGTGCGCGTTTGATTCATAATGGCGCGTTCAATTGTTTGGCGTATCCACCACGTTGCATAAGTCGAAAATCTAAAACCGCGCTCTGGGTCAAACTTTTCAACAGCGCGAATTAAACCTAGGTTACCTTCTTCAATTAAATCTAGAAGTGCTAATCCTCGGTTGTTATAACGGCGGGCAATTTTTACAACTAAACGTAGGTTACTTTCAATCATACGCTTGCGAGATGCTTCACATCCACGTAGCGATTTGCGGGCAAAAAAGACTTCTTCTTCAGCGCTAAGTAGGGGAGAAAAACCAATTTCTCCTAAATAAAGTTGGGTTGCATCAAGGTTTTTAGTTACTTCCTCTTTTGCAAATATCTCTTCTTCGTTATCAACCTCTTCAAGTAATGCTGCAGTTTCTTCTACTGCGGTGTCATCAAATTTTTCGTCGGTGGTGTTTTTGTCAAGTTTTGCTGCGTTAGCCATAAGCCTTCTCCCGAGCAATTATCAATACCTAAAAATTAGGGAAGGTATTTAGCAGGATTGACAGCTTGCCCACGGTAGCGAATTTCAAAACGAAGCGCAGTGACCGAAGATTCTGACTTGCCCATTTCTGCTATTTTTTGTCCTGCCTTAACTTTCTGCTTTTCTCTAACAAGTAGTTTCGAGTTATGTGCATAAGCACTTAGGTAATCATCATTATGTTTCAAAATGATTAAATTACCGTACCCTCGAAGCGCATTACCCGCATACACCACCGTTCCTTGTGCTGCGGCTAAAACTGAAGCCCCTGTACGGTTAGTAATCTGTAAACCCTTGTAACCGTTTTCCTTATTAGAAAAGCGTTTAGTCACTTTGCCCTTTGCAGGCCAAAACCACTTTACTTTACTGCTCGACGAAGGTTTAGCATTACTAACTATTTCATTGGCTTGTTTTTGAACATACTCTCGTTGTTTCGGCTGATCAAGATTTTTCTTTAATTTTTTGTTAGTTTTTTGTTTTATTTTAGTGGGTGTTATTTTTTGTTTAACGGGTGAATTGCTAGCAAGCGCATGGCCACTGGAGGCTACAAGCGAAATAACTTGCCCAGGATAAATAACATAAGGTGATGGAATTGAATTGTTTTTTGCAAGTATTTTAAAATTTTTGCCTGCACTAAAGGCAATGGAATATAATGTATCACCCTTTTGTACTGTGTATTTATTGCCATTAATGTTAATGCCTTTTTGAAAGTCATTAACATTAGTGTTGAGGCTGCTAACAGGAGCAGGAATATGGCGAGATGAACACCCCGGAAGCAAAACAGCAATAAATACAACTACATATAATACGTACTGACTATTCAAGGTGTTTTGCTCCGAAATTTAAAAAGTACTACTTTTGCTAGTTAGCGTAATAAAAAGTAAGCAACCGCTATTAATATAACTAAACCCCAGCCAAGTACTTCAACATATTGACGTAATTTTTGCTCCATTTTAACCCCGCCCCACTTCATTAAAGCAGAAACTAAAAAGAAACGCGCACCACGGCCAACGGCAGACGCTATTAAAAATGGTAAAAATGCCATTTGTAATACCCCTGCACCAATAGTAAATACCTTATAAGGGATAGGTGAAAAGCCCGCTAAAAATACCACCCACACGCCATACTCTTTAAACCATGTAAGCGCTGTTTCAAATTTTTCTTGCCAGTGCATCTGCTCAATAAAGGGCTGTACAACAGGCTCAAATAACCAGTAACCTAAAAAGTAACCTACAATCCCCCCAAGTACTGAAGCAACTGTTGCAAAGCTTGCAAAGCGCCACGCTTTACTTGGCTGAGCAAGCGACATAGGAGCAAGCATTACATCTGGTGGTACCGGAAAAAAAACAGACTCAGCAAAGCTCATGGCTGCTAAATAGCGCTCAGCAAAGCGGTGTTTTGCCCACACTAGGGCCATATCGTATAACTTAGTAAACAATTTCAACGTGAATTCCTATTCAATATCACCAGGGACGAGAGGGACAAACCGTACTGGTGCAATAACATGCTCTGTGAAGCTATCGCCTTGGCGAATAACCATGGTTAATTTTTGTTCTTGCTCACCAATGGGAGCAAGGAGTACACCGCCATCAGCTAGTTGTGCAAGTAAGTCTTGAGGTACTTTTGATGCGGCCGCGGTAACTATAATACCATTAAACGGGGCCTGCGATTGCCAACCTTGCCAGCCATCTGCGTGTTTCATGGTTACATTGTATAAATCAAGTTGATGTAAACGGCGTTTAGCCTGCCATTGCAGTGCTTTTATACGCTCGACCGAATACACCTTATTAAAACACTTGGCTAACACTGCGGTTTGATAACCAGAGCCTGTGCCAATTTCTAACACTTTGTCGCGTACGCCAGCCAAATGAAGCAGCTCGGTCATACGCGCCACAATATAAGGCTGCGAAATAGTTTGCCCTTGCCCTATCGGCAACGCCGTGTTTTCGTACGCCTTATGTTTTAGTACATCATCAATAAAGGCATGACGTGGTATATCAGCAATGGCTTTTAATACCTGTTTGTCTTCTACCCCTTCTTGCTCTAATAGCTTAGAAAGCGCAATAGCACTGCGCGAGTAATTAGCCAGCACGGTTTATCTCCATTTCAGCTAACCACTGCCCAACCGCTTCAATACTTTCTTTTGCTGTCATATCAACACTCAACGGTGTAACTGAAGCATAGCCATTATTAACAGCGTAAAAATCAGTACCCTCACCGGCATCGCTTTCAATACCAAGCGAGCCATACCAAAAAATATCACGCCCCCATGGGTCAGTTTGTTTGGTCATGGTTTCGGCTTTATGTCGGGCACCTAAACGCGTAACTTGCACCCCTTTTAGCTCACTTAGAGGAATATCGGGTACATTTACGTTGATAATTTGATCTTTAGGCAGTGGGTGCGATGCCAGCCCTTTAATTATATTAACGGTCACAGCTGCTGCGGTTTCAAAGTGCTCACCATGGTGTGAGCAAAGTGACACAGCAATAGCAGGCAAGCCTAAATGGCGCCCTTCGGTCGCCGCAGCCACAGTGCCTGAATACAATGTATCATCGCCCAAATTAGCGCCGTGGTTAATACCTGCTACGACTAAATCAGGCGTTTCATCAACTAACTGATTAACCCCTAAATGAACACAATCAGTAGGCGTGCCATTAACCGATATAAAGCCGTTTTCAAGCGTGGTAGAGCGCAGTGGGTTTATTAACGTTAACGAGTTACTGGCACCACTACAGTTACGATCAGGGGCTACAAGGGTTACATCGGCAATTTGCGTAAGAGCCTGGTATAAAACAGCAATCCCTTTAGCGTTTACACCGTCGTCGTTACTTAGCAGTATCTTCATTTTGACTATCCTTTTCTTTTCGCTCATTAGGGCTTGCATCGGTGTAATCCACCAGCTCACGTAAAAGTGCGGTAGCAAAACACCCTTTAGGCAATCCAAAGCTTAATTTTAAAGTCGTTTCGTCTAGTGTTTCTATGGTTAAATCTTGCGGAATGAGGCGCAGCATACGGCGCTCATTTTTAAGGCCTAATTCGCCTAAGCCCTCACACCATGCTTGGTATGGTTTTAGCCATATTTTTTCTTGATCAGTTAAGCCCTTTTCACTTTTACCAACCATAGGAGCCGACATCATAATATCGCCAGAGGCTAAACGCGCTATGTTTTCATCGCTTATTGCATCTTCAAAAAATGCGTTACTACCGCTTAGCATAAATACTTCACGGTGCATGGTTTTAGCTAACCCATGCTCTTTAACACGTAAGCTCACTATTTGATTAAATACATGTGAACGGGCAGCGGAGATAATAATACCGCGTAGTTTTTTATCGCGAATGCGCTCGCCGGCAAACATTTTTTCGGCCATAACTAAATTATGCCCGTCGCGGCCAAAGCGCTGCTCGCCAAAGTAGTTAGGCACACCCGCACGCACGGCATTAATGCGGCATAAAATATCAAGCGGCTGGGTTACATTACGAAGCGTAATAGTGAATCGGTTTCCTTTGTGGCAACCGGTGCGTAATTTACGTTCGTGACGCTGTTGCGAAACCACAAAAATGCTGTCGCTATTGAGTTCACTAAAATCAATGTGCTTTTTAATGGGTACTTTTACGCTAAACCATTGGCTACACACGCCGTGGCGGTCTTTCATACCGGCATAGCTTACTTCGCGCGGTGACACTCCAGCCTTTTGTGCAATTAACTTAGCCACGTATTGCGTGTTTTCACCTTTTTTAACGACCTGTAAGCATACATGCTCACCACTGCCGGTAAATTCTATGCCGAGGTCTTCATCAACCATAAAATCTTCAGCAACGGTTTTAAAGTCTGCTTTTGAAAGCGGTACACCGTATAGGTAATTTAAATCGCTCATGCGCTTGCTGTACTCTCAGGCGCTTTGCTCATAATAACCACCGCATGGCTAGAAATACCTTCTTTACGCCCTTCAAAGCCGAGCTTTTCGGTGGTGGTCGCTTTAACATTTATTTGTGAAAGCTCGCAATTTAAATCGCTGGCTAAATTAGAGCGCATAGCTTGGATGTGTGGCAACATTTTAGGAGCCTGCGCCACAATAGTGACATCGCCATTGCCCAGTACATAACCTTGCTCTTTGGCAAGGCCTACAACATGGCGAAGTAAAATACGGCTATCTATATTTTCATACTCGCTCGCCGTATCCGGAAAATGCTTACCAATATCGCCCATTGCCAACGCGCCTAAAATAGCATCGCATAATGCATGAATAGCAACATCGCCATCTGAGTGTGCTAAAAAGCCCTGCGGGTAATCTATTTTTTCGCCGCAAATTGTTATTGGGCCTTCGCCACCAAATTTGTGTACGTCAAAACCATGGCCAATTCGAATCATAATGCTTGCTCGTTTTGTTGTTTGTTTAATAAAAACCTCGCTAGGTCTAAATCCTCCGGCGTGGTTATTTTAATATTGTCGCTGCGCCCTGCAATTAGCTTAACGGGTTTATTTGCCCACTCAATGGCACTGGCTTCATCGGTAATAGTTACGCCTTCACAAAGCGCACGTTGCAACGCACTTTTAAGCTCGTCATATTTAAAAAGTTGCGGCGTAAGCGCTTGCCATAAATCATCACGAGGCACGGTTTGCTCGCTATGCGTGTTACCACGCTTTATGGTGTCTTTTACTTTGCTTGCTAAAATACCGCCTTCGTCGTCGGCTATACAATGCGCTATTAAGGTTTCAATATCGTTAATAGTGACTAAGGGGCGGGCTGCGTCGTGCACCAGCACCCATTCAGGAGGGTTATTTTCTAAAAACAATAAGCTATTAAGCACTGAGTCTGCTCTCTCTTGCCCGCCGTTCGCGCGTAAAATTCGCGAGTCTATGTGCGCAAGCGAGTCAAAAAAAGGGTCGGTTTGACTAACGGCTACAACTATTTGGCTTAAGCTTTTTAATTGCGAAAGCTTACAGAGCGTGTGCTCTAAAATAGTTTTTCCTGCCAATTTAATATACTGCTTAGGTGCACTGTGCTGCATTCTGCTGCCTACGCCGGCAGCGGGTACAATGGCAGCTATTGAATTATTATTTTTCATGTTGTTTGCCCGGTAAAACACGTATAAATGTTTCATCCGGTTTAATCATTCCTAATTCGTTACGAGCGCGCTCTTCTATGCCTTCTTGACCAAGCTTTAAATCTTCTATGTCGGCGGTAAGTACTTTATTGCGCTTAATTAGTTTTTCATTAGTTTGTTGATGAGAAGCCACGGCTGCTTTTAAACGTGTATAGTCTTGCACACCGTTATGACCGAACCAAAGTCGGTATTGTATAAACAGTGCTAAGCACAACAGGCCAAGCTGAAAAAACCGCATTTAACACTCCCTATTCGTTTTTAAATAAAATTAGGCTCGTGGGCGTTTTATATTACGCCAATTAATATTACCCGCTAATAGCATTTCTCTAAGTGAAAGCAACCTAGGTGCGCAGCGTTTTGAAAATTGCCACTGATGCCCGCAACACGCCGCTGTTAAACTCATTTTACTGGGTTTTACCAACTGCGCATTTGCTTGTTCTAGGCCCTTGCCAAAAAAATCAAACCAGCCTAGTTCATTACAGTGCAGTTTATTGTCGCTTACTTGATCTATGCTGTCTATTCTTAGCCTCACTTGGTCATGGCTATTTATTAACACCGGCACTATTAGCCCCACTTGGGCATATTTTTTATAAAAAAGTTCATTTGCCTGAGCGTTAACCTCTGGCGGTGTTGGCTTTTGTTTTTCAAGCCAAGAGCCATTTTGTGAGTCGAGCGTAAACGGCGAACTCCCATTGGCAACCAAAGTTGCCGCCCGTTCTATATAATACGGTAAGCTTTTTAATTGGCGGCGTAGTTTATCAGCATTAGCCTCAGCAACTAAGCGCTGTACCTCTCGCTGATAAAACGCATTGCACAATTGTGCATACAGCACTTTTTGCGCATCACTTTGCCATATTTCTTGCTGCTGAGCTGCAAGTGGCTGACTCTTCGCTACCAATAGTTATACTCAAAAAACAATTAGGTAGCTGTTTTATAGCACAATAGCGGCTATTTTTTAAGCGCACTAGGCAATTTAAGCGCTTGGCTTTTCACCTAATTTAGCAATGCCGCTTTCTAAAAATTGCACCACGGTATTACGCTTTTTACCAATTAATAAACTGCCATCAGCTAAAAACATAAAGTTTTGCCAATTACGTTTAAATACATCAAAGGTGGTTTCTATAACGTTATCGCGTGCCATACAAAAATAAACAGTGGTATTAGCCTGCCAATCTAAATGATCCAAAATGGCTTGTGGTAAGCTTTCGTCGCCATTTTCCCACGCATCTTCCCAATTTACTTCATCGCTAAAGCTTTCTTCTTTACCGCACCAATCAGTTTTATCAAAAAAATCGGGGTGGTCGAACTCGCGGCTCACCATAGTGCTCCAAAGCACCGCAGCACGTTCGCTGGTCATTGGCTTAATACGCGCAGCGTCTTCTTCAGATACAGGAAGGTCTTTATGACGAAAAACCCAGGCTTTTTTGTGATCATCGAGCGAAATATAATTCATAGTGTTGGTGTATTCTTTGGCATAATAAAAAGCAAACGCAATTATACAAGAGATCAAAACATGACTACAGCAATAAAACCGCTTTCCCTCAAACCAGGCATATATCAACACTACAAAGGTCCACAATACAAAGTATTTTACGTAGCAACACACAGCGAAACCGACGAACAACTTGTTATATACCAAGCCCTGTATGGCGAGTACGGCATGTGGGCACGTCCACTAAGTATGTTTTTAGAAACCGTTGAAAAAGATGGACACACTATTCCACGCTTTGCCTACCTTGGAGCTGCAGATTAACTATGGCATTATAATCACATACAACACTGATCAGACCAGGCAAGGGGAACCCGTGCAATTTAATTCTACCGACAACTACATCGCTAGCAGCTCGCTTAAACAGGCTGTAAATGCCGCTATTATGCTTGAAAAGCCCTTATTAATTAAAGGTGAGCCAGGTACAGGTAAAACCATGCTGGCTGAAGAGCTTGCTAAAAGCTTAGATACCGAGCTTATTCAGTGGCACATTAAATCAACCACTAAAGCACAACAGGGTTTGTACGAATACGACGCGGTATCGCGCCTACGCGACAGCCAATTAGGCGATGAGCGCGTACATAACATTGGCAACTACATTGTTAAAGGTAAGCTGTGGCAAGCGTTTAACTACGCTGAACTTAACGGCAAACGCCCAGTGCTTTTAATCGACGAAATAGACAAAGCCGACATCGAGTTCCCGAACGACCTACTGCTCGAACTTGATAAAATGGAGTTTCATGTTTACGAAACTAACGAGCGCATTGTAGCGAAAGAACGCCCTATTGTGATCATCACGTCAAACAACGAAAAAGAACTACCAGATGCCTTTTTACGCCGCTGCTTTTTTCACTATATTGATTTTCCAAGCAGCGAAGAAATGCAGCAAATCGTTGATGTGCACTACCCTAACGTTAAACAAGATTTAGTTCGCCAAGGACTCGAAGTATTTTTTAACTTACGTGAAGCCAACGGTCTTAAAAAGAAACCTTCCACCAGCGAACTGCTGGATTGGTTAAAGCTTTTAATGGCCGAAGATATAGACGCTAAAACACTGCACGATAAAGCCCAAAAAGGCGGCTTAATGCCGATGTTTGGCGCACTGCTTAAAAATGAGCAAGATATAAGCCTCATCGAAAAACTTGCGTTTATGAGTCGTCGCTAACATGCTAGTACAGTTTTTTTTCACGCTGCGCAAATACCGCTTACCGGTAAGCCTGCGCGAGCTACTCGATTTAATAAACGCCTTAAAAAAAGGCGTTATATTTGCCGATGTAGATGGCTTTTACCATTTAGCGCGCACCATAATGGTAAAAGACGAAACCCATTTTGACAGGTTCGACAAAGCCTTCAGCGACTATTTTAGCGGTATTGCCGACCTTGATTTGCTTGAAAGTTTAAAGCAACAGCACAGCTTACCTAAAGACTGGTTGCGCAAAGAGTTTGAAAAACACCTAAGCGATGAAGAAAAAGCCCAGCTAAAAGCCATGGGTGGGCTCGACGAGCTAATGAAAACCCTAAAAGAGCGTTTAGAAGAGCAACAAAAACGCCACGCAGGCGGCAATAAATGGGTGGGCACTGGTGGTACATCACCTTTTGGTGCATACGGCTATAATCCAGAAGGCGTGCGTATAGGGCAAGAGGGTAACCGTAATCGCCAAGCGGTAAAAGTGTGGGATAAGCGCGAATACCGCAATTTAGACTCTGATCGCGAAATTGGCTCTCGTACTATTAAACTCGCCCTTAAAAAATTACGTAAATTTGCCCGCACAGGCGCAAGTGACACCCTTGATTTAAACGAGACCATTCGCGCTACCGCCAAACAAGGCGGCATGCTGGATGTAAAAATGGCACCCGAGCGCCACAATGCGGTAAAAGTATTAATGCTGTTTGATATTGGCGGCTCAATGGATGACTACATTCATACCTGCGAAGAGTTATTTAGCGCAGCCCACAGCGAGTTTAAACATTTAGAGTTTTACTACTTTCATAACTGTTTATACGAGCACGTGTGGCAAGATAACGCGCGCCGCCATTCAAACATCATCGACACCATGACGCTGATTAATAAATTTACCAGCGACTACAAAGTAATATTTGTCGGTGACGCTACTATGGGCCCATACGAAATAGCGTACCCCGGCGGCTCAGTAGAGCACTACAATGAAGAGCCCGGCAGTGCATGGTTGCAACGTATAACAAACCACTTTGATAAAGTCGCCTGGCTCAACCCACAACCGGTTGAACACTGGCCGTACTATCAATCAATTGATTTTATAAAGCAGCTGATGGATAACAGAATGTACCCGCTGAGTTTAGATGGAATAAGTAACGCGATAAAAGAGCTGAGTTAAAAAAATAAGCCTCCAAATATGGAGGCTTATTTGTAGATTAATAGGAGTAATATTTTCCTTTAACCAAGTCTTTATATATTAGCTCATAAGATTGAGCTTTTGATGACAAATTAACTCTAGGAATATTATAACTTGAAGGATTAACGTTACTTGAAAAACGATAATCCGGCTCAAATGTATTCACTTCATTAATGTCTACATTTCCAGACTCGCTCACGACTAAATCAAATACGTACCACATATCATCAACTCCATCACTTGGTGGAGTAAATATATAACGCCTATCGTTAACGATGAGCTCAACTTTAGCTGTATCAGTATCTATATCAGGAGTTTGAGAATAATTATGTACTTTATAAGTATAAGTGCCAGGTAAAGCAAATTCTGGAATTGAAATGACCTCAGGACCATAGCTTGTCACATCGTCGACATCCAAAAACATAACGACATCGTTTACAACAATTTCTCTATTTATATAATAAATGTGAAACTGCCCACCATCACTATTTGATGGGCCCCATAAATGAGAGTCCAAATCTGAAGGAGTTAAACCCCAATTTAACTTTATTCTTGTAAGCGCTTCATTTAAAACGATGCACTCGCCTAAGTTTAAATCTACATCTGTTGTTTCTATAGAAGAAGTTCGACTTTGAGCACCAACTGTAGATGAAATTAAAACAGTACTATTCATTTTAGTAGGTATCGAAAACATACCATTTTCGTCTGTTACTGCCGAAGACGAGCCTATATAGTCACGCCCCTCTGAGTTTACCTGCGCTCCTGCAATACGGTTTTGCTCTTCATCTTCAATACAGCCATTTATAAATACTGTATCGTAGATTCTATCTGCATTCCACGTTGTAAAATGAGACACCATACCCGTATAGAAGTTACCTTGAGAGTTTGATATTAATTCAGCTTCACCTTCTTCAGCCCAAAACCCAGTATTCTCATTAAAGTAATATAATGGGATTGTCGGCTCAAGTTGCCCTACAGCTGGGATATTAATTTTAGCTTGTGCATTTTCTATTAAATTAAGATCCAATCCATCAGTATCTTTAAACGTAACTGTAATTGCACCAAATGATTCTATTGGTTTGATCTCTCCGTTTTCACTTTTAGTAATCATATCGCCTGGCATAAGATTAATATCTATCGCTGGATTTATGATAGTTAACTCGGCATTCACAATCCCTGTGACCAATGTACCATCTGGTCTTACCAAACTATTAGCTGGTAATTCAACTAAAACAGTATCCTCTACCGAAAGCTGCGTCTCTACTGTTGGGTCAAATGACAGTTCTGCATGAACAGGTTGCAGTAATATATTGTTGGCTAAGTTTATTTGGTTTTCGTTTAAACCAATACCCATCTCAGCAAAGCCTTCAGCATCACTGATAACAGACATACGGGATGTCATATCTATATCTTGTACAGAAAATGAAACGATACCATCTTGATTAGATACTGCCTCGTCAACGATTTCATCTCCATTTGTTAAATAAGCTGTCGCATTTTCAATCACATCTTCAGTGTAATAGTTTTTAATCACCGCTGAAATATTTAAAAAGTATTGCTCGTCAAGTGTAAACGATGTTGTCGAAGGGACAGAACCATCTTCTCCACCATCGCTTACACTAACTGTCACTACGTAGGAAGACGTTTCAGAAGCGCTAGCTGCATATGTCAATAAGCCTGTTTGATCAATATTCATACCTTCAGGCGCTGAGGTTAGAGTAAAGTTTAGATCACCGTACTCAGCAGTATCATCAGGGTCGGTTACATTAATTTGAAAAGTAAAATTATCTCCGCTTTTAACCACCTGATTTGCTACTTCAGTTAGTACCGGTGAATCATTTACAGGGGTAACTTCAATCTCAAAAGACTGCAATACGCTATCATTTACACCATCATTTACTGCTGCAACTACATTTCCTGAGCTTACTACTCCTTCAGTGGGTACCCACTGAATAGAACCATCACTAGAAATAGTCATACCCTCAGGGGCAGAATTCAATGAATAAGTTAAATTACTGTCATCATCTTGTACTACTAAGTCATAGGTATATTGTGTATCTTCTGTTGCCGTAATAACAGCCTGAGAGGTGATAACTGGTACGCTATTTACACCTACAACCGCCGTTTCACTGTCAGAATCTGATGAGCCACATGCAGTTAATACACTTATAAGAGGTAGAACAAGGAGAGGTTTAAGTTTAAATTGATTTTCCATTATATTTCCCTATATTTATCAACGGTTAGAATAATAAGTATAAAGCACTAAAAACACAACAAAAATATAACATTTGTAACTAGGTATCTAATCTTTATAATTTTTAAATCTAACACTAACCATGGATTCATGTTTAATTTAGACTAATAAATAGAAAGATTAAAATCAGCTATTAGAAAGATAAGAATTTAAATTTTTACTATTTTCATAACTGTTTATACGAGCACGTATGGCAAGACAATGCGCGGCGCCACTCAAACTCACCGACACCATGACGCTGATTAATAAATTTACCAGCGACTACAAAGTAATTTTTGTGGACGATGCTACTATGGGCCCATACGAAATAGCCTACCCCGGCGGCTCGGTAGAGCACTACAATGAAGAGCCCGGCAGTGCATGGTTACAACGAATTACCAATCACTTCGATAAAGTAGCCTGGCTCAACCCACAACCGGTTGAACACTGGCCGTACTATCAATCAATTGATTTTATAAAGCAGCTGATGGACAACAGAATGTACCCGCTGAGTTTAGATGGAATAAGTAACGCGATAAAAGAGCTGAGTTAGATATTAATTTACCTCAGCTCAGCGCTAGCGGCGGGGCTTCAGGCGTGAACCTATAGCGTTGTTGGGTGACGCCTTTGGCTTAACCAACCTACCTTTGACGTAGGTCGGATAAGTGGCGAAGCCACGCCATCCGACGATAATGATGAATAAACTAGAAACAACCCGACTTACCGCGTTAATGGAAAATATAAAAAAATTCAGCAATATTTATTATTACTTGCTAATAAACTTACACATTCCTAACCCTAAACCATCGCCATCACGCTTTACATAACCATATTGAGTATAAAAGCTTTCTTTACCATTAGCGCTTAATAAAGCTATTGTCGCGCTATTAGAGCATGTGTTGCTTAGGTAGTTTTCAATATGGGTCATAACTAAATGACCAATGCCTTGCTTTTGATAACTTGGCGCAACAATTACATCTTGAATATAAAAATACATTGCGCCATCACCAACCACTCTGCCAGTGCCTATTAAATTATCCGTGTCGTATACAGTGACCCAAAACAGTGAGTTTTCGATACTTGCTTTTAATGTTTTATCGTCAGGGTTTTGCCACTTTACTTGTGTACGTAAATTAGCAAATTCATCCTGTGCTGGAGCTTTCAGTTCAACGTTATAAACCATAATATCCCCTACTCACTTTAAAGCACTTTACTCATAAACAAGCTATACGGATCTTGCTCATAATTCCCAAATGGTTCGCATTTTTTAAAACCAAACTGAGTGTAAAGCTTTTGCGCGGGTAAAAACGCCTTTGCAGTGCCCGTTTCTAAACTTAACTTTTTATACCCTAGCAGTGTTGCTTGCTCAATAATATGCGTGAGTAACTTAGCGGCTATGCCTTGGCGTAAATAGTTGCTTGAGGTGCGCATTGATTTAATTTCGCCATGCGTTGTATTTAGTGCTTTTAAAGCACCAACACCCGCTAAATTATTATCAATCCATAAGCTATAAAAAGTTATATCAGGCTTTGTGAGTTTAGTTACATCCAGCGCATGTACGCTTTCAACAGGTGAGTGTTTTAGCATATCGTTATGATGCGCTTGTAGTAACTTTATAATGTGTGGGTTTGAAAGCGCGTCTGTTCTAATATCCATTTACACCCCATTTAATCCTTGAATTTAATGCTTAGGGCTTTAATTAAAGCCCTAAAGCAAATAGCTATATTTAGGCTGCTAGCTTCCACACCACAAACGCAACAGCAAAACCAACCAAGTACACTAAGCCTAACCAGGTTAAGCTGCGCAATAGTACGCTGTGTTTAATGGCCGGCTCTGAGCGCACTAAACTAAAGTTAAGCCATGCAAAAACGGGGGTGGTGACAAAAGCAAGTGTCATGGCAAAGGTAAGCATTGGCCCCAGGGCCGATTTAAAAAATAAAATAACTGCCATACCGGCAAAGGCCTGCAGTACTAACCAAATATTTAAACTGTGTTTAGATTGCTTAAAACCAAGTAATTTATGTGACTCGTTAAGTGTACGTGCGTAGCCATCAAGAACGGTGAGTGTAGTGCCAAACATACATAAAAAAGCAATGGCTGATACAAGCGGCCTTGCCCACTCGCCAATAGTCAGTGCATACATATCAATAAGCTGTTTAGCAAAGGCAACACCGCCAAGCTCAATACTGCTGCTTTGCCCGTATTGCACCAGCACACCTAAGCTAAAAAATACCAATGCTAAACAGGCTGTTAGCCAATAGCCTACGTTAAAATCGAATAAGCCTTGGCTTTTAGTAACCGTTTGCTGAGTTTGTTTTTCTTTAAGCCATAGCGAGCTAAGGGCTGAAATTTCAATGGGTGCTGGCATCCAGCCCATTAACGCGACCATAAAGCTCAGCATAGCCAACTCGTAAGGTGATGGGCCAATATAGTCAGCAGGAGCCATTGGGCCATTACTAAACGCGATAACCAGCGCAATAACAGTAGCAAGCGTTAATAGCCCCATAATGCCTTTAGCAACGCTGTCGAGCGCTTTAAAGTGCCCAAGTAATAAAATAGCTAAACACACGCCGAGCAATATCCAACACAGTAGCGTGACTTCTATCACTATTGGCAGCGCATAATGCAGCAAGCTTGCAGTCAGTAATAACACCCCTGCGGTATTAACTATGGCGGCCAGTATATTTAAGCCAATAAAACTATAAAAATAGACAGGGCCTTTATTTTTATAACCTTCTACTAAACTGTTTTTGGTTGCTAGGGTGTATTCCATACCAAAGCGAAAAAATGGGTACTTTAATACGTTAACAACGAGAATTAGCCAAAACAGTTGCCAGCCAAATAGCGCGCCAGCTTGAGTAGATGCAACTAAGTGAGAGCCGCCAATTGCTGCGGTTGCCATTAAGATACCAGGGCCTAGTGCGCCCAATCGAGATTTCCAAGAGGTGTGTGTTTGCTGCATTAACTTCTCAAATTATGTGTGTTATTCGCTCTGGTTATTAATTTTCATAATTAATAACACCGAAGGCTGCATAACTTACCTAAATTAAAGGCAATAAAAAAGAGCCGTAAGGCTCTTTTTTATAGTACTTTGGGACTAAATCTTATTTTAGTTCCATCTCTTGGATGATTTCGTGCGCTATCTCTGGCGTTGTGCTTACAGGCTTTTCGTGTAAATTTGCTTTTATTTGCCCTTTTCGATGTTTTAGTGCTGCATCGAGTTTTTTAGCTGCGCTTGCAATCGCCGGGTACATAACTTCGTTTTCCCCTTTTACCGATATACGCGCACCTTCGTAATTTGTGCTAATTTCTGCTTGGATTTTGTGATGCTCTTTAGACAATATAATGTCGAGTGCGATAAGTGATGGAAAGTGGCTCTCGATTTTTGAAAACTTTTCGTTGATATGCTCTCTAATAGAGTTAGTAACGTCTACATGGTGACCAGAAAGATTAATTTTCATAGGGTATCCTTTTATTTGTTACCTCATAAATAGTATTGGGGGCTATTTAGATTAACACAAGGAAAAAGCACTGATTTTTGAAATTAATTTGTTACTTAAACTGATTTAAATTATAAGTTGTGCAAAGTTTATGCAAAGCCCATAAAGTATGGGCTTTCAGACGTCTAGCCTTTAGCGTTTAGTCTGTGTACGAACAGCAATAGTCAGCAAAATCACTCACTTTTACTTTAAAGCTCACATTGGCATCAACATTAAATGATTCGCCTGCGATAAATGTTTTCCACTGCGTTTCTCCAGGTAATAAAATGTCCCACTGGCCGCCTAATAGCTCCATTAATTCTTTTTTACTGGTGTCAAATACAAATTCACCTGGTTGCATAAAACCTAGCGTTTTGGTTGTGCCATCGTTAAATACCACGGTACGGCTTGATACTTTACCGTCAAAATACACGTTCGCTTTTTTAATTACGCTTACATTTTCAAACTGAGACATCCTCACTCCTGTTGTATTATTTTATTTAATCGGCCACCACCTTGCCTGATAGGTCATAGCCTTGCAAGAAAAGCGCTGTGAAAATTACTCATCTGAAATTAAAACTCAAAAGGCTTTAAGCCAAAAAAGTACTACGTATTTCAAGCAGTGTGATTCAAGTATCTTAAGGCTACTACGCCACTTTATAACTCAGTTAGCAAACAAAAAAGCCCGCCCTGTTTTACACAGGGCGGGCTTTTAAATATTAAAGCTAACTATTAAAACAGTTCGTTTGCTTTATTTACAATGTTCTCTACTGTAAAGCCAAAGTGCTCAAACAGCTCACCAGCAGGTGCCGACTCACCAAAGGTAGTCATACCTACTACTGCGCCATTTAGGCCCACG
Organism: Pseudoalteromonas atlantica; assembly: GCA_007988745.1. Taxonomy (GTDB): domain Bacteria; phylum Pseudomonadota; class Gammaproteobacteria; order Enterobacterales; family Alteromonadaceae; genus Pseudoalteromonas; species Pseudoalteromonas atlantica. The sequence goes on from BJUT01000033.1 coordinate 30,117, forward strand.
TACTTGTACCAGTAATCAGCAATACCTGCTTCTACTGCTACGCGGCGTGTAACGGCTGCCGGTAGTACGCTTTCTTTGTACTGTGCGCTTTGCTCTTCAAATACATCAGTACATGGCATAGATACAACACGTACCTTTTTACCTTGGCTGCGTAGCTCTGTTGCAGAGTCTTGTGCTAGTTGCACCTCAGAACCTGTTGCCATAATAATTAGCTCTGGCTCGCCGTCACAGCTAAGGATGTAACCACCCTTTTTAACATCTGCTAATTGCTGAGCGTCACGCGCTTGTTGCTCAAGACCTTGGCGAGTAAAGATAAGTGACGTAGGACCGTCTTTACGCTCAATAGCTTGTTGCCATGCAATTGCCGACTCAACTTGGTCACACGGGCGCCAGTTGTATAAGTTTGGCGTTAAACGCATGCTCGCAATTTGCTCTACCGGTTGGTGAGTTGGACCATCTTCACCTAGGCCGATTGAATCGTGCGTGTAAACAAAAATGCTTGGTTGCTTCATTAGTGCAGCCATACGTACCGCATTTTTTGCGTATTCAACAAACATTAAGAACGTTGCACCGTAAGGAATAAAGCCTTTATGAAGGGCAATACCATTCATAATTGCCGACATACCAAACTCACGTACACCGTAGTAAACGTAGTTACCGCTTGCATCGTCTGCAGTTAGCCCTTTAGAGCCATCCCAAATTGTTAAGTTTGAGCCAGCTAAATCGGCTGAGCCACCCATGAATTCTGGTAATAACGGGCCAAATGCATTTAATGCATTTTGCGACGCTTTACGAGATGCAGGATTTGCAGGGTTTGCTTGTAGTTGCTCTATGTATGCTTGAGATTTTTCAGCCCAATCGCCTGGAAGTTCGTTGTTAATACGGCGCTTATATTCAGCTGCAAGCTCTGGGTATGCTTTTGCGTATGCTGCAAATTTTTCGTCCCAGCTAGATTCAAGCTGTTGACCTTTTTCTTTGCTATCCCACTGTGCGTAAATATCATCAGGGATTTCAAATGCACCACCAGACCAGCCTAAAAATTCGCGAGACGCTGTAATTTCGTCATCACCTAATGGCGCGCCGTGACAATCGTGGCTACCAGATTTATTAGGTGAACCGTAACCAATCACTGTTTTACAACAAATTAGTGATGGTTTGTCAGTAACACTTTGAGCCTCTGCTATTGCAGCACTAACAGCATCGCTGTCGTGGCCATCAACGTCACTTATTACATGCCAGCCGTATGCTTTAAAGCGTGCCGGTGTATCGTCGCTAAACCAACCTTCTACTTCACCATCGATTGAAATACCGTTGTCATCCCAAAAAGCCACTAACTTGCCAAGGCCTAATGTGCCAGCAAGTGAACATGCTTCATGAGAAATACCTTCCATTAAACAACCATCACCCATAAATGCATACGTGTAGTGATCAACAATGTCGTGGCCTTCACGGTTAAATTGTGCAGCAAGCGCTTTTTCAGCAATCGCCATACCTACCGCGTTTGTGATCCCCTGACCTAGTGGGCCCGTAGTAGTTTCAATTCCTGGTGCATAACCGTACTCAGGATGGCCTGGCGTTTTAGAATGCATTTGACGGAAGTTTTTAATTTCATCAAGTGGTAAGTCGTAACCAGTTAGGTGCAATAGAGAATAGATAAGCATTGAACCGTGGCCATTTGAAAGAATAAATCTGTCACGGTCAGCCCACTCTGGATTAGTTGGATTATGCTTTAGATAATCGCGCCATAATACTTCTGCGATATCGGCCATGCCCATTGGGGCTCCAGGGTGGCCAGATTTGGCCTTTTGTACTGCGTCCATTGACAAGACGCGAATAGCATTTGCAAGTTCTTTGCGAGATGGCATGAATTCTCCTACCTTTATGTGTATTTGCGCGGGTACTTATGTGTTCGTTAATACCCTTAAGTAACTTAAGAGCTGTTATAGCAACCATTCTTACTTAATGTAGGTGCAGTGTGCAATTAAAAACCCTATAAAAATGGGCTATTATGAATATTTTTTAAGACCAAAAAGTTATTACTCATTTTATTTAGACGTCTAGGCGTAAAAACACTATGCAAGGTGTTTTGTTTTAGATAAAATACGCCCCTTAATTTTTTAGCGCTAATACCGACGTTTGTGAAGCGCAATATTTGTGAGCAGAAATACAATGGCAAAACATTTATTTACTTCTGAATCTGTTTCTGAAGGTCATCCGGATAAAATCGCCGATCAAATCTCTGATGCGGTACTTGATGCTATCCTAGAGCAAGACTCTCATGCCCGTGTTGCGTGCGAAACTTACGTAAAAACCGGTATGGTTATGGTTGGTGGTGAAATTACCACTAGCGCATGGGTTGATATTGAAGAAATTACACGTAAAACAGTACGTGAAATTGGCTACACGCATTCAGACATGGGTTTCGATGCAGACTCGTGTGCAATTTTAAACACAATTGGTAAGCAGTCTCCTGATATTAACCAAGGTGTTGACCGTACTAGCCCAGAAGAACAAGGTGCTGGCGACCAAGGCCTTATGTTTGGTTATGCATGTAATGAAACAGAAGTACTAATGCCTGCGCCAATTACTTACTCACACCGTTTAGTACAGCGCCAAGCGCAAGTACGTAAAAGCGGCGAGCTTAACTGGTTACGCCCAGATGCAAAATCTCAAGTAACTTTTGCATACGAAAACGGCAAGCCAGTAGGTATTGATGCAGTTGTGCTTTCTACTCAGCACGCAGAAGAAATTTCGCAAAATGACTTAGTAGAAGCCGTGATGGAAACCATCATTAAGCCAGTACTTCCTGCCGAGCTTATTACTAGCGCGACTAAATTTTTCATTAACCCAACGGGTCGCTTTGTAATTGGCGGACCAATGGGCGACTGTGGTTTAACGGGTCGTAAAATCATCGTAGATACATACGGTGGTATGGCACGTCACGGTGGTGGTGCTTTCTCAGGTAAAGATCCATCAAAAGTTGACCGCTCAGCTGCATACGCTGCACGTTACGTAGCTAAAAACGTAGTGGCTGCAGGCCTTGCTGATAAGTGTGAGCTACAAGTATCTTACGCAATTGGTGTAGCAGAGCCTACCTCTATCAGCGTTGAAACCTTTGGTACAAGCAAGCTTGAAGAAGGTCGTTTAATTGAGCTTATTCGTGAGCACTTTGACCTACGCCCTTACGGCTTAATTCAAATGCTTGATTTAGAGCGTCCAATTTACCAACCAACAGCGGCATACGGTCACTTTGGTCGTGACGAATTCCCATGGGAACGTACAGATAAAGCAGACGCACTTCGCGCAGCTGCTGGCCTATAAGCCAAAATGCATTAAATAATAAACGGCCCTTTTAAGGGCCGTTTTTATATCTAAAGCAAAGACTAATTATGCGCTTTATATCAATTGCATTAATTTAGTTGTTTATGATAGCACCCAAAAAATAGTGCAATAACAAAGCAATTTACGGCGTACAGTTATTTTATATAAATAATTTTAACGCAGTCAGTGCGCTATTTAATACGCTAAACTAATCGTGTTTTGAATTAAATTGGTATTAGCTAGCCCTCGAATTTCGCACGGTTTTAGGTATATACTCTTTGTATAATAAAAGCTTAAGGGATAAGTAAATGGCCAATAATTTTCGCGTTATGTTTGTAGGACTCGCCGAGGGCACTGAGGCTAAAACGGCCTGCGTAAATTTAGCAAGTAAGCTAAAAACGTCTGAAGATAAAGTAACTCAGTTTTTTAATGGCAAAGCACTCTTTGCACCTAGCAATAAAGACAAAGCCTTAAAGCAGGCCAAATTACTGGCAAGCCTAGGCATTAAAAGTAAGTTACAAGCCACTGGTGAGCTACCCACTCAAAGCCCTAGCGCAGCTAGTCAGCGTGATGAACGGATTTTTGATGCCCTTGATTACATAACGAGCAGCCTGATCCGCCTAGAAGAAAAGCTAGAAGAGCTAGAACAAAGGCTTCCAACCAATGAGCTAAAAAGCCCTACAGACGAAAGCGATGACTGGCAAGAAGATGAGCTTATGCTTGACGAGCAGCTCGATGAACCTGTTAAAACGCGTAGCAATATTTTGTTATATTCACTGATTGCCACCGCCGTTTTACTACTTATTGTGCTTGCTGTTTACTTAGCTTTTCCTGATTTAGTGTCTATTTAATCAAAGGTGCGTAATTACAATGAGCAATAAACGTACACACATACGCCAATCTATTCGCCAATTACGCAATAATCTATCAAAAAAACAGCAAGAAAAAGCCGCGGCACAGTTAAAGTTGAATTTTACTCAACAGCTAAATAGCGATAAAACAGCCTCACAAAAACATATAGCCATTTACTTTAGTAACGATGGAGAATTAGATACATCATTGTTAATTAATGAGTTATGGCAACAAGGCCATACCCTTTACTTACCCGTTATACACCCATTTAATGGGGCTACTTTGCTGTTTCAACGCTATGAAAAAAACTCACCCATGAGGGCAAATCGCTATGGTATCTTGGAGCCTAAGCTGAACTGCTCTCAAATATGCCCATTAACTGATTTAGATTACTTACTGATGCCACTTGTAGCATTTGATAATCAAGGTAATCGATTAGGAATGGGGGGTGGATTTTACGATAAAACACTGGCGCAATTACACGCTTACAATTGGCAAAAACCGCAACTTATAGGCTTAGCACATAGCTGCCAAAAAGTAGATGCACTGCCAATTGAATCGTGGGATGTTCCACTTAAAACCATTATTACTCCCGATAAAATTTATCACTGGTAATAAACACCCACTACACATTTGAAATATGAGCATAACAATGACGCAAGACGAATTAAAAAAAGCAGCTGCGTGGGCTGCACTCGAGTTTGTAAAAGAAAACACCATTGTTGGTGTGGGGACAGGCTCTACCGTAAATCATTTTATTGATGCCCTAGGCACAGTAAAAGACACCATAACGGGTGCGGTATCTAGCTCTGAGGCTTCAACAGCGCGTTTACACGCGTTAGGTATTGAAGTGTTTGAGCTAAACGATGTAGATGCTCTTGATGTATACGTAGACGGCGCAGATGAAATTAATGCCCAAAACGAAATGATCAAAGGCGGCGGCGCAGCACTTACCCGCGAAAAAATAGTCGCAGCCGTTGCAAAACAATTTGTTTGTATTGTTGATGACACAAAATTAGTAGATACATTGGGTGATTTTCCGCTTCCGGTAGAAGTTATACCCATGGCACGCAGCTACGTAGCGCGTGAATTATTAAAACTTGGTGGCGACCCTGTGTACCGCCAAGGCGTAGTAACCGATAACGGTAACGTTATTTTAGATGTACACAATTTAAGTATTAGTAATGCCAAACAACTTGAAACACAAATTAATTCAATTGTTGGCGTAGTTACCAACGGCCTATTTGCGATGCGCGGCGCTGATAAAGTGATTATCGGCACTAAAAATGGGCCACAAATTAAATAGGATGAGGTTATGAGTAAGGTATCGTTAGCAAAAGACAAAATTAAAATTCTCTTGCTTGAAGGTGTTCACCAAAGCGCTGTAGAAACGCTTAAACGTAATGGTTACAGCAACATCGACTACGTAAAAACATCGCTACCTGAGGACGAACTTAAAGAGCGTATTAAAGATGTGCACTTTGTAGGGCTTCGTTCTCGTACTCATATTAACCAAGCAGTTTTAGACTCAGCTGAAAAGCTAGTAGCCATTGGTTGTTTTTGTATTGGTACTAACCAAGTTGACTTAAACTCAGCTCGAGAGCGCGGTATTGCAGTATTTAATGCACCGTTTTCAAACACTCGTTCAGTGGCTGAACTTGTACTTGGCGAAATACTATTACTATTACGTGGTATTCCAGAGCGTAATGCAGCAGCGCACCGTGGCGGCTGGTTAAAAACAGCAACCGGCTCGTTTGAAGCGCGCGGTAAAACGCTCGGGATTATTGGTTACGGCCACATAGGTACCCAGCTTGGTATTATGGCTGAAAACATAGGTATGAACGTAGAGTATTACGACATTGAAGATAAGCTCTCTTTAGGTAATGCAACACAAATTCATAACCTAACACAGCTTTTACAGCGCGCTGATATTATTAGTTTACACGTACCAGAAACACCGCAAACTAAAAACCTAATTGGCACAGCAGAACTTGCCGTAATGAAGCAAGGATCAATACTAATTAACGCTTCACGCGGTACTGTAGTGGATATTGATGCACTTGCCGAAGCACTTAGCGAGAAAAAGCTAAGCGGCGCAGCTATTGATGTATTCCCTGTTGAGCCAAAATCTAACGAAGAAGAATTTGTATCGCCACTGCGTGAATTCGACAACGTTATTTTAACGCCGCACATTGGTGGTTCAACCCAAGAAGCGCAAGAAAACATTGGTATTGAAGTAGCCGGTAAATTAGCTAAATACTCAGATAATGGTTCAACTATTACAGCGGTTAACTTCCCTGAGGTTTCGCTACCAGAGCTTGCTAACCGTAGCCGCTTATTGCACGTACACCACAACCGCCCTGGCGTACTTACGCAAATTAACCAAGCATTTGCCCAGCACGGTATTAACATTGCCGCTCAGTACTTACAAACTGATGAATCAATTGGTTATGTAGTTATTGACGTAGATACCGATCAGTCAGAAGTTGCACTTAAAGAGCTAAGTGCAGTAGAAGGTACAATTAGAGCGCGTATTCTTCACTAAGCTATCAGCTAAAATAATAAAAGCCGTACTTGATTAATCAAGTACGGCTTTTTTGTATTAAACTGGCTGGTGAGAGCTGTTCGCTATTACTCGCCTTTAACTTCTAAATTAACAAATTTAACTAGCTCTTCAGGCTGGCCAGCTAACATCATTATTTGCTGGTTTACTTCCATCATGGTTTTACCTTCAGGCAATTTTGCCGATATGCTTAATGAGTTTAAACCTTTGGCAAAATCAGTCAGCGCCTGTGCAATTTCTTCAGTTACGGGAGCTTGCTGTAACTGTTGCTGTAGCGTCATTTGCATTTGCTCAAGCGTCATTCCTTGTTTTTCAAGCTCGCTCACAAATAGCTCTTTTAATTTGCCTTGGTTATTAAGTACTAAATTAATATTTCGTGGCTCAAGCTTACTCATAGCTTGCATAACTAAGGTTTGCTGTTGTAACTCTTGCTCGTACGTAAGCGGCGTGTCACCTGCTTCTTGCTGTGCTTTGCTTATCGCAAGGGATGCGTCCATTAATGCTTTAGAATTGGCAAGGCCTACATCCATATTAAAACTAGCAATATCTTTTGCATCAAGCTTTAAAACTACGTCGCTGTCGCCAGATTGTTCATCGTAATCGAGCGATGAGCTTAAGTCGTAACTTGCAGAGGCAAGCATTTCGTTTGTATCAGCAGGTAGTTTTGCTACAAAGTCTTTATCGAACTGAAAGCTTTTTACTGTAAACGATGTATGTGGCGATATTTTATCGGTTTCGTAACCGGTTACTTCAATACTTTGAATATGCGCTACGTTATCACCTTCAGGGCTAATTACTTCCATGTTAGTAATTTCAACACTTTGAGAAATAACACTTGCCGATAAACCCGCGTATTTAAATGTCGCACCGGTTTGATCGCTCACTAAAGCAAGCTGCTTGTCTACTTCGGTACGTACTTCTTGAGTTGCTACATAGTTTGCGTAGCTAACACCGCCTACGCCAGCTGCAACAATGGCTATGGCTATTACGAGTTTTTTCATGCTATTTCCTTATTTTGTTCTGTATATAAATTGTGTTTGCTCAAGAGTAACATTGCACAGCAGCCGCTGTAAGCGTTAATTAATTAAACTCAGTAACTCGTGCACGGTTTTTACTGGCGTAATTTTAGCCCCTAGTCCTTCCATCGATTTATGGTAATTACGAAACGGGATAAATATTTCAGTAAACCCATGCTGAGCCGCTTCTTTAACCCGTGGTACACCGCTGTCGATTGGGCGCACATCGCCGTTTAAACTAAGCTCTCCCATAATGCAGGTTGTACGCGGTACAACAAACTCGTTTAAGCTGCTTAAAAGCGCAGTTACTAACGCTAAATCAATACAGGTTTCGGTTTCATCGATTCGTAAGCCGCCCACAATATTAAAAAACGTATCGTGAAATATTTTAGTTTTGGTGTGTTTGCGTAAAATACCAGTGAGCATTTTTATTCGGTTCATGTTTAAACCCACGCACACACGCTGCGGAAATTCGGCTTCAGTTTCGGTGGTTAAACATTGAATTTCGAGCAATAAATTACGGTTACCTTTTCGGATACACGTAATAGTAGAGCCTGGTGATTCAGTACTTGATCCCGATAAAAAAATCTCGCTGGGGTTATCAACACTTAGCATGCCGCGTTCGCACATTTTAAAAATGCCTACGGTATCAATATCACCAAAACGGTTTTTGTTAGCTCTAAGCGTACGTACCTGCCCATCATTCGTGTCAATGTGCAATAAGGCATCCACTATATGCACTAATGTTTGCGGCCCTGCAATTTCGTTGTTTTTATTTACATGGGCAATAATAAACATAGTGACATCGTTTTGCTTACAATACTGAGTAAGCGCTTGCGCGGCACTTTTTACTTGCGAAGGCGAACCAGGGCTGCCATTTGCAGTGTCGGTTACAACAGCTTGAATAGAGTCGATAACAGCAAACTTAATTTTATTTTTATCAAGCTCTTCAATAATGGTTTCTACGCTAGTTTCAGAAAGTAAATAAAGCTCATCGGCGTTATAGTTAAGCTTTAAGCGGTTTACACGGTTTTTAAACTGCGACAACGACTCCTCAGCAGTACAATAAAGTGATGGCATACGCTGCGACATTCTGGCTACTAAATCAGATAACAGCGTTGTTTTACCCGCCCCTGGGTCGCCCGATATAATATTAACCGAGCCCGTGGTTACGCCGCCGCTTAGTACACGGTCAAGCTCGCCTATTTCTGTTAGCTGCTTTTCGGCCTCGGTGGTGGCTACATCATCAATTTTTTTAGAGCCGCCACCAATGCCACCTGCATAACCACCAACGGTTGCTCGCGCAGCGGCTTTTTTACTTTGCCCTGCAGAGGGTTTAAATTCTGCCAACGTGTTCCACGCACCACAGCGACACTGACCTTGCCAACGTTGGTAGTTCATACCACACTCTGTACAAACAAATTCTACTTTTGCCGCCTTAGCCATTTATAACCTTACCTACTATTCTTTAATTTAAAATGCATACATTTAGTTGTTTATTTTATCATGGGGAGAACGACATAGCAGCGCTACATTGCTAAAGCCAATCAAGGATCTATATTAGAAACAAACACATGTAATTTTCTCTTTTACTTTAAGTTAGGGCATACTTATTGCTTTTAAATACTTTAAAGTAACTTGCCAACAAATTGGCATTTAACACATAATAACAAGAGTTAAACTGTACTTACACGAAAAATCGTACCTATATTAATAACATAGCACGATGTTACGTTTATTGAATTTTTCAAATAAATGGACTTTACAGTATACCTACTTTTCAATTAGACGGTGACGATTTATAAATGGCTGAAGACATACTGCTCAAACACGAAGACCTCGTAAATGAGCTAAAAACCTATTTAGGTAACGCAAAGTTCGACCTAATTTTCAAATCTAAAACGGCAGGTTTAACAAAGCCTGAGCAGTTTTTAATGAAAATGGAAATGTCGCGCCTATCTCAGCCAGTTGCCCGTTTTGTTGACCTGCGAGGCTTAGTAACAGGCCAAGTTCGCCCGTATGAGCACAATGGTAAACAACACTTTATGGATGACACCGCCATAGAAGTATTTGAGGCAGCCTTAAAACAACACGGCGGTTATACTTTAGCGGTATACGAAGCGGTAATGAATACCGAAAACAACCATCGCGTACTACAAAAACAAGCACAAGAGCAAAGTGATACACAAGTTGAAAACGACACTCTGACTACCAGCGTAATAAAATTTGCCTCTTATGAAAGCCGCTCTGAGGAGCGAATGAACTACTCGATTAAAGTTAAAATTGAGTACAACGATAAGAAAAACATTGCCGCGAGTACCTCAGATATCTCTTTGAGTGGTTGTAAAATTAAGCTTCCTACCCGCCAAACTATAAAAAAAGGGCAGCTAATTGCCATGCGGCTAGTAGGGCTTGAGCAAGATTTTGAGCTAGGCCTTAAAAATGGCATTCAATATGAAGTAGTTGCAGTTGAAAACATATCTCGTGAATATAACCACATTCGTTTAAAGCGTACTTTTATAGAAAAAAATGAAGCATTCGATAATTTTTTAGATAGCTTTATAAACGGTAATAAACGCCGCTATAAAGTGAACTTAGATAACACCCTAGATGCTGTTGTTTCAAAGGGTTATGAGCAATATTATATTCCGCGCGTTACCTCTTTATACGTGTTTTTAAGTAAAAAAGGCGAACAAATTGTTCCTAGTTTAAGCCTAACCACTGAAAATAATATTTTTATTCAGCGCTATTTTACTGATGAACGAAAAGTGCCCTGCTTATATAGCATTTTAAATAATCAACGTATTAGCCAAATGCTTACCCAAGTAAACGCAGTAAAAGAAGATTACTTATATACGTTTACACATGTTTCTGCAGGAAAAACTTATTACTACTCAGCCACGCGTACAGAGCTTAATAACAACCCTAAATTAAGAAACCTGTTTTTAGGGTTTGGTAGCCAAAAAGACAGCTGGCAATGCTTTAAGTTACAAGTTATGCCAAGCCACCCTGATGATTCGTTTATTCCATTATCGTTGCCTAATTCGGCGGGTAAAAACATAGAAAAGCTTAATAAGCCACCTTCTCCAAGAGTGGCAGGCCTTATAAAAGATGTAAAATATATTGCGGTTTTAACCGCCATTGGCAACAGTGAAGAACAAGCGCATTATAAGAAGCATCCCTACGATAGGGCGTTAGTTAACCAGCTTAAACATTTTGGCCACGCTAAGCATAATAAGCCTCCTTATTTAGATATTGTGCCACTAGAGTATGTAAACTTACGCTCTCACAAACGATACTTATATAAAACACCTGCCGAGCTTTCGTTTGAGGATAAGCAGTATCAGGCTCATACTCGGGATTTTTCGGTTATGGGTTTGCAATTAGAGTCAGCCTCGCCGGTTAGCTTTAAAAAAGGCGATATTGTTTTACTGTCTTTCCCCGATTTACAAAAAATAACTAAAAAGCATAATTTAAGTGAGCTTAAATACGAAGTGATGGCAATTAGTAAGTCGTTAACGACCATTAATTTAAAAGCCAACAGAGTTGCTGACTTACCACATGCAGGGGTTAACTTTTTTACCCAATTAATTCAAAGTAATAAAGATAAATTAAAAGTGTCTGAAGAAGCCCCTAAAATAGAAGGCCTTTCTACCGCACTGAGAAATATGGTGACCAAAAGTGTGTGCCAATTCCCGCTTTATTTACATAAAGAAGCAAACCACTTTATTCCAGGAGCCATAGGTTTTGGTTTATATGCCAGCCCAATTCACGTGATTTTACAAAATTTTGGCTTATTAAATAATAAAACTGACCTAAGCCATATTTTAACGCAGCAACAAATTATTGATGTGATCACTCCAAGCATTAAAGATCGTAGCCGACAAGACCCGCCTTTGCCGTTTACACTCGCAATTAATTTTGACCCTAAACAAGATAACATTGAAAAGGCTGTGACGAGCCAATGCGTACTAGGCGAAAACTATTCAAGCTTTAGTGAGCAAATTAGCGCAGGCGTTAAATCTGAGCTGGTATTTGTTATGCGCTTGTACTTATCGCGAACGGGTCGCCCAGATACAGACTACCTATCAAACGAACTTAAATATGTAAGCCAATATGCAATGCACAAAGCAAAAGACATAGAAGAAGCGCTGTGGGCAGTATCTGGGGTGGGTGATATTGTAGATATAACCGACGAAGCGCTTAGCCATTTAGAGTTAGATCAAAAGCAGGTCGCTCAAATGGGCCGCAGAAAGCTGTTATGGTTAAACCGCTTGCGCTAAGCGGCTTAATACCAATCGACTTAAAAGTTTATAGCGTGCTAAATAAAGCGTTAGCGGCGTTATAAATTTCTCATGTAGAACAACTACATGTCGAAATTTATGCCTTGTTATCACGCTATTTATCTGTCGCTCTAAATAACTTAACCCGATTGGTATAACTTATTTTGGTGGTTATTCTCAGGTTACTTCTTTAAGGGAATAGCCAACATATACAACAATTGCAGTAACGAGCCCTGACATATAGCCGCTTGAGCTTGCTCCACCACTTTTGGTTTACCATGTACGGCAACACCTAACCCTGCTTTTTCCATCATTAGCAAATCGTTTGCACCATCGCCAATGGCTACCGTTTGCGTATTTGCTAAGCCCAGCTTTTGCTGCAGTGTTTCTAAAACAACCGCTTTTTGCTGCGCATCAACAATGGCACCAGAGACTTTTCCTGTGAGTTTATTGTTTGCAAATTCAAGCACATTAGCGTGTACTTCATCTAAATTAATCAGCTGCTGCACACGCTCGGCAAAGGGTACAAACCCGCCTGATGCTATAGCAAGATACCAATTATGCTGCTTTAAAATTTGGCATAACGCTTTAATACCTGGCATTAATGGTAAGGTGTTTTTTAAGTCTTCAATTAAGCTTTGCTCTATGCCGGCTAACTTTGCTACACGCTGATTTAAACTTTCGCTAAAATCTAGTTTGCCCGCCATTGCAAGCGCGGTCACCGAAGCCACATCGTCATATACATCTGCTAAACGTGCAATTTCATCAATACACTCTATGGTGATGGCGGTAGAGTCCATATCCATAACCAGCAACCCTGGCTCATATAGGTTAGGTGGCGTTGTAACTTGCACTAGCTGAAAATCAAGCGTGTTTGCAAACTCTCTTAGCGCAAGCGGGTTAATTTTTTGCTCTGCCTCTGGGCTATAAAAACACAGAGCTGGGGCTAACCCTAAGTCGGGCTGATATTGACATACAGCGGTTACTTTAAGCGCGTGCGTTTTTAGAAAGTCGATAATACTCGTTACATGCTTCAGTTCAAAATCGCCCGCAAACGCAATACTAAATAACCCAACGGTTTTATCTGGTATTGTTTGAGCAGGAGTAAAACTCCCTTCTTTGTAATCAAACCATGTGTTTAGCGTTAAAGAATGTAATGCTTGCTCAGCAGCTGGCTGTGCCATGTTCATTTGCGACATGGGTTCTCCGTGTTTGTTATTTATTTTTCTAATTTGGCGTATCAATTAGGGTATTCATAACGCTAAATTCGCCATCGGGGTAGATTTAAGGTTATAGTTAGCGTAGTTGTAACATCAAATCAAAATGCTGTCAGTAGCATATACGGTGACTATGAAAAATAACCATATAAAAAGCCCTTTGTCTGCATCACAAAGAAAGCGAATCGTTCGCTTGTTATTGGCTGCGGGCTGTTTTGTATTACTGAGTTTTGTAGGTGTTAACAGTAGCTTTGAAAGCCACCAACTACTTTATAATAGTGCCGATAATACTGCCAAAAGCTTAACCTCATTTATGGCTCTTAATGCTAAAGAGCCATTGCTTGCTAAAAATAAGCCTCAGCTTAGAGCTTTGTGTAATGATATAAGCAAAGACGAGTTTGTACTTTCAGCCACAATATACGATCAGCAAGGCGTACTTATAGCCAGCAGCGATCACTGGCAATCGCACCATATATTTGGCCAATTGCCAGAGTCCACCCCAGGGATTAGTAAACTAAAAACCCCATTTGTTGAGCCTGTTATAAGCGACATAGATAAGCCTTTAGGCTTTGTATCTATTACTTATTTAACCCGCGCGGCGATATCTGACAGCCACAATCACTTTCATGATTTAGGCAGGCAAGTTTTATTAATGCTAGTAATAGCCTGTATTTTTACATGGCAGCTAGGGCGAGGCCTAAAACGTTGGCAGGTAAATCGCTATATGCAAAAAACCTCAGAGCAAGAATCGTAAAGCTGCTGAACAAGTTCGGCTTTATTACTATTTGGCTTTAAGCTGCATAAAACTTCAAATACAGCAGGAATATGCGCAGGGGTGTTAATTTCTCCCTGATGGCCACTTAATGGCATTGAGGGCGCGTCCGTCTCAAGCACTAAATGCTGCGGTTCTATTTGAGCAATTACATCACGGGTTTTTGCTGCTCGTTCATAAGTAATAACGCCACCTACACCTAATTTAAAGCCCTGTTTAATATAATACTGTGCTTGTTGCATGGAGCCTGAGTATGCATGTATCACGCCGCCATATTTTGGCTTGCAGCGCTTAAACGCATGCGCAATTAAATCATGGCTTTGCCTGTGATGCACAATAAGCGGCAGCTGGAGCTCGTTAGCAAGGGTGATGTGTTGCTCAAATAGGCTGGTTTGTTTTTCAAGGTCATCAATACTTCTATCAAGCCCGCACTCCCCTATTGCCACCAGCTGCTTTTTATTGGCTTTTGCAAAATCGAATAACTGCGCTAAGTGAGCATCTTTATGCTCATCTAAAAAGTAAGGGTGAAGCCCTGCGGCAATATGTACTTGTGGGTATTTAGCTTTAAATTCAATTAGCTGCTGAGATTGCGCCAAGCTAATACCTGGCACAACAAAGCGCTCAACACCTTTAGCCATACACTCTTTTATGAGTGATCCGCGGTTTGCGTCAAACTCAGTAAAATCGAGGTGGCAGTGGGAGTCTATAAACTTCACAGCGTAAACCGGTTAAGGGTTTAAACGTGTTATTTGCCAGCTATTATCGGTTTGGCGCTGATATATAAAGCGGTCGTGTAAACGGTGTGCGCCGCCTTGCCAAAACTCTATTTTAGTAGGCACTACGCAGTAACCGCCCCAAAAATCAGGCAATGGAATTTCACCATTAGCAAATTTACTCTTCATATTGGCAAAGGTTTCCATAAGCACTTTACGCGATGAGACTGGCCTGCTTTGCGCTGAGGCCCATGCTGCTAATTGGCTTTCTTTAGGGCGCGATAAAAAATATTTAGCGACTGCAGCCGTCGGTAATGGTTTTGCCTCACCGTATACAATCACTTGGCGCTCCATATGATGCCACGGAAAATGCAGCGATATTTTGTTATTGCCTTTTAGCTCTTGCGCTTTACGTGAGCCGGTATTAGTAAAAAATACAAACCCGTTATCATCTAAATGTTTTAGCAATACAATACGCTGTGAAGGTTGGCCGGTTTCATCAACCGTTGCTACAACCATGGCCGTTGGGTCTGGGATATTACTGCCCACAGCATGCTCAAGCCAGGTTTCAAATTGTTTGAATGGATCATCTTGCAAGTTATCTTCGCTTAGCGCGTCTTGCAGGTATTCACGGCGGATGTCTTCGAGTTTCATAAACAAATCCTTCTCTGTTTATTAAAGCGTATGTGGGTAAGTAAGGTCAGGCAATTAATAGTAATCAGTAATAAGAACAATTTTATATTTTGGGTTAGTGCTTGGTTAATGTTGGGTTTCGTTTCACTCAACCCAACCTACGGTGCTATCAGCTATCAGCTATCAGCTATCAGCTATCAGCTATCAGCTACA
>BJUT01000034.1 GCA_007988745.1 Pseudoalteromonas atlantica
CCAAACATACTGCTGCAAATTCAAGCGCCAAAGGTCAACACGCCCTAGTACCGTTATTTATTTAGTGCGCACTGTACCAAGCGCTAAATTAATTTTTAATTATTGCATTGTGATACACGTTTTGAACGTCATCACAGTCTTCAAGCATGTTGATGAACTTGTCAAAATTAGCAATAACTTCTTCATCTTCAATTTCTACATGCACTTGCGGAACAAACGTAATTTCATCTACTTCAAAGTTAATCCCTTCAAAGTTTTCCTCAAGCGCTGTTTTCGCTTTATAGTACTCAGTATGGGGTGCAAATACCGACACTTTACCATTTTCAACTTCAACGTCGGTTACATCAACGTCAGCCATCATTAGTGCTTCAAGTACCACTTCGTCATCGTCACCGGCAAAACCAAGTACAGCAAGGTGATCAAACATATGTGCAACACAGCCCGGTGTACCAATTTTTGAATCTGTTTTGGTAAACGGTAAACGTACGTCTTTAATTGTACGGTTTGGGTTGTCGGTTAAGCAATCAACAATAACCATGCAGTTACCTGGGCCATAGCCTTCGTAACGTGCGGGCGAATAATCTTCCCCTGCCCCACCGGCTGCTTTTTCAATTGCTTTTTCTATTACGTGAGCAGGAACCTGGTCTTTTTTTGCTTTTTCAATTAGACGACGCAGTGATTGATTGACATCGGGGTCTGGTTCGCCATTTTTAGCGGCAACATAAATTTCTTTACCGTACTTTGAGTTAACTTTAGTTTTAGCGTTGGCTGTTTTAGCCATCGAGCTCTTACGGACTTCAAATGCTCTGCCCATCTTGTGCCTCTAATCAATACGTTAATTTTGCCATATTTTACCAATTCAAACCCTATTGGGCTAGGGTCTGTTGAACTTTACAAACTGAATTTAAAACAACCTATTTGCTAAATAAATAAGGCCGAGCCTATGCAAATAATACAGTAGTAATTACACAAAAATAAAAGTTAATCGCTATTTAACATAACTCTAATTTTTGTGAGTAACTTTCGACTAAAGTAACTAACTCGGTAAATTCACGTAAAACATAATCAGCTTGGTCGGCATAAATAGGCACCGCGTTTGGCGCGTACAAACAAGCGCGCATATTTGCATTATGTGCTGCTTGAATGTCGTATAAAAAATCCCCTACGTATAACAAGTTGCTGGCGTTTATATTCCAAAGCGTGGCAATTGCATTTAAGGCACTGGGATCGGGTTTGGCTGGGGCATCGCTACGGGTTAATACCGTTTCGATAGGTAGCGGGTTATTTTGTAGCTTTATGGCTGCCGCTTTATCAAAATTGCGGGTAACAATAGCCATAGGAATATTTTTAACTTTAAGGGCGTTAACGGCTTCGGTTACGCCTGGCAATATAGTGGCAAACTGAGCGTCTTGTAGCTCGTGTTGATGCACTATATTCATCGCTTCTTCACGCATGTAGGGCGATGGAAGCTGGGCA
The DNA here is from genome assembly GCA_007988745.1 of Pseudoalteromonas atlantica. Taxonomy (GTDB): domain Bacteria; phylum Pseudomonadota; class Gammaproteobacteria; order Enterobacterales; family Alteromonadaceae; genus Pseudoalteromonas; species Pseudoalteromonas atlantica. The sequence continues at coordinate 1,477 of BJUT01000034.1, forward strand.
ATATAATCAAGTAGGTCTTGCTCGCATGGGCAACCTATTTGTGCTTTTATAAGAGAGAAATCTAACTCAGACGATACTAACGTGCCATCTAAATCAAATATAACTCCTTGAATAGCCTCTACTTGAGCTTTCATATCATTCCTTGAATGGGGTAAAAATCAATACAACATGTGTACACATAATGACTCTACTTCATGAGAATAATTTAGCAAATGTTTATCAAACAAATTATTAGAAAAGTATTCACTTATCTATTACTTAGCCTTATAAACACCAATTAATTACTAAAATTCTACGAACAGCTAGTAGTAACAGATCAAAAATGAACACAGCATAAACAAAAGGAGAATACGCGCACATAAACTGCAGTGCGCGTAGGTTGGGGAAGTACTTATTGCTCGAACTTAGCCTCGAGCCAGGTATCGTTTTGGGTAAAGTGAAGGGTTTTAATCTTGCCTTTACCTTCTACGTTTACCATATTTACTTGCGAAGGCCATAAGTCACGCAGTGCGCCGTTACTCATTTTTATGCCTTCAATCCCTTTTGGGATAGGAGCTTCTTGATACACCCAAAAAAACTTTCCATCAATTTGCGCACCGACTTGGCTAAGCGTTAATGGCTTACCCTTTAAGGTTTGCAGCGCAACATGCGACTCAACATACTCTACAAAACGTTGTTGGTCGGCCTTGTTGCTAATGATATCGGCTTTTCCATTAAATAAATGCGCTACAGCATGCTCAGTATCATGTAAATAAAAGCGATGCATAAGCTCAATATTGTTAGTGCGTTTATTAAAAAGCACCGTAGTAACCGATGACTTTAGCTGATGCGCCATACTTGGCGCAGCAACTAAAAGGCAAACAATAATAAGCAAAAAGCGCATTATTGTTGCTCCTCACCATCTTTTTTCTCGTCTTTTTTAAGCTCAGTTTTAATGTCTTGCATAATATCTCGACTTACTTTCGCTTTACTCTTTTTCTTTTTATACACTTCAATACGTGAAGGAATAATACGACGAGGGTAGTTGTTGTTCTCAACATCTACATCAGCGGTTTCCCAGCGAGGGTCAACGCTTACCGATACCAATGGCTTATTTTTATCTGTAACAATAAGCTTTTGTACATTTTTGTGATTACGGCGCCAAATTTCAGCCGGAATGTAACGCTCTTCGGTTGTGCCATCTTCATAAGTTAGCTCTAATAAAATAGGCATTACCAAGCCACCTAGATTTGAAAACTCCATAACATAGTAGTTTTTATCTTCTTCAAGCGCGCGATCTAGCGTTTTACGCTCCCACGGCTCTAAGCCTTTTAAAAACTTGTTGTACGCGTTACGTTCTTTATTAGTAACAGTAAAGCGGTCGTTTTCGTCGTAAAAGTCGGTAATATCTGGATTTTTTTCAACCCAAGTTTGCTTACCTTCTTCACGGTTGCGCTTAACAAATAGTGATGTTGGTTTGTCTGCTTCTATATCGCGTAAGCGTTTAAAGTCAATATCAGGGTTTTTAGTATCTAAACGTAATTGATACACTTTATCTAACGAGATATCTACATGGTCGGTGCTGTAAAACCAGCCGCGCCAAAACCAATCTAAATCAACACCAGAGGCTTCCTCCATGGTACGGAAAAAATCTGCTGGAGTAGGGCGCTTGTATTTCCAGCGCTGTGCGTACTCTTTAAAAGCAAAATCGAATAAGTCACGGCCTAAAATAACTTCACGTAAAATATTAAGTGCCGCAGCTGGTTTAGTATAAGCATTAGGACCTAAACGAAGTACGCTGTCTGACTGCGTCATAATAGGTACTTGGTTTTGCGATTTCATGTAGCTAACAATATCGCGCGGCTCAACACCCCACGGTATAGTTGGGTCCCATTCACGCCCTGCAACGCCATCTAAAAAGCTATTTAAACCTTCATCCATCCAGGTCCATTGGCGCTCATCAGAGTTTACAATCATAGGGAAGTAAATATGGCCAACTTCATGAATAACCACACCAATTAAAAAGCGTTTTTCAGCTTGAGAATAAGTACGCGAGCCATCATCTTGCAGCTCTGTACGTGGGCCATTAAAAGTGATCATTGGGTATTCCATACCACCTACAGGGCCATTTACCGATTGCGCTACAGGGTATGGGTAGTCAAATGAATAGCGAGAGTACACTTCCATCGTATGTACTACAGATTCAGTTGAATACTTTTTCCATAAATCGCCACCCTCTTTAGGGTAAAACGACATAGCCATCACTAAAGGTTGTTCATCGCCACCTTGCTGATAGCCCTTTGCATCCCACATAAATTTACGCGACGACGCCCACGCAAAGTCACGCACATTTTCTGCTTTAAAGTGCCATGTTTTTGTTTTATCGGTACCTTGTTTTTCGTTTTCTAACGCTTCTTCTTCAGTAACAATAAATACAGGGCGTTTTGCTGTTTCAGCTTTTTCTAAGCGGTTACGCTGCGTGCGTGTAAGCACTTTGCTTGCGTTATCTAACTTACCTGTTGCCGATACAATATGATCAGCAGGTACAGTAATTTCTACATCGTAATCACCAAACTCAAGCGTAAACTCACCACGGCCTAAAAACGGCTTGTTTGTCCATGCTTCGTAATCGGTGTACGCAGCTAAACGCGGAAACCACTGCGCAAGTAAAAATATATCGTTGCCATCTTCTTCAAAGTGCTCGTAACCAGAACGCGCACCTACGGCATCTTCTTCAACAATGTTAAAAGCAAAGTTCATACTAAACTCAGCTTCTTTGCCTGGTTTTAGCGGCTCGTTTAAATCTATACGCATTAGCGTATCAACAACAGTAACGCGCAGTTCATCGCCATTGTCATCTTTTACATTGCTAATTGTATAGCCTAGCTCGTTGTCGCTCATAAATTGCTGACGACGTAGCTCACCTAAACTTAACTTAGCCGGCTTTTGTGCAGGTAAACTATTTAGCGTGCTTTTAAACGTTTTTGTGGTTTCGGCAATTGAGTCGCTTTTAAAAATATTTTGATCTAACTGTAACCACAAATATTTAAGTGTATGCGGCGAGTTATTTTTATACTCAATGCTTTGGCTTGCTATTAAGCGGCGCTTTTTTTCATCAAGCTTTACATCTATGTCGTAATTAACACGTTGCTGCCAGTATTTTTCGCCTGGCTCACCTGCGGCACTACGATAAACATTTGGGGTAGGAAGCGCTTCGTCTAACTGGCGAAACTTATCAACGAATGAGCCTTTAGTTTGCTCAACGGATGACGCTAACACAGCGCTCGACATTGCCAAAGGCAACACAAACGCGCTTAGCGTAAGAACTGTTTTTTTCATTATGAGTCCTAGTGGAATTTTGTGAGCGTACTTTGACAAAGTTACTATTTTTGTTCAATTAATTAGCGACCAACCGCCCATTAAACACGGTAATATTCACGTTGTTTTAACATGGTTTTTGAATCAGTAAATTAAGCCACTTTTAAAACTGTAAAGGGGGTTTACACTTCACAGCTAGTTGATGTGTATTAATTAAGGTACAAACGCAGTATTTATAAGGGTTCAGGCCTAATTCATGCCATTAGCTTAGGATTAAATTAAGGTGCAAAAATATGTTGTTTTAATTGAGCTTAAATTTATAGCGTTAGCAGTGTTTACACGGTTTATTGCGCTCAGGTTCTATACAAATAAAGCAGCATATTTAAACTAAAGGAGCCCGATATGAAATTTTACATTGTAAAAAAAGATCATCAGCTCGAAGCTATCCCTGCTGATAAAGACTTACTAGAGCGCTACGAATCAAACCAATATTCGTATGTTAATGTGGTGTCGGCATGCAATAAGCAAGATGCACTAAAACGCCTATCTACTGAACAAAAACACAGTAAAAAGTGGCTAATAATTGGCGCAAATATTGCCGTGTTCTCACTAATATTAACTATTTATACGATAAATTAAAAATAGTGAAATTTTAGGTTGATATTTAGTGCATTTTATATTTAAAATCGCCCACTTTTTTTATTTGAGCATAATAAAATCGTTACAATTATTCTCAAATATGTACTTATTACCAGTAAGCAATGTGGTGGGTGTATGGATTTTTATATCCTAAAAAAACAACAAGAGCTAATAGCCATTCCAGCAAATCAGCAAAGTTGTAAGCAGTATCTAGACTCAGGTTATTTTTATATTGATAAAGTAGCCGCCTGTAACGAAACAAATGCCATAAAAGCATTGCAAGCAAAGCAAACTAAAAGTTTAAAAATGCCGCTAGGCATGGCTTTGTTAGCGCTTCCTGTCATTATTATTGCTATTTATAGTTTTACCTAAACTAAAGCCCTCCCGAGGCTTGCATCTTTACTTGCCTTGGGTATATTGGCGCTCTTATGGTTTTTTAAGAGCGCGATATGAAAGTTCTCCACACCTCAGATTGGCACCTAGGCCAACAATTTTATGAACATGACCGCCGTGATGAGCACGCTGCATTTTTTACTTGGCTACTTAGCACCCTTGTAGAGCAACACATAGATATACTTTTAGTTGCAGGCGACATTTATCATACAGCCACACCCAGTGCCAGCGCCGAAAACCAACTTTACCAATTTATAAAAGATGCTAAAAAGCGTTGCCCGCAATTGCATGTTGTTATTATTGCCGGCAACCACGACTCAGCAAATCGTATATTAGCGGCGCAGCCCTTACTTGCTCAGTTTGATACCCATGTAGTGGGGCGCTTTGAAGTAACCGACCCAGCCAATACCGTGATTGAAATAAATACGCAAAATAAACGCGCTGTAATCGTCGCTATGCCTTTTTTACGTACCAGCGACATAAGTTCACTTAGTCATACTAAAAACGGCCCTAGTTACGCACAAGGCGTTGAAAAAGCCTATAAGCTTGCCCTTGATCACGCCTATAGCATTAACGCGCAAAATTCGCCGTTAATTGTAATGGGGCACTTACATGCCAAAGGCGGTGATATTTCAAGTGACTCAGAACGTAATTTAGTGATTGGTGGGGAGGAGTCTATTTCGGCCAATGTATTTGGTAACAAGGCAGACTACGTAGCACTGGGGCATTTACACAAAGCGCAGCAAGTCGCTAAAAAAGACGTTATTCGTTACAGCGGTACGCCTATTCCTATGTCGTTTTCAGAGCGTAACTACACGCACCAAGTTAATGTAGTAGAATTTAAAAGTGATGAAAAACATACTATTAGCACCTCTGTAAACCCCCTTTACATTCCACGTTCTACTGAAGTGATTATTTTACCAAAAGGGGAGTGCGTGCCATTAAGCGACTTATGCGAGCAAATTAAAGCGCTCGATACATCACAACATACTATTGCCCCTTATTTACGCGTAAAACTTAAATCAAGTGATACCGACACCACCTTTAGAGAACAAATAGAGCAGGCACTTGAGGGGAAACACGTAAAATTTTGCGGCATTGAGCGGGTACGAGAACAAACCATAACAAGCGATAACAGCGCCGTATTTGAAGATTTAAGCGAAATTGAAATGCTCAACCCATTAAACTTATTAGAACAAGCCTTTGCAAACGAAAAAGATATGGCCGGCCAAGCTGTACCAGATGAGCTAAAAACACTGTTAAACGATGTAATAAGTGAGCTGACGGAGCAAGAGCAACTATGAAAATAACCGCAGTTCGTATTCATAACTTAGCCTCAATAGTCGATGCCGAAATCGACTTTACTCAAGCTCCACTGAAAGATGCGGGCTTGTTTGCAATAACCGGCGACACAGGCGCAGGTAAAAGCACCTTTTTAGATGCTATTTGTTTAGCGCTTTTTACTAAAACAGCACGCTTAAAAGGCGATAAAGGCAACTTAATTGATTTTAACGGCGACAGCATAAAGCTAAACGATGCGCGTAACTTACTGCGCAGAGGCAAATGGGAAGGCTTTGCTGAAGTTGATTTTGTTGGCCAAGACAAACAATTATACCGCGCACGCTACGTTATTACCCGCACCCACAAAAAGGCAACAGGCAAGTTAAAAGTGGCTGAGCATACGTTACTAACCTTGCCCGATGAAACCCTAATAGCCGATAAAAGCCAAACCATAAAAGAAGTAGAAAACAAAATAGGGCTAAGCTTTGATCAGTTTTCGCGTGCGGTATTATTAGCACAGCACGAGTTTGCAGCCTTTTTAAAAGCCACAGGCGATGAACGCGCACAACTTTTAGAGTGTTTAACCGGCACCGATAAATTTAGCTTAATAGGTAAACGTATTTTTGAGCGTAATAAAGCGCTAAAAGATCAATATGAATTACTTAATGCAAGCCTTGCAAGCTATACCTTGTTAAGCGATGACGAATTAAGTGCTAAACAAACCCTGCGCGATGAGTTACTTAAAAAAATTGAGCAAACTAAAAAAACGCATGCAGCAACAGAGCAAGACTTAAATTGGTATAAACAAGCAGCTAGCTTATCGCAGGCACTAGAACACGCAATAAAGCAGCAACAACACGCGCAACAACAGCTTGATGCAATAGCAAAGCAAAGTGAGCAAGCTAAACAAGCACAAAGCGCCCTTGAAATAAAAGACAACCGCAAACGTCATGAGCACTTAACGGCGCAAAACAAAGCACTTAGTACGCAAATAAGCGATTTAAAAGCGATTGACCATGCTGCGCTTATAAAAGAGCAGGCCGCAACACTTACAACAAAGCAAAGCGAGTTAAAAACAGCGCAAGAGCAAAAGCAAACGGCAGAGCCAATTATTGCAAAAGCCCGCGAGCTCGACAGCCAACTTGCTATACACGCACAAACCATTACAAGCCTGACTCAGCAAAGCGAAAAAGAGCAGCAGCAACTTAGCGAATTACAAACGAAGTACACGCAAAGCCAAAATGCACTTGATGAGGCAAACAAACTCAGCACTGGGCATCAAATGTGGCTAAACGAGCACACGCAGCTTAAACCATTGGCTAATGATTGGAATTATTACCAACACAGCTTTAATACATATTTAAGTGCCAATGAGCAAATAAAGGCAACCGCTTCGCAAAACCAACAGCTGTTAGAAGAGCAAAGTAAACAAGCGGCGCTGTTAGCAGAGCAAACTAAAAAAGTAGAGTTGCAAGAGCAACAACTTGCGCATCAACAAAATGATCTTAACCAGCTAAGTGAGCAACAACGCCAATTTAATATTGAACAATGCGATAGCAAACTTAAAAATATTGAATATTTAAAAGATCAGCGTTTGCGCTACCAGCAGTTTAATCAAGAAATAAAACACAGCACACAACAACAAACGGCGGTTGCGGCCAAGCTTGTACACAGTGAGCAAACGCAAACAACATTGCAACAAAGCTTAGCCTCGTGCGAGCAAGCACTTAAACACAGTGAATACGCATTAAACCAAGCTCGCCTGCGTGCCAGCGAAAACGTAGAGCATTTACGCACGCAGCTTACCCCTAACGAGCCATGTGTAGTGTGTGGGGCAAAAGAGCACCCGTATGCAAGCAGCCAAAACCCGCAATTAAATAACCTAATAGCCGATTTTGAAACAAGTTATAACCTAGCTAAGCAGCAACACGATAGCGCCCAAGCTAAGCTGCATCAGCACCAAACTCAACATGCTGTACTTGTCACTGAGCACGCTCAATACAGCCAAGCTATACAGAGCGCACAGGCAAAGCAGCTAGAAATTAAAACAACAATGCAAGGGGCACGTACAGAGCTTAACGACTTAACAGCACAGCAGCTTGATGAAACATACGCCCAGCTCAGCAGTCAAAAGTCGCACTATTTTGAATCGCAAAAACAGCAAACAGCTCTGCAAGAAAAAGTAAATCAGCTAATAAGTAACTTAAAAACCGAGCAACATACACAGCTGCAATTGCATAATCAGCATGTTGAATTAACCAATAAGCTTGGCCAAATAAACACTAAACATGCAGAGCTAAATACGCAAGTTAACGAGCTTACCAGCACCCTTAACGCACAGTTTGAGCACAGTGACTTCTGGCAGCAATTGCAAAACAACACGCTTAATATGAGCGATTTAAGCCAGCAGGTTGAGCAGTACCAGCAAACACAGGTTCAGCTTGAACAAAGTCAAAAACAAATAGACAGTGCTAATCAGCAATTACAGCAACTCACACCGTTAATTGCTAAAAGTGAGCAAGCGCTTAAAGTTTTAAAAGACGATTTAGCCAAAGCGCAACAACTGCAAAACACCACACGCACAGAGCGCCTTGCTTTATTTAACAACGAGCCATTAAGTGCCGATGATTACCAAGCAAAACTTAATGCGCAGCTTGAGCAGTGCCAAAAGGCGTTACATACAAGCCAACAAGCCCACGACAGCGCAATTAAAAAACGCGATGAGCACGCTATAACACTCAAAAATATTGAGCAGCGCTTGGCAGAGCAAACTCAAGAGCAAAGTACACTTGAAGAGCGCTACAATGCCTGGTTTAGCGACTTTAAAGCGCAATATAGCGAGGCAAATCACGAACAGATCGCTATTTTACTAACTCTCACTAGTGAGCAAATAAAAGAGCAATTAATGCAGTTTGAGCAGCGTTTAGCAGCACTTACAGACGCAAATGCAGCGCTTAAGCAACAGCAAAAGGCGCAAACAGATCACCAAAATACTAACAAGCCCGAAAAAAGCGAAAGCCAATTAGCAGAGCAAGAAACGTCCTTAGCCAAAGAGCAAACTGAGCTACAAAATAGTTTGCTTAGCACTAATACCGCGCTTGAGCAACACAATCAAAACGCCAAAGCACTTAAAGGCAAACACGCTGAACTTGCTACCCTTAAAAAGCAGGTAGAGCAGTGGCACGTACTTAATAAAGTATTAGGGGATGCAACCGGTAAAACCATGCGTAACTTAGCGCAAACACAGACGCTAAAAATATTACTGCATTACGCTAATAGCCACTTAAAAACCCTTAATAAACGCTACGAGCTTACAGCCATTGCGCAATCGCTCGATATTGCCATTATTGACCGCGATATGGCCGACGAACAACGCTCTGTTAATACACTCTCTGGCGGTGAATCGTTTTTAGTATCACTAGCACTGGCATTAGGGCTTGCATCCCTTTCGTCAAACAAAGTACAAATCAACTCTTTGTTTATTGACGAAGGGTTTGGTACGTTAGATAGCGAAACACTCAGCGTTGCTATGGACGCACTCGACTCATTACAAGCACAAGGCCGTAAAGTAGGGGTTATATCGCATGTGAGTGAAATGAGTGAACGCGTAGCCACGCAAGTACATGTAAGTAAAAAAAGTGGTGGATACTCCACTGTTGAAGTCTTATAAAGGAGTTAAAAAATGCCAACATTCACAGGCGAGCAAGCAACGCATTACAACGACCGCATTACCCGTTTAGTCCCTGGTTATGAGCTATTGCACCAACTTACTAATGCTCAACTTAAAGCAACCCTTAAAGATAACGCACATATTTTAGTCGTGGGCGCAGGCACAGGCAAAGAAATACTCGCCCTTGCCGCGCTTAACCCTACTTGGCAATTTACCGCGCAAGATACCTCAAGTGATATGCTCGCAATTGCTAAACAAGCGTTTGAAGAGCACGGCATAGCAAAGCGCGTTAATGTTATTGAAGGCGAGCTTGATAAGCTATCTACTAAGGCCGATGCGGCGCTATGCCTACTCGTAATGCACTTTTTAAAAGACGACGGCAGCAAAAAGCAGCTATTAAAAAATATTAAAGCTAATTTAAATAAAGGCGCAAACTTATTTATTAGCGATTTAATGAAACCCGAAACCGACTTTGAGCGCGAAGCACAAATTACTGTGTGTGCCGATTTGGGCTTAAGTGATGCAGGGCAAGCCTACACAGCTCAAAACTTAGACAGTGAATTTTACCCACTTGATAGAATGCGCTTTAGCGAGTTACTTAATGAATGCAAATACGGTATTCCTAAGCTTTATTTTAAAGCGCTTGGTTTTAGCGGATACGTTGTTTAATGTTGTACAAAACTAAAAAAGTACCCGCTATTTAGCACCAATAAAAACACCGAGTGAACAAACTCGGTGTTTTTATATAGCCCCTTTTCACCCCACAATTTCTTAAAGCGTAGGTCGGTTAAGCGAAGTGCCACCCAACGCTCTAATATTAATATTACTCAGATTATTGTTATACTTACCTGATAACATTTTTATTATTCTATATGTCCAGATAAATCAATTATTTTTTGGTAATCTTCCCACATCCAATAGCTACAACTTTCAGAATCTTTGTGATTTATCATTTCTGAAATTAGCTTCCCTATATTAGTTCCATTATCTAACTTTACCTCTGAATAGCTTCTTGATTGAATTCTAAGCATGGCTCTCTGCTCAGGATATGTAGTGAGAACACCTCCCGAAAAGCATTTTTTTCCATTAGTAGTAGTTACACACTCAAACATAGAATCAACAAAAGCCTTTAAAGGATTACCAATAATAGATGCATCTTGAATTTTAATCGTAAAGCTAGCATGACTTGTATTTTTTCTATTTTCTTGCTTATCTAAATGCTGCTCTATTAGGCCGATTATTAAAACAACCGTATTAATTAAAGGGCAAACTGCTGTTCGTGCTGATACATAATCTAAGCTTGCAAAAAAACGATTTAGTATTTGCTCCACCCCTCTTAGCTCAATTTTGTTGCTTTCAAACAAATTGGCAAAGAAGTTTATATTACCTCGTTGATTATCAGTAAATGGGTATAAAAGTAAATTTTTATACCTGCTAAAACCTAAATCTTTAGCTGCTAAATAATCAATCAAAGGTATCGATGGTAAGGTGATTTTACGGTCGAAAAACCGGCGTAGATAGAGCTGTGCGTCAAAATCAATCCCATATATTGACTTAACCGAGTGCTCAAGTACTTCTGTATTTGTAGCAACTAAAAAAGTACATCCCTTAGTTTCAAAAAAGTGTTTTATTACTTCTAAAACTTCAACAGCATAATTAGGTCGACATCTATCTAATTCATCAATTAAAATTACAATTGGAATGTGTAATTCATAAATTATCTCAATGAGCTCAGATAAATAAGTAATATGTTCTTTAATATCTTTAACAGCTTGAATAGAACTAATATGCTTTTTTTGAACTTCTTCAGTATATTTCTGAAATTGCGAAGAGTCGTTTAATTCTGGTGTAACCTCCACAATTTTTGAGATAGCTTTCGCCCCTGAAATTAAAGAGGGTTCACCCGTAAAGACTGTCGCTGGCTCAGCGTACTTCAAGCATAAGCCTAACTTACTTTTCAACTTATTAAATATACTTTTAGCTTTCCCGATCTCCACAGCTTTTCCGTTGGGAGCCTTTTCCTTAAAAACATACTCAATTTGCTGTAGTAATTCGCTGCAAATAACAGCAAGGGGGTTATTTGAAAAGTCACTTTCCCATACATCAATATAAACAACTGGATGATTGCGTTTTGCTAACTCTGTATATAAGCGACGAATGAACTCTGTTTTACCAGAGCCATAAATACCATTTAGGTTAATTACGCGACTCTCTGACGTAAGAAACTGAGCAATAAATTGTCCAAATTCTTTTCTATTTGTTTTACATGTATCCCAATTATACGTGTCTTTCCATTGATTAAATTTGCTAGCGTGATTTGAAATATCCATATATTTTTCCGTATATTTTTAAATAGTATTTTTAAATCTAACCAATCTCACCAAGTGCTTTCATCGCGGCCTGCGCTTTATCGGTTTGTACAAAAATATGGTCGTGATAAAACGCAGCTACTACGTTAGCGCTAATATTATGCTCGGTTAATTTGGCCGATACCGCAGCGGTTAACCCAACAGCCTCAAGGCTTGAATGCACATTAAGGGTAATTAAATTATATTTAGCTTCATAAGTAATACCGGCTTTATCGGCGGTATCTGCATTTAAAATAAGGGTTAGGCCTTCTTCTTCAACGTAACTGGCAAGCGGGTTTAAATGAACGTAGTCAGCAAGGTTGCCTGCTAAACAACAAAATATATATTCACCTTGTTTAAGCTCGGGGTTCATTGATTTTAATAACGTATTTAGCTCTAAAATTCCCGCCATTTTGAGTCCTTACATTTTCAATTAGATGTTTTAAGCTTGGCAACTAGCTCGCTTAATCGGGCTATTTTAATATTACTTAACTGCCGGTAATCAAAGTACGGGCACACAATAATGTTATTCGTTGTATCAATTGCAAACTCATCGTCTAACCAATTAAATTGCGCATTAAGCTTACCTTGCTGTAATAAGTTTTTAGCATGGGTTCGCCCAGCAATAATATGCAGTTGATTTTTATTTGTGGCGTTAATAATGGGCGCACTAAATAACAGCGCTGTTTTACTGTTTTTTTGCAGTAAAAATGTATCGCGATATGCTTGCCAGCTAGCGGCTTGTTTAGCAAAGCTGTAATGTTCACTCGGTAGCGCAAACAACACTTTAGCGTATACGTTAAACACTTTACGCCAGCCATTACCGCAGTGCTGGTTTATGGTATTTATTTGCTCGTTTATTACAGGCTCAACACTGTGTAGGGTTGCAAAGTAGGGCATAGGCGGCGCTTTTGCCACATAAACGGCTACGCTAAAGGCTTGCTCACCTAAGCCAATTAGTTGCTCACTCACACTAGCTCGCCTTTTTTTGCGCTAAAATACGGTCGAGGTTATTGGCAAAATTTTGGCGGTCGGTTTGGCTAAGCGGTGGTGGCCCGCCACTCATTTCTACGCCGCTTGAGCGCATGGTATCCATAAAGTCGCGCACGTTTAATAACGAGCGAATATTCTCTGGCGTGTAAAGCTCACCCCGTGGGTTAAGTGCTTGGCCACCGTTATCTATAACTTCACTGGCAAGGGGTATGTCGCCAGTAATAACTAAATCGCCTTTTTCTACACGCTTTACTATTTCGTCATCGGCCACATCAAACCCACTCGAAACCTGTACTCGGCTTATAAATTTTGAAGGCGGAATGCGCATTGCATGGTTAGCTACTAAAATGGTTGGTGTTTGCGTGCGCTCTGCGGCTCTAAAAAGTATTTCTTTTATTACCACAGGGCATGCGTCGGCATCTACCCATATTTTCATGCTTAAATCTTTTAATTGCTCTAGTATTTAGCTGATCCTATAGCAATTTATTTTAATCGGCTAGCAAACTTTATTGGCTTAGAGCCGTACAAACAACATCACTTTTAAAAAGGAGCTTTCATGAAGGCCATTACGACTATTTTACTCATTACAGGGTTATTTTTACTCACCGCCTGCACAAGCGCACCTGAGGGCATTACTCCGGTTAAAAACTTTGACCTTGAGCAATACAAAGGTAAGTGGTACGAAATTGCCCGCCTTGATCACTCATTCGAAGATGGTATGGAGCAAGTAACCGCGACTTACACCGTAAATGACGATGGCACAGTAAAAGTGCTCAACAAAGGTTTTATAACTAAAGAGCAAAAGTGGGATGAAGCACAGGGCTTAGCTAAATTTGTAGAAGGGACTGACACAGGCCATTTTAAAGTCTCGTTTTTTGGCCCATTTTATGGTGCTTACGTTATTTTTGAATTAGACCAAGACGACTACCAATATGCGTTTATTACAAGTTATAACCGCGACTTTTTATGGTTTTTATCGCGTACACCTACCGTTAGTCACGAGCTTAAACAACATTTTATAGCTAAAGCAAACAAACTAGGCTTTGCTACAGAGCAAGTTATTTGGGTTAAACAGTAGGTTATTTAGCTATGTAAAGGGGCTTTACAGTTGTTGAGCAAATGATTGTTACAGCTGTAATAAAACGATCATCTCACTGTAAGGTAAGTTAAATATGTTAGGGCTATATTAGCTGCACTTGCAACGAGACATGCAAGTGTTGGACATACTGAATATCCCCCTATTGTTGGCAAGCTTTATAGCTTGCCATTTTTTTGTCTAAAATTAATGGCTTTCTTTGGATCAGGTTTTTACTAACTAAAGTGAATTTACTGCCAGTAATAGCCCTGATAAGCCAATCAGTAACATATTTAAAAAGCTAAATGGCTTAATTAACTTTTCTATAAAATTATAAAAAATCGTTATAATTAATACACTTAGACCCATAAAGCCACAAAACAGTAAAGCACCGTATCCCTGCTGCGTAACCACGCAGAACAATAAACTTAGTAAAATACTGATCCAGGCAACTATTAGTAGCAAATTACTTTGCAGCTTAGAGGGACGCGTTGTAAACACCGTTTTAAAATGCGCTGGTTTTGCCAAAGCAAAACCATTAAAAGCAAACAAACAGAGGCTAAAGCTAAGTAAATCAATCATGCTTTTTGCCTCTTTTTATTATCGGCTAGGTTATTAGCTGTTTTTTTAGATGCGCTAGAAGCAGTACGTAATTTTTCGGTTTGTACTAAAAACAGTATGCTAAACAGTAAAAATACCGCATCGAAAATAAACAAGGCCCATTGTTTATTAAGTAAGTAGCTCACTATATTGCCCTGTGTGGTGAGCGCATTTATTGCCGGTACACTCAAACACGCGAGGGCATTTATGGCTGCCATTACACGCCATTGCAGCCTATCGCGCTTTAAAAGTGCCATAACGGCAACCACTAACCATGCTAAAAAGAACGCTGTAACTTCTTTTTCACCACGCCCTGCTACGGTCGGGCTAAGTAATCTATTGGCAATAAAAAAGGCGCAGGTAGCCAGTGGTAAACCCATAATGGTGGCAAGGTTTAAACCTTCGACTAACTGTAAGCCAAATGAGGCTTTACCCTTATTACGCTCGCGTATGCGTTTAGCCCACATTATGCAGCCAGAGCCAATCATTACGCAGCCTGCAATTCCGCCAAGTACGTATAACCAGCGCAGTAAAGGCGTAGCAAAGCGCCCTGTATGCATAGAGTTAAGTGATTCATAAAGTGCTTTACTACTGCTAAGTTCGTCATCAGTTTGTGCAACTAACTCGCCGGTAGCACCACTAAACAAAAGCCGCGGAGATTGATCGCGAAGCGCCTTTGCAGGGCTTACCAATACCGTTACTGTTGAAGCGGCCATATTCGGTTTACTAACCTGAACACGCGTAATATCTGCACTAGGCCACTTGGTATAAACTTGATCCAAAATAGTGTTTATAGGGAGCAATTCTGCACTGCCTTGGGCGTTATTAGTCACGTTATTGCTAGGTGTTACATCGTTAAAAAAGCCACGCATACCCTTGTCGTACGTCGTTAACGCAGGGTAGGGGAACAACATAAATATAAGCGTAATAATGCCTGTGTAGGTAATCATTAAATGAAACGGTAGGGCAAGTACCGAGCTTAAATTATGTGCATCTAACCAGCTACGAGTCCCTTTATTGCGCCTAAAGGTAAACATATCTTTAAATATGCGCTTATGAATAACCACGCCCGAAATTATTGCCAGCAGCATAAAAAAGCTGGCAAAACACACTACCCAGCGACCTGTTATGGCATCTAAATAATAAAGCTGATAATGCAACCGGTAAAAAAAGTTACCACCTTTACTTTCAACAAAAGGAGGCAGCGCTTTCATGGTGTTTGGGTTTAATTGGGTATTTACAAACTGGCTGCGGCGCTGCCCTGGCTCTTTAGGTTTTGCATAGCCATATACCAAATACGGTATTCGCTCTTCGGGCAAGGTAATACGCCAACTAGGGGAATTTTCAGCGTGCTGATTTAAATAATCAAAGCCCTTAATAATTTGCTGCCTTTGCGCGGCCACTCTGTCGGTTTGGGCTTGCACATTGTGTATAGCCGGCTGATTCCACAGATTTATTTCGTCTCTAAAAAAGCTCGCTGTGCCTGCAAAAAATATTACGTAAATAATCCAACAGGTAAGTAAGCCCACCCAGGTATGTAGCCAGGTCATCGACCTAAAAAAACTGTCTTTCATAGCCAACCCTTCAGTAATGCCAATATAGCAACAAAAAAACCTGTACTTAGTAAAATACTGATCCAAACAGTTTTTAACGACTTAACCGAAAACGCATAAATAAACACTGCGGCGTAAATTAAAATACTGATAGACACACACAGTAATACGGCATCTTGCTTAGGAATGGGCAGCAGTACACTTAATAATGAAATACACGCTGAGGTAAACGCATAACCACCCACTATGGCAATAATAAAACGCAAAAATACTAACACTCTATAGCTTTGGGCCACCTTTAGAAGCGCAGCTAGGTTAGTTTTTGTAAAAGGTGCTATGTGCAGAGGTGCCTGCATAGTTAACAAATCCCTTATTCAAATACGAGAATAAAAATAAGGCGTTATTATAAAGCTTACAAATACAAAAGATAGCGATTCTCATTTGTATATTCTAGTTAATTTAACATTAGTGCCTAGCATGTTAGTAAAATACTGATCTCTGCTGTTTTAGGGTTATTGCTTAGCTAATTACGAAGGTTTACAGTGGTCAATACTGGCAAGCCAAAGAGTAAATTTAAAATGAGCAACCACGAAAAACTAAATTATGTAGAGTTTCCCGCGTGCGATTTAACAGCCACAAAAAGCTTTTTTACTAACGTGTTTAACTGGCAATTTACCGACTACGGCCCAGAGTATACGGCGTTTAGCGGCCAAGGGCTTGATGGTGGCTTTTTTAATGCACCGCTTAAATCACTTACTCAACATGGGGCCGCACTGCTGGTGTTTTACAGTAACGACATTAACGCAACCTATAAAAAAGTAGCGCAATATGGCGGCAAAATAGTAAAACCTATTTTTGAGTTCCCCGGTGGCTGCCGCTTTCATTTTACCGAGCCCAGTGGTAACGAATTTGCCGTATGGTCAGAAAACAATAAACATATCAAATAATTAGCTGTTATTTTTAGGTGAGATCACGATTTTACCAACTAATAACTAATTTGAGTAAAATAAACCGATTTTTTACCAACTCATTAGGTCTAAATGGCCATTTAGAACAAAATTTAAGCATTTAAGGCCAGATTTATATGGATCCGATCAATTTAATTGAGCAAGTTAGTAAATGCGTGATCTGTGAACCTCATTTACCGTTAGGTGCTCGCCCCGTTATACAATTTAATGCCAATGCGCGTATTTTAATTGCCGGCCAAGCACCGGGCATAAAAGTACACGAAACTGGCAAGCCTTTTAACGACGCAAGCGGAAACCGCCTACGCGAGTGGCTTGGGCTAAGTGTTGATGAGTTTTATGATCCGCAAAAAATAGCTATTTTACCTATGGGATTTTGTTACCCTGGTAAAGGTAAGTCGGGCGACTTACCCCCGCGTAAAGAATGTGCACCCGCTTGGAGAGCGCAATTACTGGCCGCTCTGCCAAATTTAGAGCTTACAATCGTGCTCGGTAAATACGCGCAGGCTTATCATTTACCGCATACTAAAAACAGGCCCTTAACCGAGTTAGTAAAATCGTGGCGTGAATATTGGCCGGAGCATTTGGTGCTACCACACCCAAGCCCACGCAATAATATTTGGCTTAAAAAGAACCCATGGTTTGCACAAGATGTACTGCCAGAACTTGCTGAGCGCGTTGCTGCAATATTAAATGAAGAACCACAATGAACAGCTATAAATCAAACGGTTATATGCTTGTAAAGGGGCTTTACAGCACCAAAGAGCTAAATAAAATTAAGCCAATAATTAATGCATTTCATACACAGTGGAAGGCTAATAACCGTGAGCTTTATAAATCCCGTGCCATTAATAGTTCAGGCATAACAAATAGTGAGTATTTAACGGCGCAGCAAAACGAAGCCTTATTTAGTTTAATAGCTGATAACAAATTAATTAAGCGTGTAAAACAGGCGATTAGTGAGCCACTGTTTTTAAATACCCAGTTATTTTTTAATCCCGTTAATGTTACACAAAAAAATTATTGGCATCGCGATATGCAATACCATTTAAATGTGCAAGAGCAACAAGCTGCGTTAAACGGGCCCGACGTAGTGCACTGCCGGTTAGCCCTTGAAGACGAACCAGGCATAGAGCTTGTGCCCCACTCGCATAAAAATTGGGATACACCAGAGGAGCTAAATGTACGTTTTGCAAAAAATAATAAGCTGCCAAGCGATAACCTAACTACAGGCAAAGTTATTAAACTTAATGCGGGAGACTTACTGTTGTTTTCAGCCAATATGATTCACCGTGGCTTATACGGCAAAAACCGTTTAGCACTGGATATTATTTTTTGCGAAAATGCACCACAGCTTACTGCCTTTATCAATGCAGCAAACACCCCAAGCTCGGCAATCGCAAATAAAACTGCTAATCCGCAAGTATTTTTTAACCCACTTTAAACCCGCTATAACCCCATTTAGCACAACACTTTTTCGCTTAACTATAAATATTACTAATAGTGTTGAATAAATAAACATCACTGTTATTTATTTTAAGACTCGTCAGTATGAAATAGACGCAAAATTATCCAATAAAAATAACCTCTATAATGGAGTTGCAGCTATGACAACTGAACACACACAGTCACACACACGTTTAAAACCTGCTTTTTTAAAGCAAAAAGCACTTACTTTATTTACGCTCAGCGCATTAAGCGTGGGTATGGCACAAGCTGGCGAGCAAAAAGTAAATAACAGCGAGCTTGAAACCATTACCGTCACCTCGCAAAAGCGGGTGCAATCGCTACAAGATATTCCTACCTCTATTCAAGCGCTTTCTGGCGACTACCTCGAGCAAAACAGTGTTGACGATTTACTCGCCCTAAGCGAAAACCTACCTAACGTGCATATAACCGAAACCTCAAGCAGCAAACGTATTTTTGTACGCGGCATAGGCTCGGGTACTAACTCAGGCTTTGAGCAATCGGTTGCTATGTATAAAGATGGCGTGTATTTAGGGCGCGGGCATCAGGCTAAATTTCCATTTTTAGATATGCAGCGCCTTGAACTTATAAAAGGTCCGCAGTCGGTTATGTTTGGTAAAAACGCCACAGCAGGAGCCTTTAGTATGATCTCAAATTCGCCAACCGATGTACTTGAAGGCAACGTATCGGTAGAGTTTGGCTCTGACAACGAAAAGCGCTTTACCGGCGTTATAAATATTCCTGTTAGCGATGATTTAGCCATACGTATTGCCGCGTTTGATCATTCTGTTGATGGCTTTTTATATAACCAAGCGCGCCAAAGTGATGAGCAATCTAACGACTCATCAGGTGCACGTTTATCTATAGATTGGCAAATAAACGATGATATAAACGCATTGTTTAAATGGGAACACGGTGAGTTTGAATCGCATGGCTCGCGCTACCAATACATTATTGATACTCCCAACCGAGATTTACAAATAGCAAATGACCCTACTAACCCAGGCAATGTAGGGTATCGTTCACTTTTATTAAGCGACAACTCGGGCCTTGATTACACAAGTTCGGTATCGGGCGATGGTCACCCAGGTGGGCTTAATGAGCAAAGTAAAACCACGCTTGATAACGCATCACTTAAATTAACCTATAACTATGGCGAATACGAATTTACCTCTGTAACCACGTATAGCGAGTACGATTGGGACTCAACCTTTGACGCCGACTTTTCAGAAATCCCGCTTATAAAACAAGACTACTTAGAAACCTATAACCAGTTTACGCAAGAGTTTAGAGTAAGCTCGCCAACAGGGCGCACGCTTGAATACGTAGCGGGCATTTTTTACATGAGCAGCGAGCTTGAACACCCAAACGATATTTTATTTGGTGCATCGTTACTTATTCCTGATTTAGTGGGTACATCATTGGGCGTAAATGCGCTGTTTGATCAAGACCAACAAAGCTACTCAGCATTTACCGCCCTTACTTGGAATGTAAACGCGCAATGGCGCGCTAATTTTGGCCTGCGTTATCAAAAAGAAGAAAAAGAAGTAAGCAGCGTACAAAGTGTGTATAGCGTATTTGAGCCAAACACACCGCAAGCCGTACAACAATTTGCTAATGCCGCTGCGCCCACTATTGCAGGGCAGCTTTCGGGCGCGGGGGTACATAACCTTAACGCTAAGCGTGATGAATCGCACTTATCACCCAATATTAGTGTGCAATATTTAGGGTTTAACAACACCATGTTATTTGCAAGCGCTGGCATAGGCTACAAAGCCGGTGGTTTTGATGGCTCTGGCTTAAATGGCTCACAAGGTAACACGGTTGATGAAAACTCAGGCTTTGAGTTTGACGACGAAAAAGCCACAAACTTTGAATTTGGCATAAAAGCCGAGCCAATTAAAAATACTCTACAAGTAAACGCTACACTGTTTTACACCCTGTACGATGACCTACAAGTATCTGAATTTAATGGTAATGCATTTGTAGTTAAAAATGCCGCCGAAACCAAAGTAAAAGGGATTGAGCTCGATTCGCGCTGGGCAATAAATCAAAGTTGGCAGCTATCGGCAAACCTTGCGGTGCTTGATTTTGAATACGAACAATACGCCAGTGCATCGCCAACGGTTATGCAAAGCGAGCTACTTGGCCAAGCGTTTCAAGATTTAACCGGGCAAACTGGCGCGTTTGCTCCCAATTACTCAGGCAATATAGCGATTGATTACAACACCGAGGTATTTTCTAATTTAACTTTAAGTAGCAATTTAGCGCTTAACTTTAGTGACGATTACTTTTTAGAGCAAGATCTTGACCCAATAGCCAAGCAAAGTGCTTTTGAAAAGCTAAATTTACGCATAGAGCTAGCTAGCAGTGAAGGAGATTGGTCGGTGGCGTTATTGGCTAAAAATTTAACCGATAAACACACTTTTTCGCAGGCCAACGATGTGCCAGTAATTAGCTACGCACACCGTTTTTTATCAGAGCGTGGGCGCAGTTATCACGCACAATTTAATTACCGCTTTTAAGTTTGTCAGCAGGGATAAGTTGCTGGGCTAAACCTAGCAGCTTTTCTCGCATCCAACTATTTACTAAATCGTCATCGGCTTGTTCGTGCCAATACATGTGCACGGGCATTAACGGCACATCAAACGGCAAGCTAGTTACATGCACAGGCATTTGCTCTTTTAATACCTGCGCGTACGCGTTTGGCATGGTCATTATCATGTCGCTTTGGCTAATCACTTTAGTCGCCGCAAAATAATGTTCACATTTAAGCACTACATTACGGGCAAGTGCATGCTTTGCCAGCGCCATATCAATGATATCTACCTGCGCGCCTTTTAACGACACCAACGCGTGCGATGCCTTTGCGTAATTTTGTACGGTTAAGTCATTTAATATTGGGTGATCGTGCCTACAAATTAGCGAAAAATGCTCATTACAAATAAAGGTGTTTTTTATGTGGTTACTCGTTGGGGTAAGTACATCAATAACTATATCGAGCTCTTGGTTTTCGAGTGATTTTTCCATATCAACATGCGACACCTGTCGGCTGTTAATCGTGATATTGGGGGTGTTTGTGAGTAGGTCGCTCATTAGTGGCGGAAAAAATATCGATTCTAAAATATCTCTAAAGCCAAATTTAATTTCGCGCTTAAAGGCGGCTATATCAAAAAGCCGTTCGTTATTTAAGGTTGACTCTAATACCTGCACCGACTCAATAACTTGCGCTATTATTTTTTGGCAAAAAGGTGAGGGCACCATACGCCGACCGTGGCGAATAAATAATGGGTCGTCAAACTTTTCTCTAAGGCGAGAAAGCGCATGGCTAACAGCAGGTTGCGTTAAATGCAGTTTATCCGCTGCAGTGGTAATACTGCCCTCTTGATATACCGTTTTAAGTATTACAAACAGGTTTAAATCTATCTTTCCATGCATAGTATTTATGTTTAACCATTAATTAACATCACTTCTATTTATCTTAAGCGAGACTAAACTAAAGTCAACAGAGTTTAATTTAGGATTATTATGAGCAATACACTAGAGCAGCAAGCCGCAAAAATGACCATAGGCAGCGACAAATTTAAACTTATTATGCCGCCTAAATTTAGCACCCTAAACGAGCAACGCAGCTACGAAAAACAACGCCTAGCCGCAGGCTTTAGAGTATTTGCCATGTACGGTTTTGATGAAGGACTTGCTGGGCACATAACACTTCGCGACTGCATAGAGCCCGATACATTTTGGGTAAACCCTGTAGGTATGCATTTTGCGCATATTAAAGCGTCAGATCTTATTCGAGTTGATCACAAAGGTAATATTATTGAAGGCAGCACACCGATTAATAATGCCGCGTTTGCTATTCATTCACGCATACATATGGCGCGACCCGACGTAAACGCAGTAGCCCATGCCCATACACGTTATGGCCGTGCGTTTTCGGCATTAGGAGAGTTACTTAAACCAATTTCGCAAGATGCCTGCGTATTTTATGAAAACCACAGTGTATTTGATGTATTTAGCGGCGTAGTGGCCGACAGTGAAGAGGGCGATATGATAGCTAAGTCACTGGCTGATCACTGCGCTGTTATTTTGCAAAACCATGGTTTACTTACCGTTGGTTCGTCGGTTGATGCCGCAGTTGCCAATTTTGTATTGCTAGATAGCTGCTGCCAAAGCCAATTATTAGCGCAAGCCGCAGGCGAGCCTAAGCTTATTTCTCACGATGTTGCGCTACACACTAAACAAGCCAATGGCTCAGAGCTAGTTACATGGGGGAACTTTCAGCCCATGTATCAGGTTGTTGCCGCAAAAGATAACAGCTTTTTAGATTAAAACACTGGCAATAGCTTAATTTTGATAGACTAAAATTTGCGCGGTAATGGCCCACACACCCAAAGCCGCGTTTAAATACTATGCACTCACACGCAAACACACACATTATAAAGATACGTTGAGGGTTTTATGAATATAACAACAATTAAAAACCACGCCGATGTTGGCAATTTAAACCTTGCTGAAATATCACCAGAGCAACTTCCTCGCTCTACTTATCATGCCATTTTACAATCGGCAAAAAACTTTGGTGATGCAACCGCTATTGAATACATTTTAGATGGCGACTGCATTAGCGAAGCGCAAATTCCGTTTGCAAAAAGGCTTATTCATCGCATTTTAATGACCTTTAAAGGTAAAAGCTTTGCTAATCCGCACCGTAAAATGAGTTACAACGCGCTCGCAAAAAACGTAACAGGGCTTGGCAATGCATTGCACTCGTTGGGTATTACAAAAACCGAGGTTACCTCGCTGGTATTACCTAACTTCCCTGAAACCTATGTATCGCTTTGGGCAGCAGAGGCCGCAGGCATTGCAAACCCCATAAACCCCTTGCTTGATGAGTCCATAATGAAAGAAATTATGATCTCAGCCAATACCAAAGTAATCATTGCCCTAGGCCCAGTCCCTGGTAGCGATATTTGGCAAAAAGTAATGGCAATTAAAGAGCATATACCCGGCCTAAAAGCGGTTATTAGCTTATTTGGTGACGACATAGCGTGCTCGCAAAATAATAAAGTACCCGTGTATGGGTTTAAAAAGTTACTCGCGGCGCAAAGTACGCAAGCAGCTAATTTTACTTTGCCTGAGCAAAGCGATGTGTGCGCGTATTTTCATACGGGTGGTACCACCGGCCTACCAAAACTTGCCAAGCACTTGCACTTAAACCAGCTCACCAATGCAGGGCAGGTTAATTTACTTTCGCCAGTAAACGCAGGCGATACCATGCTAGTAGGTTTGCCCATATTTCATGTAAATGCGGCGGTAGCCACAGGCATAGCCTCGGTTATGAAAGGCTGTAAAATTTTACTCGCAAGCCCTTCTGGCTTTAGAGGTAAAAACATCATTCAAAACTTACTCACCCTAATTAATAATTACGATGTAGCCGTTATGACCGCCGTACCTACTGTTTACGCGGCTATGGTTGAGCAAATTACCTCGCAAAAAATATCGGTGCCACCGCTTAAAATGAAGTTTGCTATTTGTGGGGCCGCGCCGCTTTCATCAGATTTACAAGCCCTGTTTACTAAACTCACAAACACCCCACTGGTAGAGGGTTATGGCTCAACTGAGGGCAGCTCGGTAAGTACGTTAATGCCTGTAAACCCAATTAATAAAGAGGCTTCTGTAGGGCTGCCAATACCTGGTATTACGCTTAAAATTGCCGATATAAACGAGCAAGGCACGCTTGTTAAAATGTGCGATACACTCGATGTTGGCGAAATAATAATAACCGGTAATAACGTATTTCCCGGTTACGTAGAAGATGCGCATAACCAAGGCGCATGGGTAGTTGATGAAAACGGCCAACAGTATTTTAGAACCGGCGATTTAGGAAAAATAGATGAGAGCGGGTATGTATCTTTATGTGGTAGACAAAAAGAGCTAATAATACGTGGCGGGCACAATATAGACCCCAAAATGATAGAAGATGCCGCAACCAGCCACCCCGATGTAACACTTGCAGCCGCCGTGCCACGCCCCGACTGCTACGCAGGCGAAGTGCCGGTACTTTACGTAACGCTTAGCCCACATAGCACGCTTAAACTTGATGATCTCACCGCGTATGTTAGCGCCAACATACCTGAGCGAGCAGCAATACCAAAATCTATTTATATAATTGATGAAATACCGCTTACTGCCGTAGGTAAAATTTATAAGCCCGAATTGGTTTGCCTAGAAATAAAACAAACCATTACAGAGGCTCTAAGCGAGCAATTAATCAACAAAACCGTGCAAATAAATGTGTTTGCTGATAAAAAGTTAGGCATAAAAGCCACAATTTTAGTTAATGAAGATGAGATAAACGCGCTGAAACAACAGATAAAGACGCTGCTAACCCCGTACTCATTTAACTACGAAGTGCTGGCATTAAAAACAACAGAGGCCGCCTAATTTGAACGCATCATTTTTAACAGAAATCATACTCCCACTCGCCCTTGCCCTTATTATGTTTGGCATGGGGCTTGGGCTTACAGTTGGCGACTTTACGCGGCTTTTTAAAAAGCCCTTAGCAATTGCTATGGGCTTACTAGGCCAAATTATTGCCATGCCGCTACTGGCTTTAGGTTTGTGTTATTTACTTAATTTACCCACACCTATAGCAATAGGGTTAATGATTTTAGCCGCGTGCCCAGGTGGTACTATGTCAAACGTAGTGAGCCAGCTGGCAAAGGCTAATTTGGCGCTTTCGGTAAGCTTAACCGCTGCCTCAACCGCTATTAGCATTATTACCACACCGTTTATTATTGGCTTTGCCATGCACCAATTTGCGCCGCAAGACGATGCTAATTTTTCTATATTAACTACATCACTTGGGCTATTTGTAATCACCTTAGTGCCTGTAGCCATAGGGATAAGCCTGCGCCATTTTAAAAGCGAATTTGCGATTAAAAGCGAGCCGTTTTTTAGGCGTTTTTCGTTATTTTTTATGCTCGCCATGATAGCCGCGCTAGTAATAAAAGAACGCGCCTTACTGGCAAGCTCGTTTGATGCTGTATTTTGGGCCTGCCTTGCATTAAATATTGGCTCAATGGTCATTGGCTTGCTCATAGCTAAGCTTTCAAACCTTAATTTGACCGATTCGCTAACACTTGGGATTGAGGTAGGGATTCAAAACGCATCGTTGGCTATTTTAATTGCTATAAGCTTTTTAAATAAGCCCGAATACGCAGTAACGGGCGGTGTATATGGCCTTGCCATGTTTATTGGGCCGCTGTTATTAATTGCTGGGCTTAAGTTTAAAAACAAACGCCTTGTAAACGCTTAAAAAAACAACGCGAAGCGCCAAATTTAGCTCACTAAGTTTGGCGCTTTTATTATAGCTATTAACGTTTAAAAATATGCTGTACTTGCCCGCGTAACCATACTAAAGCGTCGTCTTTATCAGTACTTTGATGCCAATATAAATGCTGATAAATAGCAGGCATAGTGGTGGGTACGGGCCGTGCTATTAGCGTGTCGTCTAGCAGTTGGCTTGCCACCATAGAGGGCAGGGTGAGTAAAAATGGCGCGTCTTTTATTACCTCTTTCGCGGCAAAATAATTTTGACAACGTATAGCCACCTGCCTATTAAAACTCAATTGCAATAACGCAATATCTTCAATAACAGTACCGGTTGCCCGGTTAGATACCGCAACATGCTTAGCCGCTAAATAATTGTCTATATTGAGTTGGTTTTTAAGCGGGTGGTTTTTTTTCATGAGTACACAAAAGTGATCACTTGAGAGAACAGCGTGGCTAATGGGCGCTTTTATTGGCCGTGCTATATCAATTGCCATATCTATTTGATGATTAGCTAATTGCTTATGCATATCTTCACGGCTTAATTTTACGCTCGCTAAGCTTGCATTGGGAGCATGTTTTGCCAGTGCAAGTTGCAATTTAGGCAAAACAATAGGCTCTATTGCATCGTGCAGGGCTATTTTAAAGGTTTGTGCAGTGGTCGCTAAATTAAAATCACCGCAGGCTTGTAGCACCTGGCGTAATTTTTCGAGTAAATCTATTAGCTCGGGTGCCATACGTTGGCACGCAGGGGTGGGCAGCATTAATTGCCCTTGGCGCTCAAATAACGGATCGTTTAATACACTGCGCAAACGTTTTATAGCATGGCTGACTGCTGAGGGCGTTATGTATAGCACCTTTGCGGTTTCGCTCATGTTTTTTTCACGGTATAGACATTCAAATATTTTAAGTAAATTTAAATCTAACTGCTGAATATTTTTAGCTTCAATCATTATTACCCGCTCACATTATGAATGTAATTCACACTTAACTGGTAATATATTTCATTTAATTCATTGGGGCGAATGTTTTATGCTGGGTTAACTAAAAAATAAACAGGCAACCCTAATGAACTTTGAGCCAAGCCAAAAAAGCCAAGACTACCTAAAGCTTGTAACCGCCTTTATGGATGAGCACGTATTGCCTATTGAGCAAGCAGTAGTTGCGCATAACCATGCTAAAAATAATTCAAACGATTGGACCACTTGGCAACTAAGTGAGCACATTGAGCCATTAAAAACTAAAGCAAAAGCCGCTGGCCTGTGGAACTTATTTTTACCCGATGCAGAACTAGCACAAGGCTTAACCTGCTTAGAGTACGCCCCTATTGCAGAGCAAATGGGTAAATGCTTATTTGCATCAGAAATATTTAATTGTAATGCCCCCGACACCGGCAATATGGAAGTGCTTTATCATTTTGCAAACGATGAGCAAAAACAGCAGTGGTTAACCCCATTATTAAATGGCGATATTCGCTCAGTATTTGCCATGACTGAGCCCGATGTCGCTTCATCAGATGCGACAAACATGCAAGCAACCATAGATGTTGATGGCGACGAGCTTATTTTAAATGGCAAAAAATGGTGGACCACCGGCCTTGGTCATCCTAATGCACAGGTGGCTATTTTTATGGGGCTTTCTAACCCCGAAAACGATAAACACAGCCAGCATTCAATGGTACTTGTGCCGCTAAACACACCCGGTGTAAACATTAAGCGTATGCTAAGTGCCTGTGGCGATTTTGATGCCCCCTACGGCCACGGCGAAATGGAATTTAATAACGTACGCGTACCAAAACAAAATCTTATTTTAGGGTTAGGCAAAGGTTTTGCCATCGCACAAGGGCGCCTGGGGCCTGGGCGAATTCATCATTGTATGCGCGCAATTGGCGCAGCAGAGCGCTGTTTAGAGCTCATGATTAAACGCGGGCTGTCGCGCAGCGCTTTTGGTAAACCATTACTTAAATTAGGCGGTAATTTAGAACGCGTTGCGCAAGCGCGTATGGCGATAGACCAAGCCCGTTTATTAACCCTGCACGCGGCATGGAAAATAGACACCCAAGGGGTTAAACACGCCATGACCGAAATATCGAGCATAAAAGTAGTCGTGCCTAATATGCTGCAAATGGTCTCAGATATGGCGATACAAGTATTTGGTGGCGCGGGGGTGTCGAGCGACTTTCCTATTGCCTCGTTTAATGCAATGGGGCGTATTTTACGCCTTGCAGATGGCCCAGACGAAGTACATATGGGCATGGTTTCGCGCCTCGAACTTAACAAATACCGCTAAGGCAACACCATGAAAACACGACTAATAATAACAGGTGGAGCAACAGGGCTGGGTAAAGCGTTAGCCCTGAGTTACGCAAGTAATTTGGGCGCTAACTTACAAATTTGTATTGCCGATATAAACGCCGAGCGTGCAGCCACAACCATTAGTGAGCTGCAAGCACTAAAAAACGATGCCTTTTTTTACGCCTGTGATGTAACCAAGCAAGCAGATGTAAAGGGGCTTTACGATATTATCCAGACCAAGTGGCAGGGCGTAGATATTGTTATAAATAACGCAGGCGTTGCCACGGGCGGCTCGCTTGAGGGCGAATCGCTTGAGCAATGGCAGTGGATTATGGATATTAATTTGCTCTCTATGGTGCGGGTGTGCCAAACGTTTTACCCCGCCTTTGTGCAACAAGGCGGTGGCTACTTTATTAATATAGCCTCACAAGCAGGGCTTACCCCTATTCCGTTTATGAGCAGTTATAACGCCGTAAAAGCGGCGGTTATAGGCTTTAGCGAAACCCTAAAGCTCGAACTCGCCCACGATAATATAGATGTAAGTGTTGTGTGCCCGAGCTTTTTTAAAACCAATCTTGATGAATCCATGCGCACCAGCGAGCCGGCCATGAAAACCATGCTTAACCGTGCCTTTGAGCGCTCCCCCATAAACGCAGAGCAAGTTGCCGATATTATTTATCAGCAGTCGCTTAACCGCCCATTTTTAATTTTGACCCATAAATTAGGTAAACAGGCCTTTTTAATGAAAAAACTACTCCCCGTTGAGTGGTACATTAAAAACATGCTGAAAAAAACACGCTCTATGCAACGTTTAAAATCAAAATAATAAAGGCTAGCAATGAACACACAATTATTAGATCAAGCCAAAAACGTACGCCAAGGCGAAGAGCTCGACACACAAAAAGTAGATGCCTGGCTTAAACAGCACCTTACACAGTTAACTGGCGAGCCAAGTGTTACTCAATACGCAGGGGGGGCATCAAACTGGACCTACTGCCTAGAGTACCCAGAGCAGTCGCTTATTTTACGCCGTGCGCCCAAAGGCACCAAAGCCAAAGGCGCACACGATATGGCCCGTGAATATAAGCTGCAGCAAGCGCTAAAACCAGTTTACAGCTATGTGCCAAATATGGAGGCGTTTTGCGACGATGAAAACATACTCGGCACCGACTTTTACGTTATGGAAAAGCTTACGGGGATAATTCCGCGTAAAAATTTACCACGCGGATTAACCCCCACGCCCGAGCGAACTAAAAAGCTGTGCGAAAACGTACTCGACTGCCTAGTAGAGTTACACAAAGTAGATTACAAACAGGCCAATTTAAGCCATTTAGGCAAAGGCGAAGGCTACACCCAGCGTCAAATTAGCGGCTGGAGCGAGCGCTTTACTAAAGCCAAAACCTGGAATGTACCCAGCGGTAAAAAAGTCATTAAGTGGCTTGAAAACAACATGCCAAGTAACGAGCGTATTTGCATAACACATAACGATTTTAGGTTTGATAACGTTGTGCTTGATGCAAACGACTACACCAACGTACTGGGTATTTTAGATTGGGAACTTGCCACCCTTGGCGACCCACTTATGGATTTGGGCAATACATTGGCTTACTGGGTAGAGCCAGGAGATGACTTTTTAGCCCAAGCCACGCGCCGTCAACCCACTCACTTAGAGGGCATGCTAACGCGCAAAGAAGTGGTGGCCTACTACTGTAAAAAAATGAATATAACCGTAGATGACTTTACCTTTTACGAAGTGTACGGGCTATTTAGACTTGCCGGCATTGTGCAGCAAATTTATTACCGCTATCACCATGGGCAAACTAAAAACCCCGCCTTTAAACACTTTTGGGTGTTTGTACATTACCTTTTATGGCGCTGTAAAAAAGCCATTAACAACCAAGGTAAAGTCTAATGTGTATTTTATATTTAGTACGCCACGGGCAGGCCAGTTTTTCGGCTGATAATTACGATACGCTCTCAACAAAAGGGCAACAGCAAGCCACACTACTGGGTGAATATTTAGCACAAAAGCAGCTTACGCCCGATGCAGTATTTGCAGGCAGTATGCTGCGCCATAATCAAACCGCAGAGCTTAGTTTAGCAAGTGCTAATAATGTGCCGGTATTAATAAACGATGCGCGATTAAACGAGTACGATCACGAACATATTTTAGCTGTTTATAACCCACAGCTTGCCACCCCAAGCCAAGTTCGCGCGGCACTTAGCAAGCAAGCAGAGCCTATGGAATATTTTAAAACGGTATTTATTAGCGCCATACAGCAATGGGTACTCAATCCCGACAGCACTCAATATAACGAAAGCTTTAATGCATTTACTGCGCGTGTACTTGGCGCGCTTGAACAAATAGCCAATGAAAACCACGGTAAAAAGGTACTTATTTATACCTCTGGCGGGCCTATTAGCATTATAACCAGCCATTTAATGGGGCTAAAGCTCGAGCGCTTTATTGATATTAATTGGAGCTTAGTAAACGCAGGCGTAACCAAAGTAGTGGCGCGCGGCAAAGGAAAAAATCAAAAATTAACGATAAGCAGTTTAAACGAGCATCACTTTTTAGAGTGCCACCCACAACAAAAATTAATTACATACACCTAAGGATCTAATTATGCGCAAAAACATACTAATAACAGGTGCAAGTTCAGGCTTAGGCAAAGGCATGGCAAAAGAGTTTGCAAAACAAGGTTGTAATCTTGCTTTATGTGCTCGGCGCTTTGAGCTATTAGAGCAGCTAAAAAGTGAGCTTGAACAAATAAACCCAAATATAACCATTAGCATAAAAGTGCTTGATGTTAACGACCACGAGCAAGTATTTAGCGTATTTAACGCCTTTAAAGAAGAGCTTAACGGCCTTGATAGAGTGATTATAAACGCTGGTATGGGCAAAGGAGCCTCTATTGGTACGGGTTATTTTAATGCCAACAAACAAACCGCACAAACTAACTTTGTGGCCGCACTTGCGCAAGCTGAGGCCGCAATGGAAATTTTTAGAGCGCAAAACCATGGTCATTTAGTGACTATTTCATCTATTAGTGCTGTACGTGGTTTTAGGCGCGCCATGACCGTTTACGCCGCCACTAAAGCGGCTATTACCTCATTAAGTGAAGGCATACGCATAGATGTAATGCACACGCCTATAAAAGTAAGCTGCGTACACCCAGGTTTTATAAGAAGCGAAATAAACGAAAAAGTAAAAACAGTGCCGTTTATTGTTGATACCGAAACTGGCTGCAAAGCACTGGTAAAAGCAATAAATAAAGAAAAAGCCAACAGCTTTGTGCCAAGCTGGCCGTGGGCATTCCTGCATTGGATTTTACGAATAGCACCGCTGAGTACAATTCGTAAAATGTCGTAAGGTTTTTAAATTTTAGGCATTAAAAAAGGTGGCAAATGCCACCTTTTATATACGTTTTTACTCAACCTAGGTTTAGGTTATTTGTAAAATTATAGTAGTGCAAAAATCTTTTGCAGCTGTGGCATGTACTCGCTCACAAGCTCAAGGTTGTTTTCGCTTACTAGTGGGTCTGTAGATTCTTCAGCCGCGCTTGAAGCCTTACCAAACGAGCCCATTAACGAGCTAGCGTCACTGCTTTTAGCACTTTTAAGGCTTTGCAGGCCACCCATTACTTTATTTGCTGTTTCTTGGTTTTCAGCTGAAAGACCCGACTTAAGGTTTTCGATGTAAGCCATAGATACTTCTGAGCCAACAGATACTAACTCTTCCGGCGAAAAACCGTAACGGTTAGTAATATCGGCAAAGCTTTTATATAAGCCTTGCTCTTTAATCATGCTTAATGCGCTATTAGCAAGAGAGCTTTGCTCTTCAACATTTTGATCAGCAGAGCCACCTAGCATGCTTGCTAAATCTAGGTTTTTTAACGAATCTTGGCTGCTAGCCCAGCTAGAAACAGCCGGCAGTGCTTTCATGTAGCTTTGTAATTGGCCTTCGCTAATATCTTCAGCAAAGCTTGAAAAACTCATTGCTAGTAAGCTAAGTGATAAAATTATTTTTTTCATTGGGCGTTTCCTATTATTTAATTAAAGCCATTAAAAACTAAATGTAAGCGCTTGCCAATACATAACTAAAGTATTAGGTGTATTTAGGCTATAAAGTAGTATAAATACTTTAAAGTTCTATAACTTAAGCTGATTCAGCCCAAATATAGTTACAAATGTTATACTGCATTTTTGTCGATAAGAGCTGAACGTAATGTTAACTATTTCAAATACTGTCACTATAGATGAATGGGAACTAGAGCTAACTGCTATACGTTCGCAAGGTGCCGGTGGCCAAAACGTTAACAAAGTAGCCAGCGCCATTCATTTACGCTTTGATATTAACCGCTCAAAGTTACCCGATTTTTACAAAGAACGTCTATTAAAGCTAAACGACTCTCGGATCACCAAAGAAGGCGTGGTGGTAATTAAAGCCCAAAGCTTTCGCACCCAAGAGCTTAACCGAGAAGATGCACTAAAACGTTTAAAAGATTTAATTTTAAGTGCAACCAAGGTAAACAAAGCCCGCCGCGCAACCAAGCCAAGCCGTAACTCGCAGCGCAAGCGCATGGATAAAAAAACCAAACATGGGCAAACCAAAGCTCTGCGCGGTAACATTAAGTTATAACTCATTAAGTTTATAAGGCTTTACAGTAAAGTATGCTTAATTTACGCCTACAGCTAATAGTTAACCGTAGGCGTAAGTGGGTTATTCGTAGGTATGATGGCGGGTGGCACTAAAGCGATTTAATATATGGTGCATTACATACACCGCAGATAAACTGGCCACAATAGCCACCGCAACAGAGCTAAAGCGATACATGGCACTATAAACAAGGTCTTGCCCGGGGCCTAGTGAGTTGCCAAACAAAATACCAAACGTGGTTAACACACCAAATCCAATGCCCGGTGCGCCGCCACCAATAATATGAAAACGGCTAAATACAAACGATAACGTCCATAGTATAAGCACCGGAAACAATAAAAAGTCAGAGTGATTATACAATAACACTTGCGCCAACAACGCAGCATTACAGCCAATTAATGTACCAATAGCGCGCTGCCAACCGGCCATACCTGCGGCTTTCCAGCACAGCGAAAACAAAATTAATACCGATGAGGCTTGCGCCGATATTGAATCTTGTAAATCGAGGACTTGAAACGCCACAAACGAAAGCGTAGCAACCGTTGCACATAATAATACCTCATGGCGAATGCTTTCTTTGGCTTTAGCGGGTACCGCCCTCACGGCACGCGCGGTTACATCAGGAAAAACACCATGCATAACAAACGCTATAACAATAGAGAGAACAGTAGCCAAACCATTACTTAAAATAAGCGGGTATACACTACTTGTACCGGTTACATAGCTTGAAAAGTGCAGTTGAATCGACAACCCAACCACGCCTAGTGCGCCAAATAAAAAAGCCGCACCTGAGCTCATTTGATAAAACAAAAAGCAAAACGCTAAAAATACGATAATGGTCATCAGTACCGGAAGGTGCGAAAACAAGCCCTGCATAATTAAAACCATTGGAATACTAATGGCGGCACTGGCTAAAAACTGGCGCACAATGCTTTTATTTAACACCGGCACTAAACCAAGTAGCAACATAGGGTAAACAGTAAAAAATATACCGTATGGCCAGTTCATTAATTTACTAATAGTAAACCCTATGGTGCAACCACCGGCTATGCGCAGCGCTTGGCGTAAACCGTTTGAGTCTAATTGCGGTGCTTGGCTAACAGCTTGAGTCATACGGCCTCCATTAATAAATGTAGTGTAGCCAGCTAATAAACCTAATTTGAGCCGACGCTAACCATTGCCCAATTGTTGACTCTGGCAATAGTTGCACAGTGGCACGCGCACCACTTGGCATATTAGCAATTAATTTAGCATTATCTGGCATCACTAAATGAATACGCTGGCGCTGAGCATCGCGCACCCAACGATTACTGGTTTCGGTACTACTAAGTGAGCCATTAGCACTGAGTTGTCCATCGCTTACGCCTGCCTCAAACGTGCTTATATGCGCGTTGTAAACCTCACCTGGACGGCTATCAAATACCACTCGCGCCAAACTACCTGGCTTCATATTTAGTAATGATTTTTCTCTAAAATCGGCAACAAGGTCGGCCTTATTAGCCACAATTGCTAAAAGCGGGCTACCCGTTACCGCATATGCGCCATCTAGTAGTTGTAAGTTAGAAACCACACCAGCGCTTAGCGCACGTACTTGGGTGTACGATAAGTTAAGCTCGGCTTGTGCTAATTGGTTTGCAGCATGGCGAAGCGCTAAGTTTTGCGCGCCGCTTTCGCCACGGGCAAGTACTGCTTCTGCCAATTGCGCTTCTAATGAGGCGACATTTGATTTACTTGCTTCAAAGTTAGCTTTAATGCTTTCAAGCTCTTGCTCTGAAATAGAGCGCTGCTTAAATAATGCTTCGCCACGGTTATTTAGTAATTGCTGTTCGTGCAGCTTTGCCTTGGCCGCCGAAATTTGCGCCTCAAGTGCTTTTACATTGGTATCTAAACGTTTGTTTTGTAATTTGGCGTCGTCAAGGGCAAGCTGTGCCTGCTCTAGCGCTAATTTATAAGGGCCTGAGTCTATTTCAAACAATACATCGCCAGCCTTTACGGTTTGATTATTATTAACCAATACCTTAGTAACACGGCCACTTATTTGCGGGGCAATTTGCACTACAGGATGATAAACCCGCGCTTGCGGCGTTACCGGCATAAACATGTCGGCAATTAAATAGTAAATAAATATAACAACAAAACCCGCTAACGAAAGCCTTACATAACGAGTAAATTTTTGATCTGGTGTCATTGTGTCTCTTACTCTTTACTTTGATTTTTAATACAGTTTAGTGCGTTTTTTTCCATATTGACGATGCCATAAGCAAGCGCATCGAGTTGCTGTGTGCTTAGCCCGCTGTATAGCTGGCTTTTTATATCAATGAGTTTTTCGTTTAGCGACTGTAAAATTGCGCCACCTTGCTCGGTAAAGTAAATTTTTTTACTGCGTTTATCGTGCTCATCAACTTTACGGGTAATTAAAAGCTGCTCTTCTAATTGCTTTAATGTGCGGGTAAGCGAGGGCATTTCTATTCCTAAACTCTGCGCAAGCTCAAGCTGTGTTATGCCCTCGCCCAACATATTTATATGGGTTAGCGCCGTCCAACGCGATTGCGTAAGCCCTAAAGGTTCTACAGCTAAAGTGATGGCCTCGCGGCACAGCCTATGAACCCGCCCCATGTTACCAATAATGGTTAAATCGAGCGTTTCGTGAAAAGGTTTTTGAGTAGTCATAACCACCTCAAATTAGTTAGCATGCTAAGTATTTTAGCATTAGTTAGCGTGCTAAGTAAATATTGAGAGGGGGTGCAAATAAAAAAGCCCCAAAGCTGGGGCTAAATAAATTTGTGGATTTAAAAATTAAGGAGGTTAGCAGGGGAGTACTGATCGGTAAGCACTTTTGTATTGGCAGGCCAATCTTGCTTGTTTTTGGTACTTTGCATATAGGTACTAATTGCTTTTAAATCTACATCGTATTTTTTTAAACGCGGGTTAAGTGCTTTAATACGCTGATTAATTTGCGCCTCAGTAGGCATAGAGTTTATACCCGCTAAAATAATACGGTTAGAGCGATTAGCACGGCTTACGTTAATAAAATCGCCAAACACGGCGTGGTAAGTTGCCGACTCATGCTCGTATAATTTACTGCTCGAAAACGTATTAGCGGCAATTACACCGCCCTCGGCCAATACGCTTTTTACCTCTTCAAAAAACTCTTTAGTAAGTAAATGCTCAGGAATATAATCGCCGTTAAACGCATCAAGAATAATCCAATCGTACTTTTGCTTTTTAATGGCTGCGCGCTTTATAAATATACGCCCGTCTTGCACGCTTGAGGTGACCGCATCGTTTTCTATAAAGTTAAAATAGTTACGGGCTACTTTTAAAACGGCGGGATCTATTTCAACATTATGAATTTTAGCTGCAGGGTAAAGCGCATGAATGACATTAGAAAGCGTACCGCCACCTAGGCCAATAATAAGCACATTTTTAGGGTTGTCGGTTACTAAAAGGCTGGCAAACGTAAGTTTTGTGTAGTTAAAAACCAGCTTGTCGGGGTTGTTTTTGTACATACAACTTTGGCTGGTTTGGCTACTTTTTGTATTAAATTTTAAGCAGCGTAGGTCATGTGTTTCATCAACAATAATATTGCGATATAAAGAACGCTCCTCGTGCACTACATTACTGTGCGCCGCAACCGAAAACAGTACCGCTAAAAATAATAAACAGTTACGCATGGGCAAGCTCCTTATTACCAGCAAGGCTATTAACAGTAACTGCCAGCACACCTAACAGGCCCAAGGTTAACGCAAAGGCACTTATAATGGTGTTTACATCAAACGCCAGTACAAAGTAAAACGAGGTAATAATAGTCCCTAAGGCGCTGCCCAACGTGCTTACAAAATATAAAATACCCGCAACTTGGCCACTTTTATGGCTGTCGGTGACTAATAAACGCACCGAGTAAGGCGAGATCATGCCTAAAATAACGGTAGGAATAAAAAACAAAGCCGTAGAGGCAAGTAACGAGCCGTAGCGTGTATCTTCAATGTGGGTAAAAATAAATTCCATTATTGGCTGCGAAAAAAGCGCAATAGGCACCACCATAATACTGGCAGTTAAAAATATTAAGCCATATTTTGTAAGCGATGCATTTTTAGTACTTAGCTTACCGCCGAGTAAATACCCAAAAGAAAGGCTAAGCATAAATACGG
This sequence comes from Pseudoalteromonas atlantica, assembly GCA_007988745.1. Classification (GTDB taxonomy): domain Bacteria; phylum Pseudomonadota; class Gammaproteobacteria; order Enterobacterales; family Alteromonadaceae; genus Pseudoalteromonas; species Pseudoalteromonas atlantica. Next base: position 38,201 of record BJUT01000034.1, read on the forward strand.
TAATTATGCTGCCCCAAATGTGCACACTACTGCCAAAAAAAGGCGCTAAAATACGCCCGCCTAATAGCTCAATACCCATAATGCAAAAGCCACTGCAAAAGGCTAAAAAATAGATTAACGCGTTTGTTTTTATACTCATGTAATTATCGTTATGTAACCTAAAGAGATCTCCATACTAACGTGATGACAGGGCAGTCGCTAGTGCATTAATTAATCGCTCTGTGATTTTTTAAAAAGTTGTTTTGTTATAAAGTAACACATGTTAAACTTGTTGTTATAATATAACACCTCCGATTTCCCTATTATCATGAAGTATTCTTTAATTTATTTAGCCTGCTTAGGCTTAAGTGCGCAAACAGTGGCGCAAGAGCAAAACGACGAAATTGAAAAAATATCGGTTACTTATAAACAAGCATACCGTGGCGATATTCCTCAAAAGCAAATGCCGCAATCTATTGTAAGTGTTAGCAGTGCTGCGCTTGAGCAAAAAGGCATTACTAAATTACAAGACGCGCTTGATTTTTCGGCCAGTATTTCGCGCAAAAATAACAGTGGCGCATTATGGGATAGCTTTTCTATTCGGGGTCTTTCGGGTAACGAAAACATGCCATCGGGCTATTTAATTAATGGCTTTAGCGGTGGGCGTGGTTTTAGCGGCCCGCGTGATGTATCTAACATTGATTACATTGAAGTACTAAAAGGCCCAGGCTCAGCACTTTATGGGCGCTCAGAGCCAGGCGGTACTGTAAATATTGTGACTAAAAAACCTCAGTTTGAGCCGCAAGGTGAGCTAAAACTAAGCTTAGGCAGCGACAGTTTTAATCGCGTTGAAGGCGATTACACAAACGGCATTAACGATACCACCGCGTTTAGAATAAATGGCGCGTGGCAAGATAGCGACAGCTACCGCGATGAGGTGTACACCAATAAAAAGGTAGTTACGCCGTCTATTTATCATCAAATAAACGCATCAACCAGTGTGACTTATGAGTTTGAATACGTAGATTTAGCGCAGTTATTTGACCGTGGTGTTGTCGTACTTGATAACGATTTTGACACCGTACCAAGCTCGCGTTATTTAGGTAACCCAAACGATGGCGACACGCAGGTGTATTCGCGCGGGCACCAAATTACTTTAAATCACGATATTAACGATGAATGGTCGTTAGTGGCCGGTGCAAACTACCGCAGCTCTACGTTAACGGGGTTTTCGTCAGATGCTGAGCTTTCGCCATCGCGCCAATCGCTATTTGATGATGGCCGCACACTTACTCGCCAGCAGCGTTATCGCGACTACGAAGTAGAAGATTTAAGTGTAAAGTTTGAGCTAAGCGGCAGTGTAGACACAGCCGGTATTACGCATCATTTATTAATAGGTGCCGATGCATACAAGTACGATTTACGTACAGCGCTTTCTCGATATCGAGGCGGTAACGGCACTTATACCGTTGATATTTTTGATCCAAATTACGATGTAGAACGCCCAGCAGTAAGCCTACTTTACGAAAACGACGAAGAGCAAAAAGCATATGGTATTTATGTTCAAGACCAAATGGATATTACCGACAAATTTAAGCTATTAGTGGGCCTGAGGTTTGACAGCGTTGACCAAGACATTTTAGAAACCAACAGCGGCGTGTTTTCGACCAGCTCTGAAAGCCAAATAAGCCCGCGTGTTGGCGTAGTGTACGAGCTAAATAACGCTCTCACTTTTTACAGCAGTTACTCAGAAGGCTTTTTGCCACTGAGCGGCACAGATGCAAGCGGCGATCCCTTTGGCTTTGAATACAGTGACTCGTTTGAGGTTGGCGCTAAGTTTGAATACTTAGGCATAAACGGTACTGTGGCATTTTTTGATGCGTCTAAAAGTAATATGTTAGTGGCAGACCCTGTAAACGTTGGATTCTCTGCGCCTATTGGTAAAGCCGATAGTAAAGGGTTTGAGCTTGATTTAAACACCTATATTACTGATGCAACGGCGTTTAACTTATCGTACGCCTACATAGACGCCACCACAGCAAACGACATTATTAATGCCGATTGGGGCGTGCCAATTGAAAAAGGCAGCCCGCTGGTGAATGTACCAAAAAATAACTTAAACCTTACGCTTAGCCACCAAACAGCATTAATGGGCAAAGAGCTTGAGTTTGGTGCAAGTTACCAATACACCAGCAGCCGTTTAGGTGATGCCGCCGATTTAAGTTTTAGGCTACCGAGCTACCAATTAGTAGGCGTTTTTGGCAACGTTAACTTAACCGAGCAAACCAAGCTTAATATAAGTGTTAATAACATTTTTGATAAAGATTACGCCGAAAGCAGCTACAACGCTTTATGGGTTTACCCAGGTGCGCCAACTCAATTTAAAATGTCGTTAGCGTATAATTTTTAATAGCTAGCAAATTAAAGTTTTCATCCTAAAGCGTCTTAATGTAGTGGTTAAGGCGCTTTATATTTTTAAGCCCTTTTTTATAAAGAATTCATAAGTTTATTAAGCCAACCATCGGCCTTTGATGGTTTGTATATCATTACAATGCTTTCACTGTAGTGACTGTTAACCCCCTTTACAGTTATTTTTGTAAGCCCTAAATCGTCAATCACAAAGTTAGGTAAATACGCCAACGCCAAGCCACTTTGAACCACCTCTATTAATGCACTGTAATCGCTACATCTAAATACAATATTGCGCGGTGCAATATTATCTTGCCAGCCGTCGGAGCCTACTCCTTGCTCTAAGCCGCACAGGGGTGAAAACAAAGGGCATGCAAAAGCCGCCTGCAGTAATTGGTTTTTATTAAGCGTTAAAGAGCCAGTTTGTACTAGCTGATGCGAAGCATGCGCAGCCACACTAAACCCAGTATTTAATACATCAACCGCCACTAAATTAGCGTGTGAGCTGTTATTTAATGCCTCACGAGTTACTAGCGCAATATGCGCAGCGCCTGATGCAACTTGGCTTATGGCTTCACCTTCAAACACATTATTAATACGTACCGAGCAGGGCAGGTTACTAAGGGGTGTAAGCAGCTTTTTAAGGCCACTTTTAAGTAAAATGGCAGGGCCTGCAATAACTGCATTAAATTTATGATTATCGCTTTTAAAACGGCTAGTAAGCTGCTGGTAATTATGTACTAAATCACTACTGTGCTTAACAAACTCTTTGCCTTTATCATTAAGTACCAAGGTTTTGCCCACACGATTAAACAGCTCTGTGGCTAAGTTTGCCTCAACCTTTTTTAGCGTTTTAGACAGCGCCCCTGGGGTAATATTAAAATGCTTAGCGGTTGTGTGCAGGTTTTGCGAACTCGCCATATGAATTACTTTTTCAATGTCATCTAAATGCATAGCGCCAAACCGTATTGATTAAAAGGAAACAACTAACAACTTATTATCGATTATTTATATATATAAATCAGCTTATAGTGACGCTATATTTATTTTTGAGCATTAACATGAAACACATACTGCTACTTTTTATTTTATTCTCGAGCGCAGCACTAGCAAGCGACCCTCAGCACAAGGCACACAACACACATAAAGCCCACAGCTATATGGGCTTTCATGGCATGTCGCTTATATTAGCCGGCGATAAAGTACTTGCCAGCCACATGCCTTTATACGCCCCCCCACACAACTACCAAATAGTGTACGAAGTAACTACCAATGACACCCATCTTAAAATAATCAAAAAAGCACTGAACGAGGCACCAAACAAACAAACTCAGATCACCATTTTACCAACCAAGTTTGATTTGAATTTATTAATAAATAAGCTGACACCCACTTTAAATACTACTGTGTTTAATGGCCATTTTGAGCGCGGAGGTACGGCTTTGTTTTCGACAAAGCTGACCTTTAAAAATCCGTTATATGTAAAAAAGATCGCTATAACACAACCTGAAAAAGAAGAGTTTGATTTAATAAAGGTTTCAGGAGAGCAGGGGGTGGTGATTCATAAAATACAAAGTAAACCAAGCTATGACTCACTCAGTTTAGTAGCACTAACTAACGGAAAATATAATGGCCAGTTAAAATGTGATGCGCCAGTAACCACAGCGCTTGCAAGTAAGCTAAAGGCCTGTTTTAAAAGCGTACCAAGCTATTTAGAAACTCGCGATTTTGAAGTTAATTAAAAAATCATAGCAGCGCTTTAGCTTAAAAAGCGCTGCTATATAAATGACTTAACGTTAAGAGCATATACATTTGCCTGAACGTATTCGCCGTTTAACAATTTTATTTGCGTTAAAATGCGTGAGTACGCATCGCCTTCAAATTCATCGAGCACATGCCAATGATCTTTTAAATTAGTTGAGCTAAACACATAGCCATTTATCTCTTGGCCTGTTTCGTCTAATACCAGTGCAGGAAAGCCCATTTTGGCGCCCCAGCCCTCGTTAATTAAATTGCCAACCACACTGCCTTGCTCAAATGTACCGCCAATATTGGCAAGAATATGCTCGTTCGGATGCCCTGGGCACAAGGTACCATAAACAAATAACGCTTCTAACACGTAAACTCCTAAATTAGGCTAATGATTATGTTTAGCTAAGCTAAAGCTTAACTAAATATGAAAAAAATCCCGAGTGAAACTTTACTTTTATAATGACACCCACCTTTATTTTTGCACTTTACGCAATAAGCATCTACTTTTTTAATTGGTTCATCAAAAGCTAGGTGCTAAATGGCTATTGCAAGAAAACGCCAAATCAGTTTGTCAGATACAAAATATTATCACTGTATTTCGCGCTGTGTACGTCATGCTTATTTATGCGGCGAGGATTCATTAACGGGTAAATCCTACGAACATCGAAGGGGCTGGGTAGAACAAAAACTATTTAGCCTCGCTAAAATATTTTGTATTGATATATGTGCTTATGCAGTTATGAGTAATCACTCCCATATTGTGCTTTATGTTGATGATAAAAAAGCAAATAGGTTAAATGACAAAGCCATAGTGCTGCGCTGGCATAAGCTTTGTAAAGGCACACCCCTTACACAAAAATTTTTACAAGGTGAGGAGCTTAGCAGTACAGAGCGATA
>BJUT01000035.1 GCA_007988745.1 Pseudoalteromonas atlantica
TCTTTTGGTGATTCTTTATCAGCTTGTTGATCTAATAGTTCATCAATATCAAAGTCATCATCCTCTTCTTGGGCTAGCTCTTCGCTTAACGCGGCCAACTCATCATTGCTTTCTAAGCTGCTATCTGCGGTAGGTTGCTCAACCTCAGGCAAGTCAATTTCAGGCAGGCTATCGTCCTCATCAAATAAATCGTCTAGGTCGTCACTGCTTAAAATATCGTCCGAATCTTTTGTATCATCTAAATCAAGGTCAATTTCATCATCTTGTTTTTCATCTACAGGTTCATCAAAGCCCTGCTGCATGAAAACGTCTAACTCGTCCCCTTCACTGCCTTCGTCATCAAAAACAATATCATCACTTAATAGGCTTTCTAATTCGTCTTGATCGAGCAAGTTTTCTGAATCAGAAAATTCATCGTCTAACGCATCATCGAGAGAATCATCAAATGCAATATCCTCCTCTGTCAAAATATCGTTGCTATGATTGTCATCTAGTTGAATATCTAAATCATCAAGAGGGTCAGGAATGATTGGATCGTCTAACGCATCATTACTTTGCGGCTCGTCTTCGGTAAAGCTGGGCGTTTGTGGCAGAAAATCATCGCCATCTTGAGTTTCTTCGTCTTTGTTGGCGCGCTTTCGTAAAAACATCACCACAGCAAAAATAATTAATAACGCAGGAATGGTCATTAATAAAATAAGCACAAGTGGGTTAGACATTAAAGCGCCTAGGTCAAAAGGTTCTTCTTTTGGTACTTCTTGCACTTTTTGCTGAGCTATTATTTCGTTTTGTTTTTCTATTAGCTCTTTTAGCTGTTTTTGAATTTCGCTGTCTTGGCCTAGCTGTTCTTTTACATTGGCGAGCTCTTTTGAAATACCCGACAATTGTTTTTTGAGATTATTATTCTCAGCTAATATTTCTTCTACATTATTAACCGAGCTTTTAAATTGCTGCTGCAGCTCTACAAGCTTATTACCTTGCTGCGTTTTTATTTCATTTAATTCTTTTTGAATTTCTTTTTTAGCGTCGTCAACATCGGCTTTACGAGCTTGTGTTACTTTAGTTTGCGCGGCGTTAATTTCACTGGTGGTTAGTGTGCCATTTTTCTTTTTTTCCCACAGCGCGTCATCTTGCTCTGAGCGTTGTTTAGCAAGCTGTGGATTTACGCGTCTAATTTCCGCTAAGGTGGGTATTTTTAAATATGCACCACTTTGCATGTGGTTTAGGTTTTGTTCTAAAAAAGAATTAGGGTTTTTGTTATACAAGGCCTGCATAACTTGGTAGATACTAACTGAGTTATCTGGGCGTACTTTGGCAGCAATACGCCATAGTGTATCGGTTGGCTTTATAGGCCCTATTGATCGCCCTTGCGCACCATAGTCAGCGCCTTTTGGCCCCTTTAATTGGGTGCTGTCTTGAGAGTAAATTGGAGTTACTACCAATGCAGACGCTAATATAATAAGTGAAGCTAAACCGCGCATGCTGATCCTTTAATGTGTAAATGTTAAATGCTTTGCTATTTATTTAGCTGCTCAACATTAATTATTCTTGCCGTAACCAGCCAAATAGCTGATCTACATTTGTTATTACAATCTATTTTTATTGCAAGCTCTATTCCAGTTACAAACTATAAACCAGTTGCGGCCTAATATCCATTGCAACGCTTTGAAAATAAATACCTTAAAACTTTATTCTTAATACTATTTTATCGTGATAGATCAAGGCGTTTAGTTTAGTAGCAACGCTAAGCGGCAATAATTTGGCTCCCTTAAATACAAAAGCGGCAAACTATAAAAGTTTGCCGCTTAATTTACACACAATATTAGCGGGTATTTATAAGTAGTTAGCGATTAACTCTTCCGCTATTTGCACACTATTAGTGGCAGCCCCTTTGCGGGTGTTATCACTTACAACCCACATATTTAAACCATGAGGGTGCGAAATATCGGCGCGTAAGCGGCCAACGTAAACTGTATCATTACCACTAGCGTCTGAAACCGCGGTTGGGTAATCGCCCTCATCTTCAATAAGCTCGACTCCTGGGGCATCATTTAAAAGCTGTTTAACGTGTTCAAAGTCATACGGCATGCGTGTTTCAATGTTGATTGACTCAGAGTGGCCAAAAAATACAGGTACACGTACACAGGTTGGGTTAACAGCAATAGTGGTATCGCCCAAAATTTTATGCGTCTCGTTTACCATTTTCATTTCTTCGCGCGTGTAGCCGTTATCTTCAAAGGTATCTATTTGAGGAATAACGTTAAATGCAATTTGCTTAGGAAAAATTTCGTTTTCCATTGGGCGAGCATTCATTAAATTAGCTGTTTGCTTTGCTAATTCATCTACGGCTTCTTTGCCTGCACCAGATACGGCTTGGTATGTAGATACATTAATGCGGTCAATACCGTAGGCGTCGTAAATTGGTTTAAGCGCTAGCATCATTTGAATAGTAGAGCAGTTAGGGTTTGCAATAATATTGCGGTTTCTAAAGTCTTCAAGGCTTGCTGCATTAACTTCTGGTACCACTAGCGGTACTTCAAAATCATTTCTAAAATGTGACGTGTTATCAATTACAACACAGCCCGCATCGGCTGCAATTGGCGCGTATTTTTCTGATACACTGCCACCAGCTGAAAACAAACCTATGTGTGCTTGGCTAAAGTCAAAGCCTTCTACGTCTTGTACTTCAATGGTTTCACCACGAAACTTTATGTCTTCACCTGCGCTGCGGCTACTGGCTAGTAAAAAAAGTTGGTCTACCGGAAATTTACGATCTTCCAGGGTTTCAATAATTTGACGACCTACTAAGCCTGTAGCGCCAAGTACAGCAACGTTATATTTTTGCGACATATTTTATCCTCTTTAAGCAGTGTTAAAACAACACTACTAGTTAAATTAGTTTGCGGTGTTAAAGCCAAGCTGAGCGAGTGCATCTGTATGCTGTGCACTCCCTTTTACCGTTAAAGTGCTAAACTCACGCCTTACAGGGTAGTTTTTACGTAAACTATCAAACCCGTCTTTTGCTAAGTTGCGCAGCAAAATGCCATCATCACGGCGTACGTCGTAAATTAAATGCACTAAACGCGCAATATCAGCCTCAGTAAAGCTGCTTTGTAAACTTAGGCTTGTAACAGCAGGTTGTGGTAAAAAATCAGCGAGAGATTTTTCTGCGGTTACGCCTTCTAATTTACACAATGCTTGGTACAGCATTTGTGTGCCGCGGGCTTTTCCTTCAAGGGTATGGCCGGCAATGTGCACGCTGGCATAGCGCACATGATCAAGCAATGGAATTAAAATGTTAGGCTCGTTTTCCCAAACATCCAAAACCAAATCTAAGTCTGCCCCTTGCTCCATAACCGATAACAAAGCTTGATTATCAATTACTTCTCCGCGGCTCGCATTTATAACTGCTAACCCAGGCTTTAACGCTTTAAGGCGTTTTTCATCAATTAAATGATGCGTTTTGTGCTCACCGGTTTTAATCAGCGGTACATGAAAGGTAACCGCATCTACGCGCTCAAGTAGTTCGTCAAGCTCAACATGCTCGGCTAATAAGCCCTGCTCATGTTTAATTGGGTCACATAATAAAACATCAACATTAAGTGCTTTTAGTTTTTGTGCTAAACAGCTGCCAATGTTACCCACCCCAACAATACCTATTGTTTGACCACTTAAAGGGGCTGCGTTTTCTTGGCTTAAGGCAAACAAGCTACTTATTACATACTCAGCCACCGCCACTGCATTGCAACCTGGGGCACTACTAAAGGCAATGCCTTTATCGTTTAGTAACTGTGTATCTATATGATCAACACCAATAGTGGCGGTACCTACAAAGCTTAATTTATTAGCGTGGGCAAGCAAGTCACTGTTTACTTTAGTAACCGAACGCGTAAGTAATACATCAACATCAATTAACGCATCGGGTGTTAAGTTTCGTCCATCAAAGCGCGTTACCTCACCAAAGTCTGCAAAATACTGCTCAACTAAAGGCATGTTTTGATCGGCAAGAATCTTCATTGGGGAGTCCGTATGGCAAAATGAGGCGCTATTGTAACGAACAACCGAGCCATTACACAAACTAAAAAGCCGAGCAATGCTCGGCTTTTAATCACTATAAAGAGAAAACGAATTAACCTTTATATTTGCTCATAACTAATGTGGCGTTTGTACCACCAAAACCAAAGCTATTAGACATAACAGTATTAAGCTGTGCATCACGGCGCTCAGTTACAATGTTAAGGCCTTGTGCTTGCTCATCTAGCTCATCAACGTTAATAGATGGCGCTACAAAGTCGTTTTCCATCATTAAAATTGAGAAAATAGCTTCGTGAACACCCGCAGCACCTAGTGCGTGACCCGTTAATGATTTAGTCGCACTAATAAGCGGTGAGTTACCACCAAACACTTCTTGAATAGCGCCTAGCTCTTTAACATCGCCTACTGGCGTAGAGGTACCGTGCGTGTTTAAGTAATCAATTGGAGTATCAACGCCTTGCATTGCTTGGCGCATACAGCGTACTGCGCCTTCACCTGAAGGTGCTACCATGTCGTAGCCATCAGATGTAGCACCGTAGCCTACAATTTCTGCGTAAATATGTGCGCCACGAGCAAGTGCATGCTCAAGCTCTTCTACTACAACAATACCGCCACCAGCAGAAATAACAAAACCATCGCGGTTTGCATCGTACGTACGAGATGCTTTTTCTGGTGTTTCGTTATATTTGGTAGATAACGCGCCCATTGCGTCAAATTCCATTGCAAGAGTCCAGTGGAGCTCTTCACCACCACCGGCAAAAATAACATCCTGCTTGCCTAATTGAATTTGCTCAACAGCGTGGCCAATACAATGTGCAGATGTTGCACACGCAGAGCTTATAGAATAGTTAACGCCTTTAATTTTAAATGGCGTGGCTAAACAAGCCGATGTCGTGCTTGCCATCGTACGCGGAACCATATAAGGACCTACACGCTTTACGCCTTTTTCGCGCAAAATATCGGCCGCTTCTACTTGCCACTTTGAAGAGCCACCACCTGAGCCTACTAATAAACCCGTGCGCTCATTAGATACTTGCTCATCTGATAAGCCAGCATCTTCAATTGCTTGCTTCATAGAAATATAAGAGTAAGCAGCAGCATCACCCATAAAGCGCATTGCTTTACGGTCTACGTGTTCTTTAACATCAATATCAATTTTGCCCGATACATTACTGCGTAACTTATAATCGGCAAATTCTTGGTTAAAAGCGATGCCGCTTCTGCCAGATTTTAACGACTCTAATACTTCTTGTTTGTTATTACCGATGCTTGATACAACACCGATACCCGTAATTACGGCTCTTCTCATGGGTAATTCCCTTAGCTTGATACTAAATTACTGTGTATTTTACGCTGTTTTTAGGTGTTAAGTGGTCAGCTTTCTAGCGTACACCTGTACTCTGAATTTAATAGCTTATAAATAACGCCAGACTATTTCAAAGAAAACCCGTAAAATAATTAAAAAATACTGTCTAAAAATTTAATAAGTCATGATAAAAAACGCCCAAATACACTTTAATGAAGTAGGCACACCGGTAGCCGATAACTTTGACGATGTTTATTTTTCTAATGACGACGGCCTTGCTGAATCGCATTACGTGTTTTATCAACAAAACAATATAGAGGCGCGGTTACAAAATCATGACCAAACGCATTTTGTTATTGCCGAAACCGGTTTTGGTACTGGTTTAAACTTTTTAAATGCATGGCAACACTTTAATGACCACCTTGCCAATCAACAAGTTCAAAATCAAGTAGACAAACGGGTTAAGCGATTGCATTTTATTTCGTTTGAAAAATACCCGCTTAATGCTGATGATCTAAAAAAAGCACTGCAAGCGTGGCCAACATTAAACAAGCTCAGTGATGAATTAATAACACATTACCCTATAAATTTAGGCGGCTGTCATCGCATAGAATTTAATAACGGCCAAGTTATTCTTGATTTGTATTTTGGCGACGTGCTTGATTCAATAAATGCAATGAGCTACCCGCAATCAGGGGTGGTCGATGCGTGGTTTTTAGATGGCTTTGCACCAAGTAAAAACCCTGACATGTGGCAACAAAGTGTGTTTAATGCCATGGTTGATATATCGCGCAAGCATGCAACACTTGCCACATTTACCGCTGCAGGTTTTGTACGCCGAGGCTTAACAGCTGCAGGCTTTAGCATGCAAAAAGCGAAAGGCTTTGGCCGTAAACGCGAAATGCTGATAGGCCAATTAGCACACGCTAATAGTGCACAGTCATCACCCCCGTACTTTGAACAACCCCCTGCCAAGCTAGAGCATGTTGCTGTAATTGGCGGCGGGATTGCGAGTAGCTGTATTTTGCACAGTTTGGCTAAGCGTGGCATTAAAAGTAGCCTATTTTGCCAAGATGAAAAACCAGCTATGGGTGCTTCACATAACGTACAAGGCGCGGTTTACCCCCATCTGCAAGCTAAAAACTCACCTCATAGTGAATTATTTGCGAACAGTTTTTTATACGCTAAACGCAGTTACCAGCAACTACTAAAAAACGGCTTTAATTTTGATTATAGCTGGTGCGGTGTGCTGCAACATGCGGTAAAAAAGCCTCTTGCCGATAAACATCAAAACTTAGAACAAAAACAGTTATGGCCTCAAGCCTTAATGCGCAATGTAACTGTAGAGCAAGGAGATAAACTGGCAGGCGTAAAAACCGGCTACTCCGGCGTTTATTTTGAGCAAGGCGGTTGGGTAAACCCACCCCAGCTAGTTGAGGCAATGCTAAAAGCAGCCAATAGCCTTAACCCTATTAATAGCTATTTTAATTGCCATATACAGCAACTTACTAAAACCGATGCAGGCTGGTATTTAACCCACAAGCATACCCAATATGGCCCTTTTAGTGATGTAATAATATGTGCAGGTGAGCATAGCGATGCGTTTGAACAAACAAACGCATTACCTATTGTAGGGGTGCGTGGTCAAGTATCGCATATTCAAGCGAGTGAACAATCTAAGCAGCTTAAAACCGTGTTGTGCCATAAAGGATATTTTACACCCGCCTATTTAGGTAAGCACTGTATGGGCGCTACATTTGAAAAAAACACAAAAAGTCGCGCCGTTACAGAAAAAGACAACCAGCTAAACCACGAGCAATTACTTAGCTTTTACCATCAAAGCGACTTTGCCACCACATTAGGTGACATTACCTGTGCTAAAGCAGCTGTGCGCTGCACATTTATAGATCACTTGCCAATGGCAGGACAATGGTGTGAGCAAAGCGATTACAGCACCGCCTTTGCTAATTTACGCCTAGGTAAACGCTATCAATACTCACCTCTATGCAAGCCACAACAAGGCTTACATATTTTTACCGGATTTGGAGCGCGCGCATTATGCAGCGCACCGATATTAAGCGAGCACTTTATTAGCACGTTAAATAATGAACCACGCCCACTCAGCGAGCGTGTAAGCCAGGCCATTCACCCTGCGCGGTTTATAGTGCGTGATTTAATACGAAATAAAATTTAAATGACATCATTCATTTTTTGCGTAAAATAATAACTATAAAAGGAATTTATACCAATCCGCTTAATTAAGTGATCAATTTTGAGGCTGGAAAAACCTGTTGATGGCTAAGAAAAAAGTTCGCTATTTAGTTGTTCTAAATAAAAATTTTTTAAAACAGGTAACGACACGGTTAGCACCGCAAAATGATTAAGTATTATTGCGCAATGGTATTATATAACCAATGCGCACCATATGTATGAATGCGGATGGGTATCAATAAAAGGATAACAATGAAAGCTTTAACTTGTGCTGTAATATTACTCGCCGCTATATCGTTTAACACATTTAGCCAAGACGTAACCGCCATCCCCTTACCTGAAGAATTCATCACCACCATGGATGTAACTGGCGAATACCCGCTGGTTAGAACAGGGTATTTAGCTGCTTCTATTGATGCTATTTCTAAATTTTATCAGCAGGCCCTTGGTGATCCCATTAACAGCAAAGGCGATAATAACTACCGCACCCTTTACTATAACTACCAAAACCATGCTGTTCGCATCAGTTTATACCATCATAATTATGTTACCGAAGTCAGCATAATGATTGAATAAACACAGTAAAAAGCGGCTAATTTTCATGCTCAGTTCAGACTCAATTTTTATTTACTTTTAAATAACCACTTTGTAGAGAAAAACAGCGTTTTACCCTTTAAAAACGAATGCCTACCCCAAGGTCTATTTGTACTAAATACCTTTACACTAAATTGAGAAGGAATTAATTATGAGTAAGACCCTAATTATTGGCGCTAGCGGACAAATTGGTAAAATGGCAACCAAGTTGCTTTTAAACAATGAGCAAAATGTATCTGCATTAGTGCGTGATAAAAGTAAGTTAGATGATTTAGATAGTCCATTTTTAACCATTGTGGAGCAAGATCTCGAAGAAGATTTTTCTGGTGCGTTAAAAGATTGCGATCAAGTTATTTTTGCTGCTGGCTCTGGCGGAAGTACAGGCACAGACAAAACCGTGCTTATTGATTTATGGGCAGCCACCAAAGCAGCAACGTATGCTAAAGAGCATGGCGTAAAGCATTTTATTATGATTAGCTCTATTGGCGCTGACGATCCAGACTCAATAGAAAGTGACTTAAAACCTTACTTAGTTGCCAAACATATGGCCGATGAGCACCTTATCAACAGTGGCTTAAACTACACCATAGTGCGCCCTGGTGGGCTGACCGATGAAAGCGCCTCAATGAAAGTAACCACCGAGCGTCCAAACGATCGTTCTAAAGCTAAAATTAGCCGCGAAAACGTTGCCAATGCCCTATTACATATTGCTACTAACGCATTTAATGGCAACCGTGTTTTTGAACTATTTGACGGCGAAACGCCCATTAAAGCAGCTGTAAAATAAACACTCTGGTTGCCCTTTGTAAATCCCCTTGCAAAGGGCAACGTATTTAAATGCTAAATCGCACGCGCCCTCCCTTGCTTCACTATATTTATTAAATGTAAACAACACGTTTAAATCGCTTTATAAAAGCCTACACACCGCGTTCCTAATAAAACAACATGAAAAACAAGCACTTCCACTAAAATCACCGAAAAACAATGCGTTAAAAACTCAACAGAGTAAATTTTGTTCAGGCTTTTTTACTAGTTTAATAAGGTTAAATACTAGAAACCCCTTATTTTATCTGGTAAATTAACAGCGTGTTAAAACAATAATAAAAATTCCTCAATGGAAGTTGCACGAATAAGGACATAGCGTGAGCGCCTCATTTAAAATTATTTTTAATGGTCAGTTACACCAAAATGCTGACATTAGTACCGTACAAGAGCAGCTCTGTCAGTTTTTAAAAATTCCCCATAATGTCGCTGTAAAATTATTTGATGGCCGAGCCTACGCACTCGTCAAAGACCTATCGAGTATTGATGCAGTTAAAACAGAATCTAAACTAAAAAGTTTTGGTTTAATTACCAAAGTAGAACCGCACGCAAGTGTAAGGGCACCCCAAAGTGCCGCGGGTACTAAACTGGTTGTTGCTCGCAATGAGCCAGCAGTAAAAAAAATAGCTAATACAATAACCAGCATTAAAAAGTCCAGCGTAAATAGCCCAACCGCCTTGCCCAAATTAGCGCTGCAAAGCGCATTATTTTTTTGTTATAGCTTATTATTCATCTGCCTTATTTGCTCAGCAGTAATAAGCTTTAACACACTTAAAATGAGTATGATAGACAGCTCATCAGCTTCGCCCTCAACAACATTAAATTACGTTCATTATAAGCAGTACTTAGCAAATCAAAAAAAGCACCCAGAAGTCACCTTGCCTAACACCCACAACACAGATGAGCTTAACCAAGGGGCGCAGCAAAAAATTGATAGCTATTTTGCTCGTTTTTCAACGCATATAAACAGTTACGCAAAAATTCTAAAGCAACCAAATATAAACAGTATGGGCGCAGAAAGGTTAAAGCAGCACCTACAAGAAATAGATGCGCTAGGCACTGAACATGTATTTTGGGAGCAGTTAATTAACCTTGCTAAATCGCTTAATAACGACGCCCATGTAATGAGCAAGCTTGATAATGATAACCCTGATAAAATTCAATGGATAAACGCCGTTGATTGGATAAGCCAAAGCTACATTAGGCAACAACAAAATAAGCCTGACGCTTTGCCCGTCACGCCTACAAACACACAACTAGCCAAGTCACCGATATTAGATTTAACTCTACTAATTAGCTTAATGTCGTTTTTAACGCTTATTATTATTAGTATTAAAATGAAAGTAAGGTCGATAAAAATGAAGCTAGCCGCTACAAGCACAGAATAAATTAAAGCCATAAAAAAAACCGCCAACTTGATTGCTCAAATTGGCGGTTTTTTATGGTTTTTAAGTAACGAACTTAAATACCTGTATTGGTGGAGCTGGGGGGATTTGAACCCCCGTCCGAAAAGCCTCGACCGTCGGTACTACATGTTTAGTATTGTCATTTAATTAACCTTTAAATCCCGGACAAACACGGTAGATAAAGGCGAGGCCGCTTAGTTTTAACGCTTCAACCCCGGCCAGGGTTTCCGTCGCGATCAGGTGTTAGGGTGACACTCCAAAATCCAGTCCACAAGAATACATGGAAGGAGCGCTAGCCAGCCTAAGCTGCTAGAGAGTAGTTATCGTCGTT
This sequence comes from Pseudoalteromonas atlantica, assembly GCA_007988745.1. Taxonomy (GTDB): domain Bacteria; phylum Pseudomonadota; class Gammaproteobacteria; order Enterobacterales; family Alteromonadaceae; genus Pseudoalteromonas; species Pseudoalteromonas atlantica. The sequence continues at coordinate 10,706 of BJUT01000035.1, forward strand.
TGCGATTACTTTAAATTGCGGCTTTTTTACGAGGCAAACCGCACCTCGACATGCACCTCAGGCTTCTTGAATTCCGTCGAATCCTAATCAGCCCCTGAAATATGAATTTCTTTCAGTGAAGGCAGTATAACTGAGTAAACGACTGATACTCAAGGGGTGTGACACTTTTATTTTAGCTAACTGAATCAACTGAACAGTAAACAAGCACAAGTTTGTAAAAAAGCAAACAAATACTGAACATTTACTTAACATACCGGTCAAGTTGTGCTCAAATAAGGAGTTAAATTTTACACTAGCTATAAGGCTTTAGTAGTAAAAGTAATAATCATAATAACAGGCATATTACGTAGGGAATTTATAAATGTCGGTTTTTTTATTTAATGAACAAACGGGTGAGCTGGCGTTATCTGCACACCCTATTGATAATGGATTTCCGGTGACGAGTGCTCAACTTATTGAGCTACTTGAACAGTCGGATTATTGCGAGTTTGAAGTACTCTCTGGCAATATTGGTAAGTTATTTTCACCGAGTAAAAATTATCAGCAAGAATCATTAGTAATTGCCAAAGCCACGGACGCGAGCATTGTTATTAACGTTGATGAAAAAAACATGGTTGCAGAGGCAACGCTTACCACGGCCAAAGGTGGCGCATTACTCTCTATGGAGGCAGCTCAAGCAGCTTTAGTTAAAGCCGGTGTAAAAAAAGGCATTAGTCCTCGTGCACTTGATACGTTTTTAGGTCAGCAGTTTTCTCACCCTGCAGGTACATCATACAGTGCTATTGTGGCTCATGGCCGAAACCCTAAAGAAGGCAGTGATGCGAGGTTTGTTCGCCTTTGCTCTACTGCGCAAGACCGCGTACTTAGCCCCCAAGCAAAAGAAGGTGGGAAGGTCGATATGAAAGACCTTGGCGCGATTATTACGGTAAAACCCGGCACCCCTTTAATGCAGCGAGTGGCTGCTACACCGGGTGAAGATGGCTATACGGTTTTTGGCGATATGATCAAGGCAACACCTGGTAAAGAACATCAATTACAGCCCTTTGAAGGCACAAAAATAGATCCTAATAACCCAAACATGCTCATTGCCGATTGTAAAGGTGTGCCTGTGGCCTTACCTAGAGGCATGCGGGTTGACGATGTTTTGTGTTTTCATAACGTAGATGTAAGTACAGGCCACGTTGATTTTGATGGCAGTGTAATTATCTCTGGTGATGTAAAAGACGGTATGCGGGTTAAAGCCAATGGCGATATTACTGTATTAGGGTTTGTTGAATCAGGCACGATTGAAAGCCAAAGCGCGGTAACTATTATGCTCGGCGCTATTGGCCGTAAGCGTGAAAATGAAGAAGCATTTACGTGCGAAATTTCTGCCCAGCGTACTATTTCTATTGGCTATGCCCAGTACTGTAATATTAAAAGTGCGCAAGATTTATTTATAGAACGCCAAGCATTGCATTGTAATTTAAGTGCAAGGCGCTTAATACGTGTAGGTAAAGCAGGTAACCCTCGCGGCAAAATAATTGGGGGAAATATTCTTGATGCTATGCGTATTGAAACAGGTGAGCTAGGTGCGCCGGCAGGGACTAAAACCCGTGTGTTTTTAGCTCAAAACTGGCATGAACTGCGCTCAAAGCAGTCTCAAATAATTGATTTTGAAAAAGTGTTGGCAAGTAAAACATCTGCACTTAAACAAGCTAAAGAAAAAGCGATAAAAATTCCAGTTGCTGCTCAACGCCAACAGCTACTAGATAAAATTGCCGCTAATGAGCAACATATAAAAACTCGCGCTATGCACGTACAACGTCAAAAAAGATTGGTGAAGCAAAAAATTTCTCAGCTATTGGCAACTAGCCGACTTAAAATTAACGAAATAATGCACCCAGGTGTGGAGCTTAAAATAGCAAAAGACACAAAACAGTTTTCGCGTATTTACCCACCCCACTTAGTAAAACTTTCTGAGGGAAAAATCACTCAGTCGTTTTAGTATCCTCTTCGGTGTTTTCAGTTTCTTGGGCGTCACTTTCGGGTAGTGGCGCTAATGGCCAGCCCCCTAGCTCTTGCCAACGATTTACTATTAAACAATATAGTTCTGCTGTGCGTTCTGTATCGTAAAGTGCAGAGTGTGCTTGGCTGTTATCAAACTCAATCCCCGCGGCTCTACATGCTTTAGCCAGTACCGTTTGACCTAAAGCTAACCCTGCAAGCGAGGTTGTGTCGAAACTCACAAATGGATGAAATGGCGTACGCTTAATATTGTTACGCTCAATGGCTGCGTTTAAAAAGCCATGATCAAAGGCGGCATTGTGTGCCACTACAACTGAGCGTTGACACCCAGCAGCTTTTTGCGCTTTACGTACTGCTTTACAAATTTCTTTAATTGCTTCGTCTTCTGGTACAGCGCCGCGCAACGGGCTAAACGGGTCTATGCCGTTAAATTCAATTGCGGCTTGTTCAATATTAGCGCCTTCAAAAGGCTCTACATGAAAATGAACGGTATGATCTATGCTGAGTAACCCTTCGTCATCCATTTTTAAAATTGATACGGCAATTTCAAGTAAGGCGTCGGTTTCTTTATTAAAGCCGGCGGTTTCTACATCAATAACAACAGGAAAAAAGCCGCGAAAGCGTTGTGCGAAAAGTGTTTGCTCAGTATTTGCCATAGTCTTCTTGGTTTATGAGGATAAGCTCACTATTATGTCAAAATTGGGGGCTACTCGGCTAGGGCTTTATAAATTATTTAATTAATATATTGTAGGCATGCTATTTGCTTTTAAATAACTGCTAATTGTATTGGCTGTTATTAATCCCATCGCATTAAATTACGGATACCAGTATGGCGCTTAGAAAATAGCGCAATAACAAGGCGAAAATTATTTATAGCTTTGTTTTACATCAGTAAGTTTAACGCAGTGAGTGGGCTATTTAATACGATACAAAGATTATGTTTTTAATTAAGTTGGTATAGAGCCCTACTTTAGCCGTACGCCAAAATATTGGCTTAGTAGATTAACCGGAGCGTTTTATGAAGTGTAAGTTGTTTTTTATTAGCGTAAGCCTTGGCACCGCCTTGATGAGTTATTCATCGCAAGCGGCTATGCGCCAATACAGCGCAAATCAAGATAACTCCAATTGGGAAGTTATAAAAACAACGCGCTTACAGTGTCAATTAAACCACGAAGTGCCCTACTACGGTGAGGCCATATTTAAGGCATCGGCCAGTAAAAACAAAAACCTAACTTTTAATCTAGATATGGTTGTGCGCCCCGACAATTACGATATAGCCGGTTTAAAGGCGGTGCCACCAGCATGGCGTTCAGGCCTGCCCGCGCGTGATATAACCACGATGAAGTTACTTAAAAAGTTTGATGGTGAGCTTGGTAATAAAACCGCATGGGAAATGCTAACTGAACTTGAAAAAGGGTTTCATCCTACCTTTTACTACCAGGACTGGCAAAATAGTGCCGACAAAATTGCCGTTGGTATTTCAAGCGTTAATTTTAAACAAGCCTATTGGGCGTTTTTGCAGTGCCGCGATGAACTTTTACCATACAGCTTTGAAGATATTTCATTTACTGTAATGAACTACCAATCAAATAGCAGTAAGCTCACTAAAGAGTCGCAAAAGCGCTTAGATAAAATTGCTGAGTATTTAAAAAATGATACCAGTATTGAGTCTATAAGTATTGATTCGTATACCGATAGCTACGGTGGCCGTTGGAATAACTTAGATTTATCGCGTAAGCGTGCTAAAGCTATAAAAGATTATATGGTCAGCTTAGGTGTTGATGAGGACAAAGTAGAAACCACAGGCCTAGGTGAAAAACGTTTTGTTGATACTAACGAAAATATTTTAGGGCGAAATAAAAACCGTCGTTTAATTATTCAAATAGCAAAAATGTAACCGCCCTAAACTGCTAGCTACCGCTGCGCCGCTTTATGAGCTTATCGCCAAACTGAAAAAACGTTAGGCTCAAAAATATAATTATGGCTCCTATAATAAGCTCCTGACTCAAAGGCTCGTTATTAAGTAATGCGCCTAGCGCTAATGCAAAACTTGGTGTAATTAAACTACTTAAGGCTACAGTACTGGCGTTTAACTTTTGTAATACATGAAAATACGCTAAAGCCCCTACAATCGAGCCAAAAATACCTAAATACGCAATACTCCATAACGAGCGAGCACTCCAATAATCCATACTTATTTGCCCATCTACCAGCCACCACAACAGTCCAAATAAAGGAGTAACAAAAACCAGCGCTCCAAAAGTGGTTGCCATCGGATGAATAGCAATTTTTACACGTTTGATCATCACCCCACTGAGACTAAATAAAGTAACGGCCAATAACACATACATCAGCCCTATGCCCTGAGTTTGTGAGGTTTGTAGCTGGTTATAACTTACAAAATAAAGGCCTATTAATGCACAGCTCAGCGCTATTAATTTAATAGGGCTAAATTTAGGCTCATTAAGTAACCTTTGTGCTAAAAAGCCAGAGAGAATAGGCGCAAGGCCAAACACTAATGAAATAATACCTGAAGGTACTGTGGTAGCAGCCATGTAACTTAATGACATACCGCCAAAAATACCCAAACTGGAGTATGCATATAACGTGCACGCGTTTTTGCTCCAAGGGACACGAATATTGGCTATAGCAACAATTAACCCAGCAACAAATAAGCCTATAATCATGCGCATTAAAACGGCGAGGGTTGGTGCTACAGTTTCACTGCTCCATACAATACCTAAAGGCGTAGTACACCAAATAATGACAAGTAGTAAATAAGATAATTTAACTGGCACACGCCATTCCTTTGCACTGAGGAGGTAGAAACCCTATTAAAGTAAATTATACGCGCGAAAGTAATACGCAGTACATATATAAACGTCTAAATACAGCTGTAAATTCATAGTTACATTATTATTTACCGGCATTTATTACAAAACTATTTATGTTTTAAGTAACTAGTTATATCTTGAGTGCCTCTCACACATTTTAGGATAGTTAAGTGCTTAAAAATAAAACAATAGGCAGCATGTTAATTGTTGCAGGCACCACCATAGGCGCAGGTATGCTGGCATTGCCAATTGCCTCTGCAGGACTTGGGTTTAATACCGCGCTTGCACTGATAATAGCCAGTTGGTTACTGATGACCTACACCGCTTTATTAATGCTAGAGCTCCACCAATACGCCCCTAGAGATGCAACGTTAAACACCTTAGCAAAGCGCTGGTTAGGAAAACGCGGCCAGTACGTTGCTAACTTTTCGATGATATTTTTGTTTTACGCCCTGTGCGCAGCCTATATAGCCGGGGGTGGCGCGCAGTTGCAGTCGCGTATTAGTAGTGATTTGAGCATAAACATAGCGCCCCAAATTGCCTCTATTGTTTTGGCCATTGTAATAGGTAGCGTGGTTACTTTAGGCACCAGTAAAGTAGATAAACTTAACCGCGTGTTATTTACGATTAAAATTTTAGTACTAGGCAGCTTGTTTTATATGCTTACACCCTATGTACAAGGTAAGCACTTACTTGAAATGCCCGTTGAGCAAGGGCTGATTTTATCTGCCTTACCCGTTATTTTTACCTCGTTTGGTTTTCATGGCTCTATTCCGTCAATTGTTAAGTATGTGGGGCTAGAAACAAAAGTATTGCGTAAGGTAATGATTGCAGGGGCTGCTTTACCTTTAGTGATTTATATTTTTTGGCAACTGCTTAGCCAAGGGATTATGCAGCAAAGTGATTTACTCAATAGTAATGGCTTAACAGGCTTTGTAGAGAGTGTGGCAAATATTGCGCATAATCCGCAGGTAACAAGCGCTGTTACACTGTTTGCCGACTTAGCATTGGCCACCTCTTTTTTAGGTGTTAGCTTAGGGTTATTTGATTTTTTTGCTGATGCATTTAATAAAGGCGACACCAAATCAGAAAGAATAAAAACCGCACTAATTACTTTTATTCCCCCTTTAGGGTTTGCGTTATTTTACCCTCAGGGATTTATAATGGCGCTAGGCTATGCAGCCATCGCCCTTGTGGTATTAGCAATATTTTTACCGGTTTCTATGGTGTATAGGCAGCGTAAATCGGGCCCTCAAACGGGATATCAAGTGCGAAGTGGTAATATGGGATTAGCGGTGGCAGGGCTGTGCGGCATTGTAATTATTGTCGCCCAATTTATGCAAATGTTGGGATTAGTACCCACTATTGGTTAATAACAAAACTAACCCCTTTAGCTTAAAGGGGTTAGTTAAAAATGTTAAAATACACGAGACTCACCACGGCCTGTAGCCTGAGAAGCTGCTTGTAACTCACCGTCTTTATTTACAATAACCTGCAAATCGCCAAAACGGCGCTCATCCAGTGTGTAGCCCATTTTTATAAGTTCAGCTTGTGTGTTTTCACTGAGCCCTGCGTGTGTTCTGATCACGTTTTTAGGCCATAACTGATGATGAAACCGCGTGCTATTAACAATATCGTTGGCGCCCATGTTAAATTCAACCGCATTTAAAATAGATTGATACACCGAGCTAATAATTGTTGTGCCCCCAGGCGAGCCTGTGACCATTTTAACGCTGTTGTTTTTGAGCAGTATGGTTGGCGACATTGAGCTAAGCATACGCTTTTGTGGCTGAATTTCATTGGCTTTACCGCCGAGCGCACCAAAGGCGTTCATTACCCCAGGTTTAGCGCTAAAGTCGTCCATTTCGTCATTTAATATAAAACCTGCCCCTTCAACCACAACGCCACTACCAAAGCTTAAATTAATTGTTGTGGTATTGGCCACCGCATTACCCATTTTATCAATAATAGAAAAATGCGTGGTTTGCTCACTTTCTTTGAGGCCTGGTTTTATGTTTTCGGTCTTTGAAATAGCTGTTAAAGAAATATCTTTACTGCGCGCTTTTAGGTAATCAATATGAGTAAGCTCAGTCACTGGTACATCAAAAAAGTCCGGATCGCCCAAGTACTCTGCTCTATCGGCAAACACACGTTTACCTATTTCAGCAAGTAAATGTACGTATTGAGAAGAGTTATGTACCAGCCCCATTTCGCTTTTTTTAAGCTCAAACATTTTTAGCCACTGCAAAATAGCTATTCCGCCAGAGCTTGGCGGTGGAGAGGTTAATACTTCATAACCGTTCCAGTTAGCTTTAATCGGCGTGCGCGACACAGCCGTGTAATTAGCCAAATCAGTTTCGTTAATAATGCCGCCGTGCTGGTGCATAAAGTTGGCAATAATACGGGCCGTTTCGCCTTTATAAAACCCGTCTTGGCCGTTATCTCTTATGCGTTTTAAAGTAGCGGCTAGCTCAGGCTGTTTAAAAACCTGATTTGCTTTTATATCTGCAAAATAGTGTTTAAAATTTACATTTATATTTTGTTTGTCTAAATGAGCAATGTATTGTGCGACCCCTTGAGCCAATTTGGGCGGCACTTTAAAGCCTTGCTCTGCTAAGGTAACCGCAGGCTGTACTAATGTTTGCCATTTTAAGGTGCCGTGTCTTTGATGGGCCAGCCACATACCGGCTACGCTCCCTGGTACACCACTTGCGTGAATACCATAAATTGACTTGTTTTTAATTACATCGCCCTTGGCATCTAAATACATATCTCTGTGCGCTGCTTGAGGAGCCGTTTCCCGATAGTCTATAAAGTCGCCTTTTCCCTCTTTTTGTATAAGCATAAAGCCTCCCCCGCCAATATTTCCGGCTTCGGGAAGCGTTACCGCTAATACAAATTGCGCAGCAATAGCCGCATCAACGGCATTTCCACCTTGCTCTAAAATAGCTTGTGCTGTATCTGCACTAAACGAGTCAGGCATTGCGACAGCGCTTTTAGTAACTTGCTCCGCCTGCACGCTAAATATACAAAATTGTGCAATCAACACACTCTTAACAATGAGCCGGCTTGGTCGAAAAAATAACCCCATAAAACATCCTTACTTTATTATTTGAATCTCGCTTGGCTCATTTATGCATACCATAGAACGTTAGGTCAATGTTTATACAAGTGATTTTTTTGTATGCTATAACGCCTTTGCGTATAAAACGGCATGCAAATCGCCTTGTTCATCAGTGTGTATATAGTTTTTAACCCAGGTAAATCCCAGCTTTTGCATGACACTAATTGAGGCTTTATTATCGGCCAGTGCCATTGCAGATAGTGTTTTTATCTCTGGCTGCATTTTTAAGGCGTTACATAATGCACTAGCGGCTTCCGTTGCATAACCCTGTCCCCAACTAGATTGCTTAAAGCGCCACCCTATTTCAATATTTGTAAAATCGGGAGTTTGAGTAAAAAAGTGCATAGGCCTAACAAGCACCCACCCTATAAAAGAGTCCTCTTTTTTAAGGGTGATTTTCCACAGCCCCCAGCCTTTGTTTGCATTTTTATAGGCAAGCATTCTGGGGATCCCTATTTCTTTAATTTGTTTTAATGTCGAAGGCGTTCCTCGGTTTATGTATTTCATTACCGCGGGGTCTTGATCTAGTTCATGCAGAAGCGGCCAATCGTGTTCATTCATTAATTTGAAATTTAAGCGTGTTGTTACAGGTGTGTTCATCTTCGCTGTTCTATTATTAAATGGAATTAATTATTTGTCTCTAAGGAGAGATAGCACATGAACAAATTAGCAGGTTTAGCTTTATTAGGCACTTTAATTACACTAACGGGCTGTGAAGATGCTCAGGAAGTACAAGAAGATGCAAAAGATAAAAGCGCGCAAATGCAAGAGCAGCTTGGTGATACATGGAACGATGTAAAAGATAAAGCCACAGAGCTTAAAAATGATGAGTCATTAAATGAGCTGCTTGAACAAAGTAAAGCAATGGGCTTAGACATGTACGACGATGGCAAAGAGATTGCCGTTGATGCATGGATAAAAAGCAAAGAAGCAGCCGGTGAATTAACCGAAAAAACAAAGCAAAAAGCGCAAGAAATCGCTGAAGAAATTGAAGAAGCGCGTGAAGAACATGCTGAAAAACAGTAATATTATTGATACTAATTCATTTAATTAAGTAATTTGCTTTGAGGTAAAAACATCGTTTAGTAAGTAAAAAATTGCTATTTAGGTGTGCTTAACAAGCATTTTTAACGCGCTTAGCGTGGGGCTTAGCCCCTTAAAATACTTAATTATTATTGCTGATTGGTATTAAATAGTATTTACAAAAAAAGGCTGCAAATAACATTATTTGCAGCCTTTTTATTTATGCGCTTATTACTATAATTAAATCGCTTCTTCGTCTTCTTCTGCAGTGCGTATACGTACTACACGCTCAACATCTGTGACAAATATTTTACCATCACCAATTTTGCCTGTTTGCGCTGTTTTTACTATTACTTCTATAGCGCGTTCAACATCTTCATCGGTTAGCACAATATCAAGTTTTACCTTAGGTAAAAAATCCACCATGTACTCAGCGCCACGGTAAAGTTCTGTGTGACCCTTTTGACGACCAAAACCTTTTACTTCACTTACAGTCATACCCGTAATACCTACATCTGATAGGGCTTCGCGTACGTCGTCTAACTTAAACGGTTTGATGATTGCTTCTATTTTTTTCATGCTCACTACTTATTAAAGCTTTAGTTGCCTCGATTTTAGACAATCATGGAGTTCATAGCAAACAAAGCAATTGAATTCGATGATAAAACAACCAAGCGTGGTATAATTATTTATAAGTCTGAATTATAAATCTTTCTCAACTAGCTATAATAATAACAAATGTAGTAGGTATAAATAATATGAAAAAATTCCAAACCGGTTTAACCTTATTAGAGCTCATGGTGGCAGTAGCCATAGTCGGTATTATCGCCTCTATAGCTCTTTGGGACAGTAGCGATATGCTTGAAGAAAACCGCGCTGAGAATTTCTTGCTTGAACTAAAACGCAATATTAGCTTTGCTCGCTCACAAGCTGCCAGTACAGATGAAATTGTTGTTTTGTGCCCTACTGGCCAAGGTAAAATTAAAAACAGCAGAGACACTTTCAACTGCAACAAAAAGTGGGACGAGAATAAAATTATAGTTGTATTTATCGATGTAGATAACGATGGGCACTATAACGGCGCTTCCGATACACTGCTTAGAGTCATGGAAGAAATATCAGATAACGACAAGTTAACCTTTACAGGAAATGAGCGTCGCTTGCGTTTTAATACCAGTGGACGAATTACCACAAACCCAGGTGACTTTGTTTTTTGCCCCAATGGTGGCACTGAAAATAATAAAGCGCTTACTTTATCGCAATCAGGTACTGCTTTTTATGCCGGTGACAGCGCACTTAAATGCGGTTAAAAAAAATACAATTTAAGTTGTCATATTTTTATCATTTACTACACTGAGCTAATACATTTTTTGACTCAGGGCTTCAGGGATGAGGTTATCTACCCAAACTCAGGCTGGCTATACGCTTTTAGAATTAATGGCATCTATTGCTATTGTGAGTATTGTTAGCCAAATTTCTCTATCGGTTTTTCCTGACTTTTTAGCGAAAAACCGAGCCGACAATCATGTTAATTTGCTGCACAGAAACATTAATTATGGCCGCCTTTACGCCATTGAAAATGGTACTTATGTTACTTTGTGTGCTTTAAAAGATAATCAATGCACTAAAGATGAGTGGGATGGGCAAATGTCGCTGTTTATTGATAACGACAAGTCTACGTCATTAGACACCGACGACTTATTAATAAGCACATTTGAAAAAATCCATGATGCAGATTCTATGCAATACCCCCGAAGTGCAATTACCTTTCGGCCCGATGGCTCTTTAAATGGTTTTCAAAATGGAACATTTATATATTGCCCAAATAAAGATAAAGCCAACCTTGAGGGGCTGGCTTTATCTGTCAGTCAAACAGGCCGTATACGAATTAAATCAACCGACAAATGTCAGAGCGACTAGTTAACCCGATTAAGTTAACGTCCCCAGCAATACTCAACATCTGAATTACCTTTACTGCCTTTTGCGCCTTTATAGCCTGTGTCAGTAATTGTAATTTGCGTGCAGTCACCGTCGCCTTTTACAGCACCCGCAATAGGTTTTGCAGTAATTGTAAATGTATTATCGTCATCATCCACATCAATCGACAGCTCAAAATGGCCATTTTCTGTGGTCTCTTGTATACCTAAGTCTGAGAATGTCTCTGTGTACTCACGATTATCTACAAAGTACTGCTCTTGTTTGTTTGCAGCGTCTAAAAGCGCCGCAGCGGCCTCGGCTCGAGAAGAGCGTTTTACATACTCAGTATAATTAGGCAGTGCTATTGAGGCTAAAATACCTACAATAGCTACGGCTATCATTAACTCTATCAACGTGAACCCGCGTGCTTGTTTATTCATTAATATTCCTTAATCATCAATTTCATCATTTTCTTCACGTTTATAAATATAGGTTTGTTGGGTTTTAAAGCCAAACCCTACACTATCATCGTCATTCACTAATTGTACGGTACCATCTACAACCGTTAAGCCTGGGCCCATTATTTCTACTGGCTTCATTGGGTTTTGTGCATCTTCGCCTTTTATTCCCGGCCCAATTAGGTAAAACTGGCTTTCTTCGGTCACTTCAATGGTTGGGTTATCATCACAAAAGCCGTCGCCATTTCCATCGGCACAAGAGGGGCCTTCACCAAAGTACAATTGTGGTGTATCAGGTACATCATAGCTAGTGGTAAACTTTAAGTCGTCATATACCTTGGTGCCATAATGTAAATGGAACGCATACAACGAGCCGCCACCGCCACTTAACGAACATTGGTTCTCTGTAGAGGTTTCTGATGATGGAGTAAAGCTTGTATAGTAAGCGACACCGCCCACCACTGTGGCTGCTGCTAAAGATTTTTCGCCTGTGCCTAATTCATAGCGCCAGCCTTTAAATTTAGCTAAATCGACTTCTAAATCAACAAACTCATCTACATCATCAAGTGCATTACCAAACGGGTCGCTGTTCATTAGCATTAAATCTGCTGGTTTAATCGCTGAAGGGGCGCTAGTGAATGACTGAGTTACTGTATTTTCATCTCTTATCATAAACAGCTGATCGTCTTCATTTGTACCTGTTGGTTTTGAGCGATTTCCGCTGCCTATTACAATAGCGTCATACGGCGTATCTAAACGTGTAATCACTGTTTCACCATTAATCGTTGTTTCACTTACTTTGCTATAAAGTGTACGTGCCACCAACGGCTGGTAAAAAAAGCGACGGTCTTGGCTTGCTAAACTGCTACCAAGCTCTGCAAGTTTAAAGTGCGTAAAATTACTGGTGCTTGTGCCTGGCATGTCTATACGCCAAATATCGCCCCCGGTATCGGCAGCATAAATTCTGTCAATGTAACCATCGTAATCTGAATCAAGCGTAGAAACATTTGCTGCAATCGAGTGCTTACCTTTAAATCCATTTTCGTTTGGCGTTAAAGCCCACACTTTTTTACCTGTTTCAGCTTCTACTATATAAATACCGCGGCCAACAGAGTCTTCACTTCTTACCACGGCATCTTTATTTGTATCGTACCCTGCACCAAAAACGAGTAATGGCTTATCACCAAATGCTTTTATGTACGCTATTTGGGGTTTTGACCACGTTTGAGCTAGCTCTTTAAAATCGCCAGTACCGCCTTCTATAGGATTATCCCATAGTTTTTTAGGCTGATCGGGGTTAGTAATATCAAAGGCGTAATAGTTTTTTCCACCACGGCGCATACCTGCAAATGCCCACACGTCGTCACCATCGCTTGCATCAACAATACCATCGTTAATGCCTTCGTCATTTAAGCTTTTATCACTAAAGTAAACACTGATTGGGCCGTCCATCCCGTAGAGTTTACCGGTGTCTTCATTGCGTAAAGGCTGAATAATATCGTAAAGATCAGAGGGAATGAACGCCCAACTTTCGGTCACTTGGTTATTGGTATCATCGTCTTTAAACATATGTAAAAAGCCGGCATTAGTACCAATCAATATACGTATGTCGTCATTACCATAGTCGATTGCCACTGGCTTAGAATGTAAAGGGTCGCCAAAAATATCACTGCGTTGATCGGTGTTTGAGCCATCGTTGTCTTCATCGTCAACATCTATCCCCATTGCCCATTTTATATCTGAACTAGCTAGGCTAATCGGGTTATTGGTGACTAAATCTAAAATATCGCTCACAATATTAGTAGTAAACTCAACTATATCGCCTTGCTTATCTGTATAGAGGTTGCGTCTATCTTCAGCTGGAGTCCCCGTGAGTGTAGCTAAATGATAGTTTACACCCCCTTGTGCAACTAAGTTACCATCGGCAGACTGGCCATCTGGCAACCAAAATGTTTTAGCATCGGTGTCGATTAAACCATCAGAATCAAGCGCTGTATTATCTGCAGAGTCAACTATTTCGCTGCCTGATACTTTTAATTTTTTTAAATTCCCACCCCATCGAGTGTTTGTTTCTGGGTAAAACATGGCAAAGTAAATAGCATCACGGCTACGTGTTTGGTCTACGTTGTTACTCGCAACTGAAGGCGAAGAAAAACTATCGTTAACTTCACGAATGCGAGAAATAGCGCTATTTAGCGAGTTAGAAAGCTCATCGGGTGTACTCGCTGGTAAGTTTTCACCGCCACCTAATAAAGCTGTTTGCCGCAACAACTCTTGCCCTTCGTCACTCATGCCTGACCCAAAACCTATGGTGTATATGCGGCCTGTTTCATGAATATCAGGTGTTGATGGATACAAATCAACTGTCGTATTACTGGTGCCATGAATTATTTTAGCTAATTGATGCAAATAATTATTATAAACGTAGTCCCCCTCGACCAAAGGTTGCCCAAAATAATTATTGTGTATTGCGCTTATTGAAGCATCACTGCCATTATCGCTATTTTCGTTAATGTAACGTCTTCCCCAACGATCATATACATATCGGGGTGAAGGGTCTCCATCCGTCATGTAAATTATATTTACTGAATTATCACAACGTTTTGCCTCTGCATTTGAGTCAGCGAAAGGGGAAATATAGTTATAACTATATGTATTTTCCCACTCGTTCCAACATCTCCATCTATTACATTTACGAACACGCTCTCTTCCAGTTAATACTTCGTTTTCGATTGAGGTGTCTCTATCTGATTGATCTATTGGCTCCGCATACTCTAAACCGCCACCTGTAATATACAGATATGCTTCCCACAGAGTCTCGGCTAATGGCGTACCCCCATTAGCAGGAAGCCTGTCGATTGATGAAGTAATATCCGAGTGCGGGCTTCCTATGCCTTCAACCACATAGCCACCAGCTGTTCCTACAAAACGCATTAAGCCGAAATCGATCCCTTCATTGTCATTCACTACTTTTTTCATTGCAGTCTTTGCAGCAGCAAGACGGCTATCTGGGCAAGGAATATACAGGTTACTACTTTCATTGAAACCACAACTAAGACCTGTGTTAGATGAAAACGCCATACTGCCTGAGGTATCAAATATAAGTAAAACCCTTGGCTTTTCTTCCACATCTACATCGTGGTTTACATAAAGCTCTATGTCTTCAGCCAGTGCTGAGGCGCTCAGTGCTAGACCAAGTAAAGAGACCAATGGCTTATTAAGATTAAATTTCATTCTAAATCCCCTTACTTATACTGGCCATTTCTTGAGCTACACCTGTTACAATTGTAAGTTCGTGCTTTGCTTTAGAGCCATATTGAATAGTGGTAGAAACTTGCAGCATGTTACACGATATACCCGCAGTAAAATTAAATCGGCGCGGGCATTCTAAATCAAGCGCCCCCTGATTTAGGTTTATCATTTTGCTTTGCATATCGTCGTGCGTGGCTATTACCATCCCTTCATCATCTGCGCCTGCATGAGTTGATACTTCATCTGGCGTTAAAAAAAACTGATTAGCGGCACCTTTGCTTGCCTCATCAGAAATCATTCGCTGTACTTCTCCAATAAGCTCATTTTCAGCGACTTCTCGCTCTTGAGCTGCATTGGTAATTTTTATATCTACACTACTGCTGCTCATTAATGTAACGGCAATTCCCGTTACAGCAATGACCATAATAAGAGCTGTAATAAGCACTACACCTTGTTGTTTATTTGCGTGTTTACTTAGATACGCCATAAATTTGCTCCCACGTTATTTAAACGAATTGTGGTGGTAAATACTGTTCTTCTGTAAGTATCGGTAAAAGTGAGCTCTCGGGAGTCTTCATCTTCACCTAAAATATATGTTTGATTTTTTATTTTAAGGCCCGGATCTGGTTGCAATGCTCTAACTAATAAAAAAACCTGCACTGTTAGAATACTTTTGCGGTTTTCCCAGTCAGAGTGCTGCATGTCCTCAATGCTTCGGTACGAATCAACACGGCTATCACTGTCTGTATCTAAACCAAATACAAAGCGCATGTTTTCAACGCCCTCCATTATGGTTTCGGCCTTCATGCTGGCACCATTTAAGCGTTTACGCATTAATGCAGGTACTGTAAGGCTTTTATTATTTACTGTATAAGTTTGCTCTGCGAGGTAATAAACATGATGGCTATAAGGCCACACCGTGGCATTAACATTTAAACTCCCCGAATCTACAGCGCCTCGAGCAAACTCAGCGCTTTCTTGCTCAGCTATAAAATAGTTTTCATCCGCTTGTGTTTCATTAGTGGTGCCATTTACGGTGAGCTGCTCACCTTGTAAAAACTTGATTTGTAAAATGTCAGTCCCTGCAATTGGCTTACTTATACAATTAAGCTCGCTTGTTGAACTGGCTTCTTTTGCATAAATAGTTCTGAAATTGCTTGAAGATGCTAAATCCGGAAAGCTGCCGTTATTAAGCCCTTCAAAACAATCACCACTGGGGGTAGGTAACGTTTGTGTGTTTGCTGCAGTAAACGAATCATCATAATAAGTTCCCCAAAAGCCCACCTGCTCAATATCACGCTGCATAATATTAATGGCTAAGCGGCCTGACTCTTGTAACTCGCCTATTGTCATTGTGTCTTTTGTGGTTACTTTCATACCAATATAGGTAAACATCACCCCACCTAAAATAAGCCCACCAATAAATAATGAAATCATCATTTCTATTAGTGTAAAACCTTTTTCTCTCATGTTAGCTCCTTAGGTATATATAGCTATTTAATGCAACCAAACGGCGCTTTTTATCGTCAGTACCGCATTTTAGTGCTTTGGTTTCATCATTGGCATTAAACTCTTGGCGGCCTTGCCAAGACACTATTACTTCAATATTAAACCCACGCCCACCCGTACCTGCTGCAGCCGTAGGGTTTATACATACAGTGGCATCATCGAGAGAGCCGGTGTTTTCGCGTGCACGAATGGCGCGTTTCCATTGCTGTAAATCAAGGGCTGCAACTTGCGCTGCAGTGCATGACCCACTAAAACAAGCCGTAGAGGTAGACGTTGATGTTTTACTGGTGAAAGTTTGCGTATATAAAGTAACTAGCTGTGCGGTATCATTTGCTCTAATGCGCTGAATAATATCATTTCCTAACGCTACCGCGGCTGCGCGCTGCATAGAGTCAAAGCTTGCCTGCTTAGCTTTTGCTTGCAGTGCAACAGCGCCTAATAAGCCAAAGCTTAAAATAATAAACGCAATCAGCACTTCAATTAAGGTAAAGCCTTTTTGAGGTTTTTTGTGAGGTGAATGCATAGTAAAAACCAAATAAATTTTATCTGATTATAAGTTTATGCATTGAAAATGTAGATGCAATATATACTAGGACAAGCGGTTAAATTTGTTGATAAACGGTTAACAGCATCAAACCAATTGAGCTTTGAGGATTAAAGTTACTCTATCTAGAAGCGATTTAATTCCAGCGCAATGCTGCTAATTTAATGGGCTCAATAACGGCCTCTGCCTTACTTAAAAAGCCAAGCAACCTACTACAAATTCAACCTAAAATATAACAGGCTCTAACATAGCGCATTTTTTACTGTTTTTAGCTCTCGCCTACTTACGCTTAATTGCTCCTTACATCCGGCTAGTTCTACGCTATGTACACCAGGGCTTTGGGTATGCAAGGCAACAAGCTTTTGTTTGTTTATGAGCGTATTTCTGTGAATACGTAATAATTGCGTTGGGAAGCGTTGCTCAAGTTGTTTTAAGCTTTGTTCAATTAGGGCCTCGCCCTCTTTAAATACCATATTGGTGTATTTTTCTTGGGCATTAAAGTAATACACTTGATCAAGTTCAATACTTTTTATTGTGCCACCAAGCTGATAACTAATTTTTGTAGATTGCTGCTTTTGCATATGCGCTTTATTTAAACGCCCTACTTGCGCTAACACTTTATTTAATGCCTGTTCAGTAACGGGTTTTACTAAGTATCCTGCGGCACTGAGCTGTAGCGCATCAAGTGCATGCTCGGGGTAAGCCGTTACAAATACTATTGCCGGTGGCACGCTCAGCGTATTGAGTTGCTGCGCTACCTCTAGGCCATTAATACCCGGCATATCTATGTCTAAAAAAACCAAATCGGGATGAACCTGCTTGATAATGGCAAGTCCCTGCGCGCCGTTATCACCTTCGCCTTTAACTAAAATATGCTCGCTGTGCTGCAGTAGCCGCTTTATTCTAGCGCGAGCTAGTGGTTCATCATCAATAATTACAACATTCATTGGGGGTTCTCAAACTGCTTAGGGATCACCACTTTTACTCTAAATACATCCTCTTTTTGTGTGATCGTTAGTTGTGCTTTTTCTTTGTAATATATAAACAATCGCTGGCGAATATTTTCAAGTGCCATGCCGTTATTTGGTCTTTTTAACGCCTCATTATGAGTGGTCGGGTTAGAAACAATCAATGTTAAATACCCTGTTGTTACGTGTAGCTCTACACTAATAACGGCCCCTGTTTCACTGGGTTCTACCCCATGGCACACCGCATTTTCTATTAACGGCTGAAGGGTTAAGCACGGAATACTAATATCTGGTAAATCAGCAGGCACTTGCCAATTAAGCTTTAAACGACTGCCAAAGCGCCAGGTTTCCAGCGCAACATATTGTTTTGATAAGGTCAGCTCATCTTCGAGAGAAACGCGCTGCCCCGAGCGCATAGCCGCTTGCGACAACGCCGCAAGCGCAAGTATTGCTTGCTCTGCAGCATCGGCATCATGATGTGTTAGCTCGGCGGCGGTATTAAGGCTATTGTACAAAAAATGAGGGCGAATTCTGGCTTGCAAAGCATCAAGCTCCGCGCGTGAGAGCGCTTTTGTTTGCTGCTCTTTTTCAAAGTAAATCAGTAAAAACTGTACAAATAAAGCCGTGATCAAAAAAACAATTAAGCAGTTTCGTAATACAAAATAAATACTCGTTTCATTATTTGTAATATCTAAAAAGTAGCGGGCACACAGCACACTAAATAGAGCGGCACTGACTAAAAAGGAAATAAAAAAAGCAAAAAGTTGGGTGGTTTGCGGCTTTTTTTGTAAAACACGCCGAAAAGAGTATAAAGCAGAAATACTGACCAAAACGGTCATATGAGAAAATAAACTAATTACGCCAAGGCTCTGCCAGCTATCCCCTTCAACAAAAGGAGCAAACGCTAAGATGGTAGCAACAACTTGGGTAACAATAAGCGTGGCAAGTACCCCTCGCTCATTAAAAAGAGCCGAAAAAGCAATGTTTCACCTTGCGGCAACTTGCTCATAACGGCTCTCCTTGTAATCTAAATAATTAATTTATATAGATTAACGCAGCTCAACAGGAACGGCAAATACGATATTCTCTTCTTCACCTGGGTTTTCAACTACCTGCTTGCCGCCTAGCTCTTTTAAGCGTGCAATAACTTGCTGTACAAGCACTTCTGGCGCAGAAGCCCCCGCAGTTACTCCCACAGCGTTAGTTTCATCAAACCACTGTGCTTCAACATT
Organism: Pseudoalteromonas atlantica; assembly: GCA_007988745.1. Classification (GTDB taxonomy): domain Bacteria; phylum Pseudomonadota; class Gammaproteobacteria; order Enterobacterales; family Alteromonadaceae; genus Pseudoalteromonas; species Pseudoalteromonas atlantica. The sequence goes on from BJUT01000035.1 coordinate 29,574, forward strand.
TGTTGCATCATCGATTAAATAAGCGGTTGTGCCCATTTTATCTGCAAGTTCACGTAAACGGTTAGAGTTAGAGCTGTTTTTTGCCCCCACAACTAATAGCACATCTACCTTGTCTGCTAAATCACGCACAGCATCTTGACGGTTTTGTGTCGCATAGCAAATGTCATCTTTGCGCGGGCCATCAATTGCTGGGAATTTTTCGCGCAGCGCATCAATTACATCTGCAGTGTCATCTACTGAGAGCGTTGTTTGGCTACAATAAAATAGGTTATCAGCATTTTTAACGTTAAGTTCGGCAACATCTTCTGCGGTTTCCACAAGGTAAATACCACCGTCGTTATTGTCATATTGCCCCATAGTGCCCTCAACTTCTGGGTGTCCATGGTGACCAATTAAAATACACTCAATACCTTTACGGCTCGCACGCGTTACTTCCATATGCACTTTAGTAACTAATGGGCATGTTGCGTCAAATACTTTTAAATCGCGGCGTTTAGCTTCTGAGCGTACCGCTTGCGATACACCGTGGGCGCTAAAAATAACAATGCTGTCATCAGGTACTTGGTCTAGCTCTTCAACAAATACGGCACCACGGTTTTTTAAGCCATCTACTACGTAGCGGTTATGAACAACCTCGTGGCGTACGTAAATTGGCTTTTCAAAAATATCTAAAGCGCGCTCTACTATGCTAATTGCACGGTCTACACCTGCACAAAAGCCTCGCGGGTTCGCTAATAAAATATCCATTAGCCTTGCACCTCAATAATATCTACTTCAAACGTTAAACGTTGACCTGCTAACGGATGATTAAAATCTATAGTAACCGACTCACCTTGTACTTCGCGTACCAGTCCTGGCAGCTCAGTACCATCTGGCTGAGTAAAGGCAATAATTGCGCCGACTTTAGCTGGCGTTTCTGCACCAAATTTACTGCGTTCTACATAGTAAATATTATCTGGATTAGGTTGGCCAAAGGCGTCTTCTGGTTCTAACTCAAACGTTTTGCTTTCGCCTGCACTTAAACCTAGTAAGCACTTTTCAAAATTAGCCGTTAAGCTGCCATCACCCATCGTTAACTTAGCTGGTTTATTATGCACCTTGGTTGAGTCTGCGGCAGAGCCATCTTCTAGTTTAATAGAAAAGTGAAAAATAACCTCTGAGTTTTCACCAATTACAGCTTGGCTCATGCTTTATGCTCCTTCGGACTTTCGCCTGTAAAGGCATCAAATAATAATAATGCGGCACCAATACAAATTGCACAGTCGGCAATATTAAATACTGGAAAATGCGAGTTTTTATAAAACACATGTATAAAGTCAATTACATAACCATAAGCAACACGGTCATATAAATTACCAATAGCGCCAGCAAGCACTAACGCATAAGCACTACATAATATTTTATTTGTCGCTGGTAAACGCTTTAACCACCACACTAATAGCGCACTAATAGCAATGGCAATAAAACTTAAAAACCAACGTTGCCAGCCACCCGCTTCACTTAAAAAGCTGTAGGCCGCTCCATAGTTATGTACGTAGGTAATACTAAAAACAGGCAGTAAATTAATCGACTCTTGATAAGCCATGGTATTTACAACAAGTGTTTTAGTGGCAAAGTCTATTACAAGCAGTAATAGACTTAACCAAAGCCACACTAAACCACTTTTTTGGGCTAGTTTGCTCACTGAGTAAAGCTCCTAAGCGAATTGACGCTTTTCACCTTCGCCGTCAACATTGCTTACACAACGACCACAAATTTCAGGGTGTGCAGGCTCTGAGCCTACATCATCGCTGTAATGCCAACAACGCTCACATTTAGTTGCATCTGTGGCTGCTACGCTAATGTACAAACCTTCAATTTCGGTTGTTTGTGTATCACTTGGCTGGCTATCTACTGCAGATACAGTGACCGCAGACGTTAGTAATACAAAACGTAGTTCATCACCTAATGCTGCTAACTTATCAGCCAGTGCTTTTTCGGCGTATAAGTTAACGCTTGCTTGTAATGTTGCACCAATCACTTCTTCTTTTCGGGCTGCTTCTAGTACGCGGTTTACTTCGTCACGTACATTTAGAATCGCTTGCCAGTCATCGTTGCTAAATTGGCTGTTTGTCGGTGCATGTAAACCGTCGTACCATACCGATGTAAATACGTAATCGCTACGCTCGCCCGGTAGTGCTTCCCAAATTTCTTGAGCTGTAAAACTCATAATTGGCGCCATCCAACGAGTCATTGCTTCAGCAATATGATAAAGCGCAGTTTGACAAGAACGACGTGCATGACTGTCGCTTTTTGCTGTGTACTGGCGGTCTTTAATTACATCTAAGTAGAACGAACCAAGCTCACCTGTACAGAAGTTCATTAGCTTTTGCGTTACTAATAGCATTTGGTAGCTATCGTAAGCTGCTAAAATTTCTTCTTGTAATTGGGCTGCACGGCCAACAATCCACTTATCAAGCTCAACCATATCATCAACAGCAACTTGGTCTGTTTTTGGATCAAAACCACTTAAGTTAGCTAACAAGTAACGGCTAGTGTTACGAATACGGCGGTAACGATCTGCAGAGCGTTTAAATATTTCATCCGATACCGTCATTTCGGCGGTGTAATCGGTAGAAGCTACCCATAAACGTAAAATGTCAGCGCCAAGTTTATTCATCACGTTTTGTGGTGAAATAACGTTACCTAACGATTTTGACATTTTGCGGCCGTTTTCATCTACGGTAAAGCCGTGCGTTAGTACTTGCTTGTAAGGTGCGTGACCGTTAATAGCAACTGAGGTCATCATTGATGACATAAACCAACCACGGTGCTGATCAGAACCTTCTAGGTATAAATCGGCTGGGCCAACTAACTCTTCACGTGCATCAACAACACATGCATGTGTTACGCCCGAATCAAACCATACATCTAACGTATCTTGTACTTTCATGTATTGCTTGGCATCTTCTTCGCCTAACAAGGTGGCAGGCTCTAGGTCATACCATGCTTGAATGCCTGACTTTTCTACCAGCTCTGCAGCTTGCTCAATAAGTGCTTGCGTATTTGGGTGTAAAGCACCGGTGTCTTTATCAACAAATAAAGCAATTGGCACACCCCAAGTACGTTGGCGTGAAATACACCAATCTGGGCGACCTTCAACCATGTTCGCAATGCGGCTTTCGCCCCACTCTGGCAACCATTGGGTGTTTTTAATTTCGCTTAACGAGTCTTGACGTAAGTTAGCCTGATCCATGCTTACAAACCACTGCGGTGTAGCACGGAAAATAATAGGCGTTTTGTGGCGCCAACAATGCGGGTAGCTATGCGTAAGCGCATGATGATGCATTAAAGCACCGCGCTCTGTTAGTACGTCAATTACACTGGCATTTGCTTTAAATACATGCTGACCAGCAAATAATTCTGTATCAGGTAGGTAAACGCCATTCGCGCCTACAGGGTTTGCTACTTCAAGATTGTAATTTAAGCCTGCCGCGAAATCTTCTTGACCATGGCCTGGCGCGGTATGTACCACACCCGTACCTGAGTCAGTAGTAACGTGGTCTGCTACAATTACCGGTACATCAAAATCATAAAATGGGTGAGCAACGTGTAAGTTTTCAAGTGCTGCACCTTTAACATAACCTAGTACGTGGAAATGATTAAAGCCATAACGGTCCATTGCATCTTTAACAAGCTCTGAGCCTAAAATTAAACGCTGCTGTGAGCCTTCATCATCTACTTGTACTAAGGCGTACTCTAAATCTGCATGCACTGCTACCGCACGGTTAGCGGGTAAAGTCCACGGCGTTGTAGTCCAAATAACAGTACCTACACTGCCTTGGCCTTTATGGCCATCGGCTAAATCAAAGGCATTAACAACCGCGTCTTGATCTGCAAATGTAAAACGTACGTCAATCGCTGGAGATTGCTTATCTTGGTACTCTACTTCGGCCTCTGCTAATGCAGAGCCACAGTCTGTACACCAATGCACAGGCTTTGCACCTTTATGAAGGTGGCCATTTTTAATAATACGACCAAGCACGCGAATAGCGTTTGCTTCAAAGTCATAGTTCATTGTTAAGTAAGGTTTGTCCCAATCGCCAAACACACCTAAACGTTTAAAGTCTACTTTTTGACCTTCAACTTGCTTTTTAGCGTAAGCACGGCATTTTTCACGAAACTCGCTCGCGGTTACTTTAACTCCTGGCTTGCCTACTTTTTTCTCAACCATTAACTCAATTGGCAAACCATGACAGTCCCAACCAGGCACATAAGGTGCATCAAAGTCAGATAAAGTTTTAGACTTAACAATTATGTCTTTTAAAATCTTATTTACTGAGTGGCCTAAATGGATATCGCCGTTTGCATACGGAGGGCCGTCATGCAAAATAAAGGTCTTTTTACCTTTTTTAGCGCTGCGAATTTGACCGTACAGGTCGTCTTCATACCATGCTTTAAGCATTTTTGGTTCACGTTGTGCCAAATTGCCACGCATTGGAAACTGTGTTTCCGGTAAATTCAAAGTATGTTTGTAGTCGCTCATTAATCCTACTTTCCGTATCTATCGGCTACCTAATTTAAACCAAAACACTGTTTTGCGGCGGCAACATCGGTTGCAATTTGTGCCGTTAACTGTGTTAATGTCTCGAATTTTTTCTCATCGCGAAGTTTTTTTATTAACTCCACGTGCATAAACTGTCCATATATATCTTGTGCAAAGTCAAAAAGATGAACTTCTAACAAAGCACGAGTTCCATTAAAAGTGGGCTTGTTACCAATATTGGCTACCCCATAAACGTGTTTTCCGGCAATGTTTGCTTTTACGGCAAACACCCCATTTACAGGGCAAACTTGGCGTTTAAGCGCTATATTTGCAGTTCGAAAACCAAGCTCTCGCCCTCTTTTCCAACCATGTATTACACGCCCTGAAATAGCATAATTATGCCCTAGCATTAACTTAGCATTTTCTAAGTCGCCTGCGGCTAATGCTTCACGTATTAGTGTGCTGCTTACTCTAGCATTTAATTGGCGAAAACTCGCGGTGCTTTTTACATCCATGCCCGCTTGTTTGCCCATACTGAGCAGTAAATTAAAATTCCCTTGGCGCTGTTTACCAAATTTAAAATCATCACCTACTGTGAGTGCTTTAACGCCTAGCTTTTTAATTAAAATATCACTAACAAATTGCTCAGCGTGCATATTGGCAAATTGTTGGTTAAAGCTAATACAAATAACCCGCTCAATACCTAAGTTACTTAGTAATCTGAGTTTGTCGCGTAACCGAGTAAGTCGAGCTGGCGCATTGTTTTTAGCAAAAAACTCTTGCGGCTGCGGCTCAAATAACATCACAGTACTGGGTAAGTTATGTGCTTTGGCATCCGCTAACAGCCCTTTTAACACTTCGCCATGGCCTAAATGCACACCGTCAAAATTACCAATAGTCAACACACAACCATAATGTTGCGCTCGAATATTGTGTATACCTCTAATTAACTCCATGCCACCTAATGCCTTTTTCAGCGAGTATTATTAACGACTTTAAAATCGTTCAAAACCACAGGGCTGCCGATTATAATCTTTTTTTTAGTTTGATTCAGTAGTTGCTACACTTTTTATCGTATTTAGTCTTACACCAAGTAAAAACAGCACCGCAAAGTAACTTATTGCAGCAATTACTAGCAATGCAATTAACAACATTACTTGCTCAGAAAAATGCCATGTAGCCCAATAATAACGGCTGCTGACGTACCACGTTAGAGCGCCCATTACCAAGCTTGCCACTATGCACTTTACGCTAAAGCGCAGGCTCATTGCAGAGAACTGATACACGTTTTCTTTTTTAAGTTGCCTGTAAAGTAAAAAAGCATTGCAGCTGGCCGACATAGACGTTGCTAAAGCAAGCCCTAAATATCCTATAAACGGGGCTAACATAATATTAAATACCATATTAAGCACCAGCGTAATAATACCAATACGCACAGGTGTTTTGGTATCTTGACGCGAGTAAAAACCCGGCGCTAATACTTTAATAAGCATAAAGCTAACTAACCCTACCGAGTAGGCAACCACCCCTAAGCTTACCGCTTTGACATGATCAACATCAGCGTCTTTAAATGCGCCGTGATCAAATAACACAGTAATGATAAGCGGGCTTATAATCATTAAACCAACCATGGCGGGTATGCCTAAAAAAATCACAAAACGCACACCCCAATCTAACGTATGCTGAAAATCACTGAGCTTTTTACTGCTATGCAATTTAGAAAGTGCGGGTAAAATAACAGTGGCAATACCAATACCAAATAAACCAAGTGGAAACTCAATTAACCTATCTGAGTAATAAAGCCATGCGATAGAGCCCGTCATTAATAGCGAGGCAATCATGGTGTCGAGCAGGAGGTTAATTTGGCTTATTGAAACACCAAATAATGCCGGCAGCATAAGCTTACGCACTTTTTTAACGTTCTCGTCTTGCCACGCCCAGCGAGGACGTGCCAGCATTTTTGCTCGGTATAAAAATGGTAACTGAAACAACAATTGCACCACTCCGCCCACAAATACACCAATGGCTAACGCATACGCCCCCACGCTAAATTTGTCGTGCAATAAAATGGCGCAGGTAATAATTGAAATATTAAGTAATACGGGCGTAAAAGCAGCCACTGCAAAGCGGTTATACACATTCATTACCGCACCGCTAAGGGCCACCAAACTAACAAATAACAAATATGGAAAGGTTAACTTTAATAAGGAGCTTGCCAGCACAAACTTTTCTGCATTGGGGCCACCTTGCCACCAATCTATAAACCAGCCAGTACCAAATAACGCGGCAATAACAGGCGAGGCAATAACGCCAAAAATAGTCACGCAAAGCAAAATAGTGCCCAGCGTACCGGCAGCCTGTGCTACAAATAACTTAACTTTATCATCGCCATGGTGTTCTTTAATTTCACTAAGTACAGGCACAAATGCCTGGGCAAAGGCCCCCTCTGCAAATAGACGGCGTAAAAAATTGGGAATACGGTTAGCAAACAAAAAAACATCAGCAGCTGCACTAGCACCTAATAAGTTTGCAACGACAGCGTCTCGTACTAACCCTAAAATACGCGATATCATTGTCATACAACTTACAATCATACCGGAGCGAAATAATCCTTTTGACACCTTAAACCTACTTAAAAACCTTTAGTTAGCGCAATTATGCCACAGTCTTTTTTATAAATCGCTTTAAAGCACTAGGCTGGGCGTCTGTGCTTTGTTACAATAGCGATATTAACTGCTAAAGCGGCAAATTGATGTTCGTTATAAGGAGCAGTTTTTCTTGAGTTGTTAAATTTAAATTGACATTCATGATAAAAACAGGCATATTCCACGGCCTTTAATTTAAGCTTTATTTAAGATTGTTAGGAGCAAACCTTGGCTAACATCAAGTCTGCAAAAAAACGCGCTATCACTAGCGAAAAAAACCGTCAGCACAACGCAAGCCGTCGTTCAATGATGCGTACTTACTTCAAAAAAGTAACCGCTGCTATTGAAGCTGGCGATAAAGAAGCTGCACAGCAAGCTTTCTCTGTTGCTACACCTATCCTAGACCGTTACGCAACTAAGGGTCTAATTCATAAAAACAAAGCAGCTCGTCATAAGAGCCGTTTAGCAGCTAAAATTAAAGCGCTATAATTTGTTTTATGATTAAAAAACCGGCCTAGGCCGGTTTTTTTATATCTAAAATTTGGTATTTAGCAATCCACTAAACTTTAAGCTGATTTAACGCATTACTATTAAAGCTGGTTAAACATTTTCCAAATCGGGATAAAACTTTTTCAACATGGCCGCAATTTTTTTAGGCGTAAATGGCTTAACTACAAACCCCTTAGCACCTTTATCAATGGCTTCTTTAACATTTTCTACTGCTGAATGCGCCGACACCATAACCACATTAGTTTCAGGGTTAATATCATTAATTTGCGCGATTAACTCTTTTCCATCGCCGTCAGGCAGTTCAATATCTAAAAAAATCATATTGTAATTAGCTGCTTGGCATTCGCTAATGCATTGTTTAGCCGTTGAAGCCTCTTTAACGTTTTCTATTCCTAAGTGCATGAGCGTTTGGCTCAAAAAACTACGCACTGTGCTAACATCATCTACTATTAAAATTGATAGCTGCGTATCCATGTATCTTCCTCGTAGGCTAAAAGCATTGTATAAGTTATTATATAACTAGATATTTAATCATTTTATTATAGAGACCTACGCTCAAAAGGCCAGATTTGCTTTATGTCAAACAACACAAAAAAACAATCATTGCTTGGTAAAACACCACAAAAAAGAAAAAACCCTGTAAAAAAGCCCCGCAATAGGCCGCAAACAGCACCGCAATCTTCAGCTAACCCAACATCAACCCCAGCAGAGCAGCCTGTAAAGTCTAAAAAAGGGTTACTTATTACGCTGGCTATCATTTTTGCCGTAGCCATTATTTTTCCAAAACCTACTTTGCTCACCTATAAAAAATTAGGGTTAGTGAGCGAAAGTATTTATTGGCCTGGGGTCTTTGGATATGGCCGTACATTACTTGATTCAAACTTACACCCGCAGCTAGACGAGAAGCGCAATGCCCTTTATTTATGCGCAGATATGAAGGCGCCGCAAAGCTGTCAAAAGTACCAACTAATAAAAAATAATGGCTTTTTTGCAGCACTAGCTAGCTATATTTAGCATTAAAAAAACTAATCTGAAAATTTAAAATTACTTGGTTGAAAGGTGTGCAAAAGATCAACATAATGGCGCTCCTTTTTTCAACAACTGAACTATTGAAACGACCATGCTAAACGAGCTAGATTGGCTTTTAAACACTGTATTACTTGCACTAGGTTTAGGTGCATTCTTTATTAACCACATAACAATACTGCGTGTTGCAGCGATTAGTGCATGTGGTCTGTTATTTTTGTCTTTTAGCTTGGATTTAATGTCGTCGAGTGTTATTTCGAATATGAGTTTAGTGTTGATCAATACATTTTACTTGTTCAAAGTGTATACGTTTGGACAATTTAATGTAACGCAGAGTTAACATTTCCCCTTAGAATATTTTATAGCCCAGCCTTGCTGGGCTTTTTTATTTGAAAAAATTAAAAGGCTTGGGGAACAGATTGAACTAAGATAAAATTTATCTCGTATTAATCCTCATTTAGGTCTTACTATGTCTTTATCTGATTTCGATTTATTTTTATCTTCTATGGAAGATGTAAAACCTATAAACCACGATACTGTAACTCCCCTTGCAAGTAATCCCAATGCCACCCTTGCCCAACAAGAAAAGCGTAAAGCTGCCGAGCTTAGCCTTGCGAATGACGAAAATTACTTACAATCTGAGCATGTAGAGCTTTTAGACCCGCATGCATTACTCAGTTTTAAAAAAGATGGCGTACAAAGCGCAGTATTTAAAAACTTACGCTTAGCTAAATACCAAGTTGATGCCACATTAGATTTGCATGGCCAATTACTTAAAAACGCACGCACAACATTATTTAACTTTATTACTGATTGCCACCAGCGAAACATTCGCGTTGTATTAGTACGCCATGGCATTGGTATAAAAAATAAAGCTAAGCCCGGTATACTAAAGAGCTATGTTAATAAGTGGCTACAGGCTCTACCCGCGGTATTAGCGTATCATACCGCTTTAAAGCACCATGGTGGCAGTGGCGCAACATATGTGTTGCTTAAAAAAAGTGATGAGAAAAAGCATGAAAACCGAGAGATCCATGCTAAACGGTACTAATTAACTTATTTTACTAAATACCAGTAACGAAGCGCACTTTAGTAATTAAATGGCCTAATGAAAAGTGGGTACTCTTTAATGATCTGGCTTTATTAAGCCAAAAACAAATTAATAGAGTCCACTTTTTATAATTTGCCTGCAAATGCACTTATTCACTTTGTGAACTTTTGCTTTGTGGCACTTGATCGGCACTCGCTTGGTTAAACCAAGCAGACACGCCTAGCACTATAATAGAAACCACTACTAAACTTAGTTTTACTCCGCCTTGACTTGATTTCATACGTTACTCTTATTATTTTTATTTTAGTGACTAAACTTCACAATAATTAAAATTACAAATGTTAACAAGCTGTTTGTTAAACTGTTTTGCTATCTATTAATAACCTTTTGTTCTATTAACCCGATTATTTAATGTAAGGCCGCTTTTTAGGCGATTAATATTTTCTGCAATTTGCGCTGTTACGCTATTTAAATCAGATAACGCGGCGCAGTGTGGTGTAATCGTTATTTTAGCGTTATGCCAAAATGAGTGGTCGTGCGGTAGCGGCTCTTGGGTAAATACATCGAGCGTGGCAGCCCTTAACATTTCACTGTTAAGTGCGTTTATTAAATCTTGCTCTACTAGGTGCTCTCCTCTGGCAACGTTAATTACACACGCATGGGCCGGTAACTTAGCTAATAAATCGGCATTAATAATACCCTTAGTATCTTTTGTTAGCGGCAGTAGGCATACCAAGTAGTCAATTGTGGGCAGCATTTCATTAAGGCCTTGCTGCTGAGAATATAGATGCACCTGCTCATCACTTTTTTCAGTTTTTGACCAAGCGCTTACCGTAAAGCCATTCAGGGTTAGTTTTTTGGCGCACGCTTTACCTAGCTCACCAAAGCCTAAAATACCCACGTGATTATATTTATATGCGCGCTTAGGTTTATAATTGCATTGTGATTGCTTAACAAAATACTCTTTTAAACGCAGCTTGTGCGCAAGTACATGGCCTAGTACGTACTCTGCCATATCTTGAGCAAGCTCAGTATCAACAATGCGAACCACGTCTACCTCTTTAGGCAATAAAGACATATTAATACTATCTACACCCGCCCCAAACGATGACACCGCTTTTAAGTTAGGTAATTGCTGCCACAAATCATCTGGTGCATTCCAGGCTAATACAAACTCTACATTGTTGAGCTTTTTACACTCTGGCCATTGCATTATCTCTTCATTGGGTAATAGCTCTTTTAGCTTTGCAATTAGCTTTGTATTATCTCGCCCGGTAATGGCTACTAATACCGACATAGAAGCTCCTAATTTTATTGAATAAATTTTATCTACACTAATAAACAACTGAGCAGCTCGTTATTTGCTCTTTAAAAAGTCACACAACTGCAAAGTAAATGTCACACCCTTTTTTTACTCTAAACAGGATGGCGAATAGGCCAAATTGTAAATGAGGTTAATATGATAAGCGTTGATAAAGTAATAGCTGCAAACTTACCACAATTAGAGAACTCCCCTAAAGTAAAAGGTTTAGTTAAAAAGGGGCTTGGCTACTTATTACATGAACAAGAATTTGTCGCCTTTGGCGATGCTTACCCCCATTTACAAGGACTAGAGTTTGTTGAACAAGTGCTTGATGAGCTTGACTTTGATACCCGCTACAAACCAAAGCAAATTGAAAACATACCCAGCGAAGGTAAGTTAGTTATTGTGGCTAACCACCCCATTGGCTCGCTCGACGCACTTGCGCTGATAAAAGTACTTTCCAGCGTTAGGCAAGATTTAAAAGTGGTTGCCAATCGCATGCTAATGTCGGTCACCCCTATGCATTCATTGCTGTTGCCAGTAGATAATTTATCGGGAACCAGTAAAAAACAAGAATTAAGTAATATACAAAAACACTTAAAAGATGAAGGTGCGTTACTTATTTTCCCTGCGGGAGAGGTCTCGCGTTTAAGCCCTACCGGTATAAAAGATTGCAAGTGGAACAGTGGCTTTTTACGCATGGCTAAAAAAGCAAACAGCCCTATTTTACCTATTTATATAAAAGCTAAAAACAGCCCGCTTTTTTATGGCACCTCAATGATTTACAAACCACTTGCGAGCTTATTATTAGTAAAAGAAATGTTTAAGCAGCGACAAAAGTCATTAGAGTTTGAAATTGGTGCTTCCATTCCGCCTGAGTCATATTTAATCGAAAACTTAAAAGATAAAGAAATCGTTAATCTCATTCGCAAGCAACTTTATCGCCTTACCACTAAAAAGCCCCTTCCCCTTAAAACCCAAACTCCTATTGCAATACCTGAGTGCCGCAAAGAGCTTAAAAAAGCCATAGAGAGTTGTCAGTTATTAGGCAAAACACAGGATGGCATGCATATTCATTTATACCAGTACACTGGCAGCTCTCCAGTGTTTAGAGAGCTTGGACGACTGAGAGAAATTGCCTTTAGAGCGGTAGGTGAAGGCAGCGGAAAACGCCGCGACATCGACAAATATGATATGGATTATCAGCACTTAGTGCTATGGGATCCTACGCAGCTAGAATTAGTGGGTGCATATCGCCTTGCTTGTGCAAAGGAAATAATAGAGAAACATGGCCGAGAAGGCTTATACACCGATAGTTTGTTTAGTTACACACAAGCAATGAAACCGTATTTAGAGCAAGGTATAGAACTTGGCCGCAGCTTTGTGCAACCTAAATATTGGGGGCGTAAAAGCTTAGACTACTTATGGTACGGTATTGGCGCATTTATTAAAAACTACCCGCAATATCGTTACTTATTTGGCGCGGTGAGCGTTTCTAACGCCTTGCCTGAACAAGCAAAAGCCATGCTCGTGCATTACTATCAACATTATTATAAATCAGAGCAACACCTCGCTACCCCCAATAACGAGTTTAAATTAAGCGAGCAACAACTCACTCAGTGTAAAACTGTTTTTAGTGGTAACGATGTAAAAGAAGACTTTGTAGAATTAAAACATGTACTGGCCAATATGGGGGCACAAGTTCCTACGCTATTTAAGCAATATACTGAGCTGTGCAAGCCTGGCGGCGTAAAGTTTTTAAGCTTTAGTATCGACCCCGACTTTAACAACTGTATTGATGGGTTAGTGCTGGTAGATTTACAAAACGTAAAAGAAAATAAAGCCAAACGCTATTTAGGTTAGGGCGTGTTGAACTTTACGGATTGAAATTTGTTCAATCTAGGGGCGA
>BJUT01000036.1 GCA_007988745.1 Pseudoalteromonas atlantica
GGCGCTTAGCTTGCTAGCGCGTTGGCCGAAAGCACAAACTTTTTGGTTTTACATGTAGAGGGAGTTTGTTTTATTTTTTTAAGCAAGAAAACGTACCTAAATTACTATTACACCCCAAAAAATAATGATTTCCACACCGAAAATAAAAGCGACACTATTCTGCTAAAAGCTAAAAGCTAAAAGCTAAAAGCTAAAAGCTAAAAGCTAAAAGTGCTCATATAGTAAACACTTTCGCCCTATGCTTTAATATTAAAAACAAGGGAGGGCGTTATGCGTAAAAATCGATTTTTATTTAAAAAACACGTTGCGGCTATGGCTGCGCTAGGGATTTTGGTTGCGCCGTTACCTGTATTGAGTAATGAGCCTGGGGTATTAGTTGAGCAGCTTTGTGCCAGTTGCCATAGTTTAAACAACCTTGAGCGCAGTGCGGGTTATAGCCAAGCGGATTGGCAAACACTCATAAGCTATATGGTTGATACCGGCGAGGGTACTGCGCTTAGTAAAGATATTAGCGCGTATTTAGCTAAGCATTACCCTGTTAACACTAAGCGCGAGTCAACGGTGGTTAAAGGCGATTTAAAACTTAGCTTTAAATACTGGCAAGTGCCTACGCTTGGGCAACGCGCTCGCGACCCTGTGCAAGGTAAAAACGGGCTTATTTGGTGGGTTGGCCAGTGGGGCAATATTTTAGGTAGGTTAAACCCTAAAACCGGTGAAATGAAAGAGTACACTTTGCCAAGTGGTACGTATGCGCACAGTGTATCGCTTGATAAAAACCAAACCCCTTGGTTTTTAGGTAATAAAAATGGCACGGTTGGGTATTTAGATTTAAAAACCGAAAAATTTAAAGTGTATAAAATGCCTGATAAAAACGCCCGTGACCCGCATACAGGCGTGTTTGATGATGCGGGTATATTTTGGTTTACCCTGCAGCACAGCAACATGATTGGCAGGCTAAACCCTAAAAGCGGTGATATTAAACTTGCTACTTTACCCACTAAAGGCTCGCGGCCTTATGGTATAAAGCTTGATTCAAACGGGACGCCGTGGGTGTCGTGTAATGGCAGTAACTGTTTGGTTAAAGTTGATAAAAACACCATGGAGCTTAGCGAAATAAAACTCCCAGGTGCTAAAACACATACTAGGCGCCTTGCTATTACGCCTGATGATATGGTGTTTTATGTAAACTCTGGCATGGGTAAACTTGGACGCTATAACCCCAAAAACGGTAAAATAACGCAGTGGGATAACCCCAGCGGCGAAAACAGCCACCCGTATGCCATTGAATATGCCGATAATGCTATTTGGTTTAATGAGTCGGCTAAGCGCCCCGAAACGCTGGTTAGGTTTGATTTAAAAACTCAAACCATGCAAAGCTGGCAAATTCCGAGTAAAGAAGGGGTTTACTCTGGCTTAATTAGGCACATGCGTATGGGCAATAACGGCTTAATTATTCATCAAACGGCTACTAATCAATTAGCCGAAATTACTTGGTCTAAGTAATTGAGTTTATTAACGCGTTATATAGAGCCGCTAAGCGTTAGTGTATTTATTTATGTGGTAGGAGTTTTTTACAACGGTTAGCAATATTTACTGTGTAAATGAAAGCAGTAGTTTGGGTTTATTCTTTAACTTATTGATTAGTAATAATAATTTAAGTGGTTTAGGTTTTGCTTAGTAATAGCTGTATTTTTTAAATAAATAAAGGAGTTATTATGAGCACGGTTATTACTGGGTTATTTGAAAGCGCATCACAAGCAACACTGGCTATTTATAGATTAGAAGCATTAGGTATTAATGAAGCTGATATAAGCATTGTAGCCAATGACTCATACGCAAAGGAAGACTTTGCCTTAGACGAGGGAACCAAAGCGGCTGAAGGCGGCATTGTTGGTGCAGCGTCTGGTGGTATTATTGCTGCAATTGTTGGCGGTTTTACTGCCGTAGGTACCGTGGCAACCGGTGGTACAGGTTTATTAGTAGCAGGCCCACTAGTGGCTGCATTTGCAGCGGGCGGCGCTGGTGCTGCGGTTGGCGGAAGTTTAGGCGCTGCTATTGGGGCGTTTATTCCTGAGCACGAAGTTAAATTTTACGAAGACGCCATTGAGAAAGGCTCTATATTAATTGGTGTTAAGTACAACAGCGATAACAAAAGCGCGATTGAAGAAATACTTAAAAATGCAGGCGCGAGTAGTGTGTCTACCGCGTAAAGCTAATTAGTTTAAAATAATAAAAAAGGTGAAACTTAGTTTCACCTTTTTTTATGCTTTTTTACGTTGCACTTTAGTAGCTATTAGCTTACTTAGATTTACGTTTGTCGAGCACATAATGTACGGCCATTCTTGCCACGCCTGCACCAATGCCAGATACCACCGCCCATGTAACGGCTTCTTTAAGATCTGTATGCTCGCTTGGCTTGTCTTTTGGGGCGGGCTCGTTGGTTACCTTTTCCCACGACTTTTGTAAACTTTTTCTGGTTAGCATGCCAGCTGATGCGGCGGCTAGGCCTATACCTAGTGTTTTAATTAGTTGCTTGTTACTCATAATTCCCTCGATTGTTTAATAGCGATAGGGTCATCTATAACCCTTTTAATAACACTAGTATGTTCAGCAATTAGTATACCGATAGCGCAGCAGGCGTGGTGAGCATGGTTTATTTTATCGTTTGCATAGGCGCGTATTTTGATTAAACGCGCTGTGCTATTGGCTTAGCGCGGTATTAGTAAATGCGCTATTAAGCGTTTAAGCTGCTTTTTTACCCGTTTTGAGCGGTACTTAGTATTAGGCGGGTGGGCGTGTTAAGCCTGTAAAGTTGTCATTTCTTTTGTAAATTTGCCCTAGTTTTTGTGCAGCGTTTAAGCAAAAACACGCAGTAAATTTTAAGTATGTGTAGTGGTTAATTATCTAGTCTTGTTTATTTTATTTTTAATCAATGCGTTACGTTTAGCGCAGGTGAAATTTTTTGCCTACAGTGAGCTTGGTATAGAGATTGTACCTAATAACTGAGCAGTCGCGTTATTTACAAAACAGATACTACATAAGGAGAGCACGATGAATTGTTTACAGTTTGATTCAACCGCTAAAAAAAGCGTAGCACGTATTTTTAAACCAGCTTGCGCCATATTAATTACCGCTGCAATGCTACAAAATAGCGCATTGGCGAATGTAGATGTTGATATGCATGCAGTAAGTAAGTCGGGGCAAGGTGAGTTACTTGGCACCGTTACACTGACAGAAAATGAGCACGGGGTGGTATTTACCCCAGCGCTTAAAGGCTTAACGCCTGGGAAGCATGGATTTCATGTTCATCAATATGCTAGCTGCGAGCCAAAGCAAAAAAACGGTAAAGTTGTACCTGCCGGTGCTGCTGGTGGACACTTTGATCCTAACAGCGCTAAACACCATGATGAACCGTGGAGTAATGGCCACCTAGGCGATTTACCTGCGTTATTTGTAAATGAGCGCGGCGAAGCTAAATCGCCTGTTTTAGCGCCAAGGCTCAAGCTTGAGCAGCTTAAACAACACGCAGTGATGATCCACAAAGGGGGCGACAATTATGCCGACGAACCCAAGAAATTAGGTGGTGGCGGTAAACGTGTTGCGTGCGGCGTAATTAAGTAATACGGAGATTATTTATGCCTTATCAAAACACAAACGAGTTACCGGATTCGGTAAAAAGTAACTTACCTAAACATGCCCAAGAGATATATCAAGAGGCGTTTAATAGCGCGTGGGATACCTACGAGGACCCAAGCGATAGAAAAAACGACGACGACCGCGAAACCACAGCGCATAAAGTGGCTTGGTCTGCGGTTAAAAATAGCTACAGTAAAAATGATAATGGAAATTGGGTTAAGTCGAATAATTAGTTACTGGTACAAGTAAAAAACCAATGCATAAAAAAGCCGCTACAAAAGTTGTAGCGGCTTTTTTATAGCGCAATTAGGCTACTCGCTTTTGTGTTTGCGGCGTTTATAAAAGGCAAAACCACCCACTACACAGGCTAATATAACCGCCATAATAATAGTAAATGCCCACGGCCCAAAATTAGCAATGGCAGGAAGTGCAAGGGCAGTAACAATACCGCCGCCAACCACAGGCTCATAAAGTGGTTGTTTGTAACTAAAGGGGCGAATATGCTCGCTTGGGTTTGAGGTAGCCTGTTTTAGCATTAACAGCCCAACTGCCGTAGTGCCCATAGATTGCCCAAGCTCGCCAATTCCTCTCACTTTCCAATCTTTTGGGAAAAACCACCCACCAAAGAAAAAGTAAATAGCTGCGCTATAGGCAACCCCCACTGCGCCTAAAATTAAAATACTTTGCCAATATTTAGCAAGTACCGATAAGTTAAGCGCACCCAGTGCGGCAATTATTAGTAAATCGAGGGAGAGGTTAGAAAGCAGATTTATTTGATAGTGACTAATTAAGTTACCCATGCCTGATTTATTAAGCACTATTTGCACCACTAAACCCACCATCATCGCAATGGGGAATAAAGGCATGTACTCAAGTATTTTTACCGATGAATCGGCAAAAAGGTTTTTTTCGGCTACTTGTAAGCCACTAAGAATAAGCCAAGCAACAATAACAACCGTGCCTAAAACAGCAAAGTGCAGGCCAAACGGGCGGTCTTTTACCTCTACTTTTTCGTCGTGGCTAATTTCAAGTTCTTGGTCGCCCCCATCGGTGCGGTTAGACATAATAGTCCCTAATACGATGGCGCTTATAAGGCCTATTGTTGCTATACCTAACCCCAAGTCCATACCTTTTGCAAAATCGATACTTTCAAAAGTGGATTGCAGGCCAGCTACGGTGCCATGCCCGCCCTGAAATCCCACCGCAATGAGTGCGCCGGCAACTTCGTTGGTATCAAATAAAGGGGCAAGTACTAATAATGCCGTGATCATACCCACCACATATTGGCCTATGGCAATGCTGTAGCCAAAGCTTAAATTGGGTAGGCTTTGGTTTAGCGATTGTTTAATTGTAGGTATTTTTTTACCTAAAAATAAACCTGCAAACACCACTACAATTAAATACCCAGGTAACTCCTTCCATATGTTTGTGACCTTTTCATCTATCCATAAATTAGTGCCTTGGATCGACAAATTAATATGCTCACCAAGTAATTGTGGCCCTAATAAAAGAGCCAATACACCAGCAATTAACGATGAGGGCACAATTAAGCCCCTTAAAAATGTGTACTTAATTAAATTACCTAGCGTTAAAAAAAAGGCCAGTAGTAGTAACGACTTAAAAAATATAGCTATATCCATAACTGATTTAACCTATGTTTTATGCTCCTTTAAACTACTCACTAATAAAAAGAGCTATATATGTTTGAGTGCTAAATACGCTAAGTAGCAATATATATTCCAGCGATTTTTAAATTTTAAGTAATTGATAATTCTATTTTAAATATTTAATGTTGAATTGAGTGCAACGGCCTTACAGAGTATTTGTATAATTTTCAAACTAAAGTGTTAGGTAAATACACAGAGAGTGCGTTAAACACTCGTGTGAGTTTCGCTTAAATGTGCGTTACTATTTGGCAAAATTAAGTTTGTTTAAACCCATTGGGATTACGTTGAATTATTTAGCTCACCTTTACTTAGCAAAGCCTACAGCCGATTCACACTTTGGCAATTTATTAGGTGATTTTGGTGGACGCAGGCACGCAGAATACCTGCCCAATAGCGTTAAAAGCGCGCTAGAAAACCATTACTTAGTGGATAAATTTACCGACTCACACGCTTTAGTAAAAACCACTAAGCAGTACTTTTCGCCCAAGCGAAAGCGCTTTGCCGGCGTAGCGATTGACGTGCTGTTTGATCACTTTTTAATTAGGCATTGGCAGCAATTTAACAAACATCCTTTAAATGATTTTAAACGCAGCAGCTACGCACTTTTAAATGAGCGCATAGCGGTTATGCCACCGCGCATGCAGCATGTTGTAACCAGCATGACTACAAACGATTGGTTTAAAGAATACGAAACTATAGAAGGGGTAGGGCTTGCGCTTGATAACATAGCCAAACGCATTCGTTTTACTAATAACTTTGCAGGTTCCGCTGAGGATATAGCGCAAAACTACCATGAGTTAGAAACGGTGTTTTTAGAATTTTTCCCTGAGTTAATTGAACATGTTAATGAACATGCCTTAGAAAGGGCGTATTAAAAACAATGCTGAAATGTGTTTAGTATTGAACGTGCATTATTACCTGTACTGCTAGTTTATTTTTTAAATTTCGCGGCTCTATTATTGCCATTTGTATAGCTTAAAGGATTAACTAAATATGGATTTTTCTACGATTTTGGTCACGTTATTAGGCCAGCTTTGGTATTTTATACCGCTGTTTATTTGTATTGGGGTTTTTAAAACACCTTGGTTTAAAGGAGCGATGGGAGAGTGGCAAGTTAATGTGCTAATTAAACTGTTTTTAAATAAGGCAGATTACACATTAATTAAAAATGTGACACTGCCTACTTTTGAAAACGGCATTGAAAATGGCACTACGCAAATTGATCATATTATTGTGTCTGAGTTTGGTGTGTTTGTGGTGGAAACTAAAAACATGAAAGGTTGGATTTTTGGTTCAGCGAATCAAAAAATGTGGACACAAAAAATTTTTAAACACTCATCAAAATTTCAAAACCCCCTGCATCAAAACTACAAGCATTTAAAAACACTTGAGTCGTGTTTAGGTATAAACAGTAGCGCATTATTTTCGGTTATTATTTTTATTGGCGACAGCACATTTAAAACTAAACTACCTGAAAATGTTAGATTTGCACGCGGCGGTATTGAGTACATTAAAAGTAAAACCGAGCGAGTACTTAGTGCTAATACTAAAAACGATATAGTAAATACAATTGAAAGAGGAAAATTAAAACCAAGTTTTAAAACAAATCGCCAACATGTAAGCCATGTAAAAACGATTATTGAACAAAAGCAGGCGCCAAAAAAAGAACGCTCAGAAACTCAGATATGCTCACGTTGCGGTGAGAAAATGGTACTACGTAAAGCAAAGAAAGGTACTAATATAGGAAATACGTTCTTTGGCTGTAGTGCATTCCCTAAATGTAGAAATAGTGTTGAGATTTAAAAGGAAGTAGATTTTATGCCTGATGTAACGGCATTGTTTTATATAGCTATTATGGCTTTTTATTTATTACACAAAAACGAAGAAGCCAAAATATTAGTCCCCGTAATTGGCTTTGCAGCAATCCCCCTTTTTAGTAACGATTACTGGCAATGGTTTCAGCTCAGTGCGGCACTGAGTGTTGTGGTTATAGTGATAGAAAAAGAGAAAGCAGGGTATACAGGCGGCGGTGCTGTTTCGGCATTTGCTGCATTTTTTATCGGCGCTTTATTAGTTAGTATTTTTATACACGCGACTTCGTCTGCGGTTACTAGTTTAAACTCTACAAGCTTTAATTTTAAACATCCACTAAGTTACGCGTGGCCTAGGCATATTGTAATTTTATATGCGTCTGCGTTTGTATCTGCCTTACTGGGTGTATTGTTTAATGTTCGTATGCCTGTAGCTTTTTATGGCGCATTAATTATTGCGTGTTTACTTGCTGTTTTACCTCACTTTTGTGACTCTTTTTTATATGGCTTAGCATTAAGTGTAATAATTATTGTAGTTACTTTTGCCGTGGCATTTATTAAAAAGGCACAAGAAGAAGCACGCTTTATATTTGCTTATATTGGTGCAGGGTTAATACAAGTGAGCTGTTTGGTTAAGTACTTTAGCTAACTATTTTTTGAACGACTGCTCAAGTTGTGGTTTAATCGTAGCTACCACTTTTAGGAGCGTTTTATGATCAAATTTTATTTTCACCATACACCTAACCCAATGAAGGTTGCTTTGTTTTTAGAAGAAACAGGGCTGCCGTTTGAACTTGTGCCACTTGATACCTTAAAAGGTGAGCAACACACACCTGAGTTTAAAGCCATCAATCCTAACGCAAAAGCACCTGCCATTGTTGATGGTGAAACTCGTGTGTTTGATTCGAACGCTATATTAATGTACCTAAGTGAAAAACACGGTAAGTTAGCAGGTAAGGTAGAGAATCGCGCCGAAATGCTTTCATGGTTAATGTTTATAGCATCTGGCCTTGGGCCGTATTCGGGGCAAAGTGTACACTTTAGACACATGGCACCTGAAGGGCTTGATTACGCCGTTAACCGCTACTTGCGTGAGGCGCAGCGCCATTACGAAGTGCTTGATGCACACCTTGAAGGTCGCGACTTTATAGTGGGTGATGAATACACCATTGCTGATGTATCTGCTTGGGGTTGGATTGATAAAGCGCCAGTAGTACTTGGTGAAGAAGGCCTAACGCCATACCCTAATTTAAAGCGTTGGTTTGAAAGCATTGATAGCCGCCCAGCGGTTGCGCGTGCACGCAAAATTGGCACCGATGTCGCCTTTAAAAAAGAGTTTGATGAAGAAGCCAAACGTGCGTTTTTCCCATCTAACTACCCGAAGAGCTAACGCGCAAAAGTAAAAAAGGGCAATTAATATTGCCCTTTTTTTATGTATATTAATTACTTAGCTTTATTATAATGCCACTAAGCTTTGCGTGAGCATTGCTTTAATTTGTTTAACTATGTTGGCTTCTGTTTCTGGTTCAAATTGTTGAATACGCGGGGTATGGATATGCCCAGTAGGAATGCTCGAATTTAGCGCGTCACGCAGTCGAATACTACGATACGATATTTCGTTAGACAAATAACCCCCCCCGCCGCCATTTACTGCAACACTGTTTTTAAGCGCGCCGTACGAGCCCGCTTTAAAGGTTTTATCGAGTGTAGTTACTTCGCGGTTGTCGATTACTTTATATGGGCCTTTGGCGTTTTGCATGGCGCTTACTGGTAGGCTAAATTTTACAAATTCATTACCAGGTAATGGGCGGCCATTTAGCTTGGGTATAACAGGGCTTGTTTGCGTACCGCCGTAGACAATATTAGCGTTATCTGGCGCGGTTACGCTGCGGCGTTTACCAGGAAAGTGCTCTAAATCAAACTCGGTTCTGCCCATACTAACCGTTACAACCATGTCGACGTTGTTAAGTGCATAGTAGGGGGCAAGGAGTGATTCTATTATACCTTGGTCAAAGTCTTCGTAGCGTACTGGTACCATAACCGTGTTAATTTCGGCGCTAACGCCATTGTAATTAATAACTTGGCCGTCGAGTAACAATGCGGCGACCCCTGATGGGTTGCTTTGGTTGATATTTTTGTCGAGTAAAAAAGGGTCAAATCCGGTAAGTATAATTTTTTTATCACTGCCTGATGAAAAAGCTAAATCGGTGCGGCCTCGGCTGCCCTCTTCAAGCATGCTTAGCAGCGTATTTATTTGCGCGTCAGATAGCTCAACGTTAGCTGCGGTTGTACGTATTACTTTGCTTGAAAGCAAGCGCGCCCAGTAAAGTGCTCGGTCGTCGTAATTGTTAGTTTTAATAATGCGTTGCTTAGCGCTTTCCCACAGCTCAAAACTATAGGTTTGAATGAGCTGCTTTGCCTCTTTAAAGTTATTGAGCGCTTTAAACTGTTGCTCAAAGGTGGTTACTTCTTTATTAAAGGCGTTTAACACAGTGGGCATAGCTGTTTGTGCCTTGCTGATGCGTTGTTCTTCAACGGTGAGTGGATTACTTAAAGCTGCGAATGAAGAGGCAATTAAGCTGGTTGCTAGTAATACTTTGATCATGATACTCCTAATTAAGCCGTTGTTATTTGAGTAACTTACTATCCTACTATTAAACAGTGAGGGCAATTATTTAAAGTTGAATTAACTGATATCTGGTACGGATGGAATGTTACATTATTACATTTTGATGAATTTAGCAAAGCGCCGCACTTCTAGCGGGTTATTTCCTTTACTATAGATTTAATAAAAAACACGGGAATAAAATAATGGTTTCTAGAAGAGAGTTTTTATTTAGTGCAGGCTCGCTTGCGTTTATTGGCTTATCGCGCAGCGCAATGGGTAACGTTGCTTTACCTGAAGTAACAACAAAGTTACCTGCTTATGGCCCATTAATAGCCGACCCTCAGGCCTTATTAGATTTACCTAAAGGCTTTAGTTATCGGGTTATATCGGCACTTGGCGATAAAATGGATGATGGTTTAGACGTACCCGACCGTGCCGATGGCATGGGTTGTATTGCATTAGATAACGAACGCGTAGCCCTTATACGTAACCATGAGTTACAGCCTAAACACATTAATAATGCATCTGATTTAATTAGTAATCACAAAACCCCCTTAGCCTATGATTCATTTAAAAATGGTGTAGCTTTGCCTGGGGGCACTAGCCATATAATTTATAACTTAAAAGAGCAAAAACGCGAGCAAGAGTATTTATCGCTGTGTGGCACAATAAGAAACTGCTCAGGTGGTGTAACGCCATGGGGCAGTTGGCTAACCTGCGAAGAAACCGTTATGGATAAAAGCGATGGCTTGTCTCAATCTCACGGTTACATTTTTGAGGTACCAGCCAGCGCCAAAGGCTTAATTAAGCCTGAGCCATTATATGATATGGGCCGCTTTAATCATGAAGCCGCCGCAATAGACCCACAAACTGGCATTGTTTATTTAACTGAAGATAGAGGCGATAGTTTGTTTTATCGGTTTATTCCTCATCATCGCGGTAAGTTAAATAAAGGCGGCACATTGCAAGCGATGGTAATTAAAAACCAGCCTCAGTTTGATAGCCGAAATTGGGATTCACCGGCCATGCCACTACACAGCGACCTTTTAGTTGAATGGATAACGCTCACAAACCCTAAAAGCCCAAATGATGACCTACGTAAGCAAGGTTATAAAAAAGGTGCAGCCTTATTTGCACGAGGAGAGGGAATACATTGGGGTAAAAATGAGCTTTATTTTTGCTGTACTAATGGGGGCAAAAAGCAGTTAGGTCAGGTAATGAAGTACACACCTTCAAAAAACGAAGGCACTGAGTTAGAGCAAAATGAGCCTGGTAAAATACAACTATTTGTAGAAAGTACAAACGAGTCGTTATACAACTTTGGTGATAATTTAACGGTAGCACCTAACGGGCATTTAATTGTATGTGAGGATCAATACACAGATACGGTGAATAACCATTTACGCGGGGTAACACCTAAAGGAGAGGTGTATAACTTTGCTAAATTGCATGCGCAAACAGAGCTTGCTGGGGCGTGTTTTTCACCTGACGGGCAAACCTTGTTTGTAAATGTATACATGCCAACTAAAACGTTGGCTATTACTGGTCCTTGGGATAGTTTTAAGCTTTAAAGTGGTAAAAAATACAAACGCTTAGCATGGCTAGGCGTTTGTATTTTAACAATCCTTGTAGGTTTACCAAATCCGTTAGCAAGCTTTAGTCATCCTTGGTGCATTTACTACATCCTTTATGTAATAAGCAACGGGTCCTTGTAGTTTGCACTTCATCCTGTACCTACTTATGTAACGTCTCCTTGTATCTTTATTAGTCCTTTAACTCTTATTAACATTCCTTGTATGGCAAAGTGGGTAATAAATTAATGATTTAGTTTACCTGCAGACGATTCAATGTGTGCACGTACAAACCATTGAAACTGCTCTAAGTCACCTAGCTGGCTGGTGATCATATCCTCTGATACTGGGTCTAATTCAGACAGCGTGCCAATGGCTTTGCGGTGGTCGGCGTTTACGCCACTGTATACTTTGTCTAATGCACCTAAATGCTCTACTACAAAGGCTTTACCTAATGAGTATTCTTCCCATGTGCGGCGATCTACAATTGACTTAGGTGTACCTTGTGGCGTACCGCCTAATGTAGCAATACGCTCTGCGATGGTGTCGGTCATTTCGCGAATAGCATCCACTTGTGGGTCTAACATTTCATGCACACCAATAAAGCTTGGGCCTACTACATTCCAGTGAATATGCTTTAAAGTAAGTTGTAAGTCTAAAAGCGCTACGAGTCGGTTATCGAGTGTTTCAATTGTTTTTTTTGCTGATTCGTTATCCATACCTGGGGCTGTAAATTCAATTGGGTGTTGTGAGTTACTCATAATGTCTCCCGTTGTGTAATTTGTTGTATGTAGCCATTGCTACCATTTAACTTGCAATACATTAAGCAAAGCCTATGCCTACCAAGTTTATTTGTTTAAGTTATTGATATTTAATGTTTTGTTTTTACTTGGGTACGTAAGGTTAAAAAGGGAGAGGCGTAGAATATGAATTTTATGCACTTATTTTTGTAAATTGTGCACAGTAGTAAAAAAGCTGTGGCTGTTTATCGATTGAGTTGAAATTTGTTTATGCTCAATAAGGCATAGTCTGTGTAATACAGCGACCTAATGTGCTTAGTCTTACAATTCACGCCGTTATTAAATTGCCTTTAAAGCTCACCTTAATATTGCATGCGCTACAATCTCTAAATAAAACCCGGTAAATAAGCTAAGCAAGGGTATAAAAATATAAAGGTGCTTATTTATTACCTGCGTAATGATTAATTCAGGTGTTTTATACAGGGCTAACGCTGCTCTTTTAAAGCCGCGCTACTGGGCTTTACTGCTTAGATTTTAAAAATCAGCCTTTGTACTTATTTAATCTCTTTAGTTGGTGAATGCTCACTGATATACTCCCGCCGCATTTTAATTGGGGTTATGTAAATAAATCATGAATTTTTTAAAAACACTGTTTACAACATCTATACTGCTTTTGTCTCACTCAGCACTAGCAGAAAATTGGAGCGTCACACAGCTTCACACAAATTTTGGCGATGCCTTAAATCCCTTTACCGGGGAGTCGTCATTTACACGCACCTACACCATAGAGCATGCCTCAGAGCATGACTTAGGTGATAACTACTTTTTTATCGACTTTTTAAACGACAGCCTTAGTGATGGTTTTCAAGATACGGGTATATATGGCGAGTGGTACACAACACTTAGCTTATCAAAAGCCTTTGATACCTCTGTGCGTTATGGTGCAATAAAAGACACAGGTTTAGTGTTTGGTATAAACGCCGGTGAAGAGGGGTTAATGAAATATACCCCAGGCATCAAGCTCAGCTGGGATGCCCCAGGCTTTGATTTTTTAACAACTACTTTTGCAGGTTATATTGATGCCAACGGCGGCGTGCAAAAAGATCAGCTAGCCAAGCAAGACAACAGCATTTTTATAGACCTTGCATGGGGTGCACCTTTTACACTAGCTAGCCAAGCATTTTATTTTACCGGCCACGTAGAATATATTTCTGGGCGTGATGACGAACTAGGCAATAAAGTTAATGAGTGGTTGCTTGCTCAACCCGCTGTGCATTGGGATGTAGGGCAAAACTTTAATTTAAACCCTCAGCAGTTGATGGTAGGGGTAGAGTGGCGCTATTGGTACAACAAGTTAGGGACTAATAAAATAGAAAACCAGCCCTTTTTACATGCTATTTGGGTATTTTAAGCAAAGCTTGCTTTGCTAGGCTGATAAAAAAATAGCGCCTTTTGGCGCTATTTTTAGTCAGTGTGGTTGGAATTTTAAGTGCTTGGTTGTTACTCATAACCACGAGGTTTTTTGGTTTTAATAACTGCAATATAAGCATGCCAACTGGCGTAACTAAGCAAAGGCATAATTACAATAAAGCCCGTGGCGCCGGTAGCAAAACCAACAGCTACCAATACAAATATACAAATTGACCATACCACCATAGCGGCAAAGTTAGTTTTTACAGCGTTCATAGAGCTGATTACAGCGGTCATAATATCTACTCGTCGCTCCATCATTATTTGTGGAGCAAAAGCAGAAAGCGAAAATACAGTCACCAGTAATACCCCTCCTATTATGCTGCCTAACGTTAAAAACGCCGATAACTCTTCAAAGGTGGGATTGGCGTGGCTAGGATATAAAGCATGCACAAGCGCGGCTAAACGCATCCAAGCAATCATGATAACCATTAGCATTATTGCAAAGCCCCATTCGCCTACTGGGTTTCTAAACATCGACTTTATAGAGTGGCTAAGTGTGGGTTTATGGCCTTTTTCAAGCTCCCATGCTACATCGTAAAGGCCTGCCGCGAAGGCTGGGCCTATTAATGCAAACGCCACGGTTGCAGGCAGTATTACTAAATATGTACCTGTAAACATTGCCCAGTAAACAATAGCAACAGGAATAAGGGTAAATATTACCCCGTAAATAAGGCTCAATATGGGCGCACGGGTCATGTCTTTAAATGCCAGTGCTAGCCAGTGAAAAGCCGCAAATGTGTTTACCTTATTGCATTCAATGCAGCGGGCAAATTCAGAGTGTTTATTAATCGTATTTGTTGTTGGCATAACAACGCTCCTTAACAAGGTGTCTCTTAAAGGTTTAGAACACATTGGCTTTATTTACAAATTGAACAATATATACGCAATAAAAAATATTTTCGGTCAATTTATGTACTGATTTGTTTTTGTAACTGTTATTGGTGATAAAAATGAAAGGCGAATACAGCGAATAAGTAAAAATTCGTAATTTAGTTAATAAAAAGTTAATATAAAGTGTTTAATGTGATTTTATATTTACAACCAGTCTAACAGGAACAATAAAATGGACGAGATAATAAATAATATTGATGTAAATCAGTATTTGCCGGCAGCAGTAATGTGGGCAACAAATATTCTAATGGCAATTGTTATATTACTAATAGGCTTATGGCTTGCGGGTAAAGTGCGTAATATGATTATTAGTTTATGCCATAAATACACTCACTTTGATGACACGCTGTTTCGCTTTTTAGGAAGTATGGCGCGCTATGTTATTTTAGCGTTTGTATTTATTGCCGTGTTAAACCGCTTTGGTGTGCAAACAGCTTCAATAATTGCGCTATTAGGTGCGGCAGGTTTAGCTATTGGGTTAGCGCTGCAAGGTGCTATGTCTAACTTAGCTGCAGGTGTAATGTTACTTATATTTAGACCTTACAAAGTAAACGACTTTATTGAAGCCGCAGGGCGCTTTGGTAAAGTTACCGAGGTTGATATGTTTACAACTATTTTGCAAACGTTCGATAATCAGCAAGTTATTATCCCAAATAGCCAAATTTGGGGAGCGCAAATTATTAATCACTCGCATCATCCTATTCGCGGCGTAGATATGCACTTTGGTGTGGCATACGATGAAAACACCGACGCTGTTCGCAAAGTTATTGATAGCGTGCTTGAGGCTCACCCACACATACTAAAAGACCCAGCTCCTTTTGTTGAAGTAGAAACACTAAACAACAGCTCGGTAGACTTTTTAGTAAGACCTTTTTGTAAAGGCGAGCACTACTTCGAAATTTTATACACGGTGCCAGAGCTGATTAAAAAAGCCCTTGATGAAAACAATATCGAAATTCCATTCCCACATCGTAAAGTTATTTTAGTTAACGAGAATAAAGATTAAGGCTTAAGCCTAAGAGCACTTTATAAGTGCTCTTTTTTTGTCTGAAAAAGTTACACGCCTGTGTAATTTTTTCTTTTATAAATTACCTCAAATACTACTTTTTTGTCTGTACAGCCCTTTTTTACTAGGTTGGATGGCTGGTCTTTATTTTGCATTTGCATAGTCGCTTTTAGTTTTAAAGCTCATAAAAACTATCGACCCATTAAATCAAATTGTATGAAGGACTAAACATGGCTGAATCATTTAAATACTCAGGCAATAAAGGGCATGGTGGCGAATTACATCAAAAGGCTTCTGATGAATACCCAACGATGACCACCGCGCAAGGGTGCCCTGTTAGCGACGATCAAAACTCATTACGTGCAGGCAAGCGCGGCCCAGGTTTATTAGAAGATCATGTAATGCGCGAAAAGTTGTTTCACTTTGATCACGAACGCATTCCAGAGCGTGTGGTACATGCCAGAGGCTACGGTGCTCATGGTTATTTTGAAACCTACGATACGCTTGAAGATTTAACCTGTGCAGATATTTTTCAGCGCAAAGGCGAAAAAACACCGGTATTTGCACGGTTCTCAACTGTGGCAGGGAATAAAGGGTCTCCCGATTTAGCACGTGATGTTCGCGGGTTTGCTGTTAAATTTTACACCCAAGAAGGAAACTGGGATTTAGTGGGTAACAACATACCTGTATTTTTTATTCAGGATGCAATGAAGTTTCCTGATTTAATTCACTCTGCTAAGGCTGAACCAGACCGTGGTTTTCCACAAGCGCAAACCGCGCACGATAACTTTTGGGACTTTGTAAGTTTATCACCTGAGTCAATTCATATGATTATGTGGGCCATGTCAGATAGAGCTATACCGCGCTCTTTACGCTTTATGGAGGGCTTTGGTGTTCATACCTTTAAATTTATTAATGCAAATGGCGATGAAAAATTTGTTAAGTTTCATTGGAAACCAAAAGCCGGTATGCAGTCAGTAGTGTGGAACGAAGCACTTAAACTTAATGGTGCTGACCCTGATTTTCATCGTCGAGACATGTGGGAATCTATTGGTAAAGGCGACTTCCCAGAGTGGGAGCTAGGTGTGCAAGTGTTTGATCAGCAATTTGCTGATGAATTTGAATTTGATGTTTTTGATGCCACCAAGCTTATACCTGAAGAGCAAGTACCCGTAAAAATTGTGGGCCGCATGGTGCTTGACCGTGTAGTTGATAACTTTTTTGCCGAAACAGAGCAAGTGGCTTTTTGTACACAAAACATTGTACCTGGGCTTGATTTTACACCCGACCCATTACTGCAAGGGCGTAACTTTTCGTATTTAGATACTCAAACCAAACGCTTAGGCGGTCCTAACTTTACGCATATTCCGGTTAATGCGCCTAAATGCCCAATGCGTCATTTTCAACAAGATGGCCACATGGCAATGCATAACCCTAAAGGGCGTGCTAACTACGAGCCAAACTCGTGGAGCGGCGATGAGCATAACCCCCGCGAATGCCCAGTGCATGGCTTTAAAAGCTCAAGCGAGCCAGAAGTAAGCGGTGGAGATAAGCTGCGTTATCGCTCAGAAACATTTAGCGATCATTACAGCCAAGCGCGCCAATTTTACTTAAGCCAAACAGAAGTAGAGCAAGCGCACATTCAATATGCGTTTGTATTTGAGCTTTCAAAAGTAGAGCACGTGCCGATTCGCGAGCGTGTGGTTTCGCACTTATTAAATGTAGATAACACATTAGCGCAAGAAGTTGCAAAAGGCCTGCGTCTGCAAGATATGCCAGAGCCGGCTGAAGCTGCTATGTCAACGCGTAACGATTTACCTGTATCAGATGCGCTAAGTATTTTAAAAAATGCGCCAGATACCTTTAAAGGTCGTAAGTTAGGTATTTTAGTGAGCGATGGCTTTGATGCTGATATTTTTAATTCGGTTACAAATGCCTTAGACGCTGAAGGTGCTAACTACGAAATTGTTGCCGCACAAGTAGGGGGAGCATGTTGCAGTAAAGGTAAGCATGTAGCAGCGGATCAAGTAATCAATGGCGGCCCTTCGGTGCTTTACGATGCGGTGATGGTACTTGCAACGCAAGAGGGCGCTAAGAAGCTTGCTGGTATCCCTGAGGCGAAAGACTTTGTGAGCGATGCGTTCGCGCACATGAAATACATAGGCTACACAAAAGATGCCATGGCATTATTTGAAGCCGCAGGGCTTGATGGTAAAGCCGACGATGGTTGGATAGATTTAAACATGCACTCTGCAGATAAGTTTATTGAAACATTGCGCAATTTAAGATTTTGGCAGCGTTAGAACAAAACGCTTTAGCAAATAAAAACCACACCCTGTAAAGGGTGTGGTTTTTTTATGGCTAACTGGTTATGGTATTAACTCTTAAACAGTAACTAATTGGATTTATTATGAAGCTTAAAGGCGCTTGCCACTGTGGCAAAGTAACGTTTAGTGTGAGCTCTAAACACCCTTATCCTTATAACTTATGTTACTGCTCTATTTGTCGTAAAACGGCCGGCAGTGGCGGGTTTGTTATAAACTTGAACGCACAATACAGCACGCTTGAGGTTACAGGGCGTGAGCATATTACTATTTATCATGCCAAAGTGGGTGATAAAACCAGCCCCGCTGAGCGCCATTTTTGTAAACACTGCAGCAGTAACTTGTGGTTATATGATTCGCGATGGCCTGAGCAAGTTCATCCCTTTGCTGGTGCAATAGACAGCGAATTACCCGTACCGCCAGAGCACACCCATTTAATGCTTGCTAGTAAGGCCAATTGGGTTACCCCGCATATCCAAAAGAATGATAAACAGTTTGATGAATACCCCGATGAAAGCATTGCAGCGTGGCACCAACGCTTAAACTTAGAGCAATAATACGCTGGCTAAAGTGCACTGCGTCGTACTTAAAAGGGCATAACTCCCAGTAACTGGGTAAAATTTTAATGATTAACAGTGCACTGTGAGGCGTTACTTTGTGTACAGTAATGAAAGTCGGTGTAGTAGTGAGATTGCGCAGGCTTTTTATTATATAAAATGTAGTCGTGCATTAGCTTAGTGCTCAAGCGGCCCATTTCAAAAGGGTTTTGCCCTATGTTAGCCGAAGAGAGACCTCTGCTTAACACATTGAGCTGTATTTCTTCTGTATCGGCAGAAACAATAATAATGTCTTTATCGGCAATACGTTGCTTAAAAGGCGCTAAGGCATTTACGTAATGAGGGTTAAATTGTGCAAACCCCGCCACAGCTAAAAAAATGGGTGGGTTGTCCATTTTTAATAAATGCATTAACTGCTTTAGTGACTCTTCGCGCTTACCTAAGCTAAATAAGGGGCAGCGACTATGTTCGCGCCAGCCGTTTTTACCTGATAGGTGCGCTGTCGCTTGATCCGACAGCGCATACCTAACCCCTGCAATACGCTTGTTTAAATTAGGGGTTGTATGGTGCCCCGACTGCATGCAAAGCGTATTATTTGCTTTGTTGGTCAGTTTTTTTACTTGCTCGCCTAAGGCAACGCCAAAGTCGAAGTTGTTACTGCCTACGTAGGCTAGGCGGTACTGTTGGTGTTTTTCTAGCAGGTCAGAATCAAACGTTATAACAGGAATGTTTTTACTTTTAAGCGCCATTAATGAACGAGTGACCAAATGCTGAGAATCGGTTGTTGCTACGATTAACCCATCTATTTCTTGGTCAACTAACCTATTAATGACCATAGATTGGCTACGAATGTCTTGAAAGTCTTTTGGTCCATCGTACTTGCATTCTATTTCAGGGTGCTCATTGCTAAATTGCAAACAGCCTTTAAAGGCTTGCTGATAAAAAGAGTCGTTTTTTGTTTTACCTACAATGGCAATCACAACTTTAGCCACGCTTTGGTGGGCAAATAAAGCACACCAGCTTAAAACTAAATACTTCAGAACTTTATACTTTTTAGCGGCTAGGCTAATTTTAGCTAACATTATAAAAGTCCTAAGCAAATAAAAGTAAGATATATATTACAGCTAGTATAGTTATTGACCACAAATTGGCTAATTTAATTATAGTGACTTAAATGAGTTAACACGTTGAAAGAAGTGTTTTTAACCTATAGGCTAAATACATACACCCATAAAAAATAATGGAGAGCGTTATGACTGTTTCAGCAATTCCCAAAGGGTTTAGTTCGGTAACACCGTACTTAATTATAGAAGGTGCTCAGCAAGCTATTTGTTTTTATCGTGATGCATTTAATGCGCAGTTAGTAATGCAAATGCCGCTACCAGAGGGCGGTATAGCCCATGCTGAAATTATAATTGGCGACTCCCATATTATGATTTCGGACTCATGCCCGGACGAGTCATTTAAAAGCCCCAATGCACTTGGTGGCACACCGGTAAGTTTAATGCTTTACGTAGAAGATGTAGACAGCGTATTTAAAAAGGCAATTGAACTTGGCGCTACAGAAGTACGCCCAGTGCACGACCAGTTTTACGGTGATAGAGCCGGCACCCTACAAGACCCATTCGGGCATATTTGGACCATAGGCACCCATAAAGAAGATTTAAGTGAGCAAGAAATTAACCAACGAATGGCCGACTTAATGTCAAAAGAGCAAGATGCTTAGCGCAACTTGCCCTGCGTTTGAGCTAAATTGTTTACCCTAAATTTATCGCTAAATATTTTATTTCGTCACCGTTTATTTGCGGTAAAAAATAAATATCTTGGTACTTAAAATATTGTTGATCGTTAATCGTGACTGCCTCTGCCGAAATAGGGAGGGTGTCGTAGGTTTGCCCTAAATCATAATTTTTAGCACTGCCTACCTTAATAGCCTGATTAACTACTATTTTAGGCTCATCAACTACTCTATAGCCATTATTATCTGCCACGTAATATACATTTTGGTAGGCATAGTAAGTGGTATTATGGCGTTTAAAGTGTGAATAATGCCTTGGTAGAGAGCGTATTCTTAAGCCTCTTGGTGGCTTAACTACGTGGTAGCCTCTTTTTGCTTTTCTGTAGTAAATACCATCACTAAATGTAAACGTAATGCCATTAAATCTGATTGAAGCACTATTGCGCGGTAAATGATTAAAATAATGCCCAGGCCGGTAGGTCACTACGTTGTGGCGATTATGTTTAAAATAATTACGAGTGCGTTGCTGCTGTTTGTAATGGGCAACTTTGCGCTTTTGCTCTTTGCGGTGCTCGCGTTTGGCTTGTTTGCGCTCTTTACGGTCGTTTTTTTTATATTCTATACGCTGTTTTTTGTCATCGCGGCGCTCATCTCGTTTGTATTCGATGCGTTTTGCGCGCTCATTATTAAAACTTTTTGCGTGTTCTCGCTCATTGGGTGCTGCATATGCAGCGCCAGATACTGCACTTATGGCAAGTAGAGCAGGGAGTAATTGAGTCAGTTCCATACTAGTGCCTCGTGTATGTTGTTACATAACTGGGTTCAATACTAGCGCTTTAAACTGAATGGTAACTGACATGTAACCGATAACAGGGGCGTGTTTACAGCTTTTTACTAACGTTTACTGTTCTTGACACAAGCCAACGTTTTCTCACATTTTTGACGATTTTAGGAACTTTTATAGGCTATAAGTTGCGTAACTAATTGTTACGGCAAGTGCTTTTAACACTTGCCGTAATTTATAATTAGCCTGAATTATTGGATAATAAATCTATCTCGAGCAGCTATTTTCAGTGCTAACCGCGCTTAATTTATTTGCAATAGGCCAGCTATTGACGCGTAAATTTGCCTTATTTTCACTGAAAGTTTCTGGCTAGAAAATAAACTTAAATATCATTATGGTTCAATATGTTAGTAAATCTCTAACCAGAGTTCAGGTTAATTAGCGTTTAGGTTTTTCGGGTAGGGCTGCTTTTAGTTGCTCCGGTGTTACGTTAAGTGCCTTTGCTACAACCGTTAAATCGGCATTAGGGCCGCCGGCTTTTTGCATTGCTTGCATAAGCACTTTTTCGCTAACGCCTAGTTTGTTAGCTGCCTCAGCAAACCCCGGTGGCGACATGCCGTCGTTAGGGCCACCCGCTTTTGGACCGCCACCACCTGGTGGTTCATGGCGAGATATTTTAGTGCCTTCAGGTGGCTTAGCCCCTACACCTGCTTGTGCTGTGGTCATAAAGTTGTTTTGTGCAACCACACCTTTTAAGCATTTAGGTAAGTTAGGGAATGTATTACTTGCATGGTAGTGGTAAGTAACTATGCCGCTTTCACCCACGGGGCCTGTGTGGCCATTACAGCTATCAAGCTCGGTTGGGGATGTACCATCAATTTCTTGGCTTCCGTAAATTGGGTAGCCATCAAAGCCATAACCAAATAGGGCGCTTGGCTTTTGCGTTAAATTATTACAGTTAGCGTTTACATGTTCGTGTTTATATACGCTGTCTATATCACTAGCGGTGCCGTGGTAGTGGTACCAACCGCCCGGATCAATATGACCTGCGCACGTATCAAGCGCGGGTAAATGCCCAGTATGTTGCACACTTGGCGCATCCGAAAAAATAGGCACACCCGCAAGCGCTATACCCACTTTAGATACAGTGCCCAACGCTGTTGATTGCTCAGACATAACAGGGTGCAGTGGTAAAAGGGCGGTAATTTCTACGCTTTTATCTACCGATACATTAATACATGCATGATCAACGGTTGGGCGAATGGTCGCGTTATCAACAATATGCACTTTGCCGTCTTCATCGTAAAAGGTAAACCCTTGCTCGTTAAGCATGTTTAAAAATGCTTTATCTAACCTATATAGCCCCGCATCGGTGCCATCCCAATCCCAAATTCCACCTACGTCGTCGAGTGTTTCTGGGCAAAAAGGGCCGACTTCAATATTGTCTGGCTGATATTTTAAAACCACTTGAGCACACTGAGTTTGTAGGCCGTTTTCAAGCGTGCACTCTACAGTTTGTGGCAGCTTTACCATGGCTTTAATATTAAAATCATTGGTATTAATAAGCGTGTTTTTAGCGCTTTTAGCTTCTGGGGAGGCAGGTGTACTTTCGCTTTTTATCTGCTCGCCACATGCAGTTAAAAGTACCGTGGCACTAAGCAGGCAAAATGCGAGCTTAGTTTTTGTAGTGTTAACGCTAGGCGCTTTTAAACGACTTCGTTTAATTGTTCTCATACTTACCCCAAAACGATTTATATACGAAGGTTTTAGTATGGCAATAAATTGTGCAAATAAAATGAAAGTTTTAAAAGAGATAATGATATGTTTGAGATGCATGGCTAGCTTTTAATTAACATTATTGGGAGTTGTTATTAAGTTATTTAATAAACTTACACGATTAAATACGAAGTATAAAAGTACAAGTTAGCAACTGCTGTTTTTACTTGCCCAAGGTTTACCAATAAAGCTCCATATATTTAAAGCGCAAAAAGCACAAACCTAGGTTTGTGCTTTTATATTTTACGGTTAAATAATTATATTTTTTCCCAGTAGGGTTCGTCACCAAAGTAGCCGCTAAAGTAGTCTATAAAGGCCCTTACTTTTGGTGCTAATAAACGCGAACTTGGGTAAACACTCCAAATAGCGGTGTCGGATGCAAGTGGGTAGTCTTGTAAAATTTGTACCAGCTCACCACTTTGTAGTTTTTTATAGGCACACCAGCTCGACATTAACGTAATACCTAGGCCTTGCACGCACGCGTCGCGCACCGCTTCACCGTTATCGGCTTGTAATACGTTATTGGTTTTAATGTTTTGTGTGCCCTCGGGTGTAATAAACGACCACGTAGTTAAACCATGTAAATTAACACAGGTATGATTTTTTAAATCTTGCGGTGTTGTTGGGGTGCCGTGTTTTGCAAGGTAATTAGGCGATGCGCAAATTAAGCGTTTATCGCGGGCAACCTTTCGGGCTATAAGGGTTGAGTCGTTTAATGCGGCGTCGCGTATTGCTATATCAAAACCTCCGCCAACCATATCAATAATGCTATCGCTTAAGCGTAAATCAATTGTCAGGTCGGGGTATTGCTCAATAAATCCAGCCAATGCAGGAATAATATGCATACGCCCGAACGAAGCAGGAGCAGTAATGCGCAATTTTCCTTGTGGAGTTACACTGCCAATACCTACCGAGGCGCGTGCCATTTCAACATTGGCAAGCACTTCCTCGGCGTGGGGTAAAAAAGCTTGGCCCTCTTCGGTTAGCGATACTTTTCGGGTTGTACGATGAATAAGTTTAACGCCGAGCGTTTCTTCAAGCTTATTCATTTGGGCACTAGAAACCGCGGCCGACAAACCTAACTCCTTGCCAGCTAAGCTAATATTATGTGTTGTTGCGATTCTGACAAACAGATTTAAATGGGCAATGTTCATTATCAAATTTTTCAATAAACTGATTATTTAAACAACTATATTATCAATACTTAGTTGTGTAAATATACTAGCAGCTTATTCATTGTGACTTTTCCTGTGGCGCTTACTATAAGCGCCTTTTTTTTCGGTATTTTTCTCGTTTAAATTTTTAAGTTTAGAGTGAGCCTGCCTTATGAGCCGTAATACATCATTACTTTTAAAGTATTTATTTAAGCAAACCTGGCCTATGTTGGTTGGCTTGTTTTCTATTATGGGAAGCCAGCTGGTTGATAGTATTTTTATTGCTAAGCTAGGCGCTGAGCCGCTCGCTGTAGTTGCCTTTAGTATTGCTATTTTTCAGGTAATTGTGGGAGTACAAGTAGGCTTAGGTATTGCGGCAACTGCGACCATTTCTACTGCACTTGGGGAAAATAAAGTTCACTACGCACGCTACTTAGGTAGTTTAATCGTACTTATTGGCACCGTAATAGTAACGCTATTGTGCTTGGCGTTGTGGCTTTTTCAGCAGCCTATAATTTTAGCGCTGGGTGCAACGCCTTCGTTATTTAATTTAACTGAGCTTTACTGGTTGCCTTGGCTAATAAGCTGCTGGCTTGGAGCGCTGCTTTATTTTGGTTACAGCATTTGCCGTGCTCATAACGAAACCTTATTGCCTGGGCGAATTATGGTGCTAACCAGCGTGTTAAATATAGCGCTCGATCCATTGTTTATGTTTACCTTTGATATGGAGTTAGCGGGTGCTGCATGGGCAAGCTGTGTTGCTTTTTCAATAGGCTTAGTAGTGGTGTTTTACACGCTTATTAAACGAGAACTTGTAACCTTTGATGTTTTAAAAAACTGCACTGGGCAGGCAATAAAAGCCATTGCAAAAATGATGGCGCCAGCTTTACTTTCACAGTTTATTCCGCCTATTTCAGCCATGATAGTAACGGCATTGATTGCCGTGTATGGTGGGTTTGCTGTAGCAGCTTGGGGGCTTGCAAACCGTATTGAATATATTGCGATTATTTTAATTTTAGCGCTTACCATGGCGCTGCCCCCCATTGTTGGAAATTTAAAAGGGCGGGGCGAGCTTAGGCAAATATTAAGCGTAGTAAAACTTGCGTGCGGTTTTGTAATTGGCATACAAATTTTATTAGCGGTTATTATGCTAGGTGTGGCTAACCCGCTTGCAAATGCGCTTAGCAATAATAGTGAAATAGTAGCTAACCTAACAGATTACTTTGCATTTGTGCCTCTGAGCTACGCGGCTTTGGGTGTATGTATGATCACGGTATCGGTATGTAACGCGCTGGGCTTTGCGACCACGGCCTTATTTATCTCCATATTGCGGCTATTTTTGTGTTACTTACCACTACTTTGGTTAGGCTCGTATTTTTACGGTTTAACAGGGTTATTTATCGGTATGGCATGCGGTAATACCTTGTCGGGTATTGTGGGTTGGCAGCTTTTTAAGCAGCAATATAAGCGATTAACAACACACGTTAGCGTGCGCTCAAGCACTGTTTAATTATCAATATATTGAAGAAAGTTATTCCACTTAAATTGCAATTATCAAAATAGTTAAATGCAATTAGTATGCACCTCATTGAATCATTGCTTAATCTATAGCAGCTAAATTTGCTGTGTTTAGGTCAAGCAATTGCAATAAAAATAGAGCTGCTTGAGGTGAATAACATGAAACTTTATAAATTGTTTTTAATAGCTATAACGCTATACGCAGGCGCTGCAACGGCTGCACAAGATTACTTTTCGATGAGCTATATTCAAGGTGAAGGAGACGTGCGAGGGATTAAGGTGGCTTATCAATATGCCTTAGATTATCAAATAGAAGGCTTTGAAGAGCTAGAGATTTACCTAGAAGCCAATGCTAACTTTTTTGAATACGATGACCCAAAACGCTACGACGCTAATTTAGGCTTATCGCTTTCGCCTGTTATTTTTTATCCTATTGGCAGTATTGCTGGGAACCGCGTTTTTGCCGAGTTTGGTATTGGTTTAAGCTTATTAGACGACACCAAATTTGCGGGAAAAAACATAAGCACACATTACCAGTTTGAAGACCGCCTAGGCATTGCCATGAAATTTGGTGAGGCTGAGCAACATAGCGTCTCACTTAAGTATTTTCATTATTCAAACGCTGGTATCAAAAAGCCTAACCCAGGCCTCGATTTTATATCGCTAAGCTACTCACGCGCACTTTAGGTGAGTAGCTTACTATTTATAAAATCCGTAAAAATGCCACTAGGTCTGCTTGTTCTTGCTTAGTTAAATTAAGCTTTATAAGCAGGTCGGTAGTTTTAGGGAAGTGTGGGTCGTTTAGTTGATTTTTTCGTGGTCTTGGTCTAGCCCCGCCATGGTTATACATACTCACGATGCCTGTTAAATCTTCAAATAACCCGTTATGCATCCATGGAAAACTTATTGCTAAACCTAGTAATGAAGGAGTTCTAAATTGTCCTATATGATCAGGGTTATTTGTGGCATCAAAGCGGCCCTTATCTTCAAAGTGTCGGCCGTAGTAATGGAGTCCAGTGTTGTGAAATTTGTTATCACTTAGTAGGGGGCCATTATGGCATGTCATACATTTAGCTTTAGTTCTAAATAAATGTAGGCCGTTTAGTTCATTATCAGATAGTTGCATTACAGCTTTCTTCGGACTGCTTTTTACTCTTAAAATAAAAAGTTTAAAGCGAGTATTTGGAGCTGATAGTGTGCGCTCAAACGCGACTAAGGCTTTTGCCATTTGCTCAGTGGTTAACGTGCTGCTATTAAAAGCGCTTTTATTAAATGCACGGTAACTCTTATCTTTATTTACTCGGGCTAAGGCTATTTTTGGATCTAAGTCCATTTCAATCGGGTTTTCTATTGGCATAAGTGCTTGCTGCTCAGCGGTGCTTGCGCGTCCATCCCAAAAAAAATGTTGCCATTGATCAATACCAAAAATTGCGGGGGTGTTACGCGTGCCTATTTGCTCGTCAATGCCTATGGCAGTTGTACGGCCATCATGAAAGCCTTTGTCGCGTTCATGGCAGGTGGCGCAGCTAACGGTATTATTACGTGAAAGCTGCACATCATGAAAAAGCTTATCGCCTAGTGCAACATGCTCCGGTTTAGGCGATGCTACAGGCAAAAGCGACATGGGCTCAACGCTTCTTCCGTCACTGGTTTGAATAGCAGGCCAATGAGCTTGGCCTTTACTATACAAAGCACGTAAGTCTTTATTGTTTAAAGCTTTAGAATCAGCCGTAAATAAGAATACAGCAAGGGCTACAAAAATAACTTTAATCATATTTGTAGCTCAGCCCTAACCAAAATACTCGACCAGGCTCAATACCTGATGCGCCCTCTGCTACTGTATACGTTCTCGTATTTAATAAATTAGAAATATCAGCACGTAACTCTAAGCTTTGGTTGCTGGTCAGTTTATGTTTGTATTTTAAACTTAGGTTTAGCATTGTTCTAGCACGTATAGTCTGTTCCTGATAAACATCAAATAGAGTGGAAACAACTGGACAGCTAGCACAGACATCTTCTATATCTATACTTTCGCTTCCTCCTGTACTTACAGCTGTATCGTAGCTACCTGAATATGAGATATTTAATCCAGTGCTAAATGAATCGACCCAATCTACGTTCCAGCCTAAGGCTGCTGTGATAGGTGCTCCAAAATTAGTTCGTATCTGAGATAGTTGACTCAATGTGACCAGTGAACCTTCATCTTTTGCATTAACATAGTAAACTAGTTCATCGAGTGGGGTGTTATCTACGGTTGCATTATAATTGTCATTTGATATTTCGTTTTCGGCATACGATGTATTTGCCCATACAGAATGGGCACCAAATTGAGCGCTCCATGCTAGTGAAATACGTTCTGAACTTCCCGTTCCTTCATTACTAATATCAATATAAGTGTATCCATCAAGATCTGTTTCGTCTGAGGTTGTGCGAGAGAACTGCTGATGTTTTTTTCGCTTTACGTATTTTAAAGAAATATTACCAATTGTCTCAAATGCGTGAGCGATACCCAGTGCAAATTCATCATCGTAAGGGGTATCAACGTCATTAAAACGATATTTAAAGCTGCCAGTGTAATTTGAATCTAACCAGTTTTGTAAGTAGCCACTTTCGATAGGCCTATATTGTAGATAAGAAAACTGTTGTTGTTCTTTAATTTTATAACTGATAATAGCGGAGTCGTAATATCGGCTTAGGCCGGCACTAATAATGGTTTTTTTATTATCAAATACGTCGTACCCTATTGAAATTCGCGGTGCTACATCATGGTTTTGTAAAAAGTCATCATAGCTGTAGCGCATACCTAAATTCACATCCAGTTTGCCGTAGTTAATATGGTCGGTAACGTAGAGTGCGTTGCGATTTAAATTTACATCTATGTATTCAGCAGGGCTAACAGTTCGGCCTTTAAAAAATTGCGCTGTAGTAGTTATATTATTACTGTATGCGGTGACGTGTTCCGAGTTGTTAAAGTCAATCTCACCGCCTAATTGCTCAGCTAATTTTTCTATAGGGATGAGGGTTTCGAGTGCTTGACAATCAAGTGAATAACCACTGCAATTAAGTGGTGTACTAGCACTAGACCATATAACAGGCGAACTGTAGTTATAGCCATCTTGAAAGCGCTCACGTTCTATTTGCTGATATTTAATTTCTGCACCAGCCACAACTGAGTGGGTTAACCCTAAAAATTTAAAAGTGTCTAAATTAAATGTATTTTTCCAATTGGTGGTGAATTGGCGGTTATCTAACGCGCCATAACCACCTTGGCGTGAAAAGCGTTCGTCTGCATCGCCTTGGTTAGCGTATTGTCCCCAGTCTTTTCCTTTTGTTTGTAGCCAATTATAAAAATGCGCTGGGCCATCTCGGCTACTATCACTTATGTTAAAGCTTAAATTACTTGCCCATGTTACATATTTAAAATCTTGCTTTAATTGTATTGCGCTACCATATGCGCCACCTTCTAACTGATAGTCACTATCAAGTGCATCAGTAATAAAACCATTCACCTCGTAGGGAGAATAGATCATACTTATCGTAAAATTATCAACCCAGCCGTTCTTATAACCATATTTAAATATAGCGTTAATGTTACGGCGGCTTTGGGTTTTTGTTTGCCCCAGTGATAAGTCACTTATATCACTGTTAAGGTAATTTAAACTAAACATCACACCGTGGCGTTTATTAAGTTGCTTTTTACCGCTCAATGAATAGCTTATTTTTTCGTATACTGGAGCCTCTAATTCTGCTTCATCTGTACTACTTTGCTCAGTTTCATTGTCGGCTTGAATATAATGATAATCAGCCCAATCACTGTGATTCCCGCGTACAGTAAAACTAAAACTATCTTTGCCAAACGTTTCTTTTGTTTTGGTATCAACCACACCGCCAGAAAAGCCACCAAACTCAGCCGGAATGTTATGGTCATAAACAGTAATAGACTCAACTACATCAGAGTTTACATTCATGCTTTGCACACCGCCTGATACGTCATTACTTGATGATGTTAAGCGGCTACTACTGGCGGGATCAATACGATTATTGTAGTTCATACCATCAAGTGAAAAACCTGTTTGCCAAGGCTGGGCACCTGAGATGGATATTTCTGGCGCACTTATCTCTGCTAAGCTTTCAATG
Source organism: Pseudoalteromonas atlantica (assembly GCA_007988745.1). Classification (GTDB taxonomy): domain Bacteria; phylum Pseudomonadota; class Gammaproteobacteria; order Enterobacterales; family Alteromonadaceae; genus Pseudoalteromonas; species Pseudoalteromonas atlantica. Next base: position 29,392 of record BJUT01000036.1, read on the forward strand.
CTTAATGCCTCATTGCTTAATTGTACGCCTGGTAAAAGTGCAATTAGCTCATTTATGTCGCCATTCCCTTTGGCTGTTGCATCAATAAAACTGCGGTCTAAATACGAACGACCAATAACTTCAGGAACTTCTATCCCTATAAATTGGCCTTTAACTTCGATGTGTTCGATAGCTTCACATAAACTTTTTTTTTCATCAGTGAGTGTGCTGCAATCTTCAGGTGGGGGAGGAGTCTGTTTTTGCTCGGTCGCACCATATGAATTATGGGCAAGCAAAAACAGACACGCATAAATATAACGTGTCTGCATTGTTTTCTCTTATTTAGTTGCCAATTGGAGTGCTGTCTTCGCTATCAGCAATACCATCGTTGTCAGCATCTTCATCGGCTGTTAAACCCGAAGCGGCAATATCTTCATCAGTTACATTTGCTAAGAAGAAGTTTGGAAGCCCGTCGTTATCAGTATCAACACTGGCAACACGGTTATCTCTAAAGTCATCTTTGCTTGCAATTAATTCAGCCATTGTGGTGTAAAGGTCAAGTTGGTCGGCTTCACCGTTCACATCGTTAGTTACAAGCTCTGTTGCTTGCTCGTATTCGTCAAGTAAGGTATGTGCTTCGACTAAATCTTCCATAGCTTCAATAATGACAGTATCGGCTTGCGCTAAAATAAGCGTTTCAATATCAGCGAGAAGTGCTGAGGTTTGTGTTTTCACACTACTGTAAGTGCTGGCAAAGTCAGTAATACTGCCGGCATTAGCCCCCATGCTAGAAAGCATGCTGTAACGTTCCCAAAAGCCAGTTGTTGGAGCACTAAGTGAGACCGTTTCTTTTTTAAGGGCTTCAAGTATATCCAGCAATTGGTCGCTTGTTAACGTGCTTAAATTTTCGTTTACTTCAGCTATCGCACTATTAAATGTAGTTAAGGCTAAATCAGTAAAACCAGCATCGACTAAATAACCTAATGTTTCTAAGCTGTACTCAAACCGATCTTCAATGTCATCTAATACACTAATTTTACTTAGTAATTGCGTATTTACTGCGGCAATCTCGTCAGTCAAACCACCGCGGTCAAGTGATACCATTACATTGTTATGAACAGTAATTGCAGAAGTGTCGGTTAAAGTTCGTAATGTGCCTGTATTTAGTTTATTTAACATGGTTAAACAGCGATTTGCGGCAGCAGCAGAATCTGCGCCAATTTCTTCGCTAATGCTAACCAGTAAACCACATCCATTAGAACCCGCTAAGAAAGAAGCAGATGACTCTGCACTTATGTACTCGTCAGATGAAATAAACTCACCAGCATAAGTTAATACGTCTTTAGCCTGTTCTGTAAAGCCAAACTGATGTAGAACTTGTGCTGTTCCCGCGTTATTTGATGTTTTGGTTAGACTTCTAAAAAACTCATTATAATCACTTTCCTCTGTAAAATAGGTGAAGGCTTCAGCCGTTGCATCAGCTACAGATGAACCCGCTATAATGCTTTTAGTTATACTAAAACTGTACATAATTTGTTTAGCACCACTGATATCAAAATCAGATGAAAGTAAGGCAAACGCAGGGTTTTCTTCGAGGTCATAAAGGCCTTCTAGTAATCCGGCTAGAGTTTGTAGTGGATAGGTATAAGTACCTAAATTGGCCTCAGAGTATTCTGAAGCAGCAAACTCATAGTTGCTATCTATGCCCGTTACACCATAAAACGACAGCGCTAGGTTTACGTATTCACGGGCTAGTTCAAGCGAGTTGGCTCGAAATAAAACCTCAGCTGCCCATGCAGTATAAAGAGCTCTTAGTTTCTCTACTCTTTCACCCGCATACTCGCCACTACCACCTTGAATTTGGTAACCTGTGTTACTTGAAATATTTACTAGTGCAGTAGCAAAAGTTTGTGCTGTGAGTTGATTGGCATCAGTTGGGTTTGCAGCATATACATCTAATGCACCTTCGGCTGCATTTTTAAATGCTGTTTGAAAGTAACCATATGTTGTTGAATATTGCTCTTCACGTACTATCTCTGCATAACTGTTAATAGTTTCCAGCAGTGTTTCTGCTTCATCGGTTTGACCAACATCCATATAATCATTTACTAAACCAAGTAACCAGGCTGCATCGTTACGGTTGATGTTTTCAAACCCTTTTTCAGCTAAATATTGGTTGTAAGCAGCTAAGGCGCGTGAGCGGTATTGTGCACCTTGCTCTATTTCATTGATGCTATCTAACGCAACACCTACATCTCTTAGGCCTCCAGCAAGAGCTGTTTGCTCGTTAATGAGTAATAAATAGTCTTCGGCTGTATCTAAAAACCCAGCACGTGCATACGCCGCTGCTTGAACTTGGTATACGGTATAACGTGAAATTTCATCGTTAATGCTTTCGTTTACAATATCGGCTTGTTTTAAGTGTGATTTACTAGAGCTGTAGTAAAAATTACGTTTGTCTTCATTTGTTACATAAGAAGGGCTTAGTGTAATACTGGCCGTAATTGGTTCATCAATTACGCCATCCGTATAGCTTATTACGAATGCTTCATTAACTGAACTTAATGTTTGCGCTTCAAAGATAAACTCGCCCGTGCTTTCGTTTATTGTAATTACACCACTTTCAGGGGAGGTTACCAGCGTAAATGTTATTTCATCTCCATCGGCATCAACTACATTAATAGTCCCCTCTGTTGTTGATGATGAGGTAACAAATACGTTTGTTGTTTGTAATACCGGCGTATCATTAACATTTTCGACCGTAAAGTTTAGCGTTACATTTGAACTAAGAGAGCCATCGCTAGCTGAAATTGAAGCACTATCGCTACCAAAAAAATCGGCGTTAGGCGTATACGTAAACTCACCATTTGCTTCTATCGCTATCGTCCCATTACTTGGCGCGTTTGCTAATGTGTAGCTAAGTGCCTCGTCGTCGGTGGCTGTTACTTGGCCTAAAAAAGTGGTGTCTTCGTTTACAGTAAAACTTAAATTAGGTTGAGAAAACTGTGGAGCAGTATTACCCGAGCCACCGCCACAACCAGCCAACGCAAGCGCGCATAATATTGGGGTAAATTTAATTAGCTTGTTCATTATTGTTAATATTAAAAGTTAATGATGTTGCGAATGATAACGCATATCAATTAGATTTTAAAGTGTGTAAAGTATTTGTCATATTAATAGTGAGTATCCACAAAGTACTTATAAGGCAGCTAAAACACAAAACCCTGCTATTAACAGGGCTTTATTGTGAGTAAAAATGAGATTAGTAAAGAGGGGGATGGTTATTAGTTTAAGTCGCTAATAATAAGCAGCGGAAAGTTTTTAGCTGAACGAGGTTGCCAATTATTATAGCTAATATTGCTAATTCCAAAATAGTTAAGCACCTTAGGTGAGTACGTCCAGCCACGTGCACGTTGCTTTATGGCGGCGCTGCGTAAACTGGATTTAGCCCTACTGTGAGTAGGTCGTGATTTACATTTAGCTTTGTGTAAAAGGCTTTTTCGCGCAAGCTTGCTTTAGCAATTACCTCATCGTAATGGGCGCGTAATGTTTGCCACTTTTGGCTTTTTTGTGGCTCTTTTAAGTGCTTTACCATGGCATCAATATCACTATCTAACCACTTAGCTGAGGCTGCATCCCCATGCCAGCCAATAATTGTATTGGGCTCAATTGTAGTAGGGTGGCCAGCAAGCAACACATAATTAGCACACGACGAAAAGCAAAACTGCTTTATGTTTACTGTTAGCTTATGCGCCAAAATTAATTCGGCTAAGTCCATCCCTAAATCTATGTTTCCGCCGCCGCTGGTAATCGTAAATGTATTAATTGTAGGGTTAGTTTTTAAAAGCTCAGCTGCCGTATTGTTATTTTGTTTGTTGATTTGGCCACTGTATATAATGGTTTTATCACTTAAGGTTACTTGAGCCTGCAATAACGTGGGGAGTATTAAAAAAAGGGTAAAAATTAATTTATGCATATGAGTTTTAAGTGAGTATTTTTGCCAAAGGCTACGTAATTTGGCTAAACGAGGCAAATACTAATTTGTCTAAAGTAAGTTAACCCCTTTTAACCCATCCTTAACCCTTGCCCTAATACACTGTGTGTAATGACGTAAATTAGGCACAGTTAAATGGTTTATTTTAAAAAGCGCTCAACGGTTTTATTGCTTGCACTTAGCTGCACGCTTGCTGCGTGTAGTAGCCAGCCAAGCTATACAGGTAATAGCACCGAGCAATCGCTAAAGCAGCATGCAAATTGGCAATACACACAAGATGATGCAACCGAGGTAAGTTATATCACTGATTTAGTGAATATAGCGGGGCTTGATTCGCTTATTAACCAAGCCGTTGCAAATAATCCTTCGTTTAACCAAGTGCATGTGGCGCTAAAACTTGCTTATGCGCAGCGCGATGTTACCGCAGCAAGCCAGTGGTTTAGTGTAGATGCCGATTTTGACGCTCAGCGCAACGAAACAACTGGCACACAGTACAGCTCATTACTAGGGGTTAGCTGGGAGGCCGACGTATGGCAAAAAATTGCTGATAACGTAGCCGCGCAAGACATGACCATAGCCAGTAATCAGGCCACTTACCAAGGCGCTAAAGACACCTTAGTAGCCAGCGTGATGCGCACGTATTTAAACATTATTTTGCAGCAAGATTTACTTAACATAGAGCAGCAGCGCTTAACGGTTTTAGAAAATAACGAGCAAAGTATTGTTGAGCGTTACCAATACGGCTTAGGTGATTTAGAAGCCCTTGATACCGCGCGTACAAATACCGCTTCAACCCGAGCCACTATTGCCGATTATCAAGAACAAATAGCACAAGCTAAACGCGCTTTAGTATTATTAGTGGGCGTTGATAAACTTGAAAACTTACCTACTACCTCTGTTTTACCTGAGGTTATTGAGCCGCTAAGCGCGTTACCAGAGCAAGATTTAGCGCGTCGCCCCGATTTACAAAGTGCCTATTACAATATTCAATCTAAACGTTATTTAGTGGATGTAGCTTACAAAGATTTACTGCCAAGCATTACGCTTTCGGCATCGCTTAGCGATTTAGCAGCCACACCCAGCCAAGCATTATTAACCAGCCCAGTTTGGAACTTATTAGGCAGTTTAAGTGCGCCGTTGTTTCAAGGCGGGGCACTTCGTGCACAAGTTGATATTGCAAAATTAAATGCCGAACAAGCCTTTTGGGAATACCAAGACACGCTACTTAGCGCCGTAAACGAAGTAGAAAATGAACTAGGCCAAGAGCAATCATTAACACAGCAGCAGCTACAAATTAGTAAAGCACTTGCCAGTGCTAAGCGCAGTTATAGCAACTACCAAAGCAAATACCAGCAAGGTTTGGTTGATATTTTAGACTTACTAACCGTGCAGCAGCAGGTGTACGACCTACAAGCTCAGCTTAGCCAAATAAATTACACCCTTTTAACTAACCGTATAGATTTAGGCCTTGCCTTGGGCCTTGGAGTATCGTCATGAAAATTTCGCCAGTACCTGTTGTTGTAACTCTTGTTGCCATTGTTTGTATAGGGCTTGCTATTTCATATAACGGCCAAAAAATGGCGCAGCAAGCAAATGGCCCAAAGCCTGAGCCGGCTAAATCTGTGGCACCCAATGTATTGGTTATTAACGCTGTGCCAAGTACGTATCAAGCCTATGTTAGCGGCCACGGTGAGGCTAAAGCACACTGGGCGCTTAGCTTAAAAGCACAAGTTAAGGGCGAAATAACGAATATGAGCGAGCAATTTGCTACCGGTAATGTAGTTAAAAAAGGCCAAGTGCTTGCACAAATAGATAACACCGAATACTTACAAGCAGTTGCGAGCGCTAAAGCCACATTAGCAGATGCCAAACTTGCCCTACAAGAAGAGCAAGACTTAGGAAACCAAGCAAAGCGTGAATGGCAGCGCTCGGGTGTAACACAAGCACCAAGCTCGCCTTTAGTATTTAGAACGCTACAGCTAGAAGCTGCCCAAGCAACGGCCGATAACGCCCAATACGCACTCCAAACTGCGCAGCGTGATGAAAAAAACACCCATATAAGTGCGCCGTTTGATGCTGTTATTTTATCGCGCGATGTAGATTTAGGCACTTACGTAAGCATCGGCGATACACTGGCTACATTAAACAGCACCGACAAAGTAGAAATTAGCGTACCGCTTTCATTAAGCCAATGGCAAAACCTGGCAAGCGATAAGTCGGGCGAGGTTATTTTAAGTGATGTAACAACACAGAATCAGTGGCAAGGTTACATTGCTCGTTTTGAGCAGCACCTTGACGATAGCTCACGCCAGCGCAGTGTAGTGGTTGCGCTAGACAAACCTTTTGAGCAAGCAACACCATTGTTACCAGGTACATTTTTAGCGGTACAAATTGCTGGTAAAGCGCTTAACAACGTAATTAAATTACCCGCCTCAGCAGTATCGCAAGAGGGCTTAATTTGGTACGTAAACGAGCAAAACACGTTAATGAGCATTCAAGCGCAAAAACTATTTGAGCGCGGTGATTACGTTTATATCTCTCCTATTGAAGGACACACTAATTTACGTGTGGTGGCTCGCCCACTCGTAAGCTACTTAAACGATATGTTAGTAAACCCAATTGTTGAGGAGATGCCATAATGAGCCCGCATCAAGCACCGCAATTACCTAATAATACTAACCCTTTGCACGGCATTATTAGCTGGTTTGCTAACAACTCAGTGGCCGCCAATTTATTACTCATTAGCGTAATAGTAATGGGCATAATGTCGCTTTCTACTTTGCGTAAAGAGGCGTTTCCAAGCCTTGAGCCAGATACTATTTCAGTATCGGTGGTTTACGACAGTGGCGATGCCTTACAAGCAGAAGAAGGCATCGCCCTAAAAGTAGAAGAAGCCCTTGAAACCGTACCGGGTATTAAGCGCATTACCTCTACATCCGATGCCAGCGGCAGTCATGTAAGCATTGAGAAAAAAACCGATTACTCGCTTGATGAGCTACTCACCGATGTTAAAAACCAAGTTGATGCCATAAATAACTTTCCGGCAGATGCCGAAGAGCCGGTGATCGACAAAGCGCGTAGGCAAGATCACGCATTAACCTTACAATTGTTTGGTGATGCCGACCGCCATACGTTGCAAAACCTAGGTGAAAAACTAAAAGCCGATTTATTAGCTAAATCGGGCATTAGCGATGTAGAGCAATCGGGCGTGCTTGACCCTATGATGTCGGTAGAAATCGACGAAGGTAAACTACAAGCCTACGGTTTAACAATTAGCGATGTAAGCGAGGTGATTAACAACGAATCATCGAGCCCGCTTTCTACTAGCTTGCGCGATAGCAATAAAATAATGCGCCTAAAAGCGGCCGATCAAGCTTACTGGCAGCGCGACTTTGCCAATATAGTGTTACTTACAACGCAATCAGGCACACAAATTAAATTAGGTGATGTAGCAACCGTTACCGACACATTCGCAGAAGATACCAACTCACTAAGTCGTTATAACCAACAAAATGCCGTAGGCATTGAAATTTTAATGGATGAAAATAGCGATATAACCACCATAGTTGAGCAAGCACAAAGCGTAATTGATACATGGCACGAGCGCGGCTTATTACCGCAAAATGTAGAGCTTGAAAGCTGGCACGACAAAAGCACCATGATCACCGAGCGCCTATCGCTGCTTACTAAAAATGCCGTAACCGGTATTATTATGGTGTTTGTTATTTTAGCGATATTTTTAAATGTACGCGTTGCGCTATGGGTTGCAGGTGGCTTGCCATTTGTATTTTTTGGCACGCTGTACTTTATGACCGACAGCTACACCGCACTGACCATAAATGAAATGACCACCTTTGGTTTTATTATGGCGCTGGGGATCGTGGTCGACGATGCCGTGGTTGTGGGGGAGAGTATTTACACCACTCGCAAAAAACACGGCGACACCCTTAATAACACGATTTTAGGCACCATGAAGGTGGCTGTACCCACCATATTTGGGGTATTAACCACGGTAGCGGCGTTTGTTGCGCTTTCGAATGTATCTGGCAACTTAGGTAAAATTTACTCACAGTTTGCGACCGTAGTGACGATTTGTTTACTGCTTTCGGTTGTTGAATCAAAACTTATTTTACCGTCGCATTTAGCCCACGTAAGCACTAAACGCCAGTTAAAGTCGGGTCTTAGTGGCTTGTGGTCAAAGGTGCAGCATGGCGCCGACAGCGGTCTAACTTGGTTTAGCGATAAAGTGTACCGCCGCGTTATTGAATACTCGTTACGATTTAGATACGCCATTGTTGCTGCATTTGTGGCCTTTTTTATTCTGGTTGTTGGCATGCCTATGACCGGTGCAGTAAAAGTAGGTTTTTTCCCAAGTATTGCCGGCGATACCGTAACCGCTGAACTTGTTATGCAAAACGATGCAGCGTATGGGCAAACTAATAAAAACTTGTTAGCGCTTGAGCAAAGTGCACTACAAGCCCAGCAAAATTTAATGGATAAGTTTGACTCGCAAGAGAGCGAAATAACGAGCTTACAATTAGTGAGCAGTAGCGATACTAGCGGTACGGTAAGTGTTGAGCTATTAAACGAGGGCGACTTTACAGCAAGCGAATTTGCACAAGAATGGCAGCGCCTTGCCGGTATGCCAGAGGGCAGCAAAAAACTACAAGTATTGGCTACACGTAAAATGGTTGATAACTTTAAAGTAGAATTAAAAGCCTGGGATGACGAAACTGTAATGGCTGCAGGCGCACTGTTTAAAGAGCGCTTACAAAATACTGCTGGTGTTAATGGCATAGACGATAATTTAAACCCAGGTCAGCCACAGCTTAAATTTACCTTAAATGCACAAGGGCGCGCTTTAGGTATGGATACGGCGAGCCTATCAGAGCAAGTATTACAAGCTTTTGGTGGAGCAATTGTACAGCGTTACCAGCGCGATAAAGACGAAGTAAAAGTACGTGTGCGTTACCCAGAAAACGCCCGTAAAACACCAGCCGATATAATGCAATCGCGTATTAGGTTACCCGATGGCACCGTAGTACCTTTGGTTAACGTAGCCAATATAAGCAGCGAATATCAGCAAGATGAAATAACCCGCATTGATGGCTTACGTGCAATTTACTTAAGCGCACAAGTAGATAAAAACATTGTGGCATCTAACGAATTAGTTGCTAACTTAAGCCGCGACTTAGTGCCTGAGCTTAACGCGCAATTTCCTAACTTAAGTATTCACTTTGCCGGAGAAGCCGAAGAGCAAGACGAAACAACAGGCTCAATGGCCACTATGTTTATAGCCGCGTTATTAGTTATTTACGTATTGCTGGCGATTCCGCTTAAATCGTACATTCAACCCATGTTGATTATGGTGGCGATTCCGTTTGGTATTGTGGGTGCTATTTTAGGCCATTGGTGGAACGACTTAACCATCAGCATACTTTCTTTAAATGGTATTTTGGCGCTCAGTGGGGTGGTTGTAAACGACAGCCTATTATTGGTATCGCGCTTTAACGAGCTGGTAAAAGATGAAGGCATGAGCACGCACGATGCCATTGTAGAGTCGTGTACAAGCCGCCTGCGCGCGGTAATGCTTACCTCAATTACCACCTACGCGGGCTTAGTGCCGTTATTAAGCGAAACCTCAATGCAGGCACAGTTTTTAATTCCTGCTGCGGCATCACTTGGTTATGGTATTTTGTTTGCCACGGTTATTACATTAATCCTTATTCCGGCATTATTAATGATTCAAATAGACATTAAGCGCTTACTTGCCAATGTGTTAGACTTTTTAAGTGGTAAACGCACCGAAGGAGCTGCCTCTTAATGATAAACGTACTACTGGTTGAAGACGACATAGACCTGGCAACAACAATTGTTGATTACCTCGATATAGAAGACATTGAGTGTGACCATGCAAGCAACGGCGTTTTGGGCTTAAATTTACTGCAAATTAATGATTATCAAATGATTATTTTAGATGTAAACATGCCCAAAATGGACGGCTTAACAATGTGCAAAACATTGCGTGAACAAGGTAAAGATATTCCGGTATTAATCTTGACCGCACGCGATAGCCTCGATAATAAACTTGAGGGCTTTGCCGCCGGTAGCGACGACTATTTAGTAAAACCCTTCGCCATGAAAGAGCTAGTAGCGCGGGTACAAGTGCTGGCAAAGCGCAAAAGTGGTGAGGCAAAACGCCTCACCTTAGCTAATTTAAATTTAGATTTAGCAAAGCGCAGTGCCGATGTAGAGGGGCAAACATTAAAGTTATCGCCCATTGCATTTAAATTGCTAGAAACCTTAGTACGCCATGCGCCGCAGCCTGTTACCCGCAGTAGCATTATGCAAGCTATATGGGGCGAAGAGCAGCCCGACAGCAACAGTTTAAAAGTGCATGTGCATCATTTACGTAAGCAATTAGAAGCCACCACACACCAAGTTACACTTGAGACCATTCCTAGTGTGGGCTTTGCAATAACAGCAAATGAAGGGCAACCACAATGAAAATAAGGCCTAGTTTAAGGCTCTACTTTTTTGCCAGTATGGTAGTGCTTAGCTCTGCTATGGCCATTGGCTTTTCGTTTTTAAGTGTAAATTACTTTATTGATGGGCTAGATAAAGGCTTAAACGGAGTTATGTTAAAGCTTTCGCAAACCACTGAAGTAAAGCCTGGGGAAACAAAAGAGCTGGTGGGCTTTAATATAGCAAGTCGCTGGGAAGACATGCCTGCGTCAATTCAGCAGCGTTTTAAAAAACCAACAGAGGTGGGGTTTTTACATAAAACAAAAGACAGGCCATCGATGTTTTCTATGCCACAAAATTTATTTTTTGTGGTGTATTATCCAAACCCCGAAGGCGAGCCGCGTTATATATCGCGCATTATGCTCGAAAAAGATAAACCACAATTGCTCGCTAATATAGAGCCCGAACAACGCATGCTATGGATTGCCATTACAGGCATTGCGGCCATTGTGTTATTTGCGTTTTTTTTGTTTATGGTAATGAAAAAAATAGCCAAGCCAGTGGAGTCGTTAAGGGGTTGGGCTAAATCGTTAAACCAAACTAATCTGCAGCAAACACCGCCTGATTTTACATATAACGAACTAAACACTTTAGCCACATTAATACGCAGCAGCTTACTTTCGGCAAATGAAAGCGTAGAGCGTGAGCAGCGCTTTTTAAGCTATGCCAGCCACGAGCTGCGTACGCCAATTTCGGTTATTCGCAGTAACGTTGAGCTACTCAATCGGCTGAGCGAAAAAGCCCCGTTAAGTGATAAACAACAACTTACACTTGAGCGTATAGAGCGCGCCGGTTTAACCATGAGCGATTTAACCGATACGTTATTATGGCTAAGCCGCAACGAAGATCAGCAAAGTAGTCCAGAACCTGTAAACCTTAGTGATAAAATAACGACCCTGAGTAATGAGCTTAACTACTTGCTTAATGCTAAGCACGTTGAGGTGGTTTTAAACACCCAGCAAGAGAGCGTTATTACCACCGATGCTACTGCGTGCCACATTGTACTGACTAATTTAATTCGTAATGCCTACCAACATACCCAATTTGGCCAAGTACATATTACGCAGCAAGGCAGTAAAGTGACTATTGTTAATTGTAGTAAGCAAGACGATGCCCCTAAAGCGAGCTCGCCCTCAGCAAAACACGCCAGCATAGGGTACGGACTAGGCCTGCAATTAAGCGAAAAAATAATTAAACGCCACGGCTGGGTTTACGATGTAAACGACAAGCCAGGGCGCTATGAAGTGGTGGTCGATTTTAGTTAGTTATTTGGTTAATTAGGTTTAAAAGTGTATTAAAAAGCGGCTTAATTTAGTAGCTCATATCTGATTTTGCAGTTTCGGTTAATTGGTTTGGACATTACCTGATAGACAGCTATGTAAGTTATGTGAAGCTTGGGATAAAGAATTTTTTCACCTCAAAGACCAGCTCATTTAATTATCTTGACGGAAACTCATTTCATATTTTTTCAAAACATCTACCAGGAAAGCTTAAAACTAGGCTCAAATACAGCTGCCATTATATCTAGCCTATAGAGTTATTGTTTCTTATACTCGTTTCTACGATTCATAAGAGAGCTTAAATATGAAAGCGAGTGACGAAATTGATATTACGGGAGACCTAGTTGCTTCTAGTTTTTGCAACGCTAAATTGACCATAAATAAAGATGTAGTAACTATTACACCTAACGTTAGAAGTTATTTGTTTGAATGGGGATTGCATATTTTTTGTTGGACAGTGTGCATATTTATGTCAGCTAAAGTTTGGCAGTTGGAGCCCAACCTTGATTCGAAAACCGATTTCGTTATTGTCGTGTTTACATTGGGGGGACTCTTTAGTTTAGGCACGACCTTGATATGCAGAAGAAGCAGAAGAAGATTTTATTTTGATCTAAATGAAAAAGTGCTAAATGTCGGCAGTTCGAACAATCCGAAAATTAAAGTCGCTTTTGATTCGTTTGAAAAGCTTCTGTTAGTTACGACACGAATATATAGTACTGAGTCGCCACGAACTTATTTTGAGCTAAACGTTCTAACCAATACCCAAAAAAGAGTCACTTTAATGTGTCATAGCGATTATTACGCAATACAATATGATTCAGATGTACTCGCTGAAATACTGAAACTAGAGGTGGAGAGTTTAGAGGCTTGACACCATCAATAATTATTTTGAACGTAAATAGAAAGGCACTGCGATGGAATTTGGCATGTTAGTGCGACTGTTTTAATCTGATACAAAAGTGCAGCAAACAAGCGAATTACCACGGAAAAAAACAATAATAAATTTGGAAAAACTCAGAATTCAAAAAGCAAATGATCGTTATAGAAACTGCACGAACTACTTTTTGTTTAAGTTGGTTTCTCTTTCGCTAAATACTATACACACCTAAATCATTCTGACCGTCCTCTCCTTGTCTGTAGCTGCCTGCCATATGAAGCTTCAACCCGCGTATAAAAGTGTCAGTTTAGATATGAGCCACTACAGCTTAACGCAATGAACGTTAAGCCGCATTTTTATGATTACTATTAGGGCGCATTACATATAATACCAATCCGCAATAATACTTAATCATTTTGAGGGGCTAAAACGTGTCGCTATCAGAGTTAAAAAATTCTCATTTACGACTGTATA